>CAYPFP010000227.1:0-1594 GCA_964409935.1 uncultured Planctomycetota bacterium | reverse complement strand
CCGCGATCCTCAACGACGTGCCCGGCCATATGGCGGACCTCCCGCACTTCATGGCCCGCAACGGCGTTCGATACCTCGTCGTGGGGGCCAACCTCACGTTCTCCAGACCGCTTCCCGGCAAGATCTGCAACACCCCCTTCTGGTGGGAGGCGACGACGGGCGAGCGGGTGCTGACCTGGGTCTCCAACCACGCCTATACCGAGGCCTACATGCAGATGGGCTTTGACCCCGACAGCGCGCGCTTCTTCAACAAGAAGGAATTCCCGGACGCCGACCCGATGAAGATCATGGAGAAGGGCATCGGCAGCGTGTTGAAGCGTTTCAGGGAGGACGGCTATCCCTACGATGCGGTCCTGTCGCTCCACGCCTTTGACAATTGGGGTTCCTTCGCCTCCACCAAGGTCCCGCGCTTCGCGAGGATGTGGAACGAGGCGCACGATAGCCCCAGGATCACGCCGGCCACGCCGCAGATGTTCTTCGAACACATCGAGTCGAGATACGGGCGCGAACTGCCGGTCTATCGCGGGGGTTTCGGCGGGCAGTGGGACACCAACCGCGCGGCCATCCCCACGGCCATGCGCGCGGCCCGCCGCGCCGAGCAAGCCCTCCAGGGCCGCAAATCGCCCGCGATCGCGGAGGTCCGGAACTTGCTCGTGTTCTACGAACACTCGTTCGGCGGCGGTCCCGGCTGGCCGGGGCTTCTGACTCGCGAAGACTCCGTTCAACACAATCGGGAACATTTCGAGGCGCTGGCCTCGCTGCCGGAGGTCGGGAAGACCCTTGACTCCGAAAAGCCGAGGTTCCAGACGGAGCAGAGCAGAAGCCGGCTTCACAGACGTCCCGCGCCCCCGCCGACGGCGCTGGAGTCCGACGGCCTTTATGTCGTTTCCGTGAGTCCCATGGTCATCACCCCGAACGAGCAAGGCCTCAGGCCAATGCCGGCCGACGCCTGGGTTGGGTACAATGTGGAGGCCGAGGGGAAGGCCGGCCGGAAGGTCTCCTACTGGATTGACCGGCGCAAGCTGCCCGACCCCGCTTACGTCGTGTGGCTCTGGGAACTCGATGCGGCGCAAGCCGGCGCGAAGGTCCGCAATCGCACGACACTCGGCTGGGAGCTTCTGCCCGATGAGAACCTGGCCGGCTACGACTGGGGCGGATGGGTCAGCCCGTTCGGTTTCCAGTTGGGATCCCACGAGTTCCAAGGGGACGGCGTGCCGGCCTTTCGCCGACTCACGCTGGCGGGACGCCATTGGCTCATGGGGCTGTGCCTCGCCCAGCGGCTCTCCACGACGTTCAAGTCCGGCGGCAAAGGCAGCCTGACGTTCGAAGAGGCCTACCCCACCGAAGCCCCCGTCGTCGAGATCTCCGTGGACATTCGGCGGCGCGAGGTCAAGCAGGTTCCCTAGCGCCGTTCCAACCCGAATTCTCGCACTGTTGCTCCCTGCAAGTCCCCGCGACATGCCAAGCGGCGCCGACGAAAAACGTGAGATATCGAGTTGGAGCGGAGGGGCAGAGCGCCGGGCGCTCTGCCTCATGAGAAAAAAAACACGGAGAAAGGGGTTCAGGTTTCCTCGGGAGGGAGGCTTTTGCCTGA
>CAYPFP010000226.1:0-1985 GCA_964409935.1 uncultured Planctomycetota bacterium | reverse complement strand
TTCGCCAAGCGCCCCGACAAGCTCGCCGCCTGACCGAGAGAAACTACATGCACCCTTGGGTCTGTTGCGCGTTGACAGTATCGCCGAGGAAGCTCTATAATCGAATCGCCTTGCCGTCTCGAACGTCGTGGCACGGCATCCGGCGCAACTATTCTGGAGACCGAAAATGTCCGAGAGCGATCCGTCTCTGCGCACGCCGCCCAGCGGCGGTCCGCCGCCCCCCACCATCATCATCCAGCAACGGCTTCGCGGGTGCGGGTTCTGGCTGGGGTGGTTCCTGGCTTTCGTGTTCTTCTGCGCTGCGGGTCTCTTCTTCCTCACGGTGGTGGTCCTTTCGACGAGCGATTTGGACACCATCACGGGCAAGAAGACCCACCTGAAAGGAGCGCTTACGGAGAAGACCCTCGACGGCACGGGCGCGGACAAGGTCCTGGTCATACCCGTTACGGGCATCATCGGGGAGATGGAGACCGACGCGTTCTTCTACGGGCGCGAGAACATGATGCAGTACGTGCGGCAACGGTTGCGGGCGGCGCGCGAAGACGCCGACGTGAAGGCCGTGCTCCTGCAGGTGGACAGCCCCGGCGGCGGCATCACCGCCAGCGACGTGATCACGCAGGAGCTGCGCCGCTTCAAGAAGGAGACCGGACGGCCGCTCGTGGTCTGCATGGGCGACGTGGCGGCTTCCGGAGGGTATTACATCTCCATGGCGGCGGACTGGATCGTGGCGCATCCGACGACGATCACGGGCAGCATCGGCGTGATCATGATGAACTTCGACGCGACGCTGCTCCTGCAGAAAATCGGCGTTCAGGACCGCATGATCAAGTCGGGGCCGCTGAAGGACGTCGGCTCCTGGACGCGGTTGATGACGGAGGAAGAACGGCAACTTCTGCAGGTTGTCGTGGATCAGATGCTCGGACGATTCGTCCAGGTCGTGGCCGAAGGCCGGAACCTGCCCAAAGAAAAAGTCAGGGAGCTGGCCGACGGGCGCATCTTCACCGCCCTGCAGGCAAGGGACCTCAAACTGTTGGACCAGATCGGCTACTACGAGGACGCCCTGAACAAGACCAAGGAACTGGCGAAGCTGACGGCGTGCAGAGTGGTCCGGTACGACAAGAGCTTCTCGTTCTCGGCGCTTTTCGATTCGGAGGTTGAGAGCCTGCGGCCGGGGCGAGCAATTGAGGCGGCCCTGCGCGACGTGGCGTTTCCGAAGGGGCCGCGCCTGATGTACCTGTGGACGGGCAGGTAGCGTCCGCCGCGCCGAATTACAACAAACCGCAACATACAGACAGGAGCCGTCATGGGACTTCAGTTTTACAACACGCTGACCAAGAAGAAAGAGCCTTTTGAGCCGTTTGAGCCGGGCAAGGTGCGGATGTACAACTGCGGGCCGACGGTCTACAACTACATCCATATCGGCAACTGCCGGTCGTTTCTGCTGGCCGACCTGCTGCGGCGCTACCTGGAATACAAGGGCCTGCAGGTGACGCAGGTGATGAACATCACCGACGTGGGGCACCTCGTCTCGGACGCCGACGAAGGCGAGGACAAGTTGGAGGTGGCGGCCAAACGCGAGAAGAAGGACCCGTACCAGATCGCCGAATTCTACATGAAGACCTTCTTCGAGGACATCGCGCAGATCAACGTCCGGCCGGCGCACCATTATCCCCGCGCCACCGAACACGTGCCTGAGATGATCGAGACGATCCAGCGGCTCATCGAGGACGGCTATGCCTATGGCGCCAACAAGGTCGTCTATTTCGACCTGGGGAAGTTTGCGCGGTACGGGGAGCTTTCCGGCAACACGCTCGACAAGCTCATGGCGGGCGCGCGCGTGGAGGTGAAGTCCGAGAAGCGATCTCCCTTCGACTTCGCGCTGTGGTTCGCCGACAAGCCCGGACATATCATGCAGTGGGACAGCCCCTGGGGGAGGGGCTATCCGGGGTGGCACATCGAGTGCTCGGCCATGGCGCGCAAGTATC
>CAYPFP010000225.1:0-2005 GCA_964409935.1 uncultured Planctomycetota bacterium | reverse complement strand
GCGATCTGGGACTTGCGGCTTGGCGACAAGAGCGTCGCATCGGAAAGGGTGAAACAGGCGCCGTTCGGGCTTCTTGCGGGCGACGCCGCCGATGGGCGGTTTGGCCTGGGCCAGACCCGCGTGAGGCGCGAGGGGAATAGGCTCCTTGTCAGCGCGGACTATGCGGACATCGGGCTTCAGTGCGAATATGCGTATGAGGCCGGAGACGGGCGCGCGCCCGACGTCGGGCGCGTGTCTGTTGTCGGCGAGGTGCGCGACGCTCGCGGAAAAGACCGGGCGGTGGACCTTCTCTTCCGTCTGCCCGTGGAGGGCGAAGGGCTTCAGTGGTGGAACGATCTGGCGGTCGCCAGGGCGGCCGGCGATCTTCCGCACGAGGCGGAAGGCCTTCCGTTCGGCTGTGTGACCAGCGATGTCTTCGGCGGGGGAATCGGGCTGGCGCTCTCGCCGTCGCTGCCGTGTAACTACACGCTGGGATTCGACCCCAACGAATCGTTGCTGTATGTGAGGATCAAGTATGGCTTGTCGCCGGCGGCGAAGCTGAAACAGAAAGCGCCGTTTGCGCTCTCGATGTATCGCGTGGATGCGCGCTGGGGCCTTCGCGATGCGGCGCAGCGGTACTACGATATCTACCCCGACGTTTTTGCGCGCCGGGCGATGAAGGAAGGCATGTGGCTTTTTGCCATCCCCACCGCCAAGGTGCCGAATCCCCAGGACTACGCCTACCGCGAGGGCGGCCCTGCCGGCGCGGACTTGGACGAAAAACTGGACATTCTCACCCTGCCGTACATCATCCCCGGCCAGCGTTCCATCCAGGGCCTTGCGAAACTGCCGGCGGACTACGACGAGGCCATGAAGGCCGTCGCCGATTTCCGGGAACCGGAGAACTACCACTGGGGCCAGGACATCAAGCGCATGATCGAGAACTGCGCCGTCATCGCGCCCGATGGGAAGTACCCCATCGTCATCCGCGACGACACGGGGGCCGACATCAAGCCCGTGAAGCCCGTCAACATGGTCGTGTTTTCAGTCAACTGCGATCCCGATCTTTTTCACGACACCGACGCGCCGACCGTGGCGAAGTTCGAGTTCGCGAAGGTCGAGAAGATGCTGGAGCAGCACCCGCTCATTGACGGCATCTATGTGGACTCGGGGGGCGCGTGGGTTTCTCGGCACTTGAACATCCGCAAGGACCATTTCGCCTACGCCGACTACCCGCTCACCTACGATGAAAAGAGCGGCGCGCTGGCGATTGACGGCAGGTTCACAATGGTCGAGTTCTTCAAGGCCCTGGGCGAACGGGTTCATCCGACCAACAGGCTGGTCTTTCCCAATCTTGGCGACCGGCGGAAGGTGGCGTGGCACTATTTCGTGTGCGACGTTTGCGGTCTTGAGGGGCGGGCGGTGGACATTCCGTCCTTGCGATATTTCCGAACGCTGGCGTATCAGAAACCGACGTTGCGGCTCGATTACATGGGTTTGTTGGGGAACGAAACCGCGCTGGCGACCCGCGAGGGCCACGAACAATATTTCCGGCGGTGCGCGCTCTTCGGAATCTACCCCAGCATCGGGCGCCGTTGCGACGAGGCGTATCAGAAGTTCCCGGACCTGTTCACCACGTACATGCCGATCCTTCGCAAGCTCGGCGCCGCCGGCTGGAAGCCCGTGACGCACGCGCGATGCGATGACGGCAGAATCCTGATGGAGCGCTTCGGCCCCGCCAAGGGGCTGCTTTACCTGACCCTCTACAACGACAGCGCCGAAGAGAGGACCGTGCGAGTTGACGTGGACGTCAAGGCCCTGGGAATAAACTCTATCGAGAGTGTCGGCGAGATGGTGACGGCAAAGTCTCTGGCGACAGGGCCGGCCTTCGACATGAAGATAGGACCGGAGGATTTGCGGGTGCTCGAACTCAGGACGAAGTAGCCTTCGGACTCATTCGGCGGCCTTGAGGGCGGCGGCCAGTTCGATGTCGCCCGTATAGAGCGCGCGGCCGATGATGGCGGCG
>CAYPFP010000224.1:0-2082 GCA_964409935.1 uncultured Planctomycetota bacterium | reverse complement strand
CGACGACGTGATCTACACCAAAAAGGAGCCTACGGCGGAGGCCCTCCTGGCTCTGCGCACCTCGCCGCTGATAGGCAGCCAGGTGGACTCCATCTTCTACAGCAATTCGCTCTGCTTTGGAGACGCCCTGCACAACAGCCAGGTCATGGCGCCGTTCATGTGTACGGAGTACATCTTCAAGGACAACGGCCTGCCGCAACTCATGGCGCGGGGCCTTGACCCCATCGCCATCATGGCCGACTTCTGCCGAAAGAATAACATCGAAATCTTCTGGGACATGCGCATGAACGATACCCATGACGCCGCGAGTGGCGGATACGGCCCGTATCTGCGCCCCAGGTTCAAGCGCGAAAATCCCGAGTACCTCTGCGGCGCGGAAGACCGGATGCCCAAACACGGCTCATGGACATCGGTGGACTACGCGCGGCCTGAAGTGCGCGACCTCGCCTTCCGGTTTTTCGAAGAGGTCTGTCGCAAGTTCGACGTGGACGGCATCGAACTGGATTTTCTCCGCCACGCGTGTTTCTTCAAGAGCGTCGCCGAGGGCGGCGCGGCCGGCCAGGCCGAACTGGACATGATGACCGACCTCCTGAGGAAAACCCGCCGGATGACCGAAGAGGTCGGGCTTCAGCGCGGCCGCCCCATACTCATCGCCATTCGCGTCCCGGATTCGGTCGAGTATTGCAAGGGCATCGGCTTGGACATCGAAAAATGGCTGGCGGAAGGACTGGTGGATATTCTCGTCGGATCGTGCTACTTCCAGTTGAACCCCTGGCCCTATCTCATTGATCTCGGCCATAGGCATGGCGTGCCCGTCTATCCCTGTCTCAGCGAGTCGCGCGTGACCGGCGAGACGCGGTTCCGGCGCAATTCGCTTGAGAGTTACCGCGCCCGCGCCATGCGCGCGTGGTCTCAGGGCGCCGACGGCATTTACATCTTCAACTACTTCGACCCCAAAGGCCCCATGTGGCGGGAGTTGGGCGATCCCGCGACCCTTCGCACCATGAACAAACTTTACTTCGTCACCCCGCGCGACGGCAGCCCGGAGCGCTATCTCGCCGGCGGCAACAAGCACCTCAATCTGCCCATACTCACTCCGACCAAGCCCTGGGCCATTTACCCGGACAAACCGGTTGAGATACCCCTCGTTGTGGGGGATGATTTCGCCGCCGCCATGAAGGATGGATGGCGGCTCGAAGCGACCTGCCACATCCGCACGGACGGGCCGGCCAATTTGCAGGCGACCATGAACGGCGTCGCGCTGGGCAAACCCATCCTTGAGCAGGGATGGCTGGACTTTCCAGTCCCGCCGGAGGCCTTGAAGTTTGGCGACAACAAGATAGTCCTGGCCCTGCCGCCCGAAGCGGAGCGCGCGCCGTCAACGCCGGAGTGGGACGTCATCTATGAGGCCGCGAAGATGCCCGGCCTGCCTTGGGTCAGGCAAGGCAAGATGGAACGCTGCGTCGCCGAGATTCAGGAGGACGGCCTCCTTATCGCCGACCGGGGAACGACGAGCGGCGACTATCTCTTCTTCCTCTGCCACGCGCCCATGCGCCCGAGTGACGAAACGGTGGTCGAGGTCAGGGTCAAGGCAATCTCCGGATGGAGCAGCGTGATGATTGAGAACGGCGTGTCGGGGGAGGAGATTCAATTCTTCCCCGACCACGTCCAGGCGCGGCAGTGCGGGTTGTCCCATGCGATGGACGCCGCCTCCGCCTTCCACACCTACCGGATCGTCGTGAAGGACAAGGACTTCAAGGTGTACGAGGACGGCGAACTGCGGCTCGACGGCACAGGCCGATACACCCGCCCCGCGCACAACGGACGCGCCGTCGTGGGCTTCGGCGCCGCCAACAGCCCCTCGTTAGGCGAAGCCCTCTGGCAATCCGTCAAAGTCCGCAACCTCACCAAGGCCGCCTACGACGCCGCCCTGTCCGTACGGTATGCGCGGTAGATAGACAGGACACATCCGCCTCCGCCGTATCTGACGATTCGCTAGCCAATGGGGACAGACAGCTAATGGGGATAGACGCAATACTGTTCGGCACGGTAATTGTACGGCCAGGAGCGTGCCGATAACAA
>CAYPFP010000223.1:0-2107 GCA_964409935.1 uncultured Planctomycetota bacterium | reverse complement strand
TCGGGTCGTCGGCCGCCGGATCATACCAACCCCGCAGGTCTATCCTGACCATCACGGGCCTGCCGATCACGCCCTGCGCCAGAAGCTCCGTCACACGCACCACCTTGGCGTACAGGCGGCGGTAGTACGATACGCCGAGAGTCACGCCGTTCCGCCGGGCCGCCTCGACCATGTCGTCGCATTCCTCCGCGTTCATGGCCATCGGCTTCTCGCAAAGCACATGCTTGCCCGCCTCACACGCGGCGATGGTGTGCTCCCTGTGCACGCCCACGGGCGTCGCCACGTATACGGCATCCACCTCGGCGTCCCGCACGGCTTCCTCGACGTTGTCGTAGAACACCCGCGCATGGTGCCGTCGCGCGAACTCCCGCCCTTTGACGGCGTCGCGACGCACGGCGGCGTGCAAGACGGAATTGGGGTCCCCGTTGATGGCCGGCGCGGTGGCCTTCTCCGCGATGTCGCCGCACCCTACCAGCGCCCACCGTATTCTCCTGGACATGGCATGCTCCTGACCAATCCAATGGCATTGTCCGGCATATTCTACGCACCGGTTATGCCCCGCGCAAGCCCTCCTTCCGTTGCCCTGTTGACACGACAAAGCCGGTTACATAATATCTTGGGCATGAACGATCCTGCACAGCTTGCGGAACACATTGTCCGCATCCTTCAGCAGAACGGCCACCAGGCGGTCTTTGCCGGCGGCTGCGTACGCGACATGGTCATGGGCAGACAGCCTACCGATTTCGATATCGCCACCAGCGCCAGGCCCGAACAGGTTCGCCGCCTCTTCCCGAAATCCCGTCTGGTGGGCGCCAGCTTCGGCGTGGTCGTGGTCCTCGTGGACGATCACCAGTTCGAGGTGGCCACCTTCCGGTCCGAGGGCGACTATCGCGATGGCCGCCACCCGACCAGCGTGCGCTTCACAACCGCCGAGGACGATGTGCAGCGCCGCGACTTCACCATCAACGGACTCCTTTACGACCCTGTCACGGCGAAGGTGTTGGACTACGTCGCCGGACAAGCGGACATCAAAGGCAGGCTGGTCCGCACCATCGGGGATGCCAAGGCCCGATTTTCCGAGGACCGGCTTCGCCTGATTCGCGCCGTCCGCTTCGCCGCCTTTCTCGATTTCGATATTGAGCCGGCCACACGGGCGGCCATCGCCGAACTTGCCCCCAAGGTTACCACCATCAGTCCCGAACGAATCGCCGACGAGCTTCGCAAGATACTCACGCGGCACGGCGCGTCCCGCGGAGTCCGCCTCCTGCGCGAAGTCGGTTTGCTCCGCCAGATACTGCCCGAGGTGGAGGCCATGGTCGGCGTTGAGCAACCGCCTTCCTGGCACCCCGAAGGCGACGTGTTTACGCACTCGCTTCTGGCCCTGGACTTTCTTGAGAATCCCAGCTTCGAACTGGCCATGAGCACACTGCTGCACGACGTGGGCAAACCGCCGACGATACAGCGGGGGGAACGGACTCGCTACCCCCACCACGAGAGCGTCGGGGCGAGGATTGCCGACGCCATCTGCCAGCGGCTCAGGCTCTCCAACGATTCCCGCCATCGTATCGTCTGGCTCGTCAAACGCCACATGGTCTTCGTCGGCGCCGAGAAGATGCGCCTCAGCACGCAGAAGAGGCTGTTCGCCGAGCCGGGGTTCGACGAGCTTCTCGCCCTTCACAAGGCCGATGTGCTGGCCTCCACGAGCGACCTCGCCGCCCACCGCTATACCGTCAACAGACGCCGGGAACTCACGCAGGAGAAGATACTGCCGCCCCCGCTCGTCACCGGGCACGACCTCATCGCCATGGGAGTCCGCCCCGGCCCGGTGTTCAAGCAGATACTTGCACAGATTCGAGACGAGCAACTCGAAGAGAAGATTCACACCCGCGAGGCCGGCCTCCAGAGAGCCAGAGACCTTGTCGAGCAGATGAGGACCAAGGAGCATCCGCCATGACAAACGCCGACCACGCCGCCGACCGAGCTGTTCCCGGACATCTGCCGGCCGATAGCCAGTCCCATGCGTCTTCTCATCCGTTTGCCTCAACCGCCCTGTGGGTTGGGGGCGCCTGTGCCCTCGCCTTTGCCCTGCGAATGCTGCCCTTCGGCC
>CAYPFP010000222.1:0-2121 GCA_964409935.1 uncultured Planctomycetota bacterium | reverse complement strand
CCGCCACTGCGGCCCGCCGGCGGGGCCGAACTGGTTGAGGATTTCGTACTTGTACCGCACGGCCCACCGCCGCCCGGCCTCGCGCAGGAGGGGGTTTCCGCTGTTCATAAAGTCTTGCGCCATCCGGGGATAGCCGTATCCTGTCGGGTGGCCGAATCTCTCCAGGGCCAGGATGAGAAGGAACTCATCGTAGGTCTGTCCGCGCTTGATGAGAAACGAGTAGTTCTGCGTGATATCGGCCAGGCTCCTGCCGTCCAGGAAGGCGTCCACGGCTTTTTTCGCCTCGGGGGTTCCGATGATCTCCAGCGCCCACGCCGCCGCCCACCGGTTGGGGAGCGAGGCGTCCTGCGCGGCGGCGATCAGGGGTTGAACCGCAGGCTTGCCCACCTTCGACAAGGCCTCCACCGCCGAGCAGACGATACGCCAGTCCGGATCCTTGAGCGTGGAGATCAGCGGCGCGACGGCGGGTTCGGCGATGTCGCCCAGGGCCTGCGCGGCCGCAAGATGAACGAGTTGGTCGGTGTCCTTGAGCGCGACCAGGAGCGGTTCGACGGCGCGGGCGTCCTTGATCCTGCCCAAAGCGGACGCCGCGCCCGAACGCATCCGCCAGTCCGGGTCTCGGAGCGCGGCGAGCAACGGTTCGACGGCGGGCGGGCCGCATGTCCCTAACGCCTTGGCGGCCTCCTGGCGGACGACCCAGTCGTCGTCCTTCAAGGCGGCGATGAGCGGAGGGATGCCGGACTTCCCGAACTTCGCCAGGGCCTGCGCGGCCTCGCGGCGCACGCCCCAGTCCTTGTCGCGCAGGGCCGTCGTCAACGGTTCGACCGCGCGCACATCTCCCAGGCGTCCCAGCTCGTTGGCGGCTGCCTGCCGCGCGATGGCGTCATCCGACGCCAGGCGACGAAGCAGGTCCGTTGCTCTGTCGGGAGATTGCGCCAGCAGGGCTGCCGCCGGAAACAGCAGTGCGGCGATCTGGAAAAATTTCACGAACATGTTCATGCCTTCTTGCGTATCGTCTATCCACAGTATAACACAGCGAGCGGGAGACCTTGAGGTATCAGTCGCTTCCGATCACAAGCTGCGCGATGAAGCAGACGCCCCCCGTCGAGTCCCATCGCTCGTCGTTCCTGAACACCTCCTTGGGGCCGCCCGTCCCTCGACCGAGAATGAGTGTCTGGGGAGGCCCGGCGTATTTCTGGTCGCGCGGGAACGCAGCCTTTAGCGTCCACGTCTTGCCGTCGGCGCTGTGGAAGAATTGTATGTGGGTGGGCGAGAGTTTCAGCCGGAGCCAGCCGCAGAACTGTTCCTCGTATACCAATTTTTCCGTTGCCGCAAGCGGCAGGCTGCGGCATCCGTACCCGGCGACCTCTGCCATATAACCGTCTCCGCCGAGGCTGGCGAAGGCCCAGCGCCCCGGCCCCCACCACAGGCCGATGCCGGGGTTCCAGCGGCCGCTGCAACCCGTAGGTTGTGTCATACAAAGGACTTGTGCCGTATCGGCCTGGCCCGGAAAGGGGCGGGCGACGTATTGGTGTTTGTAGTGCTTGCCCGCGAAGACGAGTTGCCCCTCCTCCGCGGCCACGCGGCCTGACGGTCCGTGGTCGGGCGACATTTCCAGCGCCCATCCGGGTTGAAGCGACTGCCCGCCGAAGCGGTCCTCGAAGATGACGCGTCCTGGCGCGGGCGGCGTCACGGTGAGCGGATTCGTTTCGGGGAAAGGGTTGGCTGTGATTCGAACGTTCCCGAAGCGGGCCGGAACGAGCGTGTGGACCGCGTGGACATTCTGGTCGGAGAGTTCTTCCGCCGAGAGCGTCAGCAATATCGTGCGCCCCGCGAAAGGTGCGAGCGCGATCTCTCGCGACCGCCACGCCGGATCAGCGGCGACGGTCTCGCGCCAGACTTCCGCGCCGTTCACGCTCACCGACCAGGCCAGGGGACGCGGCGGTTTCTGCCCGGCGTCTTCGGGAACGGGATAGCCCAGCTCAAAACGCAGAACGGGCGTTGCTGCGGGCGCCAGCTCAAACCACTGTTCCGCCCAGCCGCGGTGCAGTCCCGTGCCGATCTCGACCGCCGGCGCGGTCTTGTTGTTCAGGGCGAACTTGACGCTTCGGATGTGGCTGT
>CAYPFP010000221.1:0-2382 GCA_964409935.1 uncultured Planctomycetota bacterium | reverse complement strand
GCGTGAATCGCGCTTGACTTGATTTTTGCCCGCCGGTATCTTTATGCGCGTGGAGGCCATCGCGCGAACCCTTCGAAAGGAGTCCCCCCGGCGATGAAAACGGCGTCCTGCCTGCTGCTCGCGTTGTTCTTCGCGCGGGTCGTCTCCGCCCAGGAGGCGGTTCCCCCGAACGAATTCAAACCGGTCCTGGAGAACGTCCTGCTCGAATCGGCGACGGCGCGTCCGGGCGATAGAGTCGGCGTCGTCTACTACTTCAGGAACACGGGCGCGGTTCCGGCGGATCGGGACTATCGCGTCTTCGTGCACTTCGAACGCGCGCAGTCGTGCGAGAAGATTCCCTTCCAGCAGGATCACGAACCGCCGCTCTCGACCCGCGCCTGGACGCCGCAGAGGCTCGTTGTGGACGGCCCCCACGAGATCGCCGTCCCGCCCGACGCCCTCGAAGGCGAATACTTCATTCACATCGGCCTTTTCGCCCCCGGCGGGGGTCGTCACGGCGACCGGATTTGCGAGACGTACTGGTCGAAGAAACTCGTTGTCTCGGCGGAGGCGCCGGTCGTCGGCAAGCCGACCCCCATGTCTCCCGATGAGATCGCGGGGCGGATCGTCCGCCTTCGCGGGCGCCTGCGCGACGCCGTCTCCATCGAGAACCCGTTCATCCGCCTGAGCGTCTCCCGCGACGAGGGCTTCTATGAATTGCTGGACAAGCGGAGCGGCGAGATATGGGCGTCGTCCTTCGGCGCGGACGGCTTCGGGTCCGTGTCGCTTACCGACGGCGAGCGGCAGCGCGTCCTGCCGATCCTGAAGTTCAGCGGCATTTCCTCGGAGCCGGGCGTGCTGCGCATGCTCTACAGCCCTCCCGCCGAGGAACGCGAACTGACCGGCCTTGTCGTGAAGTTCTCCGCGTCGCTCGTGCCGGACCTGCCGGCTGTGGAATTCGCATGGGAGGCGTCCCTGCCCGGCGCGTGGCAACTCCAGTCCGTGCGCTTTCCGGAGAAGTCGCTCTGGGTCACCGATGCCCAGCAGGGCGCGTACTATGTCCCTTCCTGGATCGGCATGGCCATCCCCGCCGACAGCGGCCGTATGTTCTCGCGCCGTTTCCCCACATACTCGTGGGGCGGGTGCCAGATGATGATGGTCGGCGCCTCGCGCAAGGGCGGGGCGTGCCTGGTCTCCTGGCGCGACCCCTACGTGGCAGCCCACGTGCAGAGCACGTTTCAGGACCTGCCGCTCTTGCCGGGCCGGCAGGTGTTGGCGCTTTCCCTCGATCACGGCGCATCGTCCAGAGGGGTGCGCGTGGACCTGCTGGCGGGAGGCGGTTACGTCGAGGTGGCCCAGGCGTATCGCCCCATCGCCCGCGCCCAGGGCCTGTTGAGACGCTGGCCGGAAAAGCTGGCCGAAAACCCCAGCGCGGCCGGGCTTTTCGGCGCGCCCATCTTCAAGCCCTTTACGCTCTCGCGCACCATTCCGGGTTCGCGTTTCCATCGCGGGACCGCAAGCGAGAATGTCCATTTGGGTTATACCTTCGAGGAAACCGCCCGAATCGCCGAACACCTGCGCAACGACGTCGGCATTGACCGCGGTCTCTTTGTCCTGGCCGGCTGGATTCATCGCGGTTACGACAATCAGCACCCCGACATCCTGCCCGCCGCGCCCGAATGCGGCGGCAACGACGCCCTCCAGAAGGCCTCCGAACGCATCCGCGCCACCGGCTATCTCTTCGGCCTTCACGACAACTACCTGGACTTCTACCGCGATGCCCCCTCCTGGGACGAGAAGTACATCGCGCAAAACAAGACCGGCGCTATCCGCAAGGCCGGCAACTGGGCCGGCGGCCAGGCCTGGTTCATCTGCCCCAAAATGGCGCTGGAACTGGCCGGGCGTCCCGACAAGAATCTGCCCAAAGTGAAGGAACTCTTCGCGCCCACCGCCTACTTTACCGATACCACCTTTGCGGTCGGCATGACCGAGTGCCACGCGCCCGACCACCCCCTGGACTATCGCGGCGACATCGAGTGCCGCCAAGCACTCTCGGACTACGCCCGCAGCCTTTTCGGCGTGCACGGTTCGGAGATGGGCATGGAGTGGGCCGTGCCGCACTCGCATTACTTCGAAGGGCTGTTGAACTATCGCAACCATCCGGACTCGCTCCCTCCCGGCGGCTGGTATGTGCCGCTCTTTGAGCTGGTCTATCGCGACTGCATCGCCCTTTACTCCCATCAGGGCGACAGGGCGGGGCCCGCCTCGGCCGACTACATCCTTCAGCACCTGGCGCTGGGTCGCATGCCTCTCTACCAATTTGGCTCGCGCCTCTACTTCGAGAAGCCCCAGAAAGCGGCGCCGGCGCGCATTCCCGTCCTGCCGGGCGTCGAACGCGTGAAG
>CAYPFP010000220.1:0-2543 GCA_964409935.1 uncultured Planctomycetota bacterium | reverse complement strand
GAGGCCGACAGCCCCTCCTTGTCGCCCAACTCGCGGAAGACGGCCTCTCCGTGCTTGAGCAAGGCCATCGCCTCATCCAGGCGGCCCCAGTCCTGCAGGATCAACGCCTGGTAGCCAAGAGAGGCCGACAGCCCCGCCTTGTCGCCCAACTCGCGGAAGATGGCCCCCGCCTCCTTGAATTCCCGCTGCGCCCAGTCCAGGTCGCCCCGGCGATGACACCCACTCCCCAGGCGCACCCTGGCCCATGCCTGAGACAATCGCTCCTCGCGCGTCAATTCCTTCAAGGTCGGCCTGGTCCGCGTCGTGTGATACTCCTGCCCGGTCGCGTCCCGATAGGCCGCCTCCAACGGCCCGGCCAGCAGGTCGAATCCCCTCGGCCTCTTGTCCATCGGCTTGGCCAGACACGCGACCATCAGTTCAGCCAGGGCCGGCGGAATCTGCCGGTTGAGGCGGCGGGGGTCGGCGGCCTGCTGTGCGCGGTGCATCTGCCGCAATTCAGAGAGGTCCCGCGCCCCATGGAACGGCCGCCGGCGGCAGAAGACTTCGTACAGCATCACCCCGAAGGCATAGACGTCGGAGGGCTGGCCGACCTGGCCCTCCCACTGCTCCGGCGGCATGTAGTCGGGTGTGCCGCCCGCCCTGCTCAGGGTCAGGCGCAGTCCCGACTCCTGGGGCGGCAGCGCGCCGCCCTGCGTCTCGTCGTGGCGCGACCCCAAGGCCTTGGCCAGGCCCAGGTCGGTCACCAGGGCCTTGCCCGGCCCGCCCGATTCGTCCTTGACTACGAGCACGTTGTGGGGCTTTAAATCCCGATGGAGTATCCCGCGCTCGTGCACGAACTCCATCGCCCAGCAGACCTGGATGGCGGCGTCCAGCCCCTGCGCCAGGGTCAAGCCCGGCCCCCCGTATATCCAGTCGTGCAGGCTGCCGCCGTCGCAGTAGTCCATGAAGATGGCCGGCATGTAGTCCGTCGTCTCATCGTCTTGCACGTCGAAGGCGCGCACGATGCAGGGGTGCGCAAGGGCCATCCAGGCGCGGACCTCTTGCAGCAGGTCGCGCTTGGCGTCGGGGTCGTCCACAAACCGCACGAGCCGGTATATTCGAGCCTTTTCGTCATAGTCGCGCCGGCTCAGGGGTACCTTGACGGCCACGTCGCGATGCATCACCTCATCATAGGCCCGGTAAACTACGCCCATCCCGCCCGCCCCCAAAAGGCCGGAGATGCGGTAGAAGCCGCCGACGGTCGTGCCGATGGGCCAGGGGCGGAACTCGGCGGCCCCTCCGTCCGGCGGGCCGGCGGGCCGTCTGTGTTTGGCGGGCGGCCTGGACGGCCGTTGCGGGACAGGCGGGTGCGAGGGCGGAGGCGCGGCCCGCTTCTGGTCACTGATGCTGCCGAAGAATCTGCGAAAGAAACTGCGCCACGTTCCCATGTCAACCTCGTTTTAGGGGTTCGACTCTACTGCGACTTGCCCGGCAAAGGTTGAAGGCGAACCCGCCCTTCATGCACGGCCACCTCCACGCCGGGCCAGTTCTTGAATTGGTCGTCCAGGATGATGTGGGAGAGCGGGACCTCGACGAGCCTCTCGACCGTGCGGCGCAACTCCCGGACGCCGTATTCAGTATTGTATCCCTCCCGGGCCAACAAGTCGAACGCCGGCTCGGACACGCGCAGCGGCTTGCGGAGGCGGGCGTGAAAGCCGCGGGCCAGGTCGTCGAGCATGTTGCCGAGGATGTGCCGCACATGGTCCGTTGTCAGCCGTCGAAACAGAATCTGCTCGTCTATGCGATTGAGAAACTCCTGACGGAAACGCTGGCGCAACTCTCCCGGCACGGTGGCGTCGGCTTCCGGGGCGGTCAGGTACTGGAAGCCGACGCGCTTGTCGGCGGGGATGTTGGAGGTCATAACGAAGATGGCGTGGCGGGCGTCGGCGGTGCGGCCCTTGGAGTCGGTCAGCCGGCCCTCGTCAAAGACCTGCAGGAACATGTCGAACACTCGCAGATGGGCCTTCTCGACCTCATCCAGGAGCACGACCGAATAGGGGCGGGTGCGGAGCCTGCCGGTGAGTTGCCCTTCTTCTTCGTGCCCGAGATATCCTGGCGGAGAGCCGATGAGCTTGGCGACGCTGTGTTCCTCGATGTACTCGGACATGTCCAGGCGGATCATGTGGGCGTCGGAGCCGAACAGGAAGACGGCGAGCGAGCGGGCCAGTTCGGTCTTGCCGACGCCGGTAGGCCCCAGGAACAGGAAGACCCCAAGCGGCCCGCGCCTGTCGCGAAGCCGCGCATGGGCCATGAGCAGGCGGCGGCAGACGCGCTCAACCGCTTCGTCCTGACCAATTACTCTCTGTTTCAGGAAGGCTTCCATCTGGAGGAGGCGCGACTGGTTCATCCCTTCCAGGTGGCCGGTTATGATTTGCAGGGGGACGGCGGTCTTTTCGGACAGGACTTGGGCAATGGCCATTTCCGTGACGGCGACGGGCGGGGCGGCGCCAGCGGGCACGGCCTCGGGGGGCTGCTTTTGGGGGGGTTCGCCGAATCTCATGCTG
>CAYPFP010000219.1:0-2686 GCA_964409935.1 uncultured Planctomycetota bacterium | reverse complement strand
TCTTCAGCGAGCGGGGGCTTTCCCCCGAGCGGCGACCGGCCAAGAGGCCGGCGACGGTCAAGTCTTCGTCAAGATCCGGCCAGTGGATGTAGGCTCCATCCCCGATGATCTCAAAATGATTGCGCTCCTCGGGCGTGCCGTGCCAGAGGCGAGGATACCAGACCAGCGGAACAACGAGGGTTCGACCGTCCATGAGATCAACGCTCAACGCTTCCTCACTGACCGTGACGGATCGAGCGCGGGCCTCCAGCATCTCAGTGTCCAAAGAATTCATGCCATCTCTCCAACGGAGTCGCGCCCCGTACCAACCTGCTGTTAAACTGTGTCGCAAGGCCTCAGGCCCCAGGGTTGGTACGGGGCGCGCGGTGTTCGTGGACGAGCTTGGCGATTGTATTGAGTTCGGTCCGGTCGAATCCTCCCGCCCGCTCCAAAGCCACGGCATCCAGCCAGAACTTCGCAACCCTTTTCTCACGTCTCACATGGACATGGGGCGGATCACCCCTGTCGAGGGAGACGAAGAAGAACCGATACGGACCTATCGTCAGAATGGTCGGCATTTGTCTTCTAACAGAATTCTATCCAAGGTTCGAAGGGCCGTCAATCCCCCGCCGCGTGTGTGCGGCCACACCCAGAGTCATCTCCCATGCACAGAGCCGCGCCGCCGCTTCCGCTTCGTGAGGTCAACTATCCGCCCGCCTTGCAAGACATAGACGGGCGTACCTGTTTGCCGGCCAAGCTCCAAGGCCCGACGTGCTGCGCGGCGAAGGGCCTTGGCTGATGCGAGAATATCAGGGTCTTTCGAGCCTTGCATTTGTCGGATCATGGGTTGTCTCCCGAAGCAACAAGGCGAGGGGTAACGCCGGAGTTGTCATATAGAACCCAACTGTCCACCACTGCCCGATATGTATTATAGAAGTTGCGCAGTCCGCTGTCAAAGCGCCGCCGCACGACAGGTTCGGGCACGTTGTGCCCGCCCTGCGCCACACGCGCAGCCACGCGCGCCACGGCCAGGTCCGCCGTCGGGAGTTGGAGGAAGATCAGCTTCACATGGTAACCTGCTGCGCGCCATCGAGGGATCATCCGGGCGTAACGGCGCCCGCTCAACGTGGTCTCGAAGGCGAAGCTCTGCCCTTCACGCGCCCTGCGATGAATCTCCTCAAGCATGATCCGCCCGGCACGAATGGCGGCCAAGTCCTGGTCAAATGGCGAAAGCCCTGCGGCAATAAGGTCCACATTGACGAAGTCCGGGCACCCCGCCTCGTGCGGCAGGAACTCCCGCGCGAAGGTGGTCTTCCCCGCCCCGTTCGGCCCAGCAATGATGACGATCTTCTTCATGGTAATCGCCTACAATTACAGTAACGCCACCTCAACTTCCTTTCCCTTATTCTCATCCGACACATACGCGGCGTAGATCGTCGCGGTGGTGTCGAGGGCCAGTTCGAGGTCGGACTGCGGCGCGCGGCCTTCGGCGGCGGAGGCGATGAAGTCCTGCAGTTCGCCCTGGTAGCCCATGGTGAAGTTCTCGTCGGGCGCGGCGGGGGACCAACCTTCCTGCGAACTGATCTTTTCCACCAGATAGACGTCCTTGAACTGCTCGCCACGCGGGTTGTACGTCTCCATCAATCCCGCCGGACTGAGCCGGCAGCGCGTGCGGTGGTTATTGGCGAAGACCTCGATGTAATCGTAGATGCCGCCGAGCACGATCTCGCTGGTGAGGGCGTCGCAGACGGTGCCGTCCTCGAAGGTGACGTGCATGATGCCGCAGTCCTCGATGTCGTGGTAATCCGTGCGGATGAGGCCGAGGTCGCGGTAGTTCTTCAGGCGCGTGATCTGGTGCGTCCTGGCCGTGACGGCCGCCGGCCGGATGGGCTTGCCGTCGCGGGCAATGCCCTCGACGCGCTTCAGGTAGAGCATGCCCGTCAGCGGGTGGCAACCCTTGCCGATGAGCGATCCCCCGCCCGCCAGCCGCCAGAAGCCGTACGTGGGCGAGTGCGAGCCGTTGTGGGACTCCTCGCCCATCATGCGCAGGACTTGCGCGCCGGTCTTGGCGATGATCTCGCGCTCCTTCTGCACGCTTGGCGCATAGACGAAGTTTTCGGCGTAGCCGAAAAAAACGCCGCGCTCGCGCCCGACGTCGGGCGCGCGCACGGCGTCGGCGATGCGCCGGAGCCGCGCAATCACCTCGCGCAACATTTCCGCTTTCGAGGCCGAGTCCCCGCGGAACTCGTCCCCTGCGCCTTCCGGCCCGAAGCAGCCGGTGAGGGGTTTCTCGCAGATGATGCCCTTTCCTGCGCGCGCGGCGGCCAGGATGCCCGCTTCATGGGCGTACGGCGGGGAGCAGATGTCGAGGATGTCCACCTTGTCGAGCATGGCCTCGACGGATTCGTAGGGCGCGAGCTGCCGCTGCGCCGCAAACGCCTCGCAACTCTCGCGCCGCCGCGAGGTGACGCCGGCTATCTCGACCCTCACCCCGTAGACGCGGCGAAGGCACTCGTAATGATACCGCGCCGCGAAACCCGCCCCCACCAGACCGATGCGCAATGTCTTGTTCACTGAGAGGCCCTTCCCTTGACTCAGGAAACGCGCAGAGTCTATGCCCCCAGATTCGGCTTGTCAACACAAAACCTCCCGCTAAGCCTGTCGCGAAAAAGGCATTTTTTGAGGGGACATCAAACGCCGAGGGGGG
>CAYPFP010000218.1:0-2821 GCA_964409935.1 uncultured Planctomycetota bacterium | reverse complement strand
CGGCACGCTCCTGGCCGTACAATTACCGTGCCGAACAGTATTGCGTCTGTCCCCACTGCCCGCTTCTTCAACCAAGTTCAGCTTGGACCCTACGCTGAAGAACTTCGTGCCCATATACAGGCGAGAGATCCCGGACGGCCTGAAGAATACGCTGTCGCATTGTCTAGGTTTGAGGAGCCACCACGAGACGTCGCGATGCTGAACCCCGATAGAACTCGCTATGAAGGAGTTAATCACTACCGGCTTTATCTTGGCGGGTATATGGCTATCGTTAAGGTCACGAACAAAAAGTCCCCTCAATTTCTGGAAGGCTTCTACATTGCCCCCCGAGCCGATGTTCTCGTCATCGTCCGTAAGTTTAGGACGAGCAAAGAGTTCAAAGTCGTTCTAAACCTGGCAACAAAGGCGCGACTCCAAGGCGTGAGTTTAGGGCATCCATACGGTCCCTGAATTCCGGGGAGACCCCTGGGCAGTTGGGGACTACGTACTGGTGCCAGGCACCATTGGTGCCTGGCACCAGTACCAAGAGGACATGGCGGCAATATCCCCTCCCCGGCGAGCGGCCCAGAAGATGGCCGTCAAGGTGATCAACCACTACGGGCACGAGGTCCTGAAGGTCTTTGATGTATGAGAGAGGATAGCCGCAAAGAGGCGCAAAAGGCGCAAGAACGGAGTAGTGGAATCAGGGAGAGAAGAGGGCAGCCGCAAAGACCCGCCTAACCGTCTGGCGTGCAGGAGCGCAAGAGGCGCAAGAGCGGTGTAGTAGTGAAATGTTCCTGGCTGAGCGTCATGTCTTGACGTTGTTTTCCGAACCGCATTGGAGGCACTTGCCGTCTTTGCCCATGTGCCGGACCTGGGTGCGGTATCCGAGGCGTTCGATCTGCAGGGCGCCGCAGACGCGGCAGAAGGTGTTGCCGGCCTGCGGTATCTGGACGTTGCCGACGTAGACGTACTTGAGGCGCTTGGCGAAGAAACGCCAGGCGCGCAGGAGGGTCTCCTGGGGGGTGACGCCGGCGTTGAGGCGATGGCGAGGGAAATGGCACGACAGGTGCGCGGGGGTATGGGGACCGGCGTTGTCGGCGATCCAGGCGGCGAGAGACTCGAACTCCTGGTCGGTGTCGTTATGGCCGGGGATGATGAGGTTGGTGACCTCGACATGGGTTGACTTGCACGAACGCTTGACGGTGTCGAGGACCGGTTCGAGCGTGCCCATGCAGATTTTCTTGTAGAATTCGGGCGTGAACGCCTTGATGTCAATGTTCATGGCGTCCACGAGCGGCAGCAGTTCTTCGAGGGGTTCGGGGTTGACGTAGCCGTTGGTCACCAGGACGTTCTTGAGGCCCTTCTGCCTGGCCAGTATGGAGGCGTCCTTCACGAATTCATACCAGATGAAAGGCTCGTTGTAAGTGTAGGCAATCCCCACCGAACCTTGCTGCACAGCGGCGGCCACGGCCCACTCCTTCTTGATCTCCTGTAGGGGCGCGTCGCCCTGCGAGATGCCGTAGTTCTGGCAGTGGAGGCAGCCGAAATTGCAGCCGCGCGTCCCGATCGAGAGAATCTGCGTGCCGGGGAAAAAGTGGTAGAGCGGTTTCTTCTCGATGGGGTCCATGGCGACGGACGTGCAGCGCTCGTAGATGACGGAGTAGAGGACGCCGCCGTGATTCTCGCGCGCGCGGCAGTAGCCGTGCTTGCCGTCGGCGATGAGGCAGTTCTTGGGGCAGAGCCTGCACTGCACCCTGGTGTCGCCGGACTTTTCCCAGAAGAGGGCCTCTTTCATAGGGCGCTCCTGCTTGAACGGGGGAAGGTCATTTTTTGCGGTCGGCGGCATCGCCGCGCAGGTAGGCGGCCTTGACGAAGGGCGCACATTTCGCGGCCCACTCGACGAGGCGCTCGCGCGGGTACGGCGTGATCGTCTCAAAAGCCTTGTCGAGGCAGCGCTGGGGGCTGAACTGTTGAAGGATGAAACGCTGCGCGCCCCGGACGGCCCTGGCCGCGGCGAGGACGTCGTCCTCGCCGAGGAGCGTGGGGCAGACCGTCATGCGGAATTCGTGTTCGATCTGCGAGCCGATGAGGTGTTCGATGGTGTCGTGGATATCGAGGAGGTCCACCTTGGCCCTGGCGATTTCGGCGTAGCGGGCCGTCAGGGGGGCCTTGAGGTCCATGGCGACGTAGTCAATGAGTTTGCGCTCGGTCAGGTTCCTGAGGACGCGGGGAATAGAGCCATTGGTGTCGAGTTTGACGAGGAGACTGCGGTTCTTGAACTCTTCGCAGAGCTGGTCGAGACCGCTGTGAAGGGTGGGTTCGCCGCCGGTGATGACGACGCCGTCAATCCATCCCTTGTGCGAATCCAGGAGGGACGTGACGGCCGAGAGGGGAATGGACTCCAGTTCATTGTTGCCGGCGACGAGGTGGGTGGCGTGGCAGTAGCCGCAGCGCCAGTTGCACAGGGGAAGGAAGACGATCGAGGCGATCTTGCCTTCCCAGTCAATCAGCGTGTTCTCGATGAAGCCTTTGATCGGCGGCAACATGTATCACGTCCTGTCGGTTCGCGGCCGCGCTCAGGGCGGCGACAAAGGGTACACACCATATTTTACAAAACTTTCAGCCATGGCGGTGATTTTTTCCTGGCTGTGTTCGACGGCGGCGGGGGAGGCGTACCACTGCGCGATAAAGCCGCCGTCGAAGTTGCCGAGCGTCCACATAAGCCTGCGGGCATAGCGGCGCACGTCCTCGACCGAGCCAAAGACCATCGTCTGCTGGATGTCCACCGGACACCAAAAGGCCAGACGCCCACCGAAACGGCGCGCCAGGTTCTCCATGC
>CAYPFP010000217.1:0-2865 GCA_964409935.1 uncultured Planctomycetota bacterium | reverse complement strand
GGGCTTCTTCCCGCTTGCACGCCGCGCCCGTACGTAGTACATTGTTCAAGGCATACGCATGGGCCAGACCCGCCGTCCCGAGGATTTTTCGTGGAAGACACAACGACAACGGCCCTGGACCGTCTGCGCTACCGCCGGCAGTTCCTCTTGTGCCGGACCCCGCCGGGAAGGTTTCCTTCATGGAAAAAGACCCAGATCAGGGGCGGCTTTTTCGTTGAGGCCCACCCCGACCTGGGCCTTGCGCAGGCCGCTGACAATCGCCTGGAGCTGACGCTGCTGGGCTACATGGTGGACCCGGACCGCCCCGAAAAGGACGACGCCCGGATACTCAAGCGCCTTCTCCCCGAAAGCCGGAACCCGCTGGACGTTATCCCGCGCACCTCCGGAATCGCCGGCCGCTGGATTCTGATCGCCAGCAACGGCGACGCCGCCGTCCTCCTCGGCGACCCGTGCGGCCTGCGCTCCGTCTATTACACGCAACCCGCGCCCTTCTGTTGCGCCTCGCAGCCGTCGCTCATGCCGAACCCGGCCTACAGCCACGAGGCGGAACAGCACTTCAACAACTCCTCCTATCGCCGCAAGGACAGAGAGTACTGGTGGCCCAGCGGGGTCTCCCTTTACAGGGGCATATCGCACCTGACGCCCAACCACTACCTGGACCTGCGCACCGGTGAAACCAGGCGGTTCTGGCCGCGACAGCCCTTGATCCCCCTCGACCTCGACGAGGCCGCCGAACGGGCCGCCGCTCTCCTGAAGCGCATGGTGGTAGGCGCGGCCGCGCGGTTCAGGCTGGCGTTGCCGATCACGGCCGGCGTGGACAGCCGCACCCTCCTGGCCGCCGCCCGCGACATCGCTTCGGACCTCTACTGCTATACCCTCGTCTACGACAGGCTGACCCCCAAGAGTCACGACGTGGCCGTGCCCGCCCGGCTGTTGCCTTCGCTGGGGCTGCGGCACGAGGTCATGGACTGCAAAGAGCGCATGCCTGACGACTTCCGCCGGATATACATGGCCAACGTCGCGGACGCGCATGAGGCCTGGGGCGACATCGCCTACGGACTGCACCGCGCCTACCCGCAGGACAGGGTCTGCCTCAAGGGGAACGTGAGCGAGACGGCCAGATGCTTCTACTACAAGGACGCATACCCCCGGACGATAGACGGCCCTGAACTCGCCCGCCTTGCCGGAATGCCCGGAAACGAGTTCGCGGCCCGCCATTTCCGGCAATGGCTCGACCTCGCGGCGCCCGTGGCGCGCGCGTGCGGCCTCGACATCCTCGACCTGTTCTACTGGGAACACCGGATGGGAAACTGGCAGGCCATGAGCCAATTGGAGTGGGACATCGCGCAGGAAGCCTTCACGCCCTTCAACTGCCGCGATCTCCTGGCGCTCTTGTTATCGGCCCCCGCCGAACACCGCAGACCGCCTTACGAACTCCATAGGCGCATCATCCAGCGGCTTTGGCCCGACGTCTTGAAGGAGCGGGTCAACCCCATCCCCTTCCTCAGGGCAGCGAGGCACTGGATCAAGATGCGGCTCCTTCGATTGTTCCGCCGGTAGGACCGGACAGCGGGACCGCCGCCCCGCCGATGTTCAGATACCCAACACCGCCTTGGCGTTGAGGCCGAGAATCTTGCGCTTGTCGGCGTCGCGGATGCGCGCGAACAGGACCTTGCCGATCTGCTGCGCCGCCGAGATGAAGGGGATGTCCGACCCGTAAAGCACCTTGTCCGCGCCAACCACGGCGACGAATCTCTCGATCCACCCGTACCCCGAAAGCGACGTGGCCAAGTCGAGGTAGATGTTGTGGTGCCGGCGGGCCAGGTCGCAGTACAGGTCGAACCGCCCCACGCCGGAATGCCCCAGGAGGAACCGGGCGTTGCAGTACGTCCGCGACAGGTTGGCGAACAAGGCCGCGTCGGCGCCCCACGTATGCGCCAGCACCGCCGCCCGCCGCTCGTGCGCGAACTCGAACGCGGGCCGATATTTCGCGTGGTCGTACGAAAGCCCGTGAATGTTGTGGAGCTTCACGTTCTTCAGGCCGAGCTTCTCGCAACGCTCCAGCTCGACGAGCACGCCGTCCTCGTAATTCGGATTCACGCCGATGTAGCCCGCGATACGGCCCGGAAACCGGCGCGCCGCCGCGATCACCAGGTTGTTGCCCTCCACGAAGTCCGGCCCGATGCTCGCGTGCGCGGCCGGACACACCACGCCGATGCCCACCCGATCCATCTCGCGGATCATCCCCTCGGCGTCGTTTTCGGGGATATGGAAATTATGCCACGGCCCCATGTGCGCGTGCGCGTCAACGACCGTCTCCCCCGCCAGCCGCCTGCCCAGCAGCCCCATCTGCGCCAACCGCGAACGCCGTTCAACGACGGATGCCTTGCCAGTCACCATAGAATCTCCTGCCTCCCGCCAAAGCCCCCGATTCCCACCGCTAGTCTAGGTTTCTTACTGGGACTCTTGTGCCATCTTACGGCCTGAAGAGAATAGCCGCAGAGAATCGCAAAAGACGCAACCCTCAAAGGCGAAGAGACTGATGCCGTTTTTTTTCTTGCGGCTCTTGCGCCTTTTTGCGGCCTAAACAGAATAGCCGCAGAGAATCGCAAAAGCCGCAAGAACAGTGTAGCAGAATGAGAGGGACACGCGGAATCTTTTCTGCGACTCTCATGCCTTCTTGCGGGTGATTCTCTAGCGCCGGATACTTGCCGCAAAGAGGCTCAAGAGGCGCAAAGGTGCGGCTTGATCCGTTGGCGTCTTGCGGCTTTTGAGCATTTTCGCGGCTGCTTCTCCAGCAACGGATTCTGGCCGCAAAGAGGCGCAAAATGCGCAAGCACGGCTTCAGTATTTTCTCTTTTGCGC
>CAYPFP010000216.1:0-2872 GCA_964409935.1 uncultured Planctomycetota bacterium | reverse complement strand
CTAACGCGGCTTTCTGCAGAGGGGCTTGTAGAGCCGGGGCCTGCGGTCCTCGAAAAGGAACCGTCTTGGGGATTCGGGGGCGGCCCCGAAAGAGCGGGGGCGCGGGGGCGGTTCGCCCAGGGGGACGTCGGCGGCGACGTAGCCTTCGCGGTGTCCGAGGTCGGCGACGACGCGGCCGTCCCAGTCCACGATGCACGACATGCCCGCCATCATGCCCGGCGTCCAGACCGTATCCTTCGGGTGTCCGTAGCTGGCGCGAACCACGTAGAGGCAGTTGTCGTAGGCCC
The DNA here is from genome assembly GCA_964409935.1 of uncultured Planctomycetota bacterium. Classification (GTDB taxonomy): domain Bacteria; phylum Planctomycetota; class Brocadiia; order JAADGH01; family CAYPFP01; genus CAYPFP01. The sequence continues at coordinate 2,585 of CAYPFP010000216.1, read as the reverse complement.
TCGACAGGGTCTGAAGGGAGATGGTCTCCCTGGTCGCCGCGCGTTGGAGCGAGGGCCAGAAGATGGCCTGCGCCCCTCCCACGGCCAGGATGCGCGCCGCCTCCGGGAAGTAGGCGTCGTAACACGTCATGATGCCGAAGCGGAGGCCGTTCGCCGAGAAGACGGGGGAGCCGTCGCCGGGCGAGATGCCGTTCTCTTCCCGTTCGCTGAGCGTCAGGTGGACCTTGCGGTAGCGCCCGACGACCCTGCCGGTGGCGGACAAAATCCATGTGGTGTTGTAGAGCCTCCCCTTGCTTCGTTCGAGGGAGGGATAAAGGATCGTGACCTTCCTGCGGCGCGCCAGGTCGGAACAACGCTTCAGAAGGGGGTCGCGGGGGCGAACCAAGTCCGGCCACTCCTGCCCCGGCGCGCCGAACAGGCCGAAGTACTCCGGCAGGCAGATGATCTTCGCGCCGGCGCCCGCCGCTTCGTTCGCCAGTTCAAGGCCTCTCTCGACGCTGCGGGCGCGCCCTTCGCGTCCGTGGGGCACAGGCGGCTGCACGGCGGCTACGCGAAGGGTCTTGTTCACGCTTGTCTCCGAAATCGAGTCAACACCACGCTCAAGCCGCAGGCCGAGGCCCAAACACGATGAAGCGCCTGCGGCTCGGTAATTCCGCCGGAAAGCGGAGCGGCAGGAAACGAATGAACCCTCTATCATACTCCGTGCAGATACCTTCTACCGAAGCGGGAGGTGGACTATCTGCCCGGCCCACTCGCCCTCCGCACTGCACTCCGCGACCAGAAGAAGATCCGCAATCGCGTCCGCGACCGGAATGCGTTGGTTAACCGCAAACAGTCCGGGCATGGGTCTTCACGATCGCACGCGCTCTCTGGCATGTCGCGTCATGGTAGTTACATCGTGAGTGAGCAGAATCCTGGCTTCGCGCGCCGCCCACTCCAAGACCGCGGAGTCATCCGTCCCCGAAAGGCCGGCGTCCTGGGTGCGCACAATGTCAAGTTCGGGCTTGCGCCGAAGAAGCCCCCGCAGGATGTCATTGTTGAAATCTTCGTCCACAGCCAGGCGGATCATGATCTAGGATGCCTTTTGCGGGCGGCGGGCCAGCAAGCGGTTCCTGATGCCGTGGGGATCCGATTGCTTCTCGTTCTGGAGTTGCACCTCTGCGGATTGCCGGCGTCGCGTGCGCAAGTACTCTTCGACTTCAGGCCGGTGGCGAAGATAGTACGCAATCACGAGGTAGACGTCGGCGAGGGCAACGGAGGGATAGCGATGGGCTATCTCTTCGGCGGTGGCCCCGTCCAGAAAGGCGCCGACGACCGTGTCCAGCGTTACGCGCGTCCTGCCGACACGGACGACTCCATCCGAGTCAATGCGAAGCGGAAGGGTTTCTGCCGAGATGGTAAGGGACACGGTTCTATTCTCCTCACCGCACATCTTATAGGAACGCATGGCGGTTTGTCTACAAGATTCGAACAGAAGGCCGGCGCAGGACCTACCTCACCGGACAGACGACCCTGAACCCGACGTTGTAGACGCGATAGTCGGGCGGATAATTCTGCCGGAAAGCGGAGCGGCAGCGGCGGGGCAGGTCGTCCCACGAGCCGCCGCGCACGACGCGGCGCGTCGTTCCAGCGACGCGGGGGCCTTCGGCGCCGACGTCTTCTCGCCCGACGTCGGGCGCGCGACCGTCGTCGGCGCGGTAGGGGTAGGGCTTGTAGAGGCTCAGACACCACTCGGCCACGTTGCCGTGCATGTCGTGCAGGCCCCAGGGGTTGGGGCGGAACTGGCCGACACGGGCGGAGACGACGGCCTTGTCGTTGAAGCGGTCGTCGCGGATGGCCCAGGGCTTGTTGGAAGCAAGGCTCTTGTCGGCGAGGTTGGCGTAGTCGGCCATCGGCGCGTCGGAGGCGCCGAAGTGCCAAGGGGTGTCGCTGCCGGCGCGGCAGGCGTATTCCCACTCGGCCTCGGTCGGCAGGCGGAAGCCGCCGGGCGCGACGGGCAGGGCCTGCCCCTGCGCCCTGGCGTTCAGCCAGCGGCAGAAGGCGTTGGCCTGGTTCCACGAGACGCGGCAGACGGGCTGGAGGTCGTCGTTGACGGCATGGCCGGGACCAACGCGGTCCTTCCAGTGCGTGTCAATGTGGCGGCTGTCGTGGACGGGGTCGAAGCAGTGGTACTGCTGGTTGCTGACCTCGAACTTCTGCATCCAGAAAGGCTTTGCGAACCTGACGCGCGTCTGGGGGGTTTCATCGGGGTCGAGGGGCGACTCCGCAGCGGGCGCGCCCATCATGAACTCTCCCGCCGGCACGAGCACGAACGTCATCTTCACGCCGCCGCCGAGGTCGAGGCGGAACTCCGCCGGACATCCGAGGGCCTTCGCGGCCTCGGCCTGGGCGTCGGACGGCTGTTGCGCCGGGGCCACTGATGCGAACGCGAGCGCCGCAAACACGGCGCACAAGATCACGACTGCGGTTGGCGCCTTGCCGAACACCTTTTTGTCGTCCTCCATGGCTCTGGATTCCGCCGCCATCCGCGCATTCTAGTGTAGTGTCTCACGCTGATCCTTGATTATCCAAGACGGCTCTGGCGC
>CAYPFP010000215.1:0-2956 GCA_964409935.1 uncultured Planctomycetota bacterium | reverse complement strand
ATGGAGAATTCTTTATACCCGTTTTCTCTGCGGAACTCAACCCCCGTTCAATTCAGACCGCAACGCCCGCCGCCGTCCGCCAATCCGTCGGGCGGAAAAGAACGACAAAATCCTCAAAATGTGTTGACATGGCCGAGAACGATTCTATATATTTTCTCCTTACTTTTGCGCGCCCCGATCCTGGCGGAGCCAGGGACGGGGCGCGGGGATGTTCCTCGTCAGATTCTGCGAAGTCGCCTTGTCATGCTCGTGAGGATCTCGGTTTGACGGCAGAGAAACAACCGGCGTCGGGAGCTGCGGCCAAACCCGCTGTCCCCGAAGAACGTTACGAGCTGATGCCCATCGGCGAGGCCTTCCAGCACGGCTTCAACGTCAAGACGATCGTGGCCGCGCTGTTCGTGGGCTTTGTGTTCCTTCCCTGCGGCATCTACCTGTCGCTGGTAACCGGCGAAGGCGTCGCGGGCGGCGCCGAGTGGGTGACGATCATCCTCTTCATCGAGATGGCCAAGCGCACCTTCGTACGCCTGCGCACCCAGGAGATCATCGTGCTGTACTGGGTGGCCGGCGGCATGGTGGCCAGCACGTCGGGGTTCGGCGTCTTCATTTACGACCAGTACTTCGTGCAGTCTCCCCAGGCCATCGGCGTCTCGGAGTACATCCCGTTGTGGGCCATCCCGCCCAAGGGGTCGCCGGCCCTGGTCGAACGCACCTTCCTGCACGCGCACTGGATCAAGCCCGTGCTGCTCATGCTGTGCGGCATGATCTTCGGCCGGATCAACAGCCTGGCGGCGGGGTACGTGCTCTTCCGCCTCTGCAACGACGTGGAGCGCCTGCCTTTCCCCATGGCGCGCGTCCAGGCCGGCGGCGCCACGGCCCTGGCCGAGTCGTCGGGCAAGAAGGAAGGCTGGCGCTGGCGGGTGTTCAGCATCGGCTCGTTCATCGGGGCTATCTGGGGCCTGCTGCTCGTCTTCGTCCCCAACATGACCCGCGTCTTCCTGACCGCCCCTGTCCAGATACTCCCCATCCCCTTCATTGACTTCACCACGAGCATCAAGACGATCCTGCCCGCCACGACGTTGGGCCTGAACACCAACCTGGGAGAAGTCCTCGCCGGCTTCGTGCTGCCGTTCTGGATCGTCGTAGGCTCTTTCGTCACCTCCATGATCTCAACCTTCATCGGGAACCCCTGGCTCTACTCCCAGGGCATCATGAATAGCTGGTCGCCGGGCATGTCCCTCATTCCCACCAGCATCTGCAACAGCATTGACTTCTGGCTCAGTTACGGTATCGGCAAGGCCTTTGTCATCGCGATGCTCGGCTTCTTCTACATCGGCAAGATCTTCTTCACCCGCAAGGCGGGCAATTGGGAGGAAGGCGACCCCGATGCGGCCGCCCGCACCAAGCCCGGCAAGGAGCGCGGCGACGTCCCGATCTGGATTCCCTTCATCCTCTGGGCCGGCTGCACGCTTTTCTACGTTGTCCTCGTCAAGATTCTGGTGCCCGACTTCCCCTGGTGGATCAGCGCCTTCTTCGGCCTCATCTGGTCACCCATCATCTCCTACGTCGGCGCGCGCATGATCGGCCTCACCGGCAGCACCCAGGGAGCGCAGTTCCCCTACCTGCGCGAGGGCAGCTTCTACCTCTCCGGCTATCGCGGCGCCGCCGTGTGGTTCGCCCCGATCCCCCTCCACGATTACGCCGGAACCGTCAACACCTTCAAACATCTCGAACTGACGCGCACCAAGTTCGGCAGCGTGGTCTACCTGTCCATCCTGACCTTCTGCGTCATGCTCGTGGTCAGCTTCCTCTACTGGTCCATGGTCTGGCGCCTCGGCCCCATCCCCTCCACAGCCTACCCCTACGTGCAGATGATGTGGCCCTTCAACGCCACCATGCGCTCCTTGTGGATCAAGACAACGATCCCCGACCAGTTCCTCCTCTACGACTTCGAGGGCTTCGACCGCGGCAAACGCGAGGCCCAGGGCCTCGCCGTCAAGGACGTGCCGGAGCACGCCACCCGCGAAGCCCGCTCCCTCTCCATCCTCCCCGCCGGCGAAGGCCCCCGCACGCTGAAGTTCTCGCGCTTTAGGTCCAACTGGTCGAACTACCTCTGGCTGCAGGCGGACTTCCACAGCGAATCCAACCGCGATGTCGAACTCACCGTTCGCATCTCCTATGAATCCCCCGAGGCCGGCGCGGGCGCCTTCCAAGCCGCCCGCACGCTCAAGCAAGGAAAGAACATCCTGGCCGTGCAGCTCACCAAACCTCGCCCCGGCGACATGTTCAAGAAACAACTGCCCGAGCGCGCCGTCGCAGGAGCCAACATCATCGAAATCGCCGTCGAGGACTTCAAGACCACGGACGGCAAGCCGATCCACCTGGACGCCATCAGCGAAATCTCCCTCCAGTTCGCCGACCCGAACACGGACCTCAAGTTGTTCCTGGACAACATCACCCTCATCGGCGGGCCGCCCATCTGGATCGCGCGGGTCATCAACTGGCGCTACATCCTCTCCGGCTTCGGCGTGGGCTGGCTCCTCTACGCCCTCCTCACCCTCGTCAACGCCCCGCCGCTGCTCTTTTACGGCTGCGTCAACGGCACCATGGCCGGCGTCAACCACACCCTCCTTATCTTCGCCGGCGCCATGATCGGCAAGTTCTATTTCGAGCGCAAGCTCGGCCGCGAAAAATGGCGCGCCTACGCGCCCATCCTCCTTGCCGGCTACGCCTGCGGCTTCAGCCTCGTCGGCATGACCTCCGTCGCCGTCGTGCTCATGTACACCTCCATCTCCCAAGTCATCTTCTGAGAGGCCAAGCCGCCCGGCGTCCGTTGCGCCCACTCCGCCCATTGCCCCCCCGGTCAATAAGCCTGTCGCGAAAAAGGCATTTTTTGAGGGGACGTCAAACGCCGAGGGGGGGCGGCTGTGCGCGAAGCTCACGACAAGCCCCCCTGCGA
>CAYPFP010000214.1:0-3080 GCA_964409935.1 uncultured Planctomycetota bacterium | reverse complement strand
GCCTTAGCCGCATGCTTCTGGAGTTCCTCAATCTCCTCTTTGACCTGATCGGCATCCTCAGCCAAAGTGAACGCTTCGAGGATTTCCTCCAAACGTTCGCGCTCGCTCTCCTCCATTTCCTCAAGCTCCTCCGGTTCAGGCAGGTCCGGCGGGGCAAGGCGGGCGAGTTCCTGGGCGCGCTTGAGTCCCTCCGTCAGGCGTCTGGCTCGGTTCTCAAGGGAACGCCGAAGGGCGTAGGTGCTTGAGGCGAGGCGGCGCTGGTATAGGGACATCAGAAAGCCGACGGCCCTTGCGCGGGGGTCTTCGCCTTCGGCGACCGCCTTTGCACTTTGCCGCTTCACGTACCGAGTCACTTCACAGTATAGGTCAAACTCCGGGCCGTCCATCTGGAATTCAACGCTGTGCGGGATGCGGCGCACAAATATCTTGCGGGCCAGCCATGTCCCATCCGGTTGACGCTCAGGGAAGTAGACCATCGCTTCCTTGGTGCGACGCAGATAGAAGGGCGCAACGCGGCGGGCCATCGCTTCGCGGATGGATTTGACGTCGGCATAGGCATCGGGGTCAAGGAGTTGAAGGAAAAGACTGAAGTTCGCGGGATCGCCCTTGTGCGGCGTGGCCGTCAATAGCAGGATGTGGTCCGCCGTTTCGCGGACCAGTTCACCCAGGGCGTAACGGGCTGTCTTGCGCGCCGGGGGCGACCACGACATGCGGTGCGCCTCGTCCACAATGACCATGTCCCAATGGACTTGGTGCAGGCCGGGGAGAATCTCGGTGCGTTTGGCGAGATCAAGAGAGGTCAGCACCTGCTTCTCTCTGATCCACTGGTTCACACCGAACTGCTCGCGGATGTCGTTGCCTTTCAAGATGAGGAACGTTTCGTCGAACTTCTCCTTGAGTTCGCGCTGCCACTGAAAGGTTAGGTTCGCAGGACAGATAACGAGGATGCGTTCGGCAAGGCCGCGCAGCTTCAATTCGCGGATGACGAGCCCGGCCATGATGGTTTTCCCTGCTCCGGCATCGTCGGCCAGCAGAAAACGGATGCGGGCCAGCTTGAGGAGATGGTCGTAGACGGCCTCAAGCTGGTGAGGAAGCGGGTCCACGCGAGAGATGGATAGGCCAAAGTACGGGTCGAACTCATACGCAATCCCAAGCGAATACGCTTGAAGGCCGAGACGCAGAAGCGCACTATCGCCTTCGTAGGTATGCGTGGAATCGAGAATTGTGAGGCCCTTGAGATCGTCGGAGGTCAGAGTCACGTTGCGGAACCGTTCAGATTGTGTGCCGACCAGACCGGCGACCCAGGTGTTTGGGCCATTGGCGCGTATGGTCTCCACGCGCATGGGCTCGTTGAAAATTGGCCCGGAGAGAATCTGGCCTTCACGAATCGGCTGGCTGCTGCTCATACGCACCTGCCAATGATTGATCGCTGCCCGAAGGCGGTGGTATCCACGATGAAGAGTTCACCGCCGGTTACGCCTTTTCGTTTCGGCATCATGGCCCCTCGTGGCGAAGAATGCCGGGATAAAGGCCGGCTTATCAGGTGGTTACTCTACGTCTTTTTGCGTTTGGCGTCAAGGGGCGGGCGTGGCGACGAGGAGGAGCCACACGCCGTGCCCGCTCCGCGCGCAAGGTTCCGATAGCGCGCGGGATGGATTGCTCGGGGGGAACGGGAGAGGTGAATGGTGAATGGCCGAGGGGGCAATGGCAAAGGGCACAGGGGCAAGAGCAGAGAGCGGAGAGCGCCGAGGACGGGGCGGCAACGACCACCCTCCCGTCACGGCAGCGGGCAGCGGCCGTGTTGGGCGAGGGTGTCGGCGATGACGCCGAGGCTCTGCTCCCATACGTTTGCGGGGATGTTTTCAGTGACGCCGATCGCGAAGCGGCGGCCGTCGCCGGCCTCGTCGAGCAGGTCCAGCGTGGCGTCGCGGATGTCTTTTGGGGTGGCCAAATGAATGGAGGACGGGAAGTTAATGGAGATGGTGCGGTCCGGCCAGGCCTCCAGGGCTTCGCGCAAGGAGAGGTCGCCGTCGGGAGGCGGGGTAAAGGCTTCCATGACATCGAGGGGGGTCTTTCTCACGCATTCGATGAGCCGCCGCATCATGCCGTCCATGTGCGAGACGAGTTTCTTCCCCTTGGGATGCAAAATCTGATGAAGAGCGTCGTAGTGGGGAACCATGTAGCGGTTGAAGAGCGGCGGGCCGGTGACCTCGCCGGTAATGTTGTCGGGACACCAGACGAATTCGGCGGGGGAATCGGCGACAAGCCGGAAGATCTCCAGTTGCTTCTCAAACATGGCCTTCAGCGCGCGTTCGACCGGTTCGGGGTCCTCATGAAGGTCAACGATGACGCGCTCCAGCCCGGCAAACTGTATCCATAGCTTCTGGAAAGGCGGGCGCTCGACGGAGGCGAGAACGATTCCGGCGTCGCCGGTGGCTTGCTGTACCTTGAGGAAGGCCTCGGGGTTGGGGGCATATACGGTGTCGCGGACAATGAACTCATAGACTTCGTAGTCCTTCGGCCCCTTGATGGGGTATTCCCTGGTCCATCCGCTTCCGTAACCCGGCTCAACAACCCACTTCTGGGTGAGGGAACCGACGGGGGTGCGATAGGTTCGATAGCGGACCTTGAAGCCGTCCTCGGTCGCCTCGCGGTCCTCGTACCTGACGTTGGGCGTGGCGGCGGAGTAGGGGGCGGCCGCCTGGAACAGGGCAAGCCCTTTCTTCTGCAGGGCCTCGGCGGCGGGCGTTTGCGGCAGAAGACCGCGGTAGATCGTGAACGGCAGACGGTCGGGAAGATGGCCGCGGTACGCAGTGGCGATGCGTTGCCTGAGGTCCATAGCGCGGCTCCCAAATGACGACTGAAGCTGATACGCCGCAAAGGATATCGGGCGGGGCGGGCGGTGTCAAGCACGATAAGGAAGGATATGCTGGTGCCGGCGGTCGGACTCGAACCGACATTCGCCGAAGCGAACGGGTTTTTGAGACCCGCGCGTCTGCCAATTCCGCCACGCCGGCACGCGCACTGCAATCAAGATAACACAAGGAGGAGAGGAAAGGCAAGGGCCTCCTTGCTCAAGC
>CAYPFP010000213.1:0-3299 GCA_964409935.1 uncultured Planctomycetota bacterium | reverse complement strand
TTGTCAATGGGACCCCATTGACCCCAGGCCCGCGTTCGCGTACCATGAACTCAAGTCCCTGAATAGGAGGGATGCACATGAGGACACGGGCGACTTGGGCCTTTGCTGCGCTGTTTCTTCTGTTCGGGCGCGGGCCGGCGTGTTCAAGGGGCTGATCCTGGCCGAGTAGCTCTCGCCCGACCGGAGCGCCGTCCGGACGGCTTCGGCAGCAGCGTTTCATTCGGGATTTGCATGTCAGACACCATTCGCCTTTCGGACTACGACTACGACCTGCCCGCAGAGCTGATCGCGCAACACCCCGCGGGGCAAAGGGAGGAGTCGCGGCTGCTCGTGCTCGACCGCAAGTCGGGCGGCATCCGGCACCGGCGTTTTCGAGACGTGATCGAATTCCTCCGCGCGGGCGACGCCCTCGCGCTGAACAACACGAGGGTCCTGCGCGCACGCCTTATCGGGCGGCGCGCCACGGGCGGCCGGGTCGAGGCCCTTCTCCTGCGCGAACTGACCGACGGGAACTGGGAGGCGCTCCTCAAGCCCGGCGCGCGGCTGAAGACGGGCGAGACCGTCGAGTTTGAGAACGGGGCGATTCGCGCAAGACTGCTTGAGCGTCAGAGCGAAGGGGTCTGGCTGGCGCGACTCGAGGCGGAGGGCGGCGTTCGCCGCGCCCTCGAATCCGTCGGCCGCGTGCCGCTCCCCCCGTACATTGGCCGAGACGCCGACTCGAACCTCCCCGATGATCTGGAACGCTATCAGACCGTCTACGCCTCGCGCCCCGGCGCCGTCGCCGCGCCGACGGCGGGTCTCCATTTCAGCGCGGAGCTTCTCTCAGAGATCGAGCGCAAGGGCGTGGCGGCCGTTTACCTCACCCTGCATGTGGGGTTGGGCACGTTCAAGCCCATCGCCGTGGACGACGTCGCCCGGCACAAGATGCACTCGGAGTGGTTTGAGCTTCCCGAACCCGCCGCCGCGCAGATCAACAAGACCCGTTCCGAGGGCGGGCGCATCGTGGCCGTCGGCACGACGTCCTGCCGCGTCCTTGAGACCGTGGCCGCCCGCCGGCCCATCGCCCCCCAGCGCGGCGACACGGACATCTTCATCTACCCGCCCTACGCCTTCCGGCTGACCGATGCCCTGATCACCAACTTCCACCTGCCGCGCACCACGCTCCTGCTTCTGGTCTGCGCCTTCGCCGGCTCTGTCCCCGACGTCGGGCCGGCGCCCGACGCCGGGCGCGACCTCATCCTGCGCGCCTACCGCGAGGCCGTCAAGGAACGTTACCGCTTCTACAGCTACGGCGACGCCATGCTGATACTCTAGCGCGCCGCCGCGCTCACCATGACGTCTCCGCCCGCGCCGACATCCAGCCCGTCCCCGCCCAGCACCCCAAACGCCCCCCCGCCGTAACCGCCGTGTTGTTCGTACCCCCCGATGGATACCCCAGCGACGCACTTCGGCAGCTTCCCCGTATAACTTGATGAGACTGGCGCAGTTCCAGACGTGTACCCCCCCATCGTACGGCTCTACATGTCTTAAATCACCCCAATACCATAAAGTCAATCCGAACGAAAAATAAATTATATGCCTTAAATGGGCAATTGCCCAAAGGGGGATATCCGCGCGGAGGGGCCTTGCGCGCCTGATTGACCAAGGGGGCCGTTTTCGGGGCCTCCGGGCCTCAGGCTTCGGACTCCCCGCTTGCGCCCAGGTTCGCCAGCATGTCGGCGCGGACGTTTTCCTCGCGGGGGACGTGGACGGCCTTCCACCTGGCGAATGAGCGCAGCAGGTCCATCGCCTTCCGGCAAAGGGGGAGCAGGTTCCGGCTCTTGACGCGGTAGACGCCGCTCAATTGCTTGACGAGTAGCTCGCTGTCGGACTTGATGACCAGGTCCCGGGCGCCGAGTTTTTCGGCGCATTCGATGCCTCGTATGAGGGCGTGGTACTCGGCTTCGTTATTCGTGCAATGGCTGATCGGCTCGGCGATCTCCTCGACGGTCTGCCCTTCGCCGTCCAGCACTACCACCCCGAGTCCGCCGGGGCCGGGGTTTCCGCGCGACGCGCCGTCCACGTGAATTACGAACCGGTCGCCGGGCGTGGTCTGCGATTTGATGTGCTGCGACAGACGCTGGAACAGGCTATCCAGGTCGGGCTTGGAGACGGACGGATTCTCCTTGAGCAGACGCGAAGTGTCCAGGTGCTTGTAGATCAGCCGCAGCAGTTCGTAGTCAGTGGGTTTGGTCATGGTGTGTGTGAACGCAAGGACGATCGGCGCTTGCGTTTCACTTCGTGGGTATCCGCATCGCCTCTCGCCCCATCTTCTCCGCCCGGCTCAACAGTTCCTTCTCGTCCACCGGCTTGACCGGTTCGAGCTTGTAGGTAAAGGCCCGCTGATCCGTCATCTTGAACGGCCACAGCATCTCGAAGAACATGTCCAGGGGGAATATCTGATACCAGGGGGGGGTGATTTTCTGGTAGACCTTCTTGGTTTCGTAGCCCTGTTTCTGCAGCGATATCTCGCGCGTGCCGTAGTGGACGAACTCCACCGTGCAGGGCGTCAGGCCGGTCTCGGCGCCCTCCAGGTAGACGACGGCCTGCGGCGGTTCGGAGCGAATCGTCATCCTTCGCTCAACGCAACCGGCGGCCAACACCAGCAGAATCGTGCACAAGATGGCTATACGCGCGCTCATTGGCGGTCTTCCCTCTGAACGGATGCCGGGGTTTTCCTATAGGTCGAATATTTGTGCGTCCAGCGTCTCGGTATCCAGAATCGCAACCGTCTTCCTGCCGGTCAACCAGCCTCCGCATTCGCCTGGGTTGAGCCGGAGCGGACTGCCTTTATCCAGCGCGACCACGTGCGTATGGCCGGAAACGACGATCTCCGTCTTCGCCCTGAGGTCGGCTGGTATGTCCTCCTCCATGTGCGCCAACGCAATCTTCCGCCCGCCCGACTCCACAAGGCGCGGCCCGGCCTGTATGTCCTTTATGACCTTGGCCAGCCCCAACCTCTCCCCGTCGTTGTTGCCGAATACGCCGATCAAGGGCGCTCTTGCCTTCACCCATTCCCGGGCCGCGAAGGGGGCCACGATGTCGCCGGCGTTGAGAATGAGGTCCACGCCGCTCTCGTTGAAGAATTCCACGGCCTTGCGGATGGCGGGGATATTGTCGTGGGAATCTGAAGCCACGCCGATCTTCATGGATTTCCCTCTGCGATTGCCTCTGATGATACTTGGCGTCCCTCTCAGGGTCAAGGGAAAAGGCGTCGCGCGCGGCTCGGGTCGGGATGGCGGGGTCAGGTCCCCGCCAGA
>CAYPFP010000212.1:0-3332 GCA_964409935.1 uncultured Planctomycetota bacterium | reverse complement strand
AAAACAAAGAGAGGGCCATCATAGTCCTCATGCTTTCACGCAGGATTCAGGTTAACGCTAAGTTTAGTTCGCGCGGGGAGATTTCAAGTCTGGGGCCGAAATGTTTAATTCACTCCTTAGATCTATCTGATGTCTGCGGCCCGGCAAGAGCAAGATGGTAGCGGGGGAGGGTTTGGACTTCAAGGGTTTTTCGGCATGGGGCTGCGGGGCTGCGCCGGACGCTGCCTGCGGATCGCCTTGTCCGGCGGGCCGATGCCTTTCATCTGCTCACGATGTAATACAGGCAGTCCGGCAGCAAGCGGATGTCGTCCGCGCCGCCGGCCAGCGCCTGCCGCGTGTACCCGTTGAAATCCAGGGCCGTGACGCGCATCCTGGCCGCGTCCGGGCGCTTGAAGGCTACGGCGCCGGCGATGTTCTTCACGACGACGGGCGGGGCGCCGAGATTTACAATTCGCTTCTTCGCCTGCCCCTTCACCTGCGCTTCCTCCGTCTGCCAGTTATAGCCTCGATCTTCCGTCACCGCCTGCACGAGCATCCGCTCGGAATCGGCCAGGGGCTTGCCGTCCAACGACACCACCAGAATCGCGCCGTATTCGTTCTCGATGCGCAGCGCGACATCCGCCAGTTCAACCCGTTCCTGCCCAAGGAATCCGCAGGCGCCTTGCGCATGTGAGGCGTTCAGCGTCACACGTCCCTTGCCGTAGTCCCATGTCAGTTCGCCCGTGGCGCTGCGCACGACTTTCGCGCCGCGGTCAACCCACGCGGACAGGTCGGCGACCTTTGAAGCGCTCTGGTCGTCCGAGAAGGTCATGGTCACGCGTCCGGCGAGAAAAGCCAGCGGATCGAAATCGGCGGGCATGGTCTCGGTTGGAGCGCCCTCAGGCAGGTCGGCCTTGCGCAGTTCATCGAGATTCATGTCCTCCCATGCGGGAGTGCCCTTGAACTCGTAGAGATCCGACCGTCTGACGGTGAAGTCGGCTACCACCGGCCCTTCGCGGACGTAGCCCGACCGGTAAATCAACGCCGCCGCCGGAAACTGACCCATGACCGCTGGCGTGAAGATTGAGAATTTTGGCGGGAAGCGTTCCCAATCGGCCTGGCTCAGGGCAAAGAAGAGAATACCATCTGTTCCCGTCAGTCTTCCGTACGCGGCCGCCAGCCAGGGGCATTCGGCGCGGAAACGATTGGGCGGCGGATGGTTGTATTCGGACACGATGTGGGGATGTCCCGTGTACTGCACTTCCCTTGTCAGGCTTGCCGGCGCGAACAGGCCGGTGGTGTCGCGGTAGGTGTGCCCGGTGCGAAGCGAGTAACTGGCGCCTTCGCCTTCATGGCTGCTCCCGAAGTAGGCGTGTCTGTCCAGGACATCGCAGGCCATGTTCGCGTACTTATCCAGCGCTCCCAGCGTCTTGGCGTCGGCGGTCTTCCAGTTCGTGGCGATAATGGAGCACTTGACGCCCGCTTCCTTGCGAAGCCACGCGGTCATGTCGGCGTAAAACTGTCGCAGGAACTCCGTGAGAAACTGCAACTGGTCGGAGGCGCGTTTCTGATTGCGCCCCTGCACGGCCCACCCCTGGTTCGTAAGATGTCCCGCCCCGTAGAGCGCGACGCGTCCCCGGGCGAAGTCGTCGCCCTTCGGCGCCTTCTCCGGTCCCCAGACTTCAAGCGCCCCCTTGAACGACCCGTGCTTTTTCACCACCCAACGGCCAAAGGCCTCTTCCAGCAGAGCCATGATTTCCGCAGGCGGATTTTGTCCCGGCTTGAACGTCCAGAACAAGAAGTTATCCTCATTGGCGATTTCCACCATTGCCACGGCGGGGTCGTCGGCAAGCGAGCGGCTGGTGTAAGGATTCTGCGATGTCATCAGCGCCTTCACCCACGACTTGTAAGTCTCCTGGAAGTCGGGATGGAAAAAGAGCAGCGCAAAAGGATGGTCGCCTTTTTTGTAGCCTGGAAAGCCGTACTCGTCCTTCATGCTCACCCAGAGCGGGAAGTAAAAGGACAGGGCCGTGTAGATGCCCTCGTCGGCCATGGCCGCCACAATCCGATGAATCTGATCGAGTGCCCGCTTGTCTATGGTCCGCAGGTCGGGCGCGGAGGCATCCCAGATCCGGCCGTGGAGGCGCACCAGGTTGATGCCTAGTTTTGCCAGGCGGCGGGCAAGATAGCGCGCCGCCGCGGGGTCGTCGAAGTCTCTGCTCGCGTTTACGGCCCAGAACCGCACAGGCCGTCCGGTCTTCTCGAAGACAAAATCGTCGCCGCGCGCCCGGACATATCCGTCGTCGCCGGCGCGTTTCTGATTCAGGAAGCGCAAATCCAGAGGGGCGTCGTTCCGGAACCCGTCGGCATCGGGTTCGAACGCGAACCAACCTTCCTCGGCGCGAGCATACTTGGTGCCGGGCTTGTTTGCTCCGTCGGGCAGGAAGGGGGTTTTGGTCAGCAGCCAGCAATCGAAGGCCGCCGCCGACGCTTCGGGCAGGACCTCAATCTCAAGAAGATTCTTTCCCGACGGCAGGTCCACCTCGCCCAGGTACACCCAGTTCGCGCCAAGGTGAAGCCGAAGCGACACATTGTCGGCCAGCGCAACGTCGCGCCCGCAGACGCGCCGGTCTGCGCCGTTCCAGCGCCACTGGAACGGGCCGTGTTTCCAGAACTTGCGCGTCCAGAAGGCGAACTTGCCGCCTTCGGGAACGTTGATTTCCCACCGGGCCGTCAGCCCCGCGCCTCTATGATGCTGGAGCCATGCGCGATTGGAGAGCTTGTCCTGTTCCTCCGCGTTGGCGGGGGCGTGTGCGCCGTCAGCGGGAAAATTGTGCTCGACCGCGTCTTCGGCCTCCCACCAGATCCATGTGGGGCCGGTTGTCTGCGCGCCGGGGCTTGGGGCGACCGTCGTCGCACGGGCCTTCTCCGCCTCGGCGGCTGCGGATGGCGCGCTCATCGCCAACGCACCAAGAATAAGCAGGCCGTGAAGCATCCGTCTCGGCAGAACGAAGGATATTGAGTTTGGAGGAATCATTGTGTCCACTCCCGCCAAGGAATGTCGCGATGAACAGAGAACCTGACGCGCCGGCTCCAGGCAGATTCCCGACTCGGCATGGAAAAGATGGTAGCGAGCAAGGATGCGGACTTCAAGCGTTTCTCGGTATGGGTGGAACGGACCTGCGCCAACAGCGCCGTCTTTTTTGTCCGGTTGCGCCCCAAGATTCTTCTTGACCCGTGCGTTCCTCGCCATTATCTTGGCGGCCGCCCCGGATTGCGACTGTGGAGAGCGTAATTAGGGACAGACGCAATACTGTTCGGCACGATATTTGAGGTCAACCTTCCGGCGTGTG
>CAYPFP010000211.1:0-3380 GCA_964409935.1 uncultured Planctomycetota bacterium | reverse complement strand
TGCGCGCGCTCGACATCGCAAAGCGCCTGATTGACTCCGGCTTCTACCCGCCCACCATCTACTTTCCCCTCATCGTGCCCGAGGCGCTCATGATCGAGCCGACCGAGACCGAGTCGCGCGAGACCCTCGATCAGTTTGCCGACGCCATGATTGCCATCGCCCGCGAGGCCCAGGAAAATCCTACCATCCTCCAGGAGGCCCCGCACCAGGCCCCGGTGGCCCGGCTCGATGAAGTCAAGGCGGCACGTGAACCCAACCTGCGATGGAAGCCCAATCCCTGATGTCAACCCCTGCTGCGCCAGAAAAGAGCGAGACCCCCATATGTTTGACCTCCTGATCAACAACGCCCGCATCGTCAACGGAACCGGCGCCCCCGCCGTGCACGGCAATCTGGCCGTTGTCGGCGACACCATCGCCGACGTCGGACGGGTCCTCGCCGGCGAGGCCCGCGAGGTCGTTGACGCCGCCGGTCTCGTCCTTTCGCCCGGCTTCATTGACATTCACGGCCATTCCGACCTCATGGTACTCGCCGACCCGTTCCCTCTGGCCAAGGTCCAGCAGGGCGTCACTACGGACGTGGCCGGCAACTGCGGTCTGTCCATCGCCCCGCTCGCCGACGCCTCCGCCGACCCTATGCGCCAACTGGCCATCGGCGTCCTCGGCCGCTCGAACCTCGACTGGACCTGGCGCACCTTCGCCCAATACCTCGATCGTGTCCAGGCCAACAAACCCCTCAATAACATCGCCGCCTTTGTGGGCCACAACACCGTCCGCGCGGCCGTCATGGGCATGGACGACGTCCCCCTCACCCCTCGCAACCTCCAGGCGATGAAGGACCTGGTGGCCGCGGCCATGGACGAGGGCGCTTTCGGTTTCTCCATCGGCCTCATCTACATTCCCGGCTACTTTGCCGCCGAAGACGAACTGGCGGCGTTGGCCGCCGTCGCCGCCGCCAGGGGCGGCATCTATTCGGCCCACATGCGCAACGAGGCGGACTTCGTCCTCGACGAGGCTGCGGCCACGATGGAGACAGCCCGCAAGGCCAACGCTCCGCTGCAAATCGTTCACCTCAAGGCCGCCGGAAAGCGCAACTGGGCCAGGATGGAGCCGCTCATCGCCATGATACAGAAGGCCCGCGTTTCCGGTCTGCCCGTGGACTACGATCAGTATCCCTACACGGCCGGCAGCACGGGCTTGATCTCGATCCTTCCGCGCTGGGCGCATGCCGGCGGCGTCGCCAAAATCATGGCTCGCCTGAAGTCCGCCCCCGAACGCGACAGGATCACGACCGACTTGGACAACAAGGACTCGCACGAGAACTTCGTCGCCATGACCGGATGGGACAACGTCTTCATCTCCTCGGTCGGTTCGCAGAAGAACCGCGCCATCGAGGGCAAGGCCATGCCCGACATCGCCAGGTTGCGCGGCCAGACGATCACCGACGCTCTTTACGATATCCTTCTGGAGGAGAACGGCGACGCCGCCATGATCGTTTTTTCCATGAGCGAGGACAACATCAAGATGGGCCTTAGGCAGGACTGGGGCATGGTCGGCTCCGATGGCCTTTTCGGCGGAAGGTCTCACCCCCGCCTTCACGGCACCTTCCCGCGCGTCTTGGGGAAATATTCCCGCGACGAGAAGGTGATATCCCTCGAAACGGCGGTCAAGAAGATGACCTCGCTGCCCGCCTCCAAGCTCGGCCTCAAGGATCGCGGCGTCATCGCCAAAGGCAAGAAGGCCGACCTCGTTCTCTTCGACCCAATGCGCGTCAAGGACGGCGCGACCTATGAAGACCCCCTGCGTTTTGCCGAAGGCATCGCCCGCGTCATCGTCAACGGTAAGACCGTTATGCTCGACGGCAAGCACACCGGCGCGCGGCCCGGGCGGGTCTTGAGAAAAGGATGAGAGATGAGGCCCCCGGCATGCAGTGGCGCTTGATCATCACTCCGCAGCTTGATCCCCGCCTCAACATGGCGCTTGACGAGTCGTTGCTCAACACCGTGCGGCCGGACCATCCCGTTCTGCGTCTCTACAGTTGGAACCCTCCGGGCATCTCGCTCGGCCATTTCCAGCGCGTCTCCGCCCAAACCCTCGCCCAGTGGCGGCGGCGGGGCTATATCCCGGTGCGCCGTCTCACCGGCGGCGGCGCGGTCGTCCACCGCGACGACCTCACCTACTCCATCGTCATTGCCGATCTGGCCGAGCTCGGCCTCTCGCATCATCTGGAACTGTACGATCGCGTCCACGCGGCCTTTGCTCTCGCCTTGCGGCCTTTGGGCGTCACGGCCGAGCTTCGCGGCGGCCCCAACCTTCAACGCCATACGTTCTTCTGCAGCGAGCGGCCGTCCGCCCACGACCTCATGTGCGCGCCCCGTCCCTGGCGAAGCCAGGATCGGGGCGCGCGCCCAGTTGGTGCCAGGCTCCCGCCCGTTGCGGGTGCCGTCGCCGGACGTATCGGCGCGCACTCTTTACGTAGTGCCAGGCACGCGCCGCCGCATGGCAGGCGCGAGCCAGGCACTTTCAGGATCGGGGCGGGCGGCAAGCTCATGGGCAGCGCACAGCGCCGGCGCGGCCGGGCCATGCTCCAACACGGCTCGTTGCTTCTCGCAGACAACCCCGACAACGCCGACTCCGGCGTCGTCTCGGTCAGCCGGGCGGCTCGCCGAACCGTCCGCTTCGAGGAATTTGCCGATCTTCTGAAACCCGCGTTTGCCGAAACCTTCTCCGCCGACATCGTCCAGGCCTCTTGCCTTCCCGAAGAACTCGAACCGGCCCGACTCCTCGCGACTCGAAAGTAAGGAGATCGTCATGCCCTCCCTGCACGCGGCCGCCGCAACCCCGATATCGCCGTCAACGATTCGGTCCGGAAGCTGCTCGAAGCGCCGCTGCGCGCCTCGGCCCTCCTCATCGAGGCCGACGTCTCCGTCTGCATCATCTCCTGCGACGTCATTGCGCTCATGAAAGATCTTGCCGACCTCATCGCGCCTGGCCTTAAGCCAGGCGCGCAAGGTCGTCGAGACCTGCCGCATTCCCCAGGACAACATCCTTATCACGCCCTCTGCCGGCAGGCAGAGGGCGTACACTCACACCCACCACGCGCCGACCTCGATTCCCATCTACAACAGCCCCCGCAACGAGGAGATCGCTCAGGCCGTGGTCGCCGCCGCCCGCCATCGGCGGCGGGCGGGCGCGCAGGGCCGGCGCTTTGACCTCGTTCTTCGAGCCGGACAAAACATCGGGGGCTGGGCGTTCCTGGCCTCCCTGGACAAGGATGTTCCTTCGCTAGGCATCGGCATCGCCGAATCCTGGTCCCGCAAAGGGTTACTAGTGTCGTGTCCCAGAAATACGCCAACTATGTCCAGCGGCCGTGTGGCACAGCC
>CAYPFP010000210.1:0-3568 GCA_964409935.1 uncultured Planctomycetota bacterium | reverse complement strand
CGGCAGGACTCTCTGCTATAACCATAAAGGCCTTAATCATCCCCGTAACCGTTCCCGAGATTTCGGCGAGGTACTGCTCAAGCTCATACATCAGGCGCAAGAGGCCCTGGGCGTCGGCGGGGGGCTGATACGGGTGAGCGCGGGCGAAGCCGGGAAGCGCCGACGCCCACTCGTTCACCTTGGGGTTGTACTTCATGGTGCACGAACCGAGGGGGTAGAAGTTGGAGTCCACGCTGTAGCACAGGCGCGACAGGACGGTGAAATGGCGCACGACCTCCGGCTCGGTCAACTCCGGGAGGGCGGGAGGCTTTTCGCGCAAGGCGTCGGCGGGCAGAAGTTGGGCCAACGGCACGGACGGCACGTCGGGTTCCGGCATCCGACAGCCGATGCAGCCGGGGCGGCTCGATTCGAAGATGAGATTCCGACTCATGGCGTTTTCTCAACCCAGGCCCGTACGCCCTCGACAAGGGCGTCAATCTCGCGCCGGGTTCTTTTCTCAGTGACCGCGAAGGAGCAATGGTTCGCAAGAGCGGGATACCAGGCGCTCACATCGAGCGCGGCGAGGATGTTGCGCTGCAACAGGAAAGCCTGGAGGCCGGCGCGCCCCGTATTCGGGGCGGGGGACCTCGGCAGGCGCAACGTGAATTCCTTGAAGAACGGCGCGGCGAACGCCGGCGCAACCCCCGGAATCTTCGCGAGGGCGGCGAGGGCGTAGTGGCTTTTTTGAGCGCAGAGGACGGCGGCCTGTCGAAGACCGGCCTTGCCGAGGAGCGACAGGTGCACGGTCGCCCGCAGGGCGCAAAGCGCATGATTGGTGCAAATGTTGGACGTGGCCTTCTCGCGGCGGATGTGTTGTTCGCGCGTCTGGAGCGTAAGGACGAAGGCGCGGCGGTTACGGCGGTCCACCGTCTGGCCGACAATGCGTCCGGGCATCCGCCTCAGAAACTCCTGGCGGCAGGCCATGAAGCCGAAATAGGGACCGCCGTAGGCGGGGGGCTGGCCGAGAGGCTGTCCGTCGCCCACAACGATATCCGCCCCGTATTCTGCGGGGGATTTCAGAATGCCGAGCGAAATGGGGTCCACGCAAGCGACCAGCAACGCTCCGCGCTTGTGGGCGATGTCGGAGACGGCCTGCATCGGCTCAAGACAGCCGAAAAAGTTGGGGTGCTGCACAATGACGGCGCAGACGTTGTCGTCGCAAAGCGATTCGAGTCTGGCCAGGTCGCAGACGCCGCCGGCCGCGCCCGCCCACCGGATTGGCGGGGGGATTTCGACGGCGCGCCCGCCCGACGGATTGGCGGGGGCGTTGAAGGAGGCCGTCCGAAGGTACGACCTCAGGACGTGGCGGTACTCGGGATGCATCGTCTCGGCGACCAGCACCGTGGGACGGTCCTTGATGTGATGGGCCATGAGGGCGGCCTCGGCGACGGCGGTCGAACCGTCGTACATCGAGGCGTTCGACACGTCCATGCCCGTGAGTTCGCAGATGAGCGACTGGTACTCGAAAAAGGCCTGAAGGATGCCCTGACTGGCCTCGGCCTGATAAGGCGTGTAGGCGGTCAGGAACTCGCCGCGCGAGCAGATGGCGTCCACGGCGGCCGGGATGAAATGGTCGTAGGAGCCGCCGCCAAGAAAGCCGACACAATCGTCCATGTTGCGATTGAGGGCGGCCAGGGCCTCGAGATGCGCGCGCAGTTCCATCTCGCTCAGGGCGGGGGGCAAGCGCAGCGACCTCTTGAGCCGCACGGCGTCTGGAATCTCATTAAAGAGATCCTCGGGATCTGAGAGGCCCAGAAGACGGGCCATTTCGCTCTGCTGTTCCGGCGTGTTGGGGATGTAGGCCATGGCAAAAGGTCGGGGCGTTTTAGTGGTTGTCCTTTTCCTCTTTCACCTGCTTCTCGTACTGCTCAGCGGTGAGCAGCGTGTCAAGCTGCTTCGGATGGGCGGCCTTGACCTTGATCATCCAACCGGCGCCGTAAGGATCCTTGGCAATGCCTTCGAGGTTGTCGGAGAGAGGCTCGTTGACCTCGATGATCTCGCCGTCGGCGGGGCAGAAAAGCTCGGAGACGGCCTTGACCGACTCGATCTCGCCGAATGCCTCGCCCTTGCTGATCTTGCGCCCTTTCTTGGGCAACTCGATGTAGACCAGGTCGCTCAACTGCTTTACGGCGTGCTGGCTGATGCCCACCGTGACGATATCGCCTTCAAGCCTGGCCCATTCGTGCGACGGCATGTAGCGCAATTCCTTCGGGAACACTCCTGTCCTCCTCCAGTTGTCACTTCTTTGCAGGGGTATAAAACGGCAGCGGTGCGACTTGGGCGGGGACCCGCACGTCGCGAATGTCAATGTTCAGCGGAGTCCCCGTAGCCGAGACGCTTGCGGCAACATAGCCCATAGCGATGTTCTTCTCGAGCGTCGGGCTGAAGGTGCCGCTGGTAACGAAACCGGCGTCCCTGTCGCCCCGAATACGGGGCGCGCCGTCAAGGATGCGGCAGCCCTCGCGGGGAATCCTCTTGCCCTGTGCGATGAGGCCCACGCGCTTTCTGGCCGGCGCAACGGCGCTCAATGTTCGGAGCGAATCACTTCCGACGAACTTGCGAGAGTCAAGGGTCACCGCCCAGGCGAGGTCGGCCTCGTAGGGATTGATGTCGGGCGTCAGTTCATGTCCGTACAGACACATGCCGGCCTCCAGGCGCAGCGTGTCGCGAGCGCCCAGACCGGCAGGGGGGACACCGGCCTTGAGCAGGGCATCGAAGACCTGGGCGACGGCCTCGCGGTCCAGGTAGATTTCAAATCCGTCCTCGCCCGTGTAGCCGGTGCGCGAAAGGACGGCGGGCAGACCGCAGATTTTGCAGCGCGCGAAACGATAGCGCTTAATGGCCGTGAGATCCGCATCGGCGAGCGGCTGCAAGATGTCCTGCGCCGCCGGGCCTTGCAGGGCCAGCATGGCGATATCTGAGGTCTTGTCCTCGAAGGCGCCCCCGACGTCGGGGGCGCGCCCCGTATTCTGGGCGGCGTTGGGGATGGAGTGTTCGGCAAACCACTTGAGGACCTTGTCGCGATTCGAGGCGTTGACGACAAGCATGTGCTGATCTTGGTCGGCGTAAACAAGCAGGTCCTCCAGGACGCCGCCAGCCTCGTTGCAGAGCAAACTGTAACGAGCGGCGCCCGGTTTGAGGTCGGAGACGGCGCGCGTGAGGAGGGCGTCGAGGAAATCAGACCGTGATTCGCCCTTCACGACGATGCGCCCCATGTGGCACAGGTCAAAGACAGCGGCTGTCGAACGAACCGCGCGATGTTCCGGGAGTATGCCGGAATATTCCAAGGGCATTTCCCAGCCATGGAAATTCATCATGCGCGCCCCCAGGGCGACATGCTTGTCGAAAAGCGGGGTTCGCATAGTGTTCTCCGAAAGAGGAAACCCCTTTTGCCCGAAGAGAGGAACCTGCTCCCCCCGACGCCCACGGCAATGTTAGCAACGCGTTTAAAGCATGTCAAGAGCAAACGGCGCTGAAGCCTATTGCGAAAAGGCGTGAAGTGTTGAGAGCATGAGAGATACGAGCGGAG
>CAYPFP010000209.1:0-3597 GCA_964409935.1 uncultured Planctomycetota bacterium | reverse complement strand
AAGGAAACGTCAGCCATGCGTATTGATGCGCACATACATCTGGATGCCGAGAACAAGTTTGAGGAACGGATGCTCGCCGAGGCCGACCATTACCGCATCGAGAAGCTTTGCCTCTCGGCGCTCGGCAAGCGCTGGCCGAGCACGCCCTCCCACGAGCAGTGTGTCGAGGCCAACCGCTGCACGGCCGAGATCGTGCGCCGGTACCCCGATCGCATCGTCGGCTTCTGCTACGTCACCCCCGTCCCCCCGCCGAACCCGACCGCGCGGGGATCATGCGGCACGGGTCCGATTCCTCCCGACCCCTATCACATGCGCAAGGTCCTCGACGAGATCGCGCAGTGCGTGGAGGGCATGGGGTTCATGGGCATCAAGTTGTGGGTGGCGTGCCGCTGCGACGAGCCGTGCGTCTACCCGATCATCGAGAAGGCCGCCGCCCTGCGCCTGCCCATCCTGCAGCATACCTGGTATAAGCGGGGCGGCCGCGAGAACGGCCCCGGCGAGAGCACGTGCGATCACATCGCCGCCCTGGCGAAGCGCTATCCGCAGGCGAAGCTCATCGCCGGCCACGTCGGCGGCGACTGGGAGCGCGGCATCAAGGTCGTCAAGCCCTTCCCGAACATCATCGCCGACGTCTGCGGCAGCGACAACTACGCCGGCTTCGTCGAAATGGCCGTGCGCGAACTCGGCGCCGACCGCGTCATCTTCGGCACCGACATGCCCGGCCGCAGCATGGCGAGCCAGATTGGCAAGGTCCTCGGCGCGGATATCCCGGAGACCGACAAGGAGAAAATCCTCGGCCTGAACATGGAAAGCCTTTTATCCACCGCAGAGACGCAGAGCACGCCGAGAAAAATGTCAGAGTGACAAGGGGACATATTGGCGCTCACCAGCAGGTCCATTTCCATCGTTGCCGTTCTCAGCGCACTCTGTGTCTCTGCGGTGGAATACCACATGAGGAGTAATGAATGATCTTCGACTGCAATGCGTTCATCGGCGAGTGGCCTTTCCGCCGTCTTTCCCACAACACGGCGGACGGCCTCTTGCAGCTCATGGACAAGTGGAACGTGGATAGGGCCGCGGTGTCGTCGCTCCATGCCCTCTTCTACAAGGACTGCGCGACGGCGAACCGGCGTCTGGCGGAGGAGATCAAGGGGCGCGGGGACCGGCTGGCGGCGGTGGGCACGATCAATCCCGCGTTTCCAGGATGGCAGGAGGACCTGAAGGAGTGCTTCGAGTCGCTCGGCGCGCGCGCCGTCAAGTTGTTCCCGGCCTACCACGGCTACAAGTTCAACGACGACGCCTGCGCCGAGGCCGTCTCGCGCATCGCGGATCACGGATCGTCCGTCATCATCTCCCACATGTTCGAGGACCCGCGCGTGCATCACTGGCTTCTGAACATCCGCACGCCTGAAATGCAGGAGATGGCAGACCTCCTGAAGAAATTTCCGCATGGGAAGATCATCCTGGCCTCGTGCGCGTTTCTCGTGCCGACGCAGCTCGCGAAGCTTGCGCCGGAGAGCAAGTTTTGCGTGGAGACGTCGAAGCTCGAAGGGCCGGTGCAGTGCGTGCACAGGCTGGCGGACATGATCGGGCCGGAGCGCGTTCTGCTCGGAACCGCCATGCCCTTCATGAACCCCGCCGGCGCCCTCATGGCCGCGCAACAGCCGGAGATACCGCCGGCCGCCAAAGCCGCCATCCTTGCCGAAAACGCCCACCGGCTGCTTCAATAAGAGCAACCGCCGATGGACGCGGATAAACGCCGATGAAGACTGCCGCCAAGTCTTATCCGTATCGGCGTCCATCGGCGTGTATCGGCGGTTTCCTTCGTTGCCGTCAGACCTTTTCCAGCGGTTTGTAGTTGCCGCGGACGGGCTTGGCGCAGGCGACGGGCGCGGCCCAGCGCGCGGCGTTGGCGATGACGCGCAGGACGTCTTCCTGGTGGTACGTCGGATACGTTTCGTGTCCGGGCCGGAAGTAGAATATCTTGCCTGTCCCGCGATAGAAGCAGCATCCGCTGCGGAACACCTCTCCCCCCGCGAACCAGCTCACAAAAATCAACTCGTCCGGCGCGGGAATGTCGAAGTGCTCGCCGTACATCTCCTCGTGCTCGACCTCAATGTATTCGCCAACGCCTTGCACGATGGCGTGGCCGGGTTTGACGACCCACAGCCGTTCTTTTTCGCCGATCTCGCGCCATTTCAGCATACAGCCCGTGCCCATGAGCTTGCGGAAGGGCTTGGACATGTGCGCCGAGTGCAGCGCCACCAGCCCCATGCCGCCTTCGAGAACCCTCTTGACCACCTTTTCCGCAACGGCGTCCTGCACTTCTGCGTGCGCAAGGTGTCCCCACCACGTGAGGACGTCGGTGGAGTTGAGCACTTCGTCGGTCAGGCCGTGTTGAGGCTCGTCGAGCGTGGCGGTTCGCACCTCAAAGCCAGGCTCCGCGCCGAGGTATTTCGCAATCGCCACGTGCATGCCGTCGGGATAGATGGCGGCGATCTTGGGGTCTTTCTTTTCGTGTCGAAATTCGTTCCACACCGTCACGCGGATCACCTTGCACATGAAAAACTCCTTCTCTATGTTTCTGCGAGTTTCCGGCGATGGTCAGTCGAGTTTGACAATCTTGCCGGTGGCGGCGGACTTTTCGGCCGCCAGGCAGCACTTCACGGCCTCGCGCGATTCCTCCGGCGAGATGACGGTCGGCCGCTTGCCTTCAAGGACGCAGGTAGCGAAGTACGAAAGCTCCTCGCGCAGCGCGCCGGAACGGATGCCGTGCAGTTCGGGCCAGTAGGTGGTGTCGGGGCTGTGCCAGCCGGTCTCGTCGGCGATGGAGAAGTTGGGGTGCGTCTCGTGGATGTGGAGCGACCCCTTGATGCCCACGACCTCCATCCGCTCGTCAATCTGGAAAGCCGTCGTGTTCGGCATGCACCACACGTCCTCCAGCACGCCGATCGCGCCGGAATCGAATCGGTACATCGTCCAGCCCAGGTCGGGGTTCTTGTGGCCGTACACGTTGGACGTCTGCGCGTACACCGAGACGACCTTTGCGCCGGAGTACCACAGCATCAGGTCGGTGTCGTGGACGCCGTCGCCGATGATGGGGCCGATCTTGTCGAGCACCTGATCGCCGATGAATCGCGCCAGGTTGCGCCGGGCGTACATGGAGATGATCTTGCCGATCTTGCCGGCCTCGATCTCGCGTTTGGCGGCGGCGTAACGGGGGTTGAAGCGGCAGATGTGCCCGACCATGAAGTACTTTTTCGAGGCCTTGGCGGCCTTCACGATGGCGTCGCAGTCCCGCATCGTGGACGCCATCGGCTTCTCCAGGAACACGTGCTTTTGGGCCTTGATCGCCGCCAGTGTGGGCGCCGCGTGCTGGTCCCACATCGTGACGACGCTCACGGCGTCCACCTCCGGGTTGGCCAGCAGTTCGTTGTAGTCGGTGTACGTCTGTTTCACGCCGAAGCGCTTCGCCACCTCGGCCAACCGCTTGGGCGTGCGCGTGCACAGGGCGTAAAGCTCCACGTGCGGGATGCCCGAGAGCGCCTCGCAATGTTTCTCGCCAAACCAGCCCAACCCGATCACGGCGTACCTGAC
>CAYPFP010000208.1:0-3907 GCA_964409935.1 uncultured Planctomycetota bacterium | reverse complement strand
TCCGCTCGTATCTCTCATGCTCTCAACACTTCACGCCTTTTCGCAATAGGCTTCTTCTCGTTTTTGTGTTGACTTTCAGGCCCGATGCCGATAAAAAAGAAATGAGCCTCCGCCAAAGCGTCGGAGAGGTGGCTGAGTGGCTTAAGGCGACGGCTTGCTAAGCCGTTGGACGGGGTTTCCTGTCCCTCGGGTTCGAATCCCGACCTCTCCGCCAGCTCTTGCCCCCGACCCGATCTGCCCCACAGCGCTTGACTCCCCTTCGGCGGTGGCGGGCCTTCAGTCCGGCCCCGTGTCGGCGGATTTCGACTCTCCGTTTATCTTGCCCTGTTTGAACTCCAGCGCCATGCCCGTGAACATGGTGATCAGGCCCACGATGAAGACCGCCAGCGGCCAGCCCAGATGGGCCTCCATGTGCCGGCCGCTGAACACCCCCACCGCGACGGCCAGATAGAACAGCCCGAAGTAAACGTACCATCGCCACTGGAACTGTACGCCGAGGGCCACGAAGGCCAGACACGCCGCCATCACCAGCAACTCCGTCACGTACACCTGGGTCGTGCCGGTCTTCAGCGCAAGCTCGAACAGCACAAAGCCCTGGGCGTGCAGTTCCCTCAGCGGCATCTCATACAGATGGAGCGGAATCAGGAAAAGGGGTGGGACCAGGGCATAGAACCCGAAGGCCCATTGTCTTCTGATCCGGGACTTCGAGGAATCGTGCAGGGCCGCTATCAGGTGGTACAGCACGGCGTTGAGCAGCAGGAAACAGAAGGAGGCAATCTGTTGTTTGGCGGGGTTCTCGATCTTCCACCAGCTTTGGGGTCTTGGCGCATCCCAGGCGACGATGGAGGTGATGAGGATGGTGGATATCCCCGCCAGCGAGTACGGCGCCCAGGCGAACTGCTCCATCTGCCGGCGGTCAAAAAAGGTCGCCACCAGGTAGAACGCCGCGACCAGCGGCCAGAACCAACAGGCGGCGCTGGCAAACCGTTCGCCGACCAATGCGTCCTTCAAGCCCAGCAGGAGCAGGCCGGCGGCGTAGGCGGCAACGGCCGAGATCGCCAGGGAAATGGAAAACAGGCCGTATCGTGTTCTCCACGCCAGTACCGCGCAGTAAACGAAAGTCAGGAGCAGCGCCATAAAGAGCTGCAGATTGCAGCATAGAGAGGGGAACAATTCGTAGGCGGGCGGCTGGACTTTCTCGAAGAGATTGAATTCCGAGAACACCGACGCCAGAAAAATCGGTATCAGAAAAGTTCCGACCGCAAGAAATATTGTGCCCAGGAGGCGTTGCTGGCGCCTGAACATCAACATGCCGGTGAGGTTCACGACGATCGTCGGCAATCCCACGGTGCCCACGCGCTTCCATCGGGTCAGATCGTCCCAGTAGAACAGCCACAGGAAGGCGCTGATCACGATCAGCCACCCGCCCAGTTGCGAGACGGTGGGCGCCCAGCGCAGCCATCTCGATCCCGGCATCCAGGAAGAATCCGCCCCCGCCATCTGGATGTACCGGCGTTCCATGCGGTCCTGTTCGCGCCGCGTAATCAGTCCTTCCGCCTCCCAGAGGGCCAGGTCTTCCAGGTGGGTCCGCACGCGCGCTTCGAGCAGGTGTTCGTAGACCTTGGGGCGCGCCGCGATAGGCTCGCCGGCCGCGAAGCGCTCCAGATCGTCGGCCAGATGTTGTGCGCTGGGATAGCGGTCCTTGGGGTTGCGCTCGCACGCCTTCAGGCAGATGCGTTGAAGGGGTTCGGGGATGCCGGGGTTGATCTCGCGGGGCAGCGGGATCTCGCGGTCGGCCCAGGCCTTCATGTCTCCGGTTCTCGCCGGACCCGGCGGCGCCGTTTTCGTTAGCAACTGGTAGAGGATCAGCCCCAGGGCGTAGATGTCGGCGGCGGGGCCGACTTCCTGCGGCGAAACAAACTGCTCCGGCGCCATGTAGAGGGGCGTGCCCTTGATCGAGGAGCTTTTGGTCTCCTCCGGCGTCCAGCGGCGCGCCAGCCCGAAGTCGAGGATTCGCGGTTCGCCGGACTTGTCAACCATCACGTTGCCGGGTTTAAGGTCGCGGTGCACCACTCCCTTCTCGTGGGCAAAGGCGACGGCTCCGGCGATCTTGGCAGAGATGGCGGCCTTCTGCCGGTAGTCCATGCGCCCGGCGGCCACGTCTATGGTAAAGCCGTCCACCCATTCCATCACAAAGCACGGCGGGTTCGCGTCAATGAGGATATCGTGGACGCTCACGATGTTGGGATGCTTGAGCCGCGCGGCCAGTCGGGCCTCCGCTTGGATCAGGGCAAGCTCGTTCTGTGACGAATCGCGGGCGATCCTCAGCGTCTTGACGGCCACGTCCCTGTCCAGCCGTTCGTCGCGGGCGCGGTAGACGACCCCGAACCCCCCGCTGCCGATCTTCACCCACCGGTTGAAGCCGGGTATGTGCGGTGGTTTCTGTCCGTCCGGCTCGTCCCCGCCGGCGACGCTTTGCTCGGGTGGACCTCCGGGGGGCCTGTGGGAGCCGGTCTGACCGACGGAATCGCTCTCCGTAGTTACGTCTTTCCTGGCTTCCTCAGCGCTGCTCGCCACTGTTCGCTGCCTCCTGCGCAATGAATACGACAGATGTGCGAACGATGTAACGCGAAGGGATGACCATTGTACCCAAATACCCCTAGAGAACAAGGAAATATTCTGCAAACTCGCCGTCAAGTTGTTCGCAGGGGATTAGGGGGCTGCGCCGTTCTCTCCAGTGTCGTAGCGTGTTCCGCCGCCGGCGGGCAGATGATCTCGCCGGCCATCTCCTCCAAACGCCACCGCAGGTCCGCGTCCCGCATGTCGCGGGCTGTTGCGCTGACGGCGTTCATGAGGCCGTACCGCGAGTGGTCCACCTGCGGCGCAAACGCCTCAACCACCTTGCGCAATAGTCTGGCCGCATGGAGCTGGGGAAGCCGCGACACCAGAGGCAGCATCTCCACGATCAGATCGGCCGGTCTCTCGCTTGCCGCGCGCACGCGGGCGATCATGTCGGCGAAGGCCTCCTGGCCGCCGCAGCCGCGGATCGCCTCCGGCAGGGCGCCGTCGCGCGACGGCCCGCCGTATGCGCCTTGCGGGGCGTCGTCGCGTTCCAGGTTCCGGGATTGCACGGCGTGCGCCAGGACCGCCCCGCTCTGGCGACCCCAGAACGACAGGTAGGGATGAACCCGCAACTCCCGCCTCTCCACCCGCGTCGCGATGCCGGCCTGCAGCCTCTCGCCTGCCTTTATCTCGCAGAATACCGGCAGGAGCGACCGCACGATCAGCAGGCGGGAGTCCTCGAACATCTCGGTCACGGTTCCGCCCATCTCGGCCACGGTCTCGCAAAGTACTTCCTTTATCTCAAACGTTGTCGGCTGGATCATATCGCTCATGGCCCGCCCCTCCAACTGACCTGCAGTCCAGACGGTTCGGAGCTTCCGCGGAGCGCCTGCTCCACGATCTCGGGGTGGTGGAAGATGTGCGCGTAGCGTCCCGCCGGCATGATCTTCTCTCCCACCTGCCAGCCGAGGATGCGTTCGATGTTCGGCGAACCGGCGTAGTAACCGTCCGGCGTAAAGGCCAGCCAGTAAACGGCGGAGTCCTTCTCGTAGGACTCCAGGGCTGCGACCGTGGCCCGCAGTCGGCCCCGCGAGGCGTCCCAGAACCGGATGGTCCCGTCGAAGCTGCTGCTGGCGACATGCCTGCCGTCGGGCGAGAAGACCGTCTCGCTGACCAACTCCGTATGTCCGTCCTGCGACCATATCTGCTCGCCCGTCCTGGGGTCCCACACCTTCAACGACTTGTCCCGCCCGCCCGAAACGATCTTCCGGCCATCCGGTGAAAAGGCAACCGATATGATCTCTTTGGCGTGTCCCTGGAGCGTCCGCAGCGTGTGGCCGGTGCA
>CAYPFP010000207.1:0-3980 GCA_964409935.1 uncultured Planctomycetota bacterium | reverse complement strand
GTAGATTGGTAAATTTACCAGATACCCCGAAGCCTGTCAATAGACTTTCGCACTTCTCGCTCAAAACATCAGTCCAGTTTCAGCTTCTGACACCCCTCGCATACCCGCTCCGCAGAGCGGTGAAGCGCCGCAAGTTCGTCGCGGGTGAGTTCCAGTTCGACCACCCCCTCCACCCCCTTGCTCGAAAGCGTCACCGGCGCCCCGACGAAAACACCGCGCAGCCCATATTCCCCTTCCAGGAGCGTGCACACGGGCAGTACGCGGCGCTGGTCAAGCAGAATGCTCTCCGCCATCTCCACCACGGACGCCGACGGCGCGTACCACGCGCTGCCCTGCTTGAGCAGCGAGACGATCTCCGCCCCGCCGTTCCGCGTGCGTTCGACCAGTTGCGCCACCTGTTCGGCAGGCAGCAACTGAGTCACCGGAATCCCGTTGACCGTTGAAAGACGGGGCAGGCACACCATCTCGTCCCCGTGCCCCCCGAGCACCATGGCGGTCACGTCCTTTCTCGAAACCGATAGGGCTTCCGCGAGAAAGTGCTGGAACCGGGCCGCATCGAGTACGCCCGCCATCCCCATCACGCGCTCTTTGCCGAAACCCGTCTTGCGCCAGGCCAGCCACGTCATCACGTCCAGGGGATTGGATACCATGATCACGATGCTCTGCGGGGCGCGCCCGACCACGTGCTCCAGAACGCTGCCCACAATGGCGGCGTTCTTGTGCAACAGGTCCTCCCGGGACATACCGGGCTTGCGCGGCAGACCCGCCGTGACGATGACAAGATCGCTCCCCTCGATGAGCGCGTAGTCATTGGTGCCGACGATCTTGGCGTCGCTGCCCAGAAGCGCCGCCCCCTGCGCCATGTCGAGCGCCTTGCCCTGGGGCAGGCCCTCGACAATGTCCACCAGCACCACGTCCGCCAGTTCCCTCTCAAGAAGCCGTTGCGCCGTCGTTGCGCCCACGTTCCCGGCGCCAATGACCGCGACCTTGTGTCTCTTCAATGAATCTCCTCCTCTCATGTCGTTCGCCCGTCGCCCGCAACTCCTTTACGCCTCGCCATGCATCTTGCGGATGATCGCGTCACCCATCTCGCGCGTTCCCGCCGCCGTCGGGTCGTTCCGGTCCGCCTTCAGGTCGTACGTCACGTCCTTGCCTTCGGCGATGACGGCGGCGACGGCCCGCTCCAACCTCTCGGCGGCTTCGTTCTCGCCCAGGTGCCGCAGCATCATCATGCCGGACAGTATGAGCGCCGTCGGGTTGACCCTGTTAAGCCCTTTGTACTTGGGCGCGCTGCCGTGCGTGGCCTCGAAGACGGCAATGCCCTCGCCGATGTTGCCCCCCGGCGCCACGCCCAAGCCGCCCACCAGCCCCGCGCACAGGTCCGAAATGATGTCGCCGTAGAGATTGGGAAGGACGAGAACATCATAGAACTCCGGCCGCTGCACGAGCTGCATCGAGAGGTTGTCCACGATGACGTCCTCGAAGGCAATGGCCGGATAGCCCGAAGCCACCTCGCGGGCCGTCTCCAGAAATAGACCGTCGCTGAACTTCATGATGTTGGCCTTGTGGACGGCGCTGACCTTCTTGCGGCCGTTCGCCCGCGCGTACTCAAAAGCGTATTGCACGATGCGCCGCGACCCCTCTTCGGAGATCGGCTTGATGCTGATGCCCGAATCCGGCCGTATCTTCTTGCCGCCGAGCCGCGCGATCGTCTCGATCAACTCCGCCGTCGCGCTTTCGCCCTTCTTGAACTCGATGCCCGCGTAGAGGTCCTCGGTGTTCTCGCGAATGATAACGATGTCCACCTTGGGGTAGGGGCTTTTCACGCCGGCATATCTCTTGCACGGCCGCACGCACGCGAAAAGGTTCAGGGCCTGGCGAAGCGCAACATTCACGCTGCGATATCCCTTGCCCACCGGCGTTGTGACCGGGGCCTTGATCGCAACCCGGCACTGGCGAATGGACTCAAGCACCGTTTCCGGCAAGGGCGTGCCCAGCGTGGCCATGGTGGTTTCGCCCGCCTGCACGACTTCCCACTCGATCCCCGCGCCCGTGGCGCTGATCACCTTGCGCGCCACAGCCGCCAGTTCCGGTCCGACACCGTCGCCGTCAATGCACGTCACCCGATGAGCCATGCTCTCGCCCTTTCGCCGCTTGGATGCAATGGAGTGGAATGAGGGCCTGGGCGCCCCGTGTTGTTGTGCAGGCCCCGGCCTGTTGCCGTCCGCCGTCACGGGCGGACCGCCTTCTGCTTGCCGAGGTAATCCTCGATCGCCTTATGCAGCCCGTCGGCTGCCAGGTTCGAGCAGTGAAGTTTCGCCGGCGGCAGACCGCCCAATTGGTCCGCGACCGTGGTCCGCGTGATCTTCATGGCCTCGTCGAGGGTCTTGCCCTTGGCCAGTTCTGTCACCATGCTCGACGTGGCGATGGCCGCCCCGCAGCCCAAGGTCTGGAACTTTATGTCGCTGATGCGATTCGTGACCTTATCCACCTGGATCGTGATCTTCATCATGTCTCCGCACACCGGATTGCCCACCTCGCCCACGCCGTCGGCGTTCTCAATGACGCCCACATTGCGGGGATTGCGGAAGTGCTCCATAACTTTTTCGCTATACATTATGTCCGTTCCTTTCCGTGCAAACCGCTGCACCCCTGTCCCTGTCCACCTATTCTATCTCTTCGCTTCGCGGGGAGTCAACAAAGTCTCCCTATTTTGCGCACACCTTGCCTTCTCTCAGGCCCTTTTTCGGTTATGATACGGGTGATGGCGTGATCGCCGCGTCTCTGCGGTTTGGGGAGGATTGCCGAGTGGAAAGACAAGACCGAATCGAGTTGGCTTCCGGAGGGCTGGACCAGATCTGCACGAATACCATCCGTTTCCTCGCCGTGGATGCCGTGCAGAAGGCCAACAGCGGGCATCCGGGCATGCCGCTGGGGGCCGCTCCCATGGCCTACGTGCTGTGGACGAAATTCCTGAAGCACAACCCCAAGAATCCCTACTGGTACGACCGCGATCGCTTTATCCTCTCGGCCGGTCATGGTTCCGTGCTGCTCTACGCCCTCTTGCACCTCTCCGGCTACGACCTGCCGCTCGATCAGATTAGACAGTTCCGCCGGTGCGGCAGCCACACCCCCGGACACCCCGAACGAATGCCTTCGGTCGGCATCGAGACCACAACCGGGCCGTTGGGTCAGGGCTTCGCGACCGGTGTGGGCATGGCTATCGCCGCAAAGCACCTGGCTGCTCGCTATAACCGCCCTGGCTTTGAGGTGATCTCCCATCGCGTCTACGGCATCGTCAGCGACGGCGACCTCATGGAGGGCGTGGCCTCCGAGGCCGCCTCCCTGGCCGGGCATCTCGGACTGGGCAACCTCATCTACCTGTACGATGACAACCGCATCTCCCTGGCAAGCTCGACCGACCTGACCTTCACGGAGGACCGCGGCCTCCGCTTCCAGTCCTACGGGTGGCATGTCGAACGCGTGGAGGACGGCAACGATTTCCGCGCGATCGAGCGGGCACTTCTTGCGGCCCGCCAGGAGTCCGCGCGTCCCTCCCTCATCATCGTGCGTACGCACATCGGCTACGGCTCTCCGCACAAGCAGGACACCTTCGAGGCGCACGGCTCGCCCCTGGGGGAGGAGGTCCGGCTTACCAAGCAGAGACTTGGCTGGCCCCTTGAGCCGGCCTTCCTTATCCCGCAGGAGGCGCCGGCGCGCTTCCGCGAGGTCGCAGCGCAAGGCGCGCAATGCGAAGCCCGATGGCGGGAAAAAATGGCCGAGTACGCCAAGGTTTTCCCCGAACCTGCAGCGGAGTTCCAGGCCCTCATGCGCGGCGACATCACGCCGGGTTGGGACGCGGACATCCCGACGTTCGCCGCCGACGCGCCAGGCCAGCGTGCTGGTCGGCGGCAACCTGGACGCGTCGGGCCAGATTCTGTCGGGCGCCGGCGGCGACTTCCTGGGTTACATCCGCGTGG
>CAYPFP010000206.1:0-4038 GCA_964409935.1 uncultured Planctomycetota bacterium | reverse complement strand
GAAAAGGCTACGCCCGCGTCCTGCAAAACCGCCTTCGCTGTGCGCCGCCCCGGCCCGGCGACAGGCCCTGCCTCTGGATCCACGCCGTCTCCGTCGGCGAGGTGAAACTGGCCGCCGGTCTGATCAAGGAGATCCGCCGCCAGTTGCCCGGCCATGAGGTCGCCGTCTCGAGCACTACCGTGCAGGGCATGGAGATTGCGCGGAAAACCTTCGACGGTAGCACGGTCTTTCACTCTCCGTTGGATTTCAGTTGGGTCGTGAGCGGCGATTTCCGCAACCTGCGTCCGTCCTGTCTCGTGCTCGTCGAACTGGAACTCTGGCCCAACCTCCTCATCCAGGCCCGCCGGTTCGGCGTCCCCGTCGTCGTCGTCAACTGCCGCATCACCGAGCGTTCGTGCCGCGGCTACCGCCTCCTCGACGCCGTCTTCAGCGGCTTCATCCCCTCCCTCGGCGTGCGGATGTTCTGCGCCCAGAACGAAACGTATGCTCGTCGTCTGACGGCGCTGGGCGTGCCCGGGGATCGCGTGTGCGTCACGGGCAGCATGAAGTACGACGACCTGCGTACGGCCGCGGACCCCGCTCGGCAGCGGGCGTTGCGTGATCTGTTTGGGCTTAAGCCGGAGGACCTGGTGCTTGTCGCGGCCAGCACTCACGACGACGAAGAGGAGCAGATTGCCGGCATCTTCCCCGCTATCGCAAGGGAGTTTCCGGGGGCTCGCCTCATTATCGCGCCCCGCCACGTCGAGCGCGCCCCGGCCGTCCTCAAGGCGGTCTCCGGAGCCGGACTTCGCGCCGTGCGCAAGACCGAACTGCGCGAACCGTTAAGCGGCGTCTGGAAAACGGCCGTCATTCTTGATACCATGGGAGAGCTTGTTGACGTCATGTCTCTGGCCTCGGTCGTCTTCGTGGGCAAGAGTCTCAGCGCGGAGAATCGCGGCGGCCACAACGTCCTGGAGCCTGCCGCCCTCGGCAAACCCGTCGTCTTCGGCCCGCACATGGCGAACTTCGAGTCGGAGGCGCAGTTCCTGCTCGCCAACGAGGCCGCCCGCCGCGTCCGCGGCAGGAACGGGTTGCGCGATGTGTGCGTCGAACTCTTCCGCTCCCCGGCCCTGTGTCGGGAGATGGGAGAAAAGGCCGCCGGCCTCATCGCCCGTAACCAGGGAGCGACCCGCAGCAACGTGGCTGTCCTTCGGGAGATTCTGGCGGGCCAGCCTTGATCCTTGGGTGACGATTCGCAACTGTGCGACGATAATAAATGGAAAGGAGTGCGTGGCAGATGAATCACGATATCAGAGACATCAAGCTGGCCCCGGCGGGAAAAAAGCGCATCGAGTGGGCCAACACCGATATGCCGGTCTTGCAGAAGGTGCGCGAAAAATTCGCCAAAGGCAAGCCCCTGAAGGGCCTTCGCATGGGCTGCTGCCTCCACGTGACGGCCGAGACGGCCAACCTCGTGCGCACGCTCAAGGCCGGCGGCGCCGATGTGGTCCTCTGCGCCTCCAATCCCCTCTCCACTCAGGACGAGGTCGCTGCGTCCCTGGTCAAGGACTACGGGATTCGCGTCTACGCGCTCAAGGGCGAGGACACCAAGACCTTCTACAAACACCTTGAGGCCACCATCGCCCACAAGCCCAACATCACGATGGATGATGGCGCCGATCTGGTCTCCACGATTCACTCGAAGCACGATTACCTGGCGAAGGCCGTTATCGGCAGTCTGGAGGAGACGACGACGGGCGTGATCCGTCTGCGCGCGATGGAGCGCGATAACGCCCTGAAGTTCCCCGTCATCGCCGTCAACGACGCCGAGACGAAGCATCTCTTTGACAATCGCTACGGCACCGGCCAGAGCACCCTCGACGGCATCGTGCGCGCCACCGACATTCTTCTGGCGGGCAAGATCATTGTCGTTGCCGGCTACGGCTGGTGCGGCAAGGGCGTCGCCATGCGCGCCAAAGGCATGGGCGCCAACGTCGTCGTCACCGAGGTCAACCCCATTCGCGCCATTGAGGCCGTCATGGACGGCTTCCTGGTCGCTCCCATGATCGAGGCCGCCGCGACCGGCGATATCTTCATCACCGTCACCGGCAACAAGCAGGTCATCCGCAAAGAGCACTTCGCCCGCATGAAGAACGGCGCCATCGTGTGCAACTCCGGCCACTTCGATGTCGAGGTGGATATCCCGGCGCTGGCCAGACTGTCGAAGAACGTGGTCAAGGGCGTGCGCGAGTTCGTGGACGAGTACGTCCTCGGCAACGGAAAGTCTGTCTACCTTCTGGGCGAGGGGCGTCTTGTCAACCTTGCCGCTGCCCATGGCCATCCGCCGTCGGTCATGGACATGAGCTTTGCCACCCAGGCCCTGGCCTCCGAGTTCGTCGTGCAGAAGAAGGGACAGCTCGGCCCCAAGGTTCACAACGTCCCGCGCGAGGTCGAGGAATGGGTCGCCGCCCTCAAGCTCGAATCCATGGGCTTCAAGCTCGATACCCTCACCCCCGTGCAGAAGAAGTACCTGGAGTCCTGGGGAGAAGGCACATAAACGGAAACTAGCCGTCTTTTCCGCCCTGGCTCCTTTTCGGAGGTGCTCTGCGTGGCCATTGTCTCCCCCTTCTGCGGGATCCGGTACGCCGCCGCCGCCGTCCCGGACCTCTCGGCCGTCATTGCCCCGCCTTACGATGTGATCTCGCCTTCGGAGTGCGAGACGCTCTATCGCAAGCACCCCCACAACGTCGCGCGCCTCATCCTTGGGAAGGAGGGGCTGGCGAACCACGAGAAGACCAATTTCTATCAGACCGCCGCCGACGCCTATCGCGACTGGCGGCGCCGGGGCGTCCTGAAGGCCGACGCCCAGCCGTCCCTTTATCTTGTGCAGCAGACCTTTGAGGCCCTGGGCGGGTCCTACACGCGGCGCGGCTTCATGGCCCGTGTGTTGCTTGAGGAGTTCGGCAAGGGGAGCGTCCATCCCCACGAGCAGACCATCAGCGCTCCGAAGGCCGACCGCTTGCGGCTCATGCGCGCGGCCCGCGCCAACTTCAGCCCCATCTTCGGCCTTTTTCCAGACCCCGGCGCCCGCGTCTCCTCTCTCCTCAACGACGCCGCGCGCCGGCCCCCCGACGCGACCGCGACGGATTGGGCCGGCGATGAAGTGAAGCTGTGGCGCCTCGACGACGCCGGACTGTGCGCCGCCGTCGCCGACCTGATGCGCCGCCTGCCCATCTTTATCGCCGACGGCCATCACCGCTACGAGACCGCGCTCACCTTCCGCAACGAAACGCGCACCGGCGATCGCGCCCCCCTCGGCGACCGCCCGTGCGACTGGATCATGATGACCTGCGTCGCCATGGACGATCCGGGTCTGGTGATCCTCCCCACCCATCGCGTCGTGCGCAAGGACGCCAAAGCCGCCGATGTCTCCAAAAAAATCGCCGACAACTTTACCATCCGCGAGGAGCCTGCAGGCCTGCGCTCCGCCCTCCAATGGATGGCCGAGACGAACACCGGCCACCGCTTCGCCATGTACGGCGGCGAAAACGACAAGTGCTCCCGCCTCGAACTTCGCCCCGACGCCGACCTCGCCGCGGCCATGCCCGGCCGCAGCGCGGCCTGGCGACGGCTCGACGTCAGCATCCTCCACTACCTGATCATCGAGAGAGCCTTGGGCATACCCTTCGACACCTTGAGTTCCGCCAGGGACATCGAATACTTCAAGGACGCCGAGAAGGCCGCCGACGCCGTGCGCGGTCTTCCCGGCGGCTTCGCCCTCTTCCTGAACGCCACGCCCATCTCCGCCCTGCAGGCCGTGGCCGAAGCCCGCGAAAAAATGCCCCCCAAGTCCACCTACTTCTACCCCAAACTGGCCACCGGCCTCGTCATCAACCCCCTCGAATAACCCCGCCCCATTCCTGCCGTTACTTCATCATTGTACATTCCTCCTCTCTGCGGCTATCCTCTTCAGGCCGCAAAAAGACACACGAGTCGCAAGAAAAGTACTTCTTGTCCCTCTGCTTGTAGTACTCCGTTTTTGCGCCTTTTGCGCCTCTT
>CAYPFP010000205.1:0-4156 GCA_964409935.1 uncultured Planctomycetota bacterium | reverse complement strand
GATCACGTCGTCGCCGTCGTTGTTGAAGATGATGCGGCGCTTGCGATGCGCCGCCTCCTTTCGCATGGCTTTCAGTGCGTCGAGGTCTTTGGGCGGGGCGGATTTCTCCTGAGACAAACACATGGCCGGCAGACCCAGCATGGTTGCGGCGATGGCACAAGAAAGGGCGTACCGCATCGCGAACTCCTCTGGTTGACGGAAAGAAGCAATAGGACGGGGGCGGGCCGCCCCCGGACTCCACCTGCGCAGAAGCATACACGCCGTCCAGATCGTCCACAAGGGAAAAGACCGGCGAGGTCTCGGCGGGCTGCGAGGGCGCCGCTTCAGACGGCGCTGTGGAAACAGCTTGAATTGGAGCAACGCCGGACGCAAAATGTAGACTCGTTGTACCGGAACCGGGGAGCGGTTTCGCATGCTCGCGCGGTCCAAGGCAAGGAGAGAAACGATGGGAAAACGATGGCGAATCTGGATCGCGGCGGCCGGAATCCTGGCGCCGATCCTGCTGAGTTGCGAAGCCCACCGCACCGACAGGAAGATTGACGCGGGAACTTCGGGGCCTTTTTACGTCGCCACGGACGGCAACGACGCCTGGAGCGGAACGCTGCCGGCCCCAAACGCCGCAAAGACCAACGGCCCGTTCGCCACACTCGGTCGGGCGCGTGACGCCATGCGCGAATCGAAGGGACAGAAAGTCACACACGTACGCGCCGGCACGTACTACCTTCCGGAACCCGTCGTCCTCACGCCGGAGGACTCCGGCGCAAGCTTTCTGGCCTATGAAGGCGAAAGACCCGTGCTCAGCGGCGGACGGCCCG
Organism: uncultured Planctomycetota bacterium; assembly: GCA_964409935.1. Classification (GTDB taxonomy): domain Bacteria; phylum Planctomycetota; class Brocadiia; order JAADGH01; family CAYPFP01; genus CAYPFP01. The sequence continues at coordinate 3,341 of CAYPFP010000205.1, read as the reverse complement.
TCGCGGGCTGGAAGAAGGCCGCAGACGACACCTGGACGGTCGAGGTCCCCGACGCAAAGGCCGGGAAATGGACCATTCGCCAACTGCGCGTCGGCGCCGAACGCCAGATCTGTGCGCGTTATCCCAACTTCGACCCTGCGAATCCGTACAAGGGCGGATGGTCCTTCGTGGTCTTCACCGGGCCGCTGGTCGGCGTCTTCGGGTCCTGCGTTGCGAACATCCACACGCCCGGGGACTGGATTGAGTGGAAAATCAACGCCCCCGCCGACGGCGACTACGCGGTATGGTTCTATTACGGCGCAAAGAACCAACCTCATGGCCGCACCAACATGGCCGGACGCACAACCCTTCAGGTGGACGAACAGGAACCCGTCTGGCTCGAAAACCTCCCCGACACCGACGGCTGGGCCAAGATGCAGTGGACCCAGACGGCCAGGCTCCGTCTCACGAAGGGCGCGCGCAAGCTCCGCTGGACCAACGTCAAGGGCGGCGGCCTGAACTTCGATGCCTTCGCGCTGTGCGACGACGAGGCGTGGAGACCCGCGTTGAAGCCCCGGTCGCAGGACCTCAACCCACCCGCAAGCGGAAAACACCTCATCATCGTGCAGGCCGAGCAGTACGACGCGGCGCAGGGCAAAGAGATGACGCGGTCGGCGTTGAAGGCGCCGGCCTACGCGGACCATTTCGAGTTCCGTCCGGGCGACATCAAGAAATGGCCGCGCACTCCCGACCCGGAAATCCACATCTTCCCCGCCTGGGGGTGGGTCAGCAGCACCCTCTACGTCACGAGCATTGACCACGACAAACGCATCGTGCGCGTCGAGCAGAACACCAACGCCTCTCAGGAGCTTCGCGTCGGGAACCGCTACTACGCGAGCAACGTCATCGAGGAACTGGACGCGCCGGGAGAGTGGTGCCTCGACCGCGCTTCGGGCGTTCTGCACTACCGGCCCAAATCGCCGGACTTCGAGAAGCAGGGCGTCGTCGCGGACCACCTCGACCGGCTCTTCGACATCAAGGGCGAACCTGAAAGCGGGAAGTGGGTCGAGGGCGTCGCCGTCAAGGGATTCGAGATGAGCGACACGACCTATTCCCGCGTCATCCCCTCGGTGTACTCGCCGCAGGACGCCGCCGTCTGGCTGTCCGGGGCGCGCGGCTGCGTCATCGAGAACAACCGCTTCGTCAACATCGGCGGCTACGCCGCCCGCCTCGACAACCGGAGCGCAAACAACGAGTTCATCGGCAACGAAGTGGCGTATGCCGGACAGGGCGGCGTGGTGTTCGTAGGCGAACCCCCCTCGCAACCCCGCGACAACCTCGTGGCCGGCAACTGGATTCATCACGGCGGGCAGGTGTACAAGCACGTGGCCGGCGTCTACGGCATCACCGCCGGCGGCACGCGCGTCGCCCACAATCGGGTCGAGCACATGCCCCGCTACGGCATCTCCTTCAAGACCGGCTCGCACAACAACACGATCGAATACAACGACCTGTTCTTCACGAACCTGGAGACCAACGACACCGGCGCCATCGAAACGCTGGGCCGCGACAGGCAGGACACCGGCAACGTCATCCAGTACAACCGCATCCTCGACGTGGTCGGCCTCGGCGCCAAGCCCGACGGCGAATTCATCTCGCCTCACTACACCTGGGGAATCTACCTCGACGATTACTCCAGCGGCACTCTGGTCCGCGGCAACGTGGCGGCGCGAACCGTCCTGGGCGGCGGACACATCCACGGCGGAAAGAACAACGTCTTCGAGAATAACGTCTTCGTCGCCGGGTCAAAACAGCAGTTCACGCACTCGCCCATTGACGACTTCTGCGTCAACAACCGCGTCGTGCGCAATGTCTTTTGCTTCACCGATCCGGAGGCCGCGCTTTTTGCGGGGCGCGTGAGCGTCAAGGCCGACCACCGCGTGATCGCCGAATCCGACTACAACCTCTTCTGGCACACGCAGGGGGCCGCCTTCTTCACCGACAAAAAACTCACGCCGATGGGCACGCTGGTCCAGTGGCAGGAAGCCGGCTACGACACGCACTCCGTCGTCGCCGACCCCCTCTTCGTTGACTCGGAGAAGGACGACTATCGCCTCAAGCCCGACTCGCCGGCCCACAATCTCGGGTTCAAAGAGATTCCCTGGGATCGGATGGGTTTGCAAGGTTACTCGCGCTCCTGGAAGACCACGGGCAGATGAACCCCAAGACCCAGGACCATCCAACGTTGATCCCGATCCACGTCCAATACGGGAACGCTTATCTGATCAAGGGACGCCGGGCGATCCTCGTGGACTGCGGGAACCCGGGAGAGGCGGAACTGGTGGCTCAGACCATCCGCCGGCACGGGATCGAGCCGGAGAGCCTCGCCCTGCTCCTGATCACGCACGCCCACCTGGACCATTACGGCAGCGCGGCCGAGTTAAGGGCGGTCGCGGGCGTGAAGACAGCCGTGCACCGCCTCGACGCGGCGGCGGTGAGACGCGGCGGCAACGCCCCGTTGTGCGCAAAAGGCATGACAGGCCGGCTGGCGAAGATCATCGCAGAGAGGGAAGGCGGCGTAGAGGAGATCGCCTTCGAGCCGGACATCCTCCTGGACGGCGAGACGAGCCTGGAGCCGTACGGCGTGAGCGGTCGCGTGATCGAGACCCCCGGACACACGGAGGGGAGCGTAAGCGTCCTTCTGCCCGGCGGCGAGGCCCTTGTGGGCGACCTGCTGGTCGGCGCGCTCTCCCGCCGGCAGCCTCACCTCGGCCTGATTCCTCTCGACGCGGAGAAGATTCGCCGCAGCATCCGCAAAGCGCTGGAGGCCGGGGCGAAGACATTCTTCGGCGCGCACGGAGGGCCGTACAGAGCAGAGACGGTCGAGAGGATTCTGAGGCGGCGCGAGCCGGAATAGGCCGGGAGGCCCCCGCCGTTCAGACCGGTGACATTTGCGCGCCGTATTGGTAAGATGCCTCATCGCGCACGGCAAGCGCCGCGTCCAAGACGCGGCCCTGCGCGCCATCTGGGAAAGGAAGGCACCATGGCAAGACAAGGCGTCCGCTTTGGAGCCGCAACCGTCTTCGGCGTTCTCCTCCTCGCGCTGACGGCGTACGCGCAGCCGGCGGCAAAGCCGGTCATGCCGAACACATTCGTGAGCGTGGTCACGGACCGACCCGACGCCTTGTACAAGGTCGGCCAGAAGGCCGTCTTCAACATCGCATTGAAGCCCGACGCGCCGGCCGAGGTGAAGGAGGTCAGCTACGCCCTCTCAAACGACGGCGTGGGCGACCTGGGCAAGGGCAAGCTCGCGCTGGAGAACGGCAAGGCGTCGGTGACCAGCGCGCTCGACAAACCCGGCG
>CAYPFP010000204.1:0-4184 GCA_964409935.1 uncultured Planctomycetota bacterium | reverse complement strand
CCGTCTGTCCTGTTGGGTTTCCATCTGGGACCCAATCCCCATCAATATCCGGAACAACTGGATCAGTAATCTGGGCTGCGAGGTGCAGCAACGATTGCACAAATTCTCTAATGCCAGTGATGGGCGTAGGTTTGAGAGTCCCGTCCTCGATGCCCCAGATAAGCACACCTCCGGCCGAATTTGCAAAACCCGAAACGGCCTTCGCCAAGTTCTTCTTATCATTATCTTGGAGCGTCGCATTCCTACAATCCTGTTTTAGCTTAAAATCGCAATGAAACCCCTCCAGTCCCCCAAGTACCTTTGTGCAGTAGTGTATCAACCGCTGTCCTGGCGGAGTTCCCGAAGGACCTGCAGCCGTAAGAGCAACCAAGGTCGTAAAAAGCTTCTTTGCCGAATCCATCCGGCCTCCTCCAGCGGAAAAAAGCGATGTTCTCCCTCTTCCATCAAGGGGCGTGATCAAGATAGCTCCAACGGTGCGCCGGCCTCGACTTCCTAGGCTTCTGTCCCTTGCGGGGCTTCCGCTGCGTATTGCCGCCATTGTTGGGCCGACCGCCGTGCGCAGTCGCGGTCACCACGGATACCAGCCCTGCGCCGTGGCGCCCCTTCGGTCGCCCAGGGCGGTCACGCCTTTGGCCAGCGCGTCGGACTCCAACAGGCGCTGCCGCGTCTTGGCTATCTCCTCGGAGAACAGGTCGGGTTTCTTCTCGTACTGCTGGAGCATGTTCTCCAGAATGGAATATGCCTTCCGGGCGTGGGAGACGCTGGCGCTTGCGTGTTGGCGCCACTGTTGTCCGCCGTCGGCGAAGTAGGCGTCCCCCGGACCTCTTGGATAGGTCTGCCGGCGGGGGTCATAGGCCGCGGCGCTGTTCATCTCCTTCATGTAGCTGAACTCCTGCCGCAGACAATAGTCCTTGATTCTGAGGTACTCCACTTGGCCCTCAAGCCAGTCGCCGCGCCGGCGCTCCTGGGCGAGCAACTCCTTGAAGTTCGCGATGACCTGGGGCAGGTGGTCCTCCAACCCCGACAGGTAATCAATGGTCTTGGCGTATTCAGCCGCGAGTTTCCGGCTCTCATCCAGACACTCCTGGGCCTGCTGAAGTGTGCCGTCGAATCTGGCCGGCAGCCGTCCGGGCACCTTTTCGTCCAGCTTTTTCGAAAGTCTCTCCAGTACGCCCTGGCGGTACTGCAGACGCGCCTGGAGCACGGTAAGGCGCACGTCCTTGGCCACGCCCGCCAGGACCTGATCGGCCGTCCTGGCGTCGGCGGCGGCATCTTGCCAGGCTTTGTCGTCGTCTCGGGCCAACGCCTGTTCGGCCAGTCTTCGCGCCTCGTCCAGCATTTTGAAGGCGTACATCTTTGCGGCGAGCGTCATGACGGATTCGTCCGCGAGCGATTCCCCTCTGCGCTTCTTCACCTGTTCGGCGGCCTCCGCATCGAACTTCACCATGGAGGCAGGGATGTCCTCCTCCCGGCAGGAGAAGCGCCCGTCCGGATGCTTCTCGAGTATCTGAATCCTTGCCGCGGCCATTGCCTCGTCTGTTGTGTTCGCGGCGAACCGCCGCGCGCGTTTCCACGCCTGCTCGGCCTCAGTCCATTTGGAAAGCCGCTCGCACGTCCTGGCGTAGAGCGTCATCACGCGGGTGCGCACGACGCCAGGCTCGAGCCAGAGGGCTTCATCCGGTGTGTCCTTCAGGACGGCAACCGTGCCATATACGAACTGGAACTCCCGGTTCTTGTATTTGTCCTCCAGCAGACTCAGGGCGCTATCCTTGCTCAGCCACTGGCCGCCCACCTGCACGAAATCGAGTTTCCTGGCGGCGCGGTCGTCCTTCGGGTTCAGGCGGAGCGCCTCCTCGAAGGCCGCCTTCGCCTGATCGGCCAGGTGATTCTCCTCCGCCCACAGACCCAACTGATAGTACGCCTGTGGATCGTCTTTCCTGATCGCGGCCTCTTTCTGGCGAAAGGCCTCCAGCGGCGCAGGCTTTTCCTCGACCCTCAGGATGTCCTGCTCGGGGATTCGAAGATTGGCGCTCAAGGAGCCTGCGGTGACCTCCAGAACGACAACGCCCTTTTCCCTCGCAACAACCTTGCCCTCTTTTGTGTCGCCGTCCTTGAAGTGGACCACGTCGGCGCCAACCGAGGCGGAGACGACGACACACGCCAGAAACAACCAGCCTGCCCGATTCATCAGTCGGCCTCCTTTGCTATCCAACGTCTTCCCGGACACACCAGTACCTGTCACATGATTATACCCCCGCGGTTTCGGGCGGGGGAGAGGGCGCCTTATTCTTCTATCCCTTCCGGGCCGCGGCGTGCTTGCGCGCCTCCTCCACGATGTCCATGCCCACCATCTTGTTCCAGGCGGCAATCAGCTTCAGAGTGATCGGCCCCGGCGCTCCGTTCCCGATCGCGTGCCCGTCGAGTTTTGTCATCGGCACGATCGAGTAGGGGGTCGTGGTGAAGAAGGCTTCATCCGCCGTGATCGCGTCATAGGGCTCCAGGTTGCGCTCGTGGCATGGCAATCCCATCTGCGCCGCCAGTTCCATCACGACCTTGCGGGTGATGCCGAGCAGGATGTTGCGCGGTTCCGGCGTGAACAGGGCGCCGTTCTTAACGAGGAAGAAGTTGGCGCCCGTCGCTTCTGTGATGAACCCGTCCTCGTCGGTCAAGAGGGGCCATGACTTGGGGTCCATCTTCCGGGCCTGGAGGCCGGCTACCATGAAATGAACGACGCCGCGGACCTTGGCCTTGGGGTCGCGCAGCCGGGCCGGGATCGAGCGTTGCGGGGGGATGACCGCCGAAGCGCCCGTCTCGTAGTACTGAGGCGGAACGGTCCGGATAGGCCAGCAGTGGATGATGACCGTCGGGCGCACGCCCTCCGGGAGGGCGGGGGCATAAAGTCCCCCCGGGCCGCTGGAGATGTCGTGGTTGATCTCAAACTCGAGCCCGTCGGGGAAGCAGGGGCGATTGACGGCGATGGTCTCTTGCGTGGCCGCTTCCATCTGCTCCATCGTCATGCCGCAGTTGATCTCCAGGAGCTTCAGCCCGATGTACAGTCGCTCCAGGTGGTCGCGCAGGCGGAAAGGCTTGCCGTTGAAGGTGCGCGTGACTTCGTACACGATGGCGCCGACCTTCACGCCGGTGTCAAAGATGGACATCCGCGCTTCGGCTTCGGGGACGAACTTGCCGTTGTAGTACACCTTGCGTCCTGTTGACATCGCTATCCCTCCTACCTATGGCGGCGCAGCGGGTCACGCGTTTTCGACGATCTGTCCCTGCCGCAGAACGGTCTTCCGGACGACCGACAGCGCGGCGTAAACGTGATTCTCAGGCTCGGTCAGATGGAACAGCCGAACGTGGTGGAACAGGGGCGGAACCTGATGCGGTCCCACGCAGAAACCGAAATGGATATGCGCGCCGACGGCGAACGTCTCCGTGTTCCCGCACTCGCCCAATTTCTGGCCTTCCCTCACCTTCTGCCCTTCGCGCACGCAGATCGTGTCGTGCCTGAAGTGGGCGAGGAATGTCTGCTCCTTGCGGGCGTGCTCGATGTAGACGTAGTTGTAGTCCCCGCGATCGCCGACCGGCGTGAACGGGACGTTGTCGCGCGAGTCCCGCCGCACGCGGCTGACCACGCCGTCCGCCGGCGCCAACACCGGCTCGCCGAAGGAGTGCCAATCGCTGTTCCTTCTGCCTTGTCCCTTGAACGGCAGGGAGTTGGGTCCGAGCTTGAAGAAGTCGTATCCCAGCGTTGCCTGTCGTCCATGGTGCTCGAAAAACTCGAATCCGTGCGCCATGAGCCATCGGCCGTCGAAGGGCAGACGCAATCTTGTCCTCTGCTGTGTCTCCAGCAAACGGAATCGCAGTTCCGCCGCAAAGGCTTTGCCCTTCTCGTCTTCGCACCGGAACACATGCCGCATCTCGACGGCGGGGAGCGTCTTGTGGTCGGAGTAGAAGATGTCGCTCATTCGCCTGGCGCCGTGGGCCGGAATCCGGCTGGCGCCTTTTCTTTCGTACAAGGCGGGGCGGAATCGGTGACGCCGCACATCCGCCGGCTTCATACGCCAGGCGAGGCGTTCCTCATCGTAGATGTCCCGCCGAAGCAGCCCCTTCTCTCCCACCACGTCGAATTGCGCCTCCACGATCCTCACCGCCGAGCCGCCCGTTTCACGGATAAGGAGGTG
>CAYPFP010000203.1:0-4356 GCA_964409935.1 uncultured Planctomycetota bacterium | reverse complement strand
CAAAGCCGAGGTTGACTTTTGGCCGGGGTGTACCTAGACTACTTGCCTTGGCCATCGTAGTCCGGCACATGAGAGGAGAGAATATGCAGGTTGAATGGGCAGAGATGACCGGCCCCGATGTGCGGAAGTTCTCCGGGAAAACGCAGGTGGCTCTTGTGCCGGTGGGGTGCGTCGAGATGCACGGCCCGCATCTGCCCACAGGCAACGACGCCTATGTCGCGCACCACATCTGCCTTGCGGCGGCCCAGCGCGAGCCGGCTATCGTAGTACCGCCGATATTCTACAACATCAATGCGATGATGAAGGGCTATCCCGGCACCATCTCGATTCCTCTCGCAACCGTGCGGCAGCTCTACTCGGACATCTGCACCGAGTGCGCGCGCAATGGATTTAATCGCATCTTGTTCTTTGTCGGACACGGCGGATCGCAAGTTGTCGTTGACGTGCTGGGGATGGACATCCTCGAACGACGCCGCAACGGCGAAGAAATCCCCTACGATATTTTCTGGACGTTCATCAGCACGCTCATGCAGCCGGAGCTTGGGCAGTTGGTCAAGACGCCCACCGGACACGGCTGCGAGTTTGAGACCTCCCTTACGCTGCGCGCCAGACCGGACCTTGTGAGACTTGCTCGAGTAACGAAGCGCGGTCGCGTGCGCCCCCGAGCGATCCCCAACGCGACCCATCGCGCCGACTGGATACGCCAGGTGCCCGAAGGCTACATCGGGGAGCCGAGACGCGCAACCGCCAAGACGGGCAAGGCACTGATTGACGTGTGCGCGGCGCGGCTGGCGGAGATGATTGGGAAGGTGAAGCGGTTTGATCTGAAGAGAGACGCATGAGTAGAGTCAATCAGGGAGCGCAGGCTTCGGACTTTCGGGCTGATGATCACGAGCGCCGTAGCAGGCACGATCGCTTTTCCCAGGGAGACGGGAATGATTACAGGCCGCGAGTTGAGAGGAATTATACCCCCCATTGTGACGCCGATCACGAATGACAATGAGGTGGACGCGAAAGGGATGGCGCGTGTGGTGGAGCACCTCCTGGCGGGCGGCGTATCCGGGATCTTCGTGTGCGGGTCGTCGGGCGAATTTGCGTCCATGACGTTTGAGGACCGCCGCGCGGCGGTAAAGGCGGCCGTAGTCGCTGTGCGCCGCCGCGTCCCCGTCCTCGCCGGCTGCATGGCGACGGGGCTGCGGGAGGGCATCCAGCACGCCGAGGCGGCCTCGGCGATGGGCGTTGACGCCGTCGTCGTAACCCCACCGTTCTATTTCCATTACACACAGGCCGAAATAGTGGACTTCTTCCGCGCCCTGGCGCGGGGAGTGAGCATTCCCATCATGGCGTATAACATCCCCTCGACGACGCACGTGTCGCTGGCGGTGACGACGGCGCTGCAGATCAGCGAGATCAACGGCGTCATCGGCCTGAAAGATTCCAGCGGCGAGGCCGGGCCGTTTGGCGAAATCCTCACCGGCCTCAAGGGGCGCGACGACTTCGCCGTGTTTCAGGGACACGAGCGTGTGGCGGCGGCGACGCTCCTGATGGGCGGACACGGGTGCGTGCTCGGCTTGGCAAACGCGCATCCAAAGTTGTGCGTGGAGCTGTACACCGCGGCCAGGAACGGCGATGCCGCGAGGGCATTCGAACTGCAGGAGAAGTTGAACGATCTGTTCAATGTTTTCCGCGTGATGGATCCAAGCTTCGCCACCGTGAGCACCGTGCTGGCCGGAATGAAGACGCCCCTGGAGATTCTGGGGCTGTGCAGCCGCCGACCCTATCCGCCGGCCAGAGCGGCAACCGCCGAGCAGGTCAGAGAGATTCGGAAGATACTGCGGAGGTGCGGGGCGGTGGAGAGATAGGAGCGGGAACGCACCGGCGTCCGAGTTCGGGAGGATGGCATGGCGTGTCACGAAGAACATTGTTTTTTGCTTCAGGCGGCCATTGAGCGTTCGGCGTGGGGCCGCCGTCGAGCTTCAGGCGACGGAAGCCGGAGCGACAGCGAACCCTTTGGGAAGTACCTGGGATGGGAGGCGGGCGCGAAGGACGTCTTCAACCGGATGGCGACATTCTCCGACACGGTCGGGGACTGGATGTGGCACATGGCGCCCTGGGCAGATGCAGCGCTTCAGTATGGAGCCGCCAAAGTGGCCGATGACTTGCGCCGGGGCGACGAGGACGGAGCGAGCCTGAAGGCAGCGTTCCTCACGCATTATGTCGTGGACCCCCTGGCGGTCTCCCACACATGGCTCTACCTGATGGGGGAGATATGGGAGTTCGAGAGCGACGAGGTCCTCCACAAGGAATACCACGACCCAGTGGAGTACCCCATCGGCAAGCGCCTCGGCGAGGTGACGCTGGAGCCTCCCGAACCGCCCCGCCCTTTCGCGGATGTGTACGCCGACTGCCTCCAACGCGCCTTTGCCATCGGGCGCGAGATACTGGAGGAGTACCGCGGCGCCAAGAACTATATCCCGATCCTGAAGAAGGGCGTCCAGAACAGCGCGCGATGCATTCCGGCGTTTCTGGACGACCTGCGCAATGGGAAGCTCGAAGCGGTGCGCGGGGAAGCGGTCCGTTTCGCGGGCAAACGGTGGATGGGGCGGCTCTTCATGGACTGGCCCGGCGCGCGAATCCGTGGGGAGCTTTTCCTGCCGGAAACGATCGCCCTCCTGAAGCGGGACATGGGGTACGAGGGGGCGAACATCTTCTTCCATCGTGAGAAATGCACGCCGGAGGCCGTACAGGAGTACGAGCGCTTCCGAACAGCCAGGGAGGAGTGGCGCAGGCGAATGGGGATCGCGACGAGGGTGAAACCATAGGAACTCCCCTGCCGCAGCGGCCAAGGGCCGGCCCTACTTCTTTGACTTCTTGGCCGCGCCCCCCTGGGGGGCCTTGGGACTGGCCGACACAACGTCTTGCCCCCATGTAAGCACGCGGTTGCCGCCGAGGGCCTTGGCCTTGTAGTGCGCTTCGTCGGCCTGGCGAATCAGATCGCGCTTGGCGCCTGTGCTCGCAAGGGTTGAAATGCCGAAGCTACCGGTGACCTTGATGGGGCCTTTCTCGCTGTGGAACACGGCTTCCTGTACGGCCTTGCGAAGCCTCTCGGCAAGCTGAACGGCCTGGCCAGGCTCGGCGTGAGGACAGATCACCAGCATCTCGTCGCCGCCGTACCTGCAGACGCGGTCGGTGCTTCGGCAGTTGCTGGAGACCAGCGACGCCACGTCGCGCAGGACCATATCCCCGCATTGGTGCCCGTGACGATCATTGACCTCCGAGAACTTGTCCATATCGAACATGATGATCGAGAGCGGGACTGAGTAGCGGCGCGCCCGGGTGATCTCGTCATCAAGGATCTCGTGCATGTGGCGGTGGTTGAACAGGTCGGTCAACCCGTCCAAGATGGCTAGACGTTCGAGGCGTTCGCGGGCGTCGTCAAGCTGCTCGCGGGACTTGTAGAGGCTGTCAATGGCGTTCTTCAGCCGGATCATGGCGCGGGCGCGGGCGACGAGTTCGCGAGGGTCAAAAGGGACCTCAATGCAATCGTCCGCTCCGCTGTCAAAGGCGGCGACCCTCGTATCGGGAGTGGAACGCGCCACCATCACGATGACGGGCAGGAAGGTGTCCACATACAGTCGGATGCGCTGGCAAAGCTCCAGGCCCTGGAGATCAGACAGCTTTTCGCTCACAAAGACAAGATCGGGGGGCGCTTGTTCGAAAAGCTTTATGGCGTCCAGGCCTCGCGTGAGGACTGCCACCTCGTACCCGGCGGCGGAGAGCGCCCGCGCCCCGTTCTGCAGCAGGGCATGGTCTCCTGAGATCAGAAGTACCCGGCTTTTCTGTCCCATCTTGCCTCCTGAGATACGGGTTGGGCAGTCGCTTGCGCATCTCTCGGGTCGCGGTTACTATACATGATATTCGGCAGTATGTCAAATCTATACAAGCCGCTCCAGCCGCGAGGGGGGGGCGGCGCAGGAGGGGCGGAGCGGACGACCACGACCTGACAGGTGGAAGGTGAACGCAGACGAGGTCCTTGAGGAGATGAAGCTCGTAGCCGCCAAACTGGGAGTGACGGTGCGCCCAGAGCTGATGCCGGTGCTTGGCGGCCTGTGCATGATCCGGGGGCAGAAGGTGATCTTCCTGAACACGGCGCTGGAGCCTTGGGACCAGGTGGACACTATGGCGCAGGCGCTGGCCCAACTGCCGACGGAATCCGTGTTCATGGCGCCCCAGGTCAGACAGCTTATAGAGAACCACAGGAAACAGAGATAGGCGCTGCGCCCTCAACGGCCCAGACAGCGCTGGAGATTACCCAAATTTACTGGTGTGCCGGTAAGAGGATGATGAGGCCAAAGG
>CAYPFP010000202.1:0-4362 GCA_964409935.1 uncultured Planctomycetota bacterium | reverse complement strand
GTCCCCAACATCGTCGTGCCTCCACCCGGCCCGAAGTCCCGCGACATGCACGCCCGCGCCTCGAAGATCATGAAGGGCTTCTCCAGCCAGGTCAAGCTCTTCCCCGTCTGTTTCGAAAAGGGTCGCGGCGTCACGCTCACCGACGTGGACGGCAACACTTATCTGGACTTTTCCTCCGGCATCTATGTCACCACCCTCGGCCACTGCCACCCCAAGGTCACCGAGGCCGTGCAAAGATACGCCGGCACGCTGATGAACGCCCACGACTTCACCTCGCCCGTCAAGCTGCGCCTTCTCGAAAAGGTCTGCGAAATCACGATGGCCGACCTCAACGGCGTCCAGCTTTACGACTCCGGAACCACCGCCGTCGAGGCCGGCCTCCGCATCATGCGCGCCGCCACCGGCAAGTCCGAATTCATCTCCGCCTGGATGGACTTCCACGGCAAGACCTACGGCGCCGTGAGCCTCGCCAGGATGGACCCCACGAAGGGCCTGCGCGCTCCCGGCTTTTTTCTGGTCCCGCGTCCCTACTGCTACCGCTGCGACTTCAAGATGAAGCATCCCCAGTGCGGCTGCTACTGCGTGGACTTCATTGACCGCACCATTGACGAGGCCACCACGGGCCAGGTCGCCGGTATCGTTCTGGAGCCGATCCAGGGATGGGCTGGCTCCGTCGTCCCGCCCGATGATTATTTTCCACGTCTCCGCAAGCTCTGCGACCGTCGCGGAATTCTTCTCATGGCCGACGAGGTCCTCACGTGCATGGCCCGCACGGGCAAGATGTTCTGTATGGAGCACTGGGACACCGTCCCCGACCTGATGTCGCTCGGCAAGGGCTTCGGCAACGGTTTCCCTGTCACCGCCGTGCTCGTGCGCGAGAAGTACAAGGACGCCGTCGAGGCTATTTCCGCCTCGTCGAGTTACGGCGGCAACCCCATGGCCTGCGCCGCCGCGCTGGCATCCATCGAAGTCATTCAGCAGGAAGGACTTGTGGCGCGCTCGGCGCAGCTTGGCGACTTCTTCATGAAGCGCATGCGCCGCATGATGCGTGAACACAGGATCATCGGCGACGTGCGCGGCAAGGGATGCCTCCTGGGCATCGAACTGGTGAAGGACCGCCGGACGCGGGAGCCTTTTGCCGAGGCCGGCAAGCTCGTCTACCAGAAGGCCTTTCGCAAGGGTCTCGCCTGGATTCCCGCCGGCCACATCCTTCGTATGTCCCCGCCCATCATCATGGACGACCGCGCCGCCGCCAAGGGCATGGACATCATTGACGAAGCCATCGGCGAAACCGAGAAAGAACTGAAGGTCTGATGTCATGAAATATTTCGCCGGCCTCGACCTCGGCGCCTCTGCCGTCAAGTCCGCCCTCTTCTCGGAAAAGGGCGACCTGAAGGGTCTCAGCGTGAAGGAGTATCGGCTTCTCACGCCCGCCGACGGCTTTGTCGAGTTTCCCGCGCAGGCGTACCGCGATCTCTCCTTTGCCGCCCTGCGCGAGGCCGTCGCCGCATCGGGCGTTCGCCCGCAGGACATCCTCGGCCTTGCCGCCTCCAGTCAGGGCCAGGCCTTCGTGGTTCTCGACGAGAATGATCGTCCTCTGCGCAACGTCATCGTCTGGCTCGACACCCGCGCCGCCAGGGAGGCCGAGTCTCTTGCCGCCCGCTACCCCCGCGCGGACTACTTCCGCCGCACCGGCGTTCCTTCCATCACGCCGGTCTCCACGCTGCCCAAGCTCATGTGGCTCCGCGCGCACGAGCCGCAGGTCATGAGCCGCGCGCGTCGTTTCTTCCTCCTTGAGGACTACCTCGTCTATCTCCTGTCCGGCGCGCGGGCCACCGACCCCGTCGTGGCGATGTCCACGGCCATGTACGACATCGAACAATTTTCCTGGTGGGGCGAGGCCTTCGACCTTGTGGGGCTTTCGCCCGACCAGTTCCCGCGCATCGGCCGCTCGGGTGATGTGGCTGGAAAGGTGAAGCCCGAAGTCGCCGATGAACTGGGCATCTCCCGCGACGCCCTGGTCTGTGTGGGTTCCCTCGACCAGACCGCCGGCGCCGTCGGCGCCGGCAACGTGGATGCCGCCACCGTCACCGAAACCACCGGCACGGCGTTGGCCGTAGTCGTTACCACGGAACGACTTATATTCGACCCGCAATGCCGCGTCCTCTGCGGTCCGCACCCCGTGCCGGGCAGGTGGTGGCTGCTGCCCTACGCCCAGACCGCCGGCATGGCCTTCAAGTGGTTTCGCGACGCCTTCGCCGACGGCCTCGGCTACGACGCTCTGGACGCTCAGGCCGACAAAATCCCGGTCGGCGCCGAGGGCCTGACTGCGCTTCCTCACCTCACCGGCAAGGCATGTCCGGACTTCAACAACCTGGCTCGCGGCGCTTTCGTCGGCATCGGCCTCCACCACACCCGCGCCCATTTCGCGCGCGCCATGATGGAGTGCATTGCGTTCTCGCTCAAGGAGCTGCTCGACGTGGCGGCCGACCTCGGCGCTCGCATCGAGCGCGTGCGTTCGATGGGCGGCGGCGCGCGCAGCGATGTCTGGCTCCAGATGAAGGCCGACCTCCTCGGTCTGCCCGTCGAGGTCCCCGCCTGCGAGGAAACCGCCGTCCTCGGCGACGCCATCTTTGCCATGGTCGGCGCGGGGTTGTATCGTTCCATCGAGGAGGCGAGCCGCTCCATCGTCAAGCTGGCCAGGCGCTTCGAGCCTGACCCGAAAAAATGTGACGCCTACCAGGATGCCTACTCGCGTTTTGCCGAGGTCTACGGGAAACTTTATGGCCGCTAAATGGCAGCCCTATTTTCGCCTCAACGACGTGGACCGCGATTTCTACGCGCGCCACCTCAAGGATTTTCTGCCCGCGCGCATCTTTGACTTCCACGCCCACGTCGGCGAGGCGAGGCATTTCCAGCCGCTCTCCCTCCAAAGGCTGAAGGCCAACTGGGCGCTCGAATGCGGCTACATCCTCCCCTTCGACGACCTGCGCGAGGGCTACGCCCGACTGTTCCCCCACAGCGAGGTGCGTCAGCTTTGTTTTGGCTTCCCGATTCAGGAAGCTCGGCTGGACAACCTGAACGATTACGTGGCCGAGCGCATCGCCCGCCGCGATACCTTCGGACTGTATATCTCCTCTCCCGGCGAGCCCCCCGACGATCTCCGCCGCCGTCTTCTCAAGGGCGGCTTCAGCGGCCTCAAACCCTACCCCGATCTCGTTCGCGGAAAGGCCGAGGCCGATGTCTCGGTCTTCGACGTTGTTCCTCGCGAGCATCTTGCCGTCGCGGAGGACCTCGGCCTGCTGGTGTTGCTCCATCTGCCCCGGCCGGCCCGTCTCAAGGACCCCGCCAACGTCGCGGAGTTGAAGGAGATCGCTCGCAATTTTCCGCGCCTCAAACTCGTCGTCGCGCACGTGGGGCGCTCTTATTGCATCTCGTTTGCGCGCGAGGGCCTTCCAGCGCTAAGCGATTGTGCCAACTTCCTTTATGACATCTCCGCCGTCCTGAACCCCGACGTCCTGGAGTTTGCGATCCGCGAACTCGGCCCCTCCCGCATCCTCTGGGGCAGCGACTTCCCGATCCTCTTCTTGCGCGGACGCCAGGAGTGGCGCGGCGACAAGTACGTGAACTTCACTTCGCAGCCCTTCATGTGGAACATTGAGCGCCGCCCGCCTGCTGAGGAGGCGCAGTACACCCTCTACGCCTACGAAGCCCTCCGCGCTCTGCGCGCCGCCTGCGAGCGAACGCGTCTGAGCCGTGAGGATGTCGCGAAGATCATGTACTCGAACGCCATGGAGTTGATGGGCATGTGCGCCAGGACGACGAAGCCGAAGTAGCCCGCTTGGCGCGAATTGCGGCGGGCGGATTGTGACTTGCGACGCCGTACCGTTATGCGGCGTTAAGGACACGAGAGGAGTCGCCACCACGAGCCAACCCTACGACCCGCTTGACTACAAGAACTTGGCCGCAAGCGTCGTTGGCGCACTGTTGGGAAACGATCCCGGCCCCCTCCCGCCCGAACCGGAGTTCAAAGGCTGCGGCGTCTATGCCATCTACTATACGGGATCACTTCCATATTATTCGCATATTGCCTCGCAAGAACTCGCCACACCAATCTATGTCGGTAAAGCCGTGCCCGGAGGCGGCAGGAAAGGCGGGAGCCCATCGGACTTTTTTGCGGGAACAGAACTTTACGGTCGGCTTGAAGAACACGCAAAGTCAATTCGGCAGGCCCGTAATCTGAACCTTGAGGAGTTCAGATGCCGGTTTCTGGTCGTGGTTCCGGTGTGGATAACGCTGGCCGAAAGGTGAGTCAATACTATTCTTAGTTGAAATTCTGCGGCTCCCAAATCATGCAACCTG
>CAYPFP010000201.1:0-4586 GCA_964409935.1 uncultured Planctomycetota bacterium | reverse complement strand
GCCTTTTCGGGCCCGGCATCAAGGGGGCAGCTCGTGCTACGCCCGCCTGTACGTAGTGGCGGGCTTCGCAGAGTAGCACGGGCGGGAAGGCCTATTCGTCCTTGTCCTTCTTCGTCTTGTCGCCCTCGCCTTCTTTCTGGTCTTCCTTCTCCTTTTCGGGGCGGGAGGGCAGGGGGTCAATGATCTTGCAGAACTCCTCGGCGGGGTCGCCGACCTCGATGGTTCTCACGCCGCCTTCGCGGCCTTTGTCCTTCCAGGTGGTCCAGGTCCCACCCGTCGCCCGGTAGACGACCTTCTTGCCGGCGGCCGTCAGGGCGAGCTGCACGCTGCCGCTGATCGTGTAATCGGTGAGCGTCGAGCCGTCGGTGAACGTGGCGCTGCCGACGGACATGGTCTTGTAGACGGCCTTGAGGACGGCGTCGGCAGGCTCCTCGGTCTTGTCGCTCTTGCCTTTTCGGATGACGACGGCGTAGCCCTTGCGGTCCAGGACGGCGGCCAGCAGGTCGGCGACCTTGGCCGGTTCGAGTTTGCACGCCGGGCTGCTCCACGAGCCGCTCACCTGGAGCTCGATTCGCTTGATGTCGTACGTCGCGTACTTTTTGTCAAGGGTGTGCTGCCCCTTGAATTCGGCCAGCGCAAGGTCGTGAAACACCAACGCCAGGCACATCCCCGCCCAAAACATTCCCTTCTTCATGGTTATTCCTCCCGCCAAAGACTAATCCATGGGTCCCTGAACCTTCTCGAATTGAGTCTTAGCCGCGACGCCGATAATCTTGCGCAGGCCGCCGCCGGTAAGTCGGGCGTAGAGCCTGTGCGTGCCGGCGCGCAGGCCGCTCACGTCGAGGAGCAGGACGACCTGTCGCCCGTCCAGACCCTCCACGCGCTTGAGCCTCCGCGGGAAAAGGTCCTCCAGACCGACCTCGAGCACGGCCTCCTTGAGCGTCTCCGGGGCGATGTTGAGCGTCATCGCGACCGCCAGCCGGTCGTCGGAGGCGTACAGGATGCGGGGGCGCGTCCGGATGTCCATCACCGGCGGCACAAAGACGGCCGTGCGCCGCGACGCCACCTCGTTGAGGGCCGGCAATTGGCGTACGGAGACCTCGAGGATGCCGCCCTGGTCGCCGTGCGGGATGCGGAAAGGCAATCGCGTTTCGGCCTCCTTTCCCGGCTCCAGCGCGACGGGTTCGGAGCGGCTTTTTTCGGGCTTGCTGAAGAGGGCGGCCAGGTCCTTGGCCTCCTCCCTGGGGCCTGCGGCCTTGCGGCCCTGGGGCATCTCGACCCACATCCCCTCGACGACAAAGTCCGCCTTGGCGGCGCCGTCGTTGCGCAGAACGACAAGGGCCTCGTTGACGCCGGCGTACAGGTCGGCCACGCGCACGGACTTGAGGTACTTTGCGCCGAGGACCAGGTCGCCGAAGCGCTCCGGTTTGGCGAAGCCGTCGAGGGTGGGCGACCAGCAGGACAGCTCGACGGACCCGCCCGCCCGCCGCTCGCGGCAGACGTTGAAGCCCATCTCGGACCCCAACGCCCCCAGTTCCTCCAGCGGGATGGACGTCTCGCACGTCCACGCCTCCTTGCCGACGTCGGCGGCCGTCCTGACCTTGGACGCCCTGGCGCGCTCGGCGACGAGGCTCAGGTATTTGTAGCCGAGGGAGTTGACGGCGACCTGGAAAAAGGACTTTCGCTCGCGGGCGGCGTCCACGAAGATCTCGAAACAATCGTCGGACCAGACGTTGCCGAGGTCCTCGCGGACATTCGCGACGAGCTTGTCCATGCTCTTCTCGATGCAACGCGCGGCGACGTAGAGGTTTACGGCGTCGAACGCGACCCACACCTGCGTCTGCTGGCTGGGCGCGCTCTTGCCGTCGGAGGTGACAAATCCGGCGATATCGGGCGGGCGCTGCCAGACGCGCTCGTCGAGCTTGCCGTCCACGCGGACGGGGTCGGCGGTCTGGGCGACGCTCAGAACGGGGCGGTCGCTCCGGAGGGCGGCGGGGGTGCGGGCCGAGGGCGCCTGGTCGCTCACGGTCATGGAGAGCACGGAGACCGAGCCGCCTTTGGACGCGGGGACCTTCGGGCGCGCCACGTCGCGCGGCAGGTCCTTCAGCCGATACTTCATCTCGACAACGGCCTGTGCGATGCGCCAGCGGTTGACGTCATACTCGCTCATCTCCCAGCCGTTGGGGATCTTGTAGCGGCCGCGGACTTGCTTGCCGCCCTGGGGGTCAATGGAGGCGCTGTCCCACTTCGACGTGGCACGCAAGTTGGGCTTGTAGTCGAGGCTCGCCAGGATTCCGTCGAGGACCTCCTCGGCGCGCTTGGCCGCCGCCCGCGCCTGGGGCTTGGCGGTGCGGCGACACTCGTCAACGGTCCTGCGCAGCAGCGCGATGTACTTCTGGTCGTCAATGCCCTCGCGGAACCCCTCCCAACCGATGGACGGCCCGCCGGCGGAGCGGTCGTTGGGCAGATAGTTCATCACGAAATCGCCGTGGGCGCTGTCGAAATCGTCGTAGAGATCTCCGCCGCCGCCGCGATATTCCCAGTTGAAGACGCCGTCGGAGCCGGTGGCGGCCAGATGGAAACCGGCGGCGTAACGCTGCATCTCAGGACGGAACCCCTCCACGTCGTTGTTGTAGATCCAGATGATGTGCCCGTCCTGCTTCGCCTTCTTGATGACGGCGGGCGGGGCGTAGGCGCCGTTGTAGTTCCAGACGTCGGCGAAGGGGCCGGCGATTTCGTGGAAGTACTTGTCCCCCGGACCGTCCTGCTCCGTGCGCTGACCGGGAATCTGCTTGAGGATTTTCAGACAGCGCACGTTGCGGTCCATGGCCTCCTGACTCTGCCAGACCGGCTCATCCACCGGCTGCTGGATGATCTCCGGCCAGCGGCGCTTGCGGCCCTCCGCGTTGATGGCCGCCATGACCAGCTTATACTCGCGCTCGAAGTCCTCGCTGTCCAACGGATGCCTGGACGCGGCGAAGGACTGCGCGGTGTCCGAGAGCACCAGGATCGGTTCGGGGAAACCGAGGTCGCGGTAGGCGTCCATCACCAGCTCAAGCTCGCTGGAACCATCGAGGCCGAGGTCCACCTTTCCGTCCTTGATCGTGATCTTGGCGATGTCGAAACCGGAGCAAGAACCCAGGGAGGTCATGCCGTGATCGCGCATGTCGCGCATGTCGCGCCGGAGGAAGGCCCTTTTCTCGTCATCGGTCTTGAGGCGTCTCAGATTCCAGGGACGATAGTAAGGGCCGTAGGCAATGCTGCGCACCTCCTCCAACGCAAAGGGCAAGACCCGCAACCGCAGCGGAATCTTCGAGGCCGCCTGCCCCTGAACGGCGAAGGTCACCTCGCCCTCGTAGCGGCCCGGCGCGGCGTCTTTGGGCACGCGGACGGTCAGCCAGAAACACTGCGACGTATCGGCGAGAATGTCGAGCGGCCCGGCCGCCTCCAGATAGGTCGGCGTGAGCAGGTATTCGAAAGAGGGATAGTAGGTGCGTTTCTTCAACCAGCGCAGGACGCGCACCTCGACCTGGCCGCTCCGGATGCAATGACCGCCCGGATCGTTCAGGTCCGAGACGGTCACCGAGGCCTGCTTCAGGTCCTTCAAGGCGCGCACGCCGAAAGCCGCCGGCTCGTACTCGCCCTGCGCCGCGAAGAGGTCCAGGCGAGGGTTCAGTTCCTCAGCGCGGGGGACCGTGGCCGGCATAACATAGTCCATGTAGTGACGCCTGAAAAGAACGTAGCCGCGCCGGCGGTCGGCATCCGAAAGCGGAGGCATAGCGGCGTCCTCGACGAAACGAATCTCCTTGAAGCGGTCGAGGGCAAAGCCCAGGCGGAAGTTGTCCAGGTAGAGCGTGGCGTCTTCTTTCGGCTTGGAGCGGTAGGGATAGATTCGCACGATCCTGGCGGGGTCCACTGTGGGGGCAAGCCCCTTCACCCAGATGTCCACGGTGGTGACGGCCTTGGCCTTGAGCTTCAGCATGATGAACTGGGACTGCTTGTCGGCGTCGTCCACGCGCACGGCGAATTCGAGCGGCTTTTCGGCGGGGTTGTAAACGTCAAAGGAGAGCATGTCGTACTTCGAGACGTCCTGGACAGGGAGGACGTAAAAGACGCCGGGCCAGGTGTCCTTCTCGGCGCCGGGGAAGAAGACCTTCAGCGACCATTGGCCGTCGGTGGCGCGCTCCCGGACGCGCTCCATCTTCGCCGCGCCGGCCGAGAAGGCCTTGAGGCCGTCCTCGGACTCCAGCGACTCGAGGAGCCGCGGCTGAGGCTTCAACTCATCCGCCGCAAAGGCGGCGGCCAGAGGGGCGATGAGAGCGCCGATGATCGAGAAGAGGAGAATCGCCTGCCTGGGCATGGGCACCTCCGAGAACTGGGGTTGGGGAAAAGGGATCTCCGGCGCCTTCCCCCCGCCGAGAACATGATCCCACGACGGCGCGAGAAAATCAAGAAGCACGCGGCCTCCCCTTGGTTCCCTTGGTGCCTGGCACCATTGGTGCCAGGCACCAAGGGGGCCCCCGGATGGGAAGAAGCCTGTCGCGAAAAAGGCATTTTTTGAGGGGACATCAAACGCCGAGGGGGGG
>CAYPFP010000200.1:0-4589 GCA_964409935.1 uncultured Planctomycetota bacterium | reverse complement strand
TGCACAGAAACAATCTGAACGACAAAACGGCCATTTTCACGCAGGATTCAGGTTATCAGTCTTATATCGAGCAGGGCAGCCCCGAGGCCGCCGCCAACGCCCTGCTCTGCGTGATCCACCAGGCGAGCTATCTCCTCGACCAGCAATTGCGCCGCCTCGAAGAGCGCTTTCTCGCCGAGGGAGGCTTCACCGAGCGGCTCTATCACGCCCGTCAGGCCGCCAGACACAGGAGGCCGTTTGATGGCGCCGAAAACCTCTGACGCCATACATAGATTCGGGCCTTGCCCGTAAACCCCGCCTCACCCAGTCTCAAGTATCCCTGCTTGCTTCTCAAACCCTCTGCGCAAATCTGCGGGCCGAAAATCGCCGGTCAATTGCGCACGTGCATTTAATCGCTCGTTTGTGTATCCTTTCACCGGCGTTCGCAACCTTGTATCGGTTCGTTCTCCGCGGTACGCCGTTTTCGGACTCGCGCCGTCGCGGCGCGCCGCGCCGTCGCGCGAATCTTCTTGTCTGAATCGAGGTCACGCATGCACATCAGTCTGAAAGGCAAGGTCGCCGTCGTCACCGGCGGCGCGTCGGGGATCGGAAAGGGGATCGTGATGGGCCTGGCCGAGGCCGGCGCCGACGTCGCCGTGGCCGACGTGCGCGCCGACGCCGCCGAGTCCGCCGCGCGCGAAGCCGCCGAGAAGTTCGCCGTCCGCTGCATCGGCGTCCAGACCGACGTCACCCTCAAGCCCAGCGTCGAGGCCATGGTCGCCCGCGTCCTGGCCGATTTGGGCCGCGTGGACATCCTCGTCAACAGCGCCGGCATCGCCCCCGCCTTCCCCCTCGTGGACTTCCCGGAGGACAAGTGGGACCTCTGCATTGACATCAACTTGAAGGGCTATTTCCTCTGCGCCCAGGCCGTCGCCAGACAACTCATCCGTCAGAACCAGGCCTGCGGTGAGCAAGGTCGAACCGGCGGCAGCATCGTCAATATCAGCTCCAAGACCGGCCTGCGCGGCTCCGCCAACAACTCCGCCTACAACGCCTCCAAGTTCGGCGTCATCGGCCTGGCCCAGGGCTGGTGCCGCGAACTGGCCAAACACAACATCCGCGTCAACTCCGTCCTGCCCGGCAACGTCCTGCGCGGCAGCGGCATCTGGAACGCGGAGTACATCGCCGCCTGCGCCAAGAAACTCGGCATCAAGCCCGAAGAGGTGGAGGACTACTACAACAAGCAGGTGCCCCTCGGCCGCCAGTGTTACCCGGAGGACGTGGCCAACATGGTCGTCTTCCTCTGCTCCGACCGCGCGTCCTACATCACCGGCTGCTCGCACCTGGTGGACGGCGGGCAGGAGATGAAGTAGGGTTCGGGCTTCAGCGAACAGATTGGTCTGCGAAAAGGAGAAGCCGATGAAACGAACGGCCCTCGTCGTCGGAATGCTCGCTTTACTCTCCGCCTGCGCCAAGGAGGAACCCATGCCGAAACCCAAGCCCCTGGTCGCCAAGTTCACCGCCACGCCCGTCGCCCTCGACGGCAATCTCGACGACGCCGCGTGGAAGAAAGCCGAGAAGTACAAGCTCCGCCTGCCCGCCGACAAGGCCGCCGAGGGCAAGAAACTCCTCGAACCCGGCGAGGTCATGCTGGCCTGGGACGACAACTTCTTCTACGTCGCCGCCTCCCTCGCCGACTCCGACGTCGTGGCCGAAGGCGACGAAGACCAGCTCCACCACTACCGCATGGGCGACCTCATCGAGCTTTTCCTCAAGCCCGACGATCAGTCCTGGTATTGGGAGCTTTACGCCACGCCCAAGGGCAAGAAGACCAGTTTCTGGTTCCCCGGCCGCGGCCGCCTGGGGCTGGAGAGCTGCTACAAGTACGACTGCGGCCTGCGCGTCGCCGCCCGCGTGGACGGCACGCTCAACGACTGGCAGGACAAGGACAAGGGCTGGACCGTCGAGATGGCCATGCCCATCGCCGACCTCACCGCCCGCGGCGAGACCTTCCGCCCCGGCTCGAAGTGGTCCATCCTCGTCGCCCGATACAACTATTCGCGCTATCTGCCCTGGGTCGAGAACAGCGCCACCTCGGCGCTCTCCAGAACGAACTATCACCTTCTGGAGGAATACCGCCCGCTGAAACTGGTGAAATAGCCGCCCATCATCGTCATCGGAATCCGCCGCCGGTGGAACCATGGGAACCATCTCCGCCCCGCAACCCGTCAAGCTTTTCTGCGGCGCGCTCACGCGCTTCGAAAATCTCTTCCCGGAGATCAAGCGCGCTTTGGAGGATTCCTTCGGTGTGATTGACGCCGAGAGCGACGCGCTCAAGTTCGATTTCACGCGCTACTACGAAAAGGAAATGGGGCCGGGCCTGCTCCGCAAGTTCTACAGCTTCGACCGTCTTATCCCGCCCGACCGCATCGTCGAGGCCAAGACCCGCGCCAACGAGATCGAGGCCGAATTCGCCCGACGCCTTGCGCACCTCGGCGTCGTGCGCCCCGTCAACCTCGACCCCGGCTATCTGACCCTCTCCAAGCTCACGCTCGCCACCACCAAGGACTACTCCCATCGCGTCTACGTGCGCGACGGCATCTACGTTGAGGTCACGCTCAAGTTCCAGGACGGCCGCTTCATCGCCTGGCCCTGGACATACCCCGACTACAAGTCCGAGGACTACCACAGGTTTTTCCGGCTCATCCGCGACGCCTACGCCGAGCAGTTGCGGACGCTCTCCACCCGCTATGTGTGATCTTGCACTCGCGCCGGGGGAATTGTCTCGCGCCGGCTATCCGCTCACGCCGTTTTTTCCAGCGCGACGGTCTCGCCTTCCTTGACCTTCGCGAACTCCTTCGGGTTGCCGTCCAGCGCGCCCAGGACGTTGACGGGGCTGTAGGGCGTCTGCCCGAAGAAGATGCAGAAGCACTTGCCCGGCGGCCAGTAGGCGATGGCGCCCGAAGGGACCTCGGCCCGGGCGTCTTCCTCCTCCATGGCCATGGGGATGGGAAAGTAGACCTCCTGTCCCCATATCTGGGCCTTGGCCCGGCACGGCAGAACTTCGAGGAGTTTCTTCGCGGACTTGGATTCGTTCAGCGTGGCCGTCATCGTGACCGAACCGGCCTTGATGGTGATCTTCCCCAACATCGGCTCCTTCCCGTTTGGACAGGTGAACGGCCCTCAAGCGTCTCTCCAGCTTAACCTCTGCACACACCCTGATAGATCGCCGGGGCGCACTTGGGCTTCGGAATGGCTTGCCACAGATAAGCGTATCCAAATCACGTTCCTGGAGCAAGTCGGGAGAAGCAACTGACAGGAACCGCCGATACACGCCGATGCCTGGAAGATTCTGATCTCCCATCTGCGTTCATCGGCGTATATCTGCGGTTCCATGCTCCACGATCTCTATCTCTTCTTCGGTCAGGCCGTACAAGTCATACACGAGCCGGTCAATCTGCCGGTCGGTCGCTTCGATCTGCCTCTGAATGGCTTCCTTATCGTTCGGCGCCTTCGCGGCGGCGAGTTGTTCTTGAAGGGAAAGCATCTGTTGGAGCAGAACTCCTAAAGGTGAGAGGCACGTTTGCAGAGAGCGGAACAATGAACCGCCAAGTCCCCAAGCGCGCCAAGAACGGCAAGAAAGATCTCACCACGAAGGACACCAAGGGCACAAAGGACGGAGAAAGATTGTAGCCGTGCAGAGTGCGCACCGCGCACCAAATGACTTTCAAGTTTCAAGAATTGGCCCCTGGATCCGACGCGGAAATGTCAGGTGTCAGACCTGAACCCCGAACGTTCTTTATCAGGTCGTAGGCCCAATGCCTTCGAGAATCACCTGGCGAAGGGTTTCCCTCCCTCCAAACCGCTTGACGGCGTCCAAGATTTCAAGCCCGGCCAACTTGCCGTCGGCATCGTGATCCGCGGCGATGCCTTCGGCAAGGTGTTTTGTCGTGACGGTTGTTTCGCGGAAAGTGATGCTCAGGGCATCCACTTCGGGATCGTAAGTTATTTTCATCTTCCCACCCTTTCAAGAGTAGTACGTATAAACAGTCACGACAAGAATCTCGTCGGGTTTTTCGACGAATATGGCGTGCCCATGTTATTCCGTCCAACCGGTGGTGCTAAGGCCGTCAATGTGGGAGAAGTGGTCATCACGAGTCAAGATGGTGAGGCCATGCTGAAGGGCTATGGCGGCAACCCATATGTCATTTTCCGGGATGGGGCGACCTTTTTGGCGCAAGCCGTTCTTTACCTCGCCATATTTCCGGACGGTCTCGACATCCAGCGTCAAGAGAGCGGAACTGGCCGCAAACTCGTCTATCCGGGCCAGATTTCGTTGCACATGGCGGGACTTGCGTGCCCCGAAATAGAGTTCGCCCAGGACAATCGTGGACAGAAAGACCTCGCGCGCCTCCTTCAGGGCTCCCGCAACGGCCGGCTCACCCGCGAACACCCGAATAACAGCGTTGGTGTCCAGCAGGAACTTACCATTCATCGCCCACCTCTTCGCAGCCTGATTCTATGGCCTGGCTCATGAGACGGAGATCATCCCGGGGTATGGCGCCGGCGAATCTCACGAGACTCGCGCCCGGCACTCCTTTGGGAAGCGA
>CAYPFP010000199.1:0-4698 GCA_964409935.1 uncultured Planctomycetota bacterium | reverse complement strand
CCGCGTTGCCTGATCCTGCTTACGGTTCTGGCGATCTTGAACGGGGGCGTTCCCGCGCAGCCGAAGGCGGTGTCCGCCGCCCTTGCCGACGATTCCGGACCTCCGTCGTCGGCGGCCGCGCCTGTTCCGGCCGCCCCCGCGCCGGCCGCCCCCGCGCCGGCGACGCCCGCCCGCGTGATTGACGATTTCGAGACGGAGGCCGGTTACCATTCCGAAGGGGAGCGGGCCACGGCGGAGGTGTCCGTTGACAACAAGCTGGCGCACGGCGGAACATCGTCGTTGCGGTCGCGCTACGACGTCAAGCCCGGGGGCCACGCCAGTTTCGGGCGCTCCTTTGAGCCGGTCCGGGATTGGCGCGGCAGCGCGGGGATTGCGTTCTGGCTTCGCGCTTCCGACGCCGGGCGGTCGTACACCTTCATGCTCTTCTCGGGCCGGCCCGACGCCCCGACGCCTTTCCAGGCGCAGTTCGCGACGACGCCGGACTGCGTGACCGGCTGGCGGCGATTCTCGTTTGCCTGGCGGGACCTGAAAAAGGCGGAGTGGGCGGACGCAAACAGCTTGCAGGCATTCGATCCCGCGCGGGTCACCGGCATCGGCATCAGCATCGGTGACGCCGACGGGCGCGGAAACGCCGGTGCGCTCTGGATGGACGACATCACTTTGGACAGCTTGACGCCTTCGGATGGCCGCTGACCTGTCGAAAACCGCAGAACTTTATTTTGTCAGGACAACGATGGAAAAGAGAAGCAGGTCGGGGAGACGGCGGGGTTCGGCATCGGGAGTCGGCGCGGGGAAGACGCGCTCCGATGTTCGCCGGCGCAGGGACGGCGAATTGGGCGTAGGCATCATCGGCGCGGGTTTCATGGGGCGGCTCCACGCCAAGACGCTTCGCGCGATTCGGGGCGCCCGGCTGGTCGCCGTGGCCGACGCGCTCCGGGAAACGGCCGTTCAGGCGGCCTCGGAGTACGGCGTTGAAAGCTGCCGCAGCGCCGCCGACCTTGTCCGCCGCGACGACGTGGACTGCGTCATCATCGCCACCAACGACGAGGCCCACGTCGAGCCGGTGGCCGCCGCCGCTTCCGCCGGCAAGCACATCCTTCTGGAAAAACCCATCGCGACGACGCTGCCGGACGCCGATGAGATCATCCGCCTCTGCCAAGCGGCGAGGGTCAAGCTGATGATCGGATTCGTCGTGCGATTCGACCCGCGATACGCCCGCGCAAAGGAGGCCGTGGCGGCGGGCGAGATCGGCGAGGTCGAGTCCGTCTTCTGCCGCCGCACGAACCTGGTGACGAGTCAGGAGCGCCTCAAGGGCCGCGTGTCCGTCCTCTCTTTCCTGGGCGTTCACGACTTCGACATCATGCGTTGGATCGTCGGCAGCGAGGTCCGGCGCGTTCACACGGAGGCCGTGTGGAACCTCCACCGGAAACACGGCTACGACGTCGAGGACACCACGTGGACGCTGCTGCGTTTCCATAACGGCGTCATCGGGACGCTGGAGACGGGCTGGATCGTGCCCGCCGCCTTTCCCACCAGGGCCGACTTCAAGCTGGAGATCACGGGCACGCGCGGGATGATCCAGTATGACCTGACGAAACAGGAGCTTGTGTTCACCAAGGAGGACGGCCATTACGCCGAACGATTCAACCCGATGCTGCAGTACGAGCTGGAACACTTCCTCGACTGCGTGCGCGCCGATACCGTTCCCCTCGTGACGGGCGCCGACGGCCGCGCCGCGCTCGAGATCTCGCTGGCCGCCCAGCGCTCCGCAAAGGAAGAACGCATCGTCGAACTGCCTCTGGCGTGAGCCGTCGCCCCGCCGCGCCTATCGCCGCCTTCCCCCGGCGGCGTCCTCGAAAAGCTCCTTGGCCAGGGGGCCGTCTTCGGGCGTGATCTTGCCGGTGGCGGGGTCGAGCCTGTAACTGCCCCCCGTGGGTTCCTGGGGGAGTTTCTTGAGCACGCTCAGGCTGAGGATCTCCGCGCGATCTTTGGGCGGGCGGCCGACGGTCCTGGCGAAAAGCTCCACGGCCCGTTCTTCGGGCGCGCCGGCGAGGACGCCGGGGCGCATAAGCTCATCCAGGCTGGCGGGGAAGCGTCCCGTCAATTGCCTGAACAACGCCACGGCGCGCTCCAATATTTCCTTGTCGTGATCGCGCGTGATCTGCGCAATCTCCTGTCGTGCGATGCGGCGCACCTCTTCGTTCTTGCTCTCCAGCCGCCGCTGCCACAGCGACAAGGCCAGGGCTGTGCCGTGCTCCTTTTGCGTATGCCTGAGGAAATACGTGGCCACGTGCGGCACGAACGCCGGCGCGTCGTCGTCCTTGGCGGCCAGTTTGAAGTACTCGGCCGCCCGCTGGAAGTCCTTTTTTTCGAGGAAGTACGTGGCCCCCAGGTCGTAGTAAAGCTCCCATCGCGAGCGGTTCTCCGGTATTGCGAGGCCCTTCTTCAGCAGGGCGATGGCGGCGTCGTGGTTGCGGGTGAACACGCTGAGGAAGATGGCCCCGTAGCGGTAGGCGCTGATGAAGTAGGGGTCAAGGTCCGTGATGGTCTCGTAGAGCGGCTGGAGCTGTCGGAACCGGCCCGGCCCCGTGACGTCGAGCTGCGCGGAGACGTATCCGATGGCGCGAAGCCACAAGACGTCCGACAACACCCCCTCCAGACCGAACTTGACGGTCCGGAGGGAATCCGCCTTGGGCAGGAACAGGATGTTCGGATCGCCTTTCCTGGCGTGCGCGGCCGTGAGCGAGCGGTACGGCAGATAGGTCGCGGCGAAAAGCAGGGCGACGAGGATGAATATCCCGTATCTGCGCAACATCGAGCACCACCCAAGGGGGAACACGGCGCGCCTGAAGATCAGAAATTCTTGCGGTCGAAGATTTTGACCGCGATCAGGAGCAGGATCGCGCTGTACATCACGCCGTACACGGCCGCCTGCGCGACCTCCAGAGCGGGGATGGGGCGCCCGTGAACGGCGTCGAGCTTTACGTCGAAGAAGTACAGGTTCGGCAGGAGGAACTGCGCGACATAGCACGCGGCGCGGCCCGCCGAGGACTCCACATAGGTTGCCAGCAGCGAAAAAGCAGCCGTGCAATGCCCCAGGATGTACATGCAGAAGGTGAACACGGCGCTCAGGATCGGCGAGGCCATAGTCGAGAAGAAGATGGCCAGGGCCGTCACCAGCACCAGCTCCATGTAAATGAGGAAAATGGCCTTTACCAGCCCCATATTGCCCACGCGCACCCATCCATAGAGGTAGGCCAGAAAGACCGCGCCCATGACCAGGACGTTGACGAGGAGGGTCAGGAGCAGCCCGAAGTACTTGCCGAGGATGAATTCGCAGGTGCGCACGGGCTTGGAGAGGATGGTGTAAATGGTGCGCCGGTCGGTCTCCTTGTAGAGCAGGCCGGTCCCGACGTAGATCGAGATGATGACGCTGAAAAAGGCGATCGCGGCCAGCCCCAGGTCCTGCATGATCTTCACGTCCTCCTCCATCGAGATCCAGCCGATGGCCTTGGACAGCGCGATCACGACGATGGCAAAGACCAGAAGGACGTAGAAGATGCGGTCTCGCACCGATTCGCGGAAAGTGTTGATGCAGATGGTCAGCGCGTTCACGGTTTCACGATTCCTGTCATGCCGTCAGCCGCTTGTCCTTCCGGCCGAGTGGCGGACGAAGTATTCTTCCAGGGATTCTTTGTGCGGCGCATAGGCCTTCAGCGTCGCGCCGGAGGCGCCGATGAGGCGCAGCGCCTCCTGTCCGGCCTTTTCGTCGGGAACGCTCAGACGGCAGAGCGCCCCATGGACGGACACCTGCGTCGCCAGCGGCCGCGCCTGCTCCAGCGCGGCGGGGGGCAGGTTCTCAACCTCGATCTCGATGGACTTGATTTTCGAGTTGAGAAGTTCGCTCACGCGCCCCGTGGAGACCAGCTCTCCGTTGACGAGCAGCCCGACGCGGTCGCAGATGTCCTCGACGTCGCTCAGGATGTGCGAACTGAAAAAGACGGTCTTGCCCTGCTGCTTGAGGCGCAGGATGATGTTGCGCGCCTGCATCCGTCCCAGCGGGTCGAGGCCCGACATCGGCTCGTCGAGGAAGACTACCTCCGGGTCGTTGATGAGGGCCTGCGCCAGCCCCAGCCTCTGCCGCATCCCGCGCGAGTAGTCCTTCACGCGCACCTTTCGGATGCCGGGGAAGTCCATCAGCTCGATCATCTCCCCCACCCGCACCCGCCGCCGCGCGCGGGGGATGCCGAAGAGCCTGGCGTAAAAGTGGAGCGTCTCCTCGGTGGTGAGGTATTCGTAGAAGTAGGGGTTCTCCGGCTGATAGCCGATCCTGCGCCGCACGGAGACGCTCGCGACGTCTTCATCCAGGATTCTCGCGCTGCCCGACGTGGGCCGCATGAGGTGGACGAGGATCTTGATGGTCGTCGTCTTGCCGGCGCCGTTCGCGCCGAGGTAGCCGAAGATCTCGTTCCGCTCCACCTCAAGGTTGAGGCCCCGGAGCGCCGTCTTCCGGCGGGGGATCAGGCCGCTGCGATAGATCATCCCCAAGTTTGTGGTTTGAATACTGTGCATTGGCCGTCCGCCATAAACCGCAATGGGCAAGATCATTCTATGTGAGCGGAATGCCGTTTTCAAGCCTTCGTCGGCTATTCCGGTGTGAAGCCCGTGCGGGCGGCTCTGAGTGCGGGCGTCGGGCAC
>CAYPFP010000198.1:0-4736 GCA_964409935.1 uncultured Planctomycetota bacterium | reverse complement strand
CCGAAAATGGCCCGGTTAATCCGACTCATCAGATCGGCATACTCCATTCGCGCCTTCACCAGTTCCTTTATCAGCGGATGCGCCGCCACCTTCTCGTGGATTTCCCGGAGATGCCTCTTATCTCCCACCTCAACGGGCTTCATGGCCCGTTCCAACTCCATGATCTTCTGCGTCTGTGCCTCGAAGTCATCGAGGAGCTTTCTGGCGTCCGCATCGCCCTCGATCTTATTTTCAGCTTCCCTTAGCGCCTGAAACCTGCTATCATTTTTCAATGTGGCACCAAGCTTCTGCGCCAGTTCCAGTATCTCTTCCACAGCCTTTCCTCCGCACAATGGCCCGTCTCATTATATCTTTCGCTCAAGTCGAATCATAGTAACCTTTTTTGCGAGCAACTCATGATACCAAACGAATCACAAATACTGTCCACGCTTCGCTCCCGGCGGTATCGCCCGATGAACGCCGAAGGCTTGGCACAACATCTCGGCGTAGCCGAGCCGGATGCGGAGGAGTTCTTTGACCTCCTCGAACGCATGCGCCTGGAGGGCAAGATCGTCGAGGTGAAATTCAGGTGCCTCACACTCCCCGAGAAGGTCGGTCTTGTGGTTGGCACACTACGGGCCAATCCGAACGGCTTCGGATTTGTCCTGCCTTTCGAGCGCGACAAGGACGACCTCTACGTCGGGCCGCAAGACATGGGGACGGCCTTTGACGGCGACACCGTCGTCGCCCGCATCAAGAAGGCCATGCACCACGGGCGCCGCAGTCCCAAGGCGCCCCCTTCCTCCGCAGCAACCATCATCAGCGTCATCAAGCGCGCCCGCTCCACGGTCGTGGGGACCTTCAGCCGAACGCGCAAGTTTTCCTACGTGATTCCTGATGACCCCCGCATCCCCAAGGACATCTATGTGGCCCCCGAGGACACGCTCGGCGCCGAGCCGAGGCAGAAGGTTGTCGTCCGTGTGACCGAGTGGTCGTCCGAACAACTCAATCCTGAGGGCGAGATCATCGAGGTTCTCGGGTCTGAGAGCGACCCCGGCGTCGAAACCCTCTCCATCGTCCGCCAGTACGAGCTGCCCGACCGCTTCGACCAGACGGTTCTCGACGAGGCCGACCAGAGCAGCCGCCGCCCGATCGTCCCCGACCTGGCCACGCGGCAGGACCTTCGCCAACTCCTGACCATCACCATTGACCCTGATACCGCCAAGGATTTTGACGACGCCGTCTCTCTGGAAAAAGACGCCTCCGGACACTGGGGGCTTGGGGTTCATATCGCCGACGTCTCCCACTACGTCGCGCACGGCAGCGCCGTGGATGCCGAGGCCCTCAAGCGCGGCACCAGCGTGTACCTCCCCGGGATCACCATTCCCATGTTGCCCGAAGCCCTCAGCAACGACGCATGCAGTCTGCGCGAAGGCGAGGAGCGCCTCACAAAGTCCGTCTTCATGACCTTCGATCCATCCGGCCGACTCCTCCGGAGCGCCCTGGCCCGGAGCGTCATCCGCTCCGCGCGCCGACTCACGTATCGCGATGCTTTGTCGCTTATCCAGTCCCCGGCCAAAGGGGCTGCGCAGGAGCTGCGTGGCATCAGCGCGCTTCTGCACAACATGAAGGACCTCGCCCTCATCCTCAAGAAACGACGCCTGGAGCGCGGGGCCATTGACCTGGACCTGGCTGAACTGGCCGTCCGCGTTGACGCTGAGGGGCGGGTCAAGAAGATCGAGAAGGTTGAGCGCGACATCGCCCACCGTCTCATCGAGGAATTCATGCTGGCGGCCAACGAAGCCGTCGCTCGCTTCATGATGGACCACCGTCTGCCCTTCATCAGCCGCGTCCATGCGTCGCCTGATCCCGAGAGCCTCGCCGATTTTCAAGCCTTTGTCCGTACGCTCGGGTATTCGATGTCCGACCCCAACAATGTGAAGCTCATCCAGGCGCTGCTCCGGGAAGCTGACGGCCGCGGCGACAAGTATGCCGTAAACTACTCCCTCCTTCGCTCCCTCAAGCAGGCCGAATACGCGGCACACCCCTCGCTCCACTATGCGCTGGCAACAAGCAGTTACTGCCACTTCACCTCGCCCATTCGCCGTTACCCGGACCTCATCGTCCACCGTATGCTTGACGAGTATTTCGCCGGGCGCCTTGACTCCGTCAAACGCCGCGACGACTGGCAACGCCGCATGCCGGCCTGGGCCGCCCATTCCAGCTTCACCGAACGCCGGTCCGAAGACGCCGAGCGCGAGCTGACCAAGCTGAAGATCATGACCTTCCTGGAGGACCACATGGGCGAGGAGATGCGCGGCATCGTGGTCGGCATCCGCGAGTTCGGCATGTTTGTACAGCTTGAGGACTACATGATTGACGGCCTGGTGCGCTTGTCCACCCTGCGGGATGATTATTACCGGCTGGACCGCAACGCGACGTCCATCATCGGCGACCGCTCTCGTCGCCGAATCACGATTGGAGACAGCGTACGCGTGATTCTGGCAAGCCTCAATTTCGTGCGCCGCGAGGTTGAGCTCGCCATGGTGGAGGAGGGCAACGGAGCGCGGCGAAAGGCCCGGCGCCGCTGATCACTTCTTGGGTTCGGGCGGCGGCGGGAACGCCACTACCGCCGGCGGCGGCCCGACCGTTGGCGGCACTGTCACGGGGGGTTTTCCGGCGCTCTCCGGCGCGCCCTTTGCCGGTCCAGCACCCAGTAATCGCTGTATCTCGTTCAGAATCCGCCCCTCAAAGGCCTTGTCGGAGCCGAGAAAGTCCTTGCCCTCCACAATCTCGTGCCCCCAGATGTTCCACATCTCCGTGAACCGGTCCCGGACAACCTTCACGTCAACCCGGGTCCCCCCCGGCTGCCGCGTGATCACGGCGATGGCGCGGACCTTGACGATCCCGTCCTCCGGACTCTTCGACTGCGAGTAGCGCGTCGTGATCATGCCCCCCGCCGGGTCTTCGCACGCAAGCTCAAAGTACCTCTCAAGGACCTGGCGTGTCGCTTCGTACACCTGCTGTTGGGACGCGCCGCCGAGGGTCATTTCCTTCATGCGTCCTTGTTCGCATCTCGGCGCGATGCAGCCCGCGCCGGCCAACACACACGCCGCCATGGCGGCGATGACAAACCTTCTCACGTTTTCTCTCCCCTTCGGGTGGCTGAACTTCATCACATATCTTGAACGGCGTTACGGGCCCTTTTTCGTCTTCGCTTCCGATGGACCTGCCGCGCTCTTTTGCGCTTCGCTTTTCGCGGGCTTCTTTTCCGCCTTCGGCTTCGCCTCTGCCTTGGGTGCAGCGGGTTTGGGCGCAGGCTCCGGGCCCGCCGCCAGCTTCACCTTCTTGGGCACGTTGAGGCGCTTTTCCACCTCCCATACCAGCCTGTCCCTCAGGCCGGAATCCAGATCGCTCAGGTGCTCTTCCTCGGCCGCCCTCAGGCCCGAAGGCCGCGTCAACACCTTGGCTGTCTCTATGTACGCGCCGATCGTCACGTCATACTGCCCGGCGTTCTCGGCGATCTGTATCTTCGCCAGTTGCCGCGACCACTGACCATCCGAACGCGCCTCGATATAGCCCTTCTCCCGCTCGGCCACGGCAACGTGCAGGTAGTTGCTCACCACATCCAGCGTCCCTATCCACACCTGGTCCCTGTTGGCGTTCCCCGTATGAACGGTTCTTGTGGGCGCCGTGGTGCAACCCGCAACGCCAACAGCAACAATCACAACCGACAGAAATGCACAGAGCCTTCTCATGTACCTTTGTCCTCTTTCGCCACCAGCGATTTCTCGGATTCTTGCCAGACAATCGGCTTTATGTTCGCTTCTCACCCCGTCGAAATCAAGCGAAATCTCATTCAGCGTTCTTCCTCAGCGCGCAGGACCCAATGGCCCCCGGTCCGAACCGGGAATCACCGCCCCCGTCACCGCGTTCGGCAACCGTTCATTCGGGCTGAGGATGCCGAGAGAAATGACCATGCGGAAGGCCTGCTCCACAGCAATGCTCAACGGTATCACTTCGTCCTGGGGCACGATGATCACATACCCCATCACGGGCGTTGGGGAGCTTGGCACAAAGACCGTCACCATCTTCCTGCCCACATGTTTCGCGACCTCGTCAACCCCGGTGCCGACGAGAAACCCCAGCGAATAGATGCCGGGTCGCGGGTACTGCACGGCCACCACCTTGCTGAACTTTGCCGTCTTTTCACCGCCGAAGATGGAATCGGTGAACTGCTTGGCGTAAGGATAGATGACCTTTATGATCGGGAACCTGGCCAGCAGACCGTCAACGGTGTCGAAGGCCATCCGGCCCAGGTAACTTGAGATGAGGTAACCCACCAGATACACGAGGACGGCCGCCAGAAGGATACTCAACACGGTCTGCACCGCCGCCGAGTTCAGCGCCACAGCGGCAAACAGCCGTATCTTTGTGATGACGATGGACTCCCCTTCCGGTGGCGCGTGGGGCGTAAGACGCCCTACGAAAAGCGAGATGATGTTCCCCAGCGCCCCCACGATGTGCGGGACGACCCACCGGTACACCTGGATCACGATGAAGAGCGTCAGGAGTATCGGCAGGATCGCGGCGAGCCCGGCCAGAAAATATCGCCTGAACTTAAGCCGGAAGTGCTCTTTCTGTGGCGGCGCCACCATGGAGGGAACCGCCCCTCCCGGCGCGACGCCCGACTGTTCCGACATAGGCCTTCTCCTTTGTTCAGCGTTCGCACGACGGCAGATACCGGACGTTCACAA
>CAYPFP010000197.1:0-4858 GCA_964409935.1 uncultured Planctomycetota bacterium | reverse complement strand
TGATGGATTACGTGCGCGATCTCTATCTGTTGCACATCTTGCGCAGCGCCTCGCACGCGGGCTTGGCGGCGACCGCCGGATCGGACGCGAACAGGTCGGCGACCAGGTAGCCGTCATACTTCACTTCGCGCAGGGCGGCGGCGACGGCCTCAAAATCAATGTCTCCCTCGCCTGGCGGCAGGTGTTTGTGGACCTTGTCCTTGATGTCCTCGATATGGGCGTGAACCAGAAGGCGGCCGAGTTTGCGGATGGACTCGGCGATGCTCGCGTCGGTGATGTGCGCGTGGCCGATGTCGAGGTTGGCGGCCATGCGGGCAGAGCCGGTCTCGGCGGCCAGGCGGATGGCGTCGTCGGTCGTTTCGCAGACGAATTTCGGCTCGGCCTCCATCGCCAGCGTCACGGCGTGGTCGTCGGCGATTTTCAGAAGCTCCCGCGTACGCGAGACGAGCGTCTTCCACTGGGCCGCCTTGTCCGCGATCGGGCCGGTTGACAGGATCAGGATGTCGCCGTTGAAGGCGCGCGTGATCGGGATCGCCCGCTTCAGGCCCTCGAAGCCCTGGTCGTCGGCGATATAGTTGCAGTGCCAGCTCAGACTTGCCAGGCCAAGCCCGAGGCGGGCCAGCCCGTCGCTGATGCGCGCGACGTTCGCAGCGTCCATCTTCTCGACGCGGCAGTCCGGGTTCTCCAGGCACAACTCGACGCCTTCGTAGCCGGCCTCGGCGATGAGGCGCAGGGCCGACAGGATGTCGTGCTTTGCGTAAGGCGAGGTGCGGTAGCCGGTTTTCATAGGTCCTCCAGAAACGCGCATCATCGGCCGTGTCGCTGTGCAGGAACGGCAGATTAGCGCAGCGCACGCCCCATTTCAACCATAATCGCGCTTGCGACGGGCCGCGGGGCCTGATAGGATTGCCTTCTTCGACGGCGTAGAAGCGATCAAGGCCCCAGGAGACAAACATGATCCGCATGAACGAGGACAAGCTCGTGATAATCTCCGTGCAAGGCGAGGTCCTCAGCGCGCTGGCCCACATGCCGCCGTACCGCTCCACGCACGACGGCAAGGTCGTCGTCCTTCCCAGCGTGGGGAGCATCACGTATAACCTGAAGGTGGGCGACCGCGCCTCGGGCTGGATGGCCGACCACGTGGAGCCGAGCGTCACGGCCAAGAACCTCAACGCCAACGTGGGCATGAACGCCGCCTTCAACGTTTTTTCATGCGCGGGGAACGAGGCGACGGTCATCACCGGCGACGCCAAGCGCGCCAGGGGCGTCGTCACCGGCAAGCACGGAGGCGCCGAGCACGTCATCATTGACTTTGAAGCCAAGGCGCTCGAACAGATGAACATCGGCGACAAGATCGCCGTGAAGGCCGTCGGCGTGGGGCTGGAACTGCTCGACTATCCCGGCGTCAAGGCGATGAACATCGCGCCGAGCCTCTGCAAAAAAATTTCCTTCAAGGAAGACCGCAAGACCGGCGTGTTGGGGATTCCGGTCACGCACAAGATACCGGCCGCCATCATGGGATCGGGACTGGGTTCGTCCGACTGCCATACCGGCGATTACGACATCCAGTTGTTCGACAAGGAGATGGTGCGCGAACACGGACTGGAGGATCTCCGACTCGGCGACCTCGTGGCCATCATGGACGCCGACCACTCCTACGGGCGCATCTATCTGGGCGGGGCGGTTTCGGTGGGGGTGGTGGTGCACACCGATTGCGTTTCGAGCGGCCACGGGCCGGGCGTCATGACGCTGTTCACCTCGACCAAGGGGCGCATCAAGCCCCGCGTTGACGCGAAAGCCAATATGGGGCACTACCTCAAGATCGGCCGCTACCGCCGGAGCAAATGATGGAGGTCAGCATCGGCACGAATATGATGGAATGCGGGCCGACGTGGCGCATGGCTCGCAAACATCTGGCGCCTCTGGCCGAGGGCGGAGCGCGGCTCATTGACCTGCACATGGGGGCGCGCTATGAGGCCGCGGGCAATCCCCCCGCGCTGCGGCCGACGCGGCATTTTGTCGAGTTCCATAAGGAGCGGCACTGGCGCGAGATACGGCGGTGGCTCGACGAGCTGCGCCTGACGCCCGTGTGCGCCCATTCGTCGGTGATGGGGGCGGCGGACATGAGTTCGCCGGATGAAGGCGTGCGCGCCTTCGCGGTGCGGGAATTGAGGGCCATGATCCCGTTCTGCGCCTTTTTCGGCATCCCCGTCGTCGTCGCCCATCCGAGCGATCAACTGAAGAAAGGCGAGCCGGCGGCGCGGCGGTGGGAACAGGTCGCGCGAAGCGTCGAACAGAGCGCGCCGGACCTGGAGCGGCACGGCGTGAGGCTGGCGCTGGAGAACCTGCTGCCGGGCAGCCTCTCGCCGGACGTGGAGGAGCTGGCGCGACAGGTGGGGCGGATCGGCCATTCGCTCGTCGGCATATGTCTGGACACGGGGCACCTCAACGTGATGGGAGGACGGTCCGCGGAGGCCGTGCGCGTGGTCGGCGCGAAGCTGTTTGCGCTGCACGTTCACGACAACGGCGGACGGCGCGACGACCACCGGCCGCCGCTCGGCGGTTCCACACGGTGGGCAGGCTTTGCGGCGGCGCTTTGCGAGAGCGGCTACGCGGGAACGTTGAACCTGGAGGTCATCGAACCCGGCCGCGAGGGGGGGGCCTCGACCGACTTCGTGCGTGACTCGCTCGCCAGAGGAAGGCAGTTGTTGGCGTTATGACGGATGGAAAGCACATCAAGCTCATCGCCTGCGACGTTGACGGCACGCTCGTATGCGGCAACCGCGTGGTCTCTCCCGAACTCAAGGAGGTCTTCGCCGAACTGCGCCGCCGCGGCGTGGCCTCCACGCTGTGCACGGGCCGCATGCCTCACTGGACCGTGGACGTGGCCGACGAACTCGGCATCACGGAGTTCCTCATCTGCACCGAGGGCGGGCACGTCTGGCACCGGCGGACCGGCGCCAAGCTGCACTACGCAGCCCTCAGCGAGAACGTAATCGAGAAAGCCGCCCGCGCCGCCGAGAAAAACCCCGACCTGAGCCTCGCCGCGATCGGCGACGACGTCATCTGGGCCGACCGCGAGGTCGCCGCCCGCCGCGCCTTCTGGTGGGGCCACCGCGCACAGCTCATCGGCGACATCCGCGAAGCGCCGCCGCCCGTCCTGCTGGTGCTCTTCGGCCCCCACCACGCCGCCAACGCCGCGCAGCACGCCCTTCGAGAGGCCCTGTCGTCGGGAGAATCGCTCATCCACGACGTCGAAGACCAGGGCAGCTACGCCCATTTCAAGATTTGCTCGCCGGAGGCCGACAAGGGCGTCGGGGCCGACCGCCTCGTCTCCCACCTCGGCGGCGACCGCACGCACGTGCTCGCCTTCGGAGACTACCTCAACGACCTGGGCATAATGAGGTACGCGGGCCAGTCCATCTGCCCGCGCAACGCCCATCCGCTGATCCGGCAGACCGCCACGCGCACGTCGCCCCACCTGGCCGAGGAAGGATTCGTCGCGCGCGAGATCAGGAGGATTTTCGGCCTGTGACCGCCGAGGGAAAGACATGACCGGGACATTTCCTCTGGACGTGGCCGTCCTGCTCTCGGTGTTGAACCACCTCAGTCTCGGCGTCTACATCACCGACCGCAAGCGCCGAATCCTGCTCTGGAATCGGAAGGCCGAGCAGATCACGGGCTACCGCGCCGAGCAGATCGTCGGCCGGGCGTGCCACGAGGACATCCTCGTCCACGTGGACAAGGACAACCATCGCCTTTGCACCACGCGGCTATGCCCGCTGCACCGGTCCATCACGCTGGGCAAAGAGAGCCAGGAACCCGTGCTCATCTATGCCAAGAAGGCCGGAGGGCGCCGCGTGGCCGTTTCGGTCAGCACCGCCCCGCTGCGCGACGCGGCCGGCAACATCATCGGCGGCATCGAGGTCTTCCGGGACGAGACCGACCAGATTCGCGACATGGAACTGGCCCGCCGAATCCAGCAACGCCTTCTGCCCCAGGCCCTGCCCGAAATCCCGAACTACCGGTTCGACGCCAGGTATTACCCCCATGACCTGGTCGGCGGCGACCTGTATGACCTTCGCCGACTCGCCCCCGGCCTGTTCGGTTTCCTGATCGCCGACGTGCGGGGACACGGCGTCTCGGCCGCCCTCTACACCATGTGGCTGAAGAGTATCGAGGAGAACCTCATCGGCCAGGCAAAAGGCCCTGCCAGGTTCATGAACGCCATGGCGCGCGAGCTGAAGAAGTTCGTCGTCGAGGAAAGTTTCGCCACGGCCATCTACGGCGTCCTGAACGTCAGGCGATCCGAGGTCACGTACACCAACGCCGGACACCCCGCGCCGCTCCACTATCGCGCCGCGCTCGGCGAGGTCGTCCCGCTCCAGGTCCATGGCGTGCCGCTGGGCATCCTTGACCGCACCGAGTACCAGGCCGACACGACGATCCTCAAGCCCGGCGACCTGCTCCTGTGTTACACCGACGGACTGACCGACTCGATGGACCGCGACGGACAACGAATGGGACAGCCGGGACTGATCGCCCTCCTCAAGGAAGAACTCCGCCGGCCGGTCCCCCAACTGCTCGAGCGCGTCTACCGCCGCGTGAAGCAGCAATGCGGCAACGTCACGCTGTCCGACGACGTCCTGCTGTTCTCCATCCGGAGGCAGACCCGGCGGCGCGGGCACACGGCCCCCCGACGCGGCGGGGCAGGACAAGACCAAGAAAGGGCTTGACTTCCGGGGCCGGAAGGCTACAATAAGAGCGTATCCTCAAACCCGCCATAGCACGTCAACGCCTCGTCGGGGCGTGGCTCAGCCTGGCTAGAGCGCTTGGTTCGGGACCAAGAGGTCGCTGG
>CAYPFP010000196.1:0-5502 GCA_964409935.1 uncultured Planctomycetota bacterium | reverse complement strand
CAGGCTATTCGTGAGAGTGGCGGTCCCATGATTGGACATCCCGCCGCCGGCGCCGCCTCCGCCGCCGGCGCCGCCGTTGCCGCCATTGATGTCATTCATATTCCCATATCCGCCGCCCCCTCCCGTGCCTCCATGCCCTGTGTAGTTCCCGGTGATCCGCGTGTTCGTCAAGGTCACGGCGCCGCCTGAGTTGTGCAGGCCCCCGCCTTCGCCGCCTCGGCCCCCACTGGCGCCCGTCTTGCCGGTGCTGCCGTGGGTGTCGGTGTTCACCGCGGCAGCCCCATAGCTCCCGTTCCCCGTCCGGTTTGCATTAATCACAACGTTTGTCAGCGACACGCTACCGCTCGCGATGTAGACCCCGCCGCCGTCGCCGCCGATGCCGCCGTTCCCGGACGCCCCGGCGGAACGGCGCCCATCCGCGCCGATTCCGCCCGAACGCCCGTTCCCCGTGGAATTGGCCTGAATCGTCACGCTTTGCATCGTCACGCTGCCGTTCGCAACATACACGCCGCCGCCGAACCCCCCCGCGCCGCCTTGGCCGCCATTCCCCCCGTTATCATTGTAATCGTGAAGGGGCCAGTCCTGACCGGCATCGCCGCCGGAACCGGCGTTCCCCGTGGCGTTGCCGCTGATCGCGCCTCCCTGCGCCGTCAGCGTCCCGCCGGCGAGATAGATGCCGCCGCCGTCGCCGCCCCGCCCCCCGTCGCCTCCGTTGTTGTTGTCCGCTGCGTTCACAGAGGTGCCTGTGCCGCCTGTTCCGCCGGCCCCGCCGGGGCCGGTCTGGTTGTTGGCGATGGTCGAAGAGACGATCGTCACCGAGCCGGCGGCGTAGATGCCGCCGCCATCGCCGCCCGCTCCGCCGCCGCCTGCCGCCCAATTCGTGGTATTGTCGCCATGGTGCGCTCCGTTGCCCCCCTGTCCTCCGTTGCCCGTGGTGTTGTTCGACACGGTGGAGCTGCCCAGGGTGGCGGCGGCATTTGCCGAGATATAGAGTCCCCCGCCGGCCCCGCCGGCAGCGCCGGCTCCACCATGGCCGTTGTTCTGCTCCTGATTGACCGAGCCTGTCCCGCCGTTGCCGCCCGCGCCGGTTCGGTTATTGGTTATGGTGGAGTTGGTGAGCGTCAGTGTGCCGCCCGAGGCGATGGAGATGCCGCCGCCGTTCCCGGCGGCCGATCCGTCCTGGCCCGGGGCGCCGCTACTCCCATTCTGGCCGTTGGCCGTCTGGTTGTTCGTCACCGTGACGCGCTGCAAGGTCAGGTTCGCGGCGCTGGCGATGCCGCCGCCGGGAGCGCCGGCCTCCGGGAGGCCCCCTTGCACGGTGAGATCCTGGAAGGTGACGTTCGCGGGTGCGAAGGTGTCGAAGACGCGGTCGAGCTGGTTTCCGTCCACGATGGTCGCCGTCTGCCCGGCCCCCTGGATGATGAGATCGCCCTTGATGTCGAAGTCGCCCGTCTGGCAGTTGTTTTCACTCTTGCCGGCGATGGTGATCTTGTAGTGGCCGGCGGGCAGGATGATGGTGTCGGCCCCCGGATTGCCGTTCGCCCAGATGATGCCGGCGCGCAAGCTGCCTCCGGTGACGGTATCATCCGTGGTCGTCACCGTAAACGTCCCCGGCGCGATGCGCGGCTCAAGCTCCTCGATCCCCAAACGACGGTGCACTCGGCGTATCATCATGGCATGCTCCCAGGTGCAAGAACGCGTGCCTTTTCCCTTGGATATCCGCGTTTTGTTCTTACCAAGATTATGGCATATTATTGGGGCTTGTCAAGGCCAAAAGGGCGGTATTTTGGTGAGCGAGGCGCCCCTTGCGCGTCAGGGGTTGTCGGCCGGCTTCAAGGCGAAGCCGGTCTGTTCCTGGACCTGTTCGGCGAGGGGGCGATCGGCCACGGTCTGCGCGCCCTCCGTCATCGTGATGCGACCGCCGAGGGGGCCTTGCCGGTTGAACAGAACGGCGACGGCGAATCGCCCGGCCTGAAACGCGACGCCCGTCTGACCGCCGTTCTCGAAGAGTCTGGAGGGCGTCATCTCTTTCATCCCCTGCCGGTCGCCGACCTGGATGAGGTGCAGGAAGAGCTCGCGCTGCTGCTCGCGGGGGGCGGCGATCTCCATGCGCCAGCATCCGAACAGGTGCTGGTCGGGGGTGTACTTCTGCCAGTCCTCCCGGACGGGCCAGTTGCGGCCGCCGGCCCAGAACTCCCGGCCCGGCCCGCCGATCTTGTCGGAGCGCAGAAAGACCAGCCCCACGTACCAGCCGAGGATTTCGTCCTGGTACGTGATACCCACCCCCAGCGCGCCGCGGCTTCGCCAGTAGTGATGGAAGGAATGCAGCGACGTGAAGAGCGGCTTGCCGATCGCGCTCCGCTGGTCGGGCGAAAGGTCGTTGAACAGCCAGTCGTAGGCCGACAACGCCCAGAGCCGCCCGAACGCCTTCTCTCTGGGGATGCGCTTCTGCGCGGCGATCAGCGCGTAGACGTCCACGGCGCGCTGGAGAAACCGGACGGCCTGGTCAAGGTATCGCTTCTCTGCGGTCAGGAGATAGACCAGGGCCGTATGGGCGGCGTAACCGCCCCAAGGGCCGTCGTCGGCGTAGGGGGCGGCGGGCTTGAGGGGCGTGGAGCCTTTGCCGTCGCCCAGGACGGCCTTGTCCAGCGGCGGGGGCGCGGGGTAGCCGTCCACGCGCTTTCGCAACGCGCTCAACCAGGCCTGTTGGTCGGGCGTGAGGCCGTCGCGGCGGACGCGCGCGAGCGTTTCGTCATTGATGAACAGACGCGGATGCGGCCGCCGGACGTTCTGCACGACATACGCGGCGTCGGGAGGGTCGGCAGCGGCAGACCCGTCCGGATTCGCGCCGAGCACCACGGCTGCAAGCATGAGGGCCGCTTTTCTCATGATCCCTACGCCCCGGCGATGATCTTGTCAATCCTCGCGCTGACGTCCCTCAGGTAGGCCTCGTCGCCGCCCTTGAGTTCGGCGGTCACAAACCCCTCATAGCCGATCTCATCGAGGGCGCGGCGCACCTCTTTCCAGTCCACGGTGCCTTCGAGAAGGGGGACGAATTTCATCGCGTTGAGGTCGAAGTCCTTGAGGTGGACCTTCTTGATGCGCGGGCCGAGGGCGCGTATCCAGTCCTGGGGCGGGGCGAACTTCACGGCGTTGCCGACGTCGAAGTAGGCGCAGACCATGGGGCTTTTGAAGGCGTCCACGTATCGGACAAGCTGGTCGGGGTTCAGGATGAAATCGTCCCAGACGTTTTCGATGGCGATGAGGATGCCCAACTCCTCCGCCAGCGGCAGGAGGGTGCGGATGTGCTCCTGCGAGCGCTGCTCGGCCTCCTCGCGCGTCATGGGGGGTTTGAGCTTGCCCGCCGGCACCAGCAACACGGCGTCGGCGCCGAAGGCCTTGGCGTTGCGAAGCGAGGTCCTCATGCCGGCGAGTCCCTTTTCGACCACGGCGGGGTCGGCGCTGGCGAGCGGGCTGCCCCAGTGGGCGCTGTTCATGATGGAGTGGATGCGCACGCCGGCCTTTTCGGCGGCGGCCTTCATCTCCTCGACCACTTTTTCGTCGCCGACGGTTCCCGGCTCGACGCCGTCGAAGCCGCAGTCCTTGACCAGCTTGAACTTCTCCTCCAGCGACAGCTTGCCGGCCACCATCCCGAAGCAGAGGGCCTTCTTGAGGACGGCCTTCTTGGCCTGGCCCAGGCCGGTGCGCGGCGCCAAACCCAACCCCATGCCGAGGGCGGCGGCGGACGACAGTCTGAGAAAATCGCGGCGGGTTACATCGTCCATTTCAGGCTCCTTCGAGGAAAGAGTTCCGGCGACACGTCAGATTTCCGTTCGGACAAGCTCGAACTTGCCGGGCAGGTAATTGCCCAGGCCCAGCTTCGCCGCCGCGATGATCTGTCGCGGGGGCGTGCCGCGCCGTGTCAGAGACATCAGGCCGCGCTCGCGGCGGCGGGCCTCGATAAGGTCCATGCCCACGCGGTCGAGGGCCACGGCATCGGCGCTCACCAGCAGGCTGCCGCACGGCCACTTACCGGCGTTGGTCATGCCGGTGGGACCGCCGTCGAAGGCGCCGATGACGGCGTCGCAGATGTTGAGGCGAAGTTTTTTCTGGATGGGGTCGGCGCCGAAAAAGTGCGAGATTCCCGGCTCGCAGTTGTTGCCGTGGAAGTCCATGGGATTCTCGCACAGGCCGTGCGAGAGGTTCTTCATCGCAATGGTGACGCCCGCGAGCTGGTGGTCCTTGAGGACCGGGGCGTTGATCAGAACCGTGAGGTCGTCGAGTATCTGCGCCAGGCGCGTCGAACCGAAGGGGAACTGGATACGGGCGGAGTATCCGGCGATGTGGGAGATCCTCGCCTGCCCCACCGCCGCCGGGCGATAGCCCGCGTCGTTCAGTTCGGATTCCTCGCGGTCGAAGATGACGACGTTCTGCGGGTCCACGCCGGCCGAGCGAAGCCCCTCGACAATGGCCAGCGCCACCTCGGGGTGTGTGGAGAGATTGTTGCGGCCGATGCAGTTCACCTTGATGCCGACGCGGTCGGCGGGCGAGGCGACCTTCTTCCACGCCTCGACGGGCTGCTCGCACCGGCCCCACTTCATCATGGCGCGGTCGAGCATCTCGCGGACGACGTCGGCGTCGAGCCTTGTCCCGCGCAGAGAGCGCTTGCTGTAGGTCTGGTAGACGGCGCTCCTGGCCGGCAGAGAGGGCGTCTTGGAGTCGGCGCGCTGGGCCAGGGCGGAACGCCAACAGGCCGAGCCGCCCAGGGCCGCCGCCAAGGCGGATTTCAGAAATTCGCGACGTTCAGGGCGCATAGTCACCTTCGATGGGGAGGAGTGTTTGGTCAGAGCCTCCGCCGCTCCTTGATGAAGGGGATGTGGACCTGATCCTTCTTGTAGTCCACCGTCAGGGCGTACATGACGATGTTGACGCCCATGCGGAAGGAAAGCTCGCGCTGGCGCTCGCCGCCGGGAGTCACTTCGTACTCCCAGTTGCCGAGGTTGTCGCGCGCCCACGCCCCGCCCAGGTCGTTCTGGCAATAGATGAGGGGCGTGTAGTTGGCAACGAGGACGCCCTCGACGTTCGGGCTGGCCAGCGTGCGCCCGTAGGCCTGGTCCAGCAGGTAGAAGGCGTTGAAGACCGCGTGGTCCGAAGGGAGTGTAGCCAGCGCCTTGTCGGGAAAGAGCTGCTTGACCAGGAGCCT
Organism: uncultured Planctomycetota bacterium; assembly: GCA_964409935.1. Taxonomy (GTDB): domain Bacteria; phylum Planctomycetota; class Brocadiia; order JAADGH01; family CAYPFP01; genus CAYPFP01. Next base: position 299 of record CAYPFP010000196.1, on the reverse strand, counting down.
GAAACTCTTGTCGAACCCCTGGCCGGGAGTCGAGGCGGCGTCGTCGGCCAGGAGCGTGCCGCCGGAGGTAAGGAAGGCGCGCAGGTTGGCGAGTTCGGCCTCCGTGAACGGCTCGAACTCCTCGTCGCCGCTCATGTAAAGGAACGGCTGCGAGAAAAGGGCCTTGTCGGCGGGGCGCACCGAGACGCTGTCGAGGGCGGCCTCGACGCTGGTGCGCTTGACGACCTCCCACATGAGACGCTTGGAGGCGGTGGGGCGGGGCTGCCAGTTGCCGCCGCGGTACTCAAGCTGGGCGACGA
>CAYPFP010000195.1:0-5797 GCA_964409935.1 uncultured Planctomycetota bacterium | reverse complement strand
AGCATTATCGGCTTGACGGGAGGCGCGCTGGGTGCGATCATGGGGGCCTTTCTGATTCACGCCAGCAAGGTGGTGGCGGGGGCCGCGCTGGGGTTCCACGTGCCTTACCTGCTGCCCCTGCGCGTGATCGGCCTGTGCGTCTTGGCTTCTGTTGCACTGGCCTGCCTGGCGGGGCTGCTGCCGGCGCTGCGGGCGGGGCGCGGGAACATCGCCGAGGCGGTTCGGATGGAGTGACGCCGTCGTCGGCGGATCGTCCGCGCCGGCGGAAACGACCATGATTCCAGTCGCAGAATCATTTTGATGGAGACCGAGCATGAAAAAAGCGATCTGTCTGGGTTGTATTCCGGGAAAAGCGGGCGGCAAGGACTTGAGCGCGAGGGACAAGTTCCGCCTGGCGGCCGACGCGGGTTTTGACGGGATCGAGATTCACGGCGGCATCACCGACGAGCAGGCCCTGGAGATGCTGGACGCGGCCAAGTCCGCCGGCATCGCCATTCACAGCATCATGGGCGGGGCGCACTGGCAGTATCCGCTGTCGGACCCCGACGACGCCGTCGCCGCCAAATGCGTCGAGAGCATCTCGAAGTCCGTCGAGCAGGCGGCCAAAGTCGGCGCCACCGCCGTGCTCCTGGTGCCCGGCGTCGTGAACGAGAAGGTCAGCTACGAAGAGGCGTGGAAAAACTCCGTGAGGCGCATCCAGCAGATCATCCCCGTGTGCCAGAAGAACCGGGTTTACCTCTGCATCGAGAACGTGTGGAACAAGTTCCTGCTCAGCCCGATGGAGATGTGCGCCTACATTGACGGTTTCAAGAACGAGTGGGTGCAGGCGTATTTCGACGTGGGCAACATCCTGCTTTACGGCTATCCGCAGCAATGGATTCGGTCTCTGGGCAAGCGCATTAGGAAGGTGCACGTCAAGAACTTTAAGACCGCGGACCGCACCTGGGTGTGGCTCCTGGAGGGCGACGTGCCGTGGCCGGAAGTCATGACTTCTTTGCGGGACACGGGTTACGACGATTACCTCACCGTCGAGATCGGCCCGTACAAGTACTACCCGAACCAGTTCGTGTTCGACATGAGCAAGCAGCTCGACCGAATCATCAACGGTTGACGCGAAGAACCGACGGCGCGGCGGGGATGACAGCGGTCTTGCCACGCCGCCGTCTTGCCCGAAAACAGGGCGCGTCTTGTTGACAACGGGCGGCGCTTCTGCTATATAAGCATCTTTCCGGCAAAAGGTCAGGATTAGGAACTGCGATCCGCGGATCGGGAGATGAGGCCGCCTTCGGCGGACCCGCCAAGGGCGGGTTTGTGAGGAGTTCCGCCGCCGGCGGGACTCAAAGCCCCGCAGAACGGGGCCGCGGATGGCCAGAGAGGCGATAGGTGTTGCAGCGATTTCTTCGAACGTTCCGACCGCGGCGATGGCAAAGCGGCCTGTTGTGGGTATTGGTTGCAGCGCTGGGGCTGGGGGCGCGGCCCTGCGCCGTCCAGGGGCAGGACCTGGTCCCGGCCGCCTCCGCCGGAGCGGCCGCCGCGGGCGTTCCCCTGACCTCTCCGACGGCCGCCCCCGTATATGCCCCCAGCCAGACCGACGTGCTGGGCCGCAGCCAGATTCACCTGCTGTCCCTGCGCGAGTCCGTGAACCTGGCCCTGGAAAACAACCTGGACATTGCCGTGGCCAGCTACAACCCGAAGATACAGGGGCAGGCCGTCGTGGAGGCGGAGGCGTTCTTCGACCCCGTCTTCATCGGTTCGGCCAGCATGTCCAAGCTGGCGAACCTCTTCGCCGCAAACCGGCGCGACCTGGACGGGAACGTCATCCCCGGTTTCGAGCTGACGACATCGCAGCAGTACGACAAGCGGTTCTCGGCGCGGATCGAGCAGAACATCATCACCGGCGGCAAGATGAGCCTGGAGTACGGCTTCAACCGCCAACTGCTGCCGGGTTTCCCGGTGGGGTCGGTCACGATCCCGCGCGCGCTGAATCCGTCCTATAACACCGACCTGAAATGGGAGGCCCGCCAGCCGCTGCTGCGCGGGGCGGGCGTGGACGTGAGCAGCCGCAACATCCGCGTCGCCATCAACAACCGCAAAATCTCCTACTACCAGTTCGTCAACCAGTTCATGGACACGATGCTCGACATTCAGCGCTCGTACTGGACGCTCGTGCTGCGCATTGAGGAGTTGAAGATCGCGCGGCAGTCGCTGCAGCGCGCCGAAATCCTGATGCGGAACAACGAAGTGCGCGTCCGCGCCGGCGCCATGGCCCCCATCGAGTTGAAGGTGGCCCAGGCCGAGGTCGCCACCCAGCAGGAAGGCGTGATCGTGGCCGAAAACAACGTCCGCGTGTCCGAGCGCGAGTTGAAGCGGCTCATGAACGTCGAGAAGCTGACCGTCATGGCCGACACGGCCCTCGTGCCGTCCGAGTACCCGCGCTTCGACCGAAAGCCCATAGACGAGGCGTACTGCATCGAGACGGCCCTCCAGAAACGTCCCGACCACGAACAGGTGAAGACGGACCTGGAGAACCGCAAGATTGACGTCAAGTTCACCCGCAACGGTCTCTATCCGGTGCTCGACCTGGTCACCAGCGTCAACCTGAACGGCCTCAACAAGGACTTTGAAACCAGCAACGATACCCTGAGCGGGTTGCAGTACTACGACGCCTTCCTGGGCGTGGAGATGACGATGCCTCTGGGCGGCAACCGCCAGGCCAAGGCCCGCTACGCCGCCGCCCAGCTCACGGCGGCCCGCCTCCTGCGCGAACTCAAGCGCCTTGAACTCCAGATCATCACCGACGTGCGCAACACCGTCAGCGCCGTCGAGACCAACGCCAAACGCGTGGACACCACGCGCGTGGCCCGCGAACTGCGGCAGGAGCGGTTGGACGCCGCCGAAAAGCAGTTGGAGGTCGGCCGCATCACCAGCTTCGAAGTCGTGACCGCCCAGGAAGACCTGGCCCGCGCCCAGGGCGCGGAGATCCTGGCCATCATTGACTACGTCGTGTCGCTGGCCACGCTGTCGCGCCAGATCGCCACCATTCTGGACGAGATGGGCCTGCTGGTCGAGCCGCCCGCCATCTTGCGATAGCGACCGGACGGAGATACTCAAACCCCTGGTCCCGGACAGGCAGGAAACCCGACGTTGACGACGAATTCCGCCCTTTCTACTCTGCAGGCCGTCCGCGCCTTCCTCGTTGACCTCGACGGCACGGTGTATCTGGGCAGCCGCCTCCTTCCCGGCGCGCGCCGATTCGTGCTGCAGCTTCGAGAACGAAAACGCCCCTTCCTCTTCCTGACCAACAACCCCTCCAAAGACGCCTGTGAGTATAGCGAAAAACTCCGGCGGCTGGGGATCGAGGCCGACGAGGGCGAAATCTTCACCTCCGGCATGGCGACGGCCCGATACCTCCAGCAACAAGGCCCCAGGCGGCGCGTCTTCCTGCTGGGAACGCCGAGCCTGGAACGCTCCTTTGCGCAGGCCGGATTCGTCCTCACAGACGAGGCCCCCGACTACGTCGTGCTGGCCTTCGACACGACGATCACGTACCCTAAGATCGAAAAGGCCGCGCACTTGTTGCGGGCCGGCGTCGAGTTCATCGCCACAAACCCCGACCTGGTGTGCCCGACCGAGCGCGGCTACCTGCCCGACTGCGGCTCGTTCATGGCCCTGTTCAAGGCGGCCGCCGGGCGCGAGCCGAAGGTCATCGGCAAGCCCCACCGCGAGATGGTCGAGATGGCCGTCGGCCTTCTGGGCGCGCCGCCGCAGGAAAGCGCCATGATCGGCGACCGCCTCTACACCGACATGCGCATGGCCAGGGAAGCCGGCATGAAGGCCGTCCTGGTGCTGAGCGGCGAGACCCGGCCGGCCGACATCGAGAAGTCGCCGTGGAAGCCCGACTTCGTCTTCCCCTCGCTCGAAGAGGTTGCGGAGGCCCTGGCGTAAGAGAAGGCGAGACGCGGCAGAAATCGAAAGGGGAGCAGAACCATGCCCAGACCCAACATCCTCATCTTCATCACCCACGACACGGGCCGCCACTTGGGCTGCTACGGCAGGGGAACGGCCACGCCCAACCTGGACCGTCTGGCGCGCGAGGGCGTTCTTTTTGAACAGCACTTCTGCGCCGCCCCCCAGTGCAGCCCCAGCCGCGCCAGCATGATCACGGGCCGGTGGCCGCACAACCACGGCCTCATCGGGCTGGCGCACCGCGGGTTCCGCCTCCGCGACGACGTGGCCAGGCTGCCCGCGCTCCTGCAGAAGGCCGGCTACGCGACGCACCTCTTCGGACATCAGCACGAGGCCCTCGATGGCCGCGACCTGGGCTACCAGACGATCAAGACCGGCGTAAAGCCGCAATACTCCTGCCTCACGGTCGCGCCGCCGGCCGTTGACTTTCTGAAGCAGCGGCCCAGCGAGCCGTTCTTCATGATGATTGGCGTGACGGAGACCCACCGGCCCTACCCGGAGACAAAAGGCCCGCTGGACGACGTGAAGGTGCCGGGCTATCTGCCCGACGAACCGGCGGTCAGGCGCGACGTGGCCAACCTGAACGGACTGGTGGAGCGGGTGGACGGCAGCATGGGCCAGATACTGGAGGCCCTCGACCAGAGCGGTCTGGCGGCGAACACGCTCCTCATCTACACCACCGATCACGGCATCGCTTTTCCAGGCGCGAAGGGGACGCTGCTGGATCCGGGGATCGAGATCGCCCTCATCGCCCGTTGGCCGCGCGAACTACCGGGGGGCCGGCGCGTGCAGGCTATGACGTCGAACGTTGACCTGCTGCCGACGCTGCTGAGCGTCATCGAGGAACCGACGCCCGAAGGCATGGACGGCGTCAACCTCATTCCCCTCGTGCTGGGCGAGACCGACCGCGTGCGCGAACACCTTTTTGTGGAGCAGACCTTCCACGCCGCCTACGACCCCATGCGGGGCGTGCGCACCGACAGGTACAAGTACATCCGCAGTTTCGAGCGGCGCCCCTACTTCTTCCCGCCCAACGTGGACCCGGGACCCACCAAGGACCTCACGCGCGAGCGCGGCCACTTCGACCGCCCGCGCCCCGCCGAGCTGCTGTTCGACCTTCGCAAGGACCCCTTCGAGCAGCGCAACCTTGCCGAGGACCCCGCGTACGCCGCCATCCGCGCCGGACTGCACACCAGCGTGGTCCGCAAGATGCGCGAGGACGACGACATCCTGCTCCAGGGCAGAGTCGAGCCGCCGCAAGGCGCCATCGTCACCCCGCCGGAGTCGTATGAGCCGCGTTAACGGACCGACGCGGGGACGCGGGGACACGGGGAGGGGGGGAGGGGGTATGAGGGATGCTCGACGATTGTGAGATTCGGGGACCGGGCTATGGCGAACATAAGAAGCTTCAGGGAATTGCGCGTCTACCAAGATGGGATGGCCCTTGCGATGCGCATCTTTGATCTGACCAAGAGCCTTCCGGCCGACGAGAAGTATTCCTTGACCGACCAGGTCCGCCGCTCCTCCCGGTCAGTATGTGCCAACATCGCGGAAGCATGGCGCAAGCGGCGGTATGAAGCCGCCTTCGTGAGCAAATTGAATGATGCCGAAACCGAAGCGGACGAAACCCGGGTATGGCTTGAGATCGCCCTGCGCTGCGGGTATCTGGCAAAGAATGTGGTTGATGAACTTGATGCGGCCTATGACAAGGTATTGGGCCAGCTTGTTAAGATGAGGAACGAACCGCAAAACTGGGTTATCCGGCAGTAGGCCGGACGCAACCATTTGGCCCCCCGTCCCCGCGTCCCCGCGTCCCCGCATCCCCGCGTCC
>CAYPFP010000194.1:0-5941 GCA_964409935.1 uncultured Planctomycetota bacterium | reverse complement strand
GCGAGAAGGGCGTGATCCTTTGTTCGCACGCGGCCAAGCCTCAATTGCTGCCGGCGGAGCAGTTCAAGGACTTCAAGTTCCCCGAGATCGAGGGCGACGACCACTACATGCAGTGGACCAAGGCTTGTAAGGGCGACGGCAAGACGACTGGCGGGTTCGAGTATTCCGGCCCCTTGACCGAGACCGTCCTGCTGGGTTGCATCGCCATTCGCTTCCCCAGGGAAAGGCTGCAGTGGGATTCCAGGAAGATGAAGTTCACCAACATCCCTGAAGCCAATCAGTATGTCCACAATCGCTACCGCAAAGGGTGGGCGGTCAGCGGACTAACATGAGGTCGGTGGGCTTCTCGTTGGGATCCGCTAGCCTCTAGAATGCTGAGCCGCCAGGACTCCTCACGCCGTGACCTTCAAGAAGGTATGGGTCCGCGCTGATTCGTTGGCTGCAAGTGAAACGGCCATGCTCTTGATGCCGTCGGAATAGTCCGACCGAATGAGCGAGCGGTTTCCCGTGCGCACGGCCTCGATGAAGACGGCGTCAATCTGCTGGCCGGGGCGTGTTTCCTCCGTGGTCTTGGCGTCTCGCGTGTGCGTTACCTTCGCTCCGGTCCAGTGCAGAAGGTTTGCGTCGTACAAAATATCTAATATATTGGCGTTCGACCAATCGCGCGGATCAAAGGCCCAGGAAGTTGTGAGCGATCCGAGCGCGCCGCTGGCAAACTTCAGGGCGACGACGTTGGTGTCGGGGCAGTCAATCTCGTGCAGGATTCGCGACGCCTGGCAGGCCAGGACCTCGGTGACTTCCCCAAGCAGGTACCGCATCATGTCAATCGTGTGGGTTGCCTGTTCCAGGAGTTGCCCGCCCGATTTCGCCATCTGCCGGGTCCATCGGTCCGCAGGTCCGCGTCCTGTCCCGCACCAGTACTTGCCGATGACCATGGACACTGTCTTGCCGGCCAGGATCTCTCTCGCCGCATCCGCTGATCCTGTGTACCGGAGCTGATACCCGACGCACGTCATGAGGTCTCTGGCTTGTACGGCCTTCTCGATGGCCCTGGCCGTCTCCAGGTTGAGGGCCACGGGCTTCTCCACCAGGAAGGGCAGTCCCCGCTCGATGGTATCCATCTCCGGCTTGCCGTGGGCGAAAACGGGAATGCTGATGTAGACCGCGTGAAGGTCCTTACGGTCGAGCAGCGCGCGATGGTCCGTGTAGGCCGTCGCGCCGAAATCCTTCGCCGCTTTCTGGGCGAGGTCGGCGACCACGTCGCATACCCCCACGATCTTCGTGCCCTGCGAGCCTCGCTCAGGTCCCGTTCCGGCCTTCGTCACGTTCGTCATGTGCCCGCGCGCGTTGCCGCCGCACCCGATGAACCCGACATTTACCGTTTCAGCCATATGTGTCTCCTCTTGTGCTGGGGGCGTTCGAGCCCTGCGCGATTGCCGGCGCCTCGCGCAGATAAGGGGATTGTAGACATCCGCTCGCCCTTGTCAAGGCCTTTGGCCTCGCTCCGCCCCTCGCCGCGCCGGGTAGAAAACATTTGACAGTCGGGAACGCCGTGTGTAGACTTCAAAAGCTCAGCCTGTCCCTTCGAGAATGGTTGGAGTAGCTTCCCTATGATTCTTTTTCATCGCGGAGTCTGTCGCCCCCTGCATCTCCTCTTGCCTGTCTTCCTGCTGTTGGCTGGTGTTCTCTGCGAGGGGCAGGAAGCCCCTCCTGCTGCCAAGCTCGCGAAACCTGAAATGGCGCAGTCGGACAAGGACTTCCTTCTCGACCTCGCTCGCGCTACCATTGGCCAGGCCATTCAAAACCGCGAGGCAACCACGCCCGAAGCCAAGACGCCTCCGGAAGAGAAGGGAACCTCGACCCGCGTCGTCGTTGTGACCCTCTTCTCTCAGGGCCGCCTCCTGCACACCGCAACGGCTCAGGAGGACTCTCTGGCGAACTCCGTGCGGAAGGCCGCCTGGAAGGTCGGCGAGACGATCCGCCAGTTCCAGGACGCTTCCGCAGCCTTGAAGAGCGGTCGTATCCTGATTGACATCGTCGGCGAGAGAACCCGCATCCCCACGAATCACCCCCGCGAGGCGCTGCGCTCAATCAATCTCGGCGTCGAAGGCATCGAGGTGAACGTGAAGGGCGCCGGCGCTTTTGTGCCTCCCATCCCCATGATGGTGAACCTCTCCATGCATCAGTCTGTCGTGGATCAGCTCTTTACTCTCGCGGGGGCTACGGGGGCCGCCAAGACCCCCGCAGAGGTCGAGTTCCTGAAGTTCCCCACCGTCTCCTTCATCGAGTCGGCCCCGGGGGCTGCCCCCGTGGACCTGTACCGCGGGAACATCCTCATCTCCAAGCTGGACTCGGAGGACTTGGAAACCGCTGCCTTCGCCGGCGGACGTTGGCTGCTCAAGATGCAGGACCCGTCGGGGAAATTCCTGCACTACTGGTTCCATCCGATGACCCAGGTCCAGGAACCGCGTTACGACATGGCCCACCATGCCGCCGCTTGTCTGGCCTTCCTCGAACTTTACGAGCGGACCCATGACGAGGGCTTTCGCCTTGCGCTGAAGCGCGGGCGGGACCATCTGTTGCAGCAGGTCAAGCACCTCCAGCGCGGCGGTCGCCGCGTGGCCTATGTGGAGGTCGCTAACGACGGTCCGCTGGGCGTATCGGCCCTCGCCTTGCTTCTGCTGGCCGAATGGGCGCGCGTCTTCGGGGAGAAGCCCGATGTCCAGATGATGGACGATCTAGGCGCCTTCGTTTGCTCGATGCAGGCCGAGTCCGGCGCCTTCTATCGTCAACTCAGCCACGTCGAGAAAAAGGCGTTACCGTCCGAAGACCAGCCGACATTCTTCGCTGGGCAGTCCATCTACGCCCTGTGCCGCGCCAACAAGATCGTGCCCCACGACGAGTGGATAGAGGTGGCCGTCAAGGGCGCGGGATTCCAGACCGCTGAGTTTGTCAAGAGCACTAGCCCCGACCCTTGGGTCATGCGTGGTCTGGCTGAACTCTACGAACTGACGCAGGACGACAGCGTGGCGAAGACCTGCCTCCAGATGGCTAACGTCATCCTGGCTCACCAGCACTTGCCGGGCAGTGTTCCGGATGCCGACTTTATCGGCGGATTCGATGATGCCAATCCGCCTCGCACGGCGGCGGCGGCTCGTTTTGTCCAGGGACTGTCCGCCGCCCATGCCATGGCTCGCAAGCTTGGAAAGCCCACGGACCGCTATCGCCAGGCCATGAATCTGGCCATGAAGTTTGTTCTGCAACAGCAGCTTCGTCCCGAAAATTCCTACTTTATCGTGAACCTGCCTCAGGCCCTGGGCGGTTTCCACCAGAACCCGATGCTTTTTGACCTGAGAATTGACTACACGCAGCAGGCCGTGACCGCTGCCATGGACATGGCCGACATCTTGCGTGAAAAGTAAGATTTCCATCGCGCGAGGATCATGATCCCCAATGCCATCGCACTTCCTAACCAGGACCTTTGCAGCGCTCTTCCTATTGGCGGCCCTCTCCATGGACCCGGCATCGGCTCAGGTCAACTCTTCAACACCGGGCTGGTTTGAGTTTGTCACGACGGCCTTGGATGACCAGCCTGCGTATGCGGATGTGTCGTTCCTCAGTCCGCAACCGGCCGGCGCTGCGGGCGGCGTCAAGATTGCCGGCGGCCGGTTCGTGGATGCCGAAGGCCGCCGCATCCGTCTGCTTGGCAGCAATCTCACCTTCGGCGGCTGCTTCCCCGACAAGGACCTCTCCCCGCGCATCGCGGCGCGTATGCGCAAGCTGGGCATCAATGTCATCCGCTTCCACCACATGGATAACCAGGTTGCTCCTCGCGGCCTGTGGCTGCCCGAACAAAAGGGCTTCGATCCCGCTCAGCTCGATCGTCTCGACTGGCTCATCTACCAATTGAAGCAGCACGGCATCTACACCAACATTAACCTCCATGTCTCTCGCAATTATCCCGGACTTCCCAAGGACCTTGCGGAGCGTTTCCGCTACGGCAAGGCCCTCGACAAGTACTATCCCCCCTTCATCGGCATGCAGGAGGAGTACGCCCGCGCCTTGCTGACGCACCGTAACCCCTACACGAAGACTTCCTATGCCGAGGAACCGGCCGTCATTGCCGTGGAGATCAACAACGAGAACACTCTGCTGAGCGCCCCCTGGAGCGAACTGCGCCAGCTTCCTTCGCCTTTCAAGGAAGAGCTTGAGAAGCAATGGCGCGAATGGTTGCGCGCGCACTATCGCACGACCGACGACCTGCGCCGCAAGTGGGACGCCCAGGCGGAGCCGCTAGGCGCCGAGCTGCTGGCCAACGGCAATTTTGCCCAGGACCTGAACGGCTGGACGCGGGAGCAGGGCGGTGGCGCAAGCATGGAAGCCGCCGTTGTGCCCCTCGACAACACAAAGGCCGTCCACATCCGGACCTTGAAGCCTGGTCCGGAATCGTGGAGCCTGCAGTTTCATTGGACCGGTCTCGACCTCAAGGACGGTCGCACCTATACGCTGTCGTTCCGCGCCAGGACCGATGCCAGGCGGAACATCAACGTCGGCGCGCGCTTCGACATTGCGCCTTGGCGCTTTGTGGGCCTCCAGGAGAGGGCTTCTCTCGACCCCGATTGGCGCAAGTACGAGTTTACATTCCGCTGCAAGGAGCCGCTCGCCAACCATGTCCGCATCAGCTTCGACTTCATGAACCAGATGGGCAATTTCTGGATCGCCGACGTCTCTCTTCGGCCCGGCGGTGTCGTGGGCATGAGCGCCGAGGAATCTCTGGAAAAGGGCAATGTCTCTCTTCCTCCGGCCAGCGCCACGCCGCTCCAGCAGCGCGACTTCTGGCAGTTCCTCGTCGAGACCGAGCAGCGCTACGTCAAGCACATGGTCCGATTCCTCAAACAGGACCTCCGCGTTCAGGCCCCCATCGTGGACACGCAGGCCTCCTACGGCGGATGGGCCGGCGTCGCTCGCGAGGCCGGTCTCTGCGACTACGTTGACATGCACGCCTACTGGCAGCATCCGCACTTCCCCGGCCGTCCCTGGGACGGCAAGAACTGGTTTATACCCAACACCTCCATGGTGGAGGCCGCCGAGGGCGGTACACTGGCGAACCTCGCTTCGTTCCGCGTCGAGGGCAAGCCCTTCACCGTTAGCGAATACGACCACCCCGCTCCCAGCGACTACTCTGCCGAACTGTTCCCGATGTTCGCCTCGTTCGCGGCTTTTCAGGACTGGGACGGAATCTACCAGTTCAACTACCATTCCGCTGCCGACGCATGGGACCGCCGCAAGATCGGCGGCTACTTCGAACTCGACTCCCATCCGGCCAAGATCGTCTTCCTGCCGGCGGCGGCCATTATGTTCCGCGCCGGGGCGGTGTCCGCCGGACGCGAATGCCTGACCCTCGATGCGCCGATGGACCGATTCCTCGATGAGATGGCGCATGGCGGTCGCTCCCTGTCCCGCGCTTACACCGAGGCCGGTCTTGTGCCGTCGGCCTTGCTTCTCCACAAGTTCGCCCTTCGCCTCATCCCCACTGGCGACTGGAAGGCTTCCAGAAAAGTTGATGAGACCCCATCGCTCCGTCAGTCCGATACCGGCGAAATCCTCTGGGACGTCAGCGATCCCAAGCGCGCCGTCTACCTCGTCAACGCCCCCGCTGCGCGAGCGGCAGTCGGCCACATCGTCGGCCACAACGTGTCGCTTGGCGACGTCACTTTGTCCGTGGAGAAAACCGGATCAACCTGGGCCGCCGTCGCCCTGGTTGCCCTCGACAACGTGCCCATCGCCCAATCCAGGAAAATGCTCCTCTCCGTCGCCGCCAGGGTCGAGAACACCAACATGGGCTGGAACGAAAAGCGCACCTCCGTCAGCAACCAATGGGGCGCCGAACCCACCGTCGCCGAAGGCGTCGTTGCCGACATCTTCCTGCCCGGCGCCGCCT
>CAYPFP010000193.1:0-6093 GCA_964409935.1 uncultured Planctomycetota bacterium | reverse complement strand
CTGGAGCGACGCGGCGCGTCGTACCAGCGACGCGGCGCGTCGTACCAGCGACGCGTGGTCCGTTGCGAACAAGTTCGCGGCCCAGCCGCTGCAGCTTCGCATCGAGGCGCTCATGTCGGTCGCGCCCTACGACGCGCCGGGACACATCACTTTGGCCGACTTCGCCGACCCCGCCGATTTCGCCGACCGCGCCGCTCAGCCGGGCATTACGGCGAAGCTCCAGCCGTCCTCGGACCGCGTCAAGGTCGGCCCCCTCAGCGGCTGCTTCACGGCCTCCAACGCCACCAAGGCGCTCGCCAGGTCCTGGGCCAGGTTGGGCAAGAAATGGGAACCGCCTCAAAACCTCTCCGCCCACGAGGCCCTCGGCGTATGGGTGTATGGCGACGGCAAGGGCCAGGTGCTGAACCTCCAGAAGAACTCTCCCTCCCACCTCAGCCACGCCAACGGCGACCACTACATCATCGTGGACTTCACCGGCTGGCGCTACTTCGAACTGGTCGAGCCGGAGGGCCGCCGCTACGCCGACTACGCCTGGCCCTACGGCGGCGCTTATGCCATCTACCGCGAATCCGTCCGCCACGCCGCTATCGAGACGCTCCGCCTCTTCTGCAACAACATCCCGCCCGGCGAGACGGTGACCTGTTATCTTTCCCCCATTCGCGCCCTGCCCCTCGTGAAGGCCAAGCTGCGCAATCCGGCGATCACCGTCGGCGGCAAGACGATCGTCTTCCCCGTCGAGATGGATAGCGGGTCCTACCTGGAAATGCGTTCCGCCGCAGACTGCAAGTTGTACGGCCCCAAGGGCGAATTGCTCAGCGAAGTGAAGCTTGAAGGGGAGGTCCCCGTGCTCCAGCCCGGCCCAAACGAGGTCCGCTTCGCGTGCGCCGTTGAGGGCGGCGTCAACCCCCGCGCCCACGTCTCCGTCATCATGCAAGGCGACGTCTTGCGCGGCGCGAACCCCGCTCGAAAGGGCGGCACGGATTGACGCGGACCCCGCCCTTCTCTCTCGCGCAAGCCGTCCGGGGGGTTTGACAAAGCGGAAGGCTGTGATATACTCCTTCAGACGTCCAATGCGCGGCGTCGCCGCGTCGCTGGTACGACGCGCCGCGTCGTTCGGTCTGCGGATAATGCATGGGAGGGTTTTCTATGGCTCTGAAAGTGAAGGCCGTGGACGTATGGGCTGCGGGCATCATGGATCGTCCGGGCGCGGTGGCCGAAAAGCTGCGCGGCCTGGCCGACGCCGGCGCCCAGTTGGAGTTCGTGATCTCGCGCCGTTCTCCCGAGAAGCCCGGCACCGGTGTCGTGTTCCTTACCCCTCTGAAAGGCGCCGCTCAGATGGCGGCGGCCAGGAAGCTCGACTTCCGGAAGATCAGCCACAATTCCATCCGGATTGAGGGGGCGGACAAGCCGGGCATGGGCGCCAGGATCACGGCGGCTCTCGCGGCGCAGGGCATCAATCTGCGCGGCATCTCGGCGGCGGCCATCGGCAAACAGTTCGTGGCCTATGTCGCGCTCGACACCGCCGCCGATGCGTCCAAGGCCGTGCGCGCCCTCAAGAAGCTGGCCTGAGACGCTCGGCGGAGCGGGCTACTTGGCTTCGACGTGGTACTTCTTGATGAAGGCGTCCACGTCCTGGTATCCCTTCTGCACCATCTGGAGATAGTCCTCGATCTCCTCCTGCGTGGGCGCGTTGTCCAGCCGCGAGTGGATGCGCTCGATGAGGTACCGGCTCGTTCCCTCTACCCGCCGCGTCGCTTCGTCCTGAAAGAGTCGGCGGGGCGCGCACTCGCAGTAGATGCGCGCGTCCAGGTGCACGCGGTCGCCCGCGTCGTGTCCCGCGAAGAAGTACTGCCGCGTCTTGAGGTGGTCGCTGATGTACTCCGGGCAGTCGTGGAAGAAAACCGTCTTCTCGTCCTCGGTCAGCCCGATTCGAATCTTGGTCTTGATCTTGTAGTCGGAAGCCCCCAGGCCCGCCTTGGCGGTGATCTCGTACTCCGCCTCCTTGCCGCGCAGCGACTTGGCGAGTCTGTACCCGGGGTCCTGCGCCTGCTTGAGGAAATCCGGCGGAAACGTGAAACGCGACGACCGGATGACGTCCGGAAAGATATACTCGTACATCTGCGCATCGCACGCATACATCAGCATCAGGTCCACGGCGTCTTCGCGGTATTTCTCCGGCCAGCCTTTCACCGACACCGCCCACCGCGCGTGCACGGCGACGATCGGCCACTGCCGGTAAACCTTGATCTCCGGCGGCGTGTCCGGCGGCGGGAACTGCTCCGCGATCATGTCCCGCGCGTACTCGCACGGCCGCTTCAGGAACTCAAAACGGAGCCACTCGTAGTTCGGCCCCCATTCGGCCCTCCCCCCCGAAGCGTCCTCGCCCCACGCCCCGCCCCCCGCCGCGAAAACCGCCCCCAGAACCCACGCGCACGCCCGAAACGCGACTTGGCGACCGTCTCTGCCTGTTGAATGAGACATGTATTCCTGCCTCTTCCCTCTAGGGCCTATACGTGATCCACATCGGCGACGCCCACACCAGCTCGCCGTTGTTGACGGCGACCTCCCTCTCTTGCCCCTCCTGGCGCACCTTGCGCGTCTGTTCCTCCCCCGCCTGTTCGCCGCGCACGTAGTAGTAACTCGTCTTGCCCGCCTGGGCCTTGTCGTCGGTCCACTCGAACTCGACCTCGCGTTTCTTCGGCTCCACCGAGTACACGTACTCGTTGTCCTTCACGATCACGACCTTCGCGAAGTCCTTCGTCCCGATGAGCTTCACCTTCAGCGTCGGCGGCCGGCTCACCGTGAACTCGTCGCCCATGAAATATTCGCCGCACCGCACGTCGGCGATGATGTTGTCGGTCGCGCCGTAGATGTGCCGGCGCTTCATCGCCTCGAGGATCGCCTCCCGCGTCGGCTCCTCCGCGAACACGTTGCAGTAGCTCATGTGCGTGGAAACGTGGTCGCTCGAGGACTGGAACCCCAGCCGGTATCCCTTCATCAGCGCCAGAGACACGAACCCCATCGGTCTCCATCCGCCGATGGACCACTCCGCGATGTTCGTGCGCGGCGCGCCGGGGCGTTCGTAGTTTTGCCGGTCGCCCTGGTAGATCTCGACGATCGGCTCGACGCGCGGGTCGTTGTCGCGCCAGTCGGTCCCCATGTCCGTCCCGCTCGTGTGCGACGCGCACACCCCGTCGAACGCCTTGAGATACTTGTAGAACATCTGCGTGTCCGGCGACGGCGGGCGCGGCGCGTCGGCCGGCTGGTCGTCCATGTCCTTTCCGAAACCGCCCCTCAGCCTGGGCAGCGGCCTCACCCCCCGCCGCGCAAACACGGCGTTGCGGTGCCCGTCGGGGTAATTCACGCTTCGTTCGTAGGTGTGCATGGACGTGAACGAGCCGGGCACGTGGAACATCTCCGTCGTCTTCTGCGTCACCCACCACATCATCTCCCGCGATCCGTTGTCGTGATCGCCGCTGCCGATCCAATCCTGCGCGGCGATGTCCAGCCCGTATCGCCACATGTCGAACAGGCTTCCGTCCCCGCCGCCGTCGCTCGAAATCTCGGTGTGGCGGTGGAACTCGCCCCGCAGGATGCGCGCCGGTTTGCCCCCCACAACCGTCCGGTACGCCCGGATGTCGGCGATGTGTTGGGTCTCCTGCGCGTCTTCCGGCGCGATCTCGTGCAGCGCGTCTTCCTCAATGGGCGTCAGCTTCGGCTCGGCCGGGTCGGCCAGCTTGCCCGTGTCGGCGACCGTGATCTCCCAGTTCACGAGCCGGTCGCCGTACTCTGCATGGCCCCGCGTCGTCGCCGGCGGCGTCCCCGCCGTGCGCTTGCGCAGCTTGGCCTGATTGGGACCGTGAAAGGGCGCCGAACGCATCCGCCCGTCCGACGCCGAGACGACGTACAGCCCGCCCGCCGGCGCGGCCAGCAGCGCCGGCGATTCATGCAGAAAGCCGTCCGTGCCTGGCGCCAGGGTCGCCGCCCGCCACTGCTCGCCGTCGCACGACGTCAGAAAATTCACCCACGTAGACCCCGCCCCGCCGGTGAAGACGTTCAGGCGGATCCGCGCCGCCAGCCATACGCGCCCCTGCCCGTCCGCCGCCAGCTTCGGCCCGGCCGCCAGCACGTTGGCGGCAAGCGCCTTCGGCCACCGCCGTCCGCCGGTGGGCATCGGGATGCCCTTTGTCACCTCCGGCGGCGACAGAAACTTTTCTCCCGCCAATACTTTCACGCCGATCTCGCGCTTGTCGTACAGCGGCCGGCGCATCGGCGACTCGTCATACGGTCCGAAATCCTTGCCCCATCCTTCCGGGCACTTCTCGTAGGCGATCCACAGGCGGTTCTGCCGGTCGAAAGCCAGGCTTGGCCGGGCCTCGTTGTAGCGGGTCGAAGCCGCCACTCGGCGTTCTTTCCACGCTCCGCCCCGCCAGAGCCGCGCCATCACGTCATAGTCCCCGCGCTCGTACGTGTCCCACGCCACGGCCACCTGCCCGTCGGCCGACGCTGCGATGGCCGGCTCCCATTCGTTGGCGGGTTGGTCCGCCACCGTCACCGGCGGCCCCAACTTGTCGCCTTCCTGCCGCATCGCGAAGATGTTGGAATTGTTTCCCCTAAACCCCTGCCACGCCGCCCACACGCGCCCCTCGGAGTCCGTTGTCGCGACCGGCAGAATGTCCGACCCCGCGTCGCTCGTCAGCCGCATCGGTTTCGTCCATTCCGCTCCCTGCCTCACGCTCGCATAAAGGTCCCAGTTGCCCTTCTCGTTCCCGGACCAGATCACCCACAGGCGCCCCTGGCCGTCCGCCGCGATCGCCGTGCGGACGTACTCGCCCCCCGGCGGCGTGATCCCCAGCGGCGCCGACCACTGTCCGCCTTTCATCTCGGTGAACATGATCTGATCTCCGCCCGTGGGCGCGCCCAGGTAGCTGAAGTCCTTCGGCTCTTCCGTGAGGGGCTTCAGCGCTTCGAAGCCCTTGCCGTGCGTGAAGGCGATGTACGCCACTGCCAGGCTGCCGTCGGGCCCCATGGCCGCGCTGGGGTAGGCGTCCTCGGTCGGCGCCGCGACGACGGTCCGCCAATTGGGTATCCGCTCCACTTCCACGTTGCCGTCCAGCGCCATCACGACCCCGCCGTAGCCGAACTTGTTCGCCGAAACGGTGAACGGCCCCTTGGGTGTCTGCATCTCCAGGACGCTGTCCGGCCCCAGATCATCGAGCGTCAGAATAAGGCCGTTCGCCTCGATGGGATACGTGTCGGGGTCGCGCTTCTGCTTCTGCCACATCAGCGGAAGAAACCTGCGCGTCGTGATCTTGTAGTCCGTTGTCGTCGCGTAATCGTCCCCCGCAAACCGCCACCCGTCGGTGGCGATGATCTTGCCCGTGTTCAGCTTGTACGTCCCCTCCCAGACCGTCGGCTCCTTGTCCTTCAGCCCCACCCGTATCTTCAGGCTCACCAGCCCCGCCTTCATCGGCACGGCAAGCTCGGCGGCCTGTATCGTCCCGATTGCAAAACAAACCAGAGCCGCGCCCAGAGTAACGAGAGTTCTCATACCAATCTCCCTATTCTGAGTCCTCCGCGAGCGTTGCCTGCAGCGGTCTCTCATTCGCCCATGATCTTGATGATCACCCGCTTGCGCCGCTGCCCGTCGAACTCGGCGTAATATATCTGCTGCCACGGCCCCAGGTCCAGCTTCCCGTTCGTCACCGGCACGATCACCTGATGGTGGACGAGCAGGCTCTTCAGGTGCGCGTCGCCGTTGCTTTCGCCCGTGCGGTGGTGGCGGTAATCCGGCCCCTCCGGCGCCAGCTTCTCCAGCCACTCGTCAATGTCCTGGATCAGCCCCGTCTCCGCGTCGTTCACGTACACCCCCGCCGTGATGTGCATCGCCGACACCAGCGCCATCCCCTCGCGCACCCCGCTCTGGGCCAACGCCTTCTCCACTTCTTCCGTTATATTAACATACTCCCGCCGCTTCCGCGTGGTGAACCAGAGGTATTGCGTGTGTGATTTCATCTTCCTCTCCTGTCGCGCCCGCCCCCGAATCCCCCGCGTATTTTGTACCTTGTCCGTTCCTCGTCTTTCAAGTAATAT
>CAYPFP010000192.1:0-6298 GCA_964409935.1 uncultured Planctomycetota bacterium | reverse complement strand
TCAGGCTACTTTTTCCGGGTGTAGTGGGCCTAGGATTCGCGCATGCCACGAGCCAAACGAGAATGCGAAGCCGGCATCCGCTACTACGTTCTGAACCGTGGGAACGCACACAGAAAAAGCAGCCTGACCCCTTTTGCTGACCGTACATAACCATGTGGAAGGCTACTACTGTCTGACCTCCATGTCAAGGCCGAATTGCCTTCTCCTGCCAGCCGAGTTCTGGGAACGCCAGAGTTAACTCCCAGACCGTTGAGCCTTCGGCTTTATGAACAGCACCTCGGCGTGTTTGATCCAGCCGGAGCGCAGGTCCACGCGGAACCAGCCTTCGCTGTTCTTCTCGTGGAAGCGGGTGGGGGAGCGCTTGCCGAACTCCTTGAGGTCGTGCGGCGCCCACTGCGTCTTGGCATAGCGGAGGCGGTGTAGATGGGGCGGCGCTCCCTGACGCGAAACCCGATCCGTTCGCGAGGGGTCTCGGCGGGCGTCATCAACTGGCGAATGGCCTCAAAGACGGCCTCGATCTGCTCATCGTGGCCGCGCAGGCGTTCTTCGAGTTCCGCCAGCTTCCGGGCCAGTTCCCTGTGGGTCGCCAAGACCTCCCGCAGCCGGACAAAGGCTCGCATGATGTGGACGTTGACCTCCACGGCGCGACGGCTTCGCAGGACGCTCGAGAGCATGGCCACCCCCTGCTCGCTGAAGGCAAGGGGGAGATACTTGGAGTGCCGCCCGCGCTCTAAGATTCCAAAATGGAATCTTAGAGAATTGTGTTCCGCCGCCGTCAGTTGGAACATGAAGTCGGGTGGAAATCGAGCGATGTTTCGCCGCACGGCCTTGTTCAGGTTTCCCGTCGTGACGCCGTACAACTCGGCCAGATGGCGATCAAGCATCACTCGCTGTCCTCGAACCAGCAGGATACGATCGGCAATCTGGCGAACAGAAACAACCCGACTTCCTTCACCGGGTTGCGATTTCCCTGGGGCCATTCGTTTGCCTCGATTCTGCGAGTTCCGAGGATGTCTCATTTGCCGGTGCGAATTTACGCTTCCTTCGGCTTTATGAACAGCACCTCGGCGTGTTTGATCCAGCCGGAGCGCAGGTCCACGCGGAACCAGCCTTCGCTGTTTTTCTCGTGGAAGCGGGTGGGAGAGCGCTTGCCGAATTCCTTGAGGTCGTGTTGCGCCCACGTCTTGCCGCCGTCCAGCGATACGATGATTCCCGTGCCGAGCGGCGATGCCGGGGCGCAATGGGATGCCAGGATTACGTTGTCCTGGATGATCATGTTCCCGGACTCGACCTCCGGATTGAACAGCCGCGTGTGCTTCTTGGGATTGGCGATGTCGGCCGGCGCGCAGCGGAAGACCCCGCGGTCGTACGGCGGGGGGCCGTTGGAGTCGCTGATCCAGTAGAGCTGCCCGTCCACGAAGTTGATGCCCCCGGCTTTGTACCGCGAGTTCAGATGATCCGAGATGATGACCTTCCAGTCCCACTTGTCCTGCTTCGCGTCGTAGGCGCCTCTGAGCCAGTGGCACTCGAACCCTTCGGGGCGGTCGCCGTCGCCCGTGCAGGCGTAGAAGGCATTCTCGGCGGGATTGTACGCCACGGTGTGAACGTGGCGGCAGATGACGGGATTGCGGGGATCGCCGAGCGGTGTGCCGGTCGAGCCGCCACCCTCGGAGCCGTTATCACGGAAATAGGGGTTCTGTCCGAAGGTATACGCAATCTTTACGGTGCGCCCGCCGTCGGCGGAGTAGTAGATGTTGACCGGCGACGCTCCGCCCAGGACGTTGCAGTAATTCCCCCACACCACCATCTCCACGCCGTTCACGTCCCAGGAGTTGACGCCCGAAAGTGTGTGGTAGTACCAGCCGGGGCGGTCCGGGTTCTGCGGCGTATGCGGCACGTAATCGGACCCGTCGCGGTCCTTCACCGTGATCGGCTCGACCGTCCTCAGATTGTCCGTGCTGAGGTACAGCCTTGATCGGGTGCTGAAAAGAATGTTGCCGTTCTTCAGGATGCAACTGAACGTGATGTTGCGGGCGTGGGGGAGTGCGGCGCTGTGCGGCCAGGTGCGGCCGTTGTCTTCGGACAGGAATATTTTCCCGTCCGCATGGCCGAACGCCTTGTTGTCGCGGTGCGAGTCAATGTACGGCCCGGGCGGCTGCAGGCGATACCAGAAATGTTCCGTCGAGGCGATTTGCTGCTGTGGCGTCGTCATGTCATGTCCCTCTTGTCCAGGATGAAGTACCACGTTTACAAGACAACGTCCCTGTGCGCCCGCATATTGTCCGGCAGCAGGAGGGCTATTTCAAGAGAGTTGCGGCGCCGGCGCCCGGACACGCCCCGCGTCCTTGCAGACGCTGAGAGGATGCTGTAGACTGTCTGATGCTTTGATCTGGGCAGAGAAAGTGAGGATTGAATCATGCGGATGCTGATCCCTGGAGTGATGGCCATGGCGATTTGTTTGAACGCAAGCGCGGCGGATTTCTATGTGGCCGTGGACGGCAACGACGCCTGGTCGGGCAGAATGGCCGAAGCGAACGCCGACAAGACCGACGGCCCTCTGGCGACGCTCGGCGCTGCGCTGCAAGCCAGCCGCAAGGACACCTCGACCCCCAGGCGAATCATTATCGGGCCGGGGCGCCACTATATCGAACAGCCTCTGGTATTGGAGGAACGGGACGCGGAACTGACCCTCGTGGGCGCCGGCGCGGGCAAGACCATCGTGTACGGCGGCCGGCGCATCACCGGCTGGCGCAAGGACGGCGATCGCTTCTGGGCGGCCGACGTGCCGGAGGTCAAGGAAGGCCAGTGGGATTTCCGCGCCCTGGTCGTTAACGACAGGCTGTGTCCTCGGGCGCGCCTGCCCGAGACCGGGCGCCTTGAGCATGAGACGCGCTTCCCCGTGCGTTGGATGAGCACGGCAGGAGGCGGATGGGAACGCAAACCCACGGAAAAGGAATTGTCCGTGATGCAGTACCGCGCCGGCGATCTGGGCGAATGGCTGAGCGTCGCCAACGCGGAAGTCACCGTGTACCACATGTGGGACGAGTCCATGGTCGGCCTGGCCGCGCATGACCCCCAGACGCGCACGCTGACCTTTTCCACCCCGTCCAAGCATCCGCCCGGGGCGTTCGGCGTGAAGGCCTATGTCGTGTGGAATGTGCGCGAAGGCATGACGCAGCCCGGCCAATGGTATCTCGACCGCGACGCGGGCAGGATCGTCTATTGGCCGCTGCCGGATGAGAACATGGACGAGGCGTTCGCGGCGGCCCCCCGCGTGGAAACCATCATCGAACTGCGTGGGCAGAAGGGCAAGCCGCTGCGCAATATCGCGCTGCGCTCGATGACGCTCTCCGCCACCACGACGCCCCGCAAGGCCGGGGGGTTCGGCGCGGGCGAGTATCGCGGCGCGGTTCAGATGTCCAACTGCGAGGGGGTTCGCATCGCGGAGGTGGAGATCACCAACATTGCAGGCACCGCCATTCGCGACTGGGGCACGCGCGACCTGCTCGTGGAGAATTGCCATCTGCATCATCTCGGCGCGGCCGGCTGCCGCGTGGGCGAGGGAACCGGGCGCTTCGAGAATAACCGCATCCATCACATCGGGCTGATGTATCCCAGCGCCATCGGGCTTTCGGCCGGCGGGCGCGAGGGCTGCTACGTGATCCGCCGCAACGAGATTCATCACACGCCCTACTCCGGAATGGCCATCGGCGGCGCGGGCACGGTCATCGAGGAAAATCTGCTCCACCATTGCATGCAGGAACTTCACGACGGCGCGGCGATTTACGTGAGCGGCGCCAAAGGGAACATCATCCGGCGAAACGTCGCCCGCGACATCATCAAGGTGGGCGAGGGCTACGGGGTATCTTCCTACTATCTCGACGAAAAATGCCGCGACTGCGTGGTCGAGAAGAACGTCTCCATCGGCGTCGCGCGCCCCGCCCACAATCACATGACGCTGAACTGCGTGTTGCGCGACAACGTCTTCATCTGCGACGGCGACATGGACCTGTCGTTTGCCCGCAGCGCCGAACATACGGTGACGAACAATACCTTCCAGTTGAGCGGAAAACTGAAGATCACCGACCCCGACGCCGTAACGAAGTGGGAAGGCAACTTGATCGTCCAGGCCGGCGACGCAGTGCCGGCGATTTCCAACGCCATGCCGGGCGCGCCCTTCACGCCGCGGGAGGGACCTCGTCACGCCAATGTCGTCGCCATGCCGAAGCCGCCCGCCCTCGACGGCAAACTCGAAGGCGATGAGTGGCCGCCCGGCGGAGTGGGCCTCGACGAAATGCCCAACCAGCGCAAGGCGCGCGGCGCGCCGCTCGTCGCGAAACTGTGCGCCGATGCGACCCATCTTTATGTGGGCGTCACGGTGGTCTCCATGTTCCCGGAAGACCGCAAACTCGGCCGCGTATGGCGCAGCGACGAGGGCGTGGAACTCGTCGTCGAGGGCCGGCGGGACGACGGCAAGCCGGTGGTCTATGTGCTCAGGGGCTTCACAGACGGGACGTTCGACAGTATCACCGTGGGCGGCGCTTCGGAGGCCGAGGCCAGGGCCTTCGCCCAGGCGACAGGCTATGCCGCCGCCGTGGACAAACAGGTCTGGCGCTGCGAATGGCGCATACCGTTTCAGGCGCTGCGCTTTACGCCCGCCGACCGCGCCATGCTGCCGTTGAACGTGACGGTCTATCGCAGCGAGAACAATCAGTTCATCCAGTGGGCCGGAACGTTGGGCGAGACGTGGGACCTGATGCGCGGCGGGCGGTTGATTTTCGGCGCAGGAAAAAGCGACGCGACGCCGCGTCCCAAACCCGTGGCGCGCGCCCCGCGCGCCGCGCGCGCTCCGGTCATTGACGGCGCAGCGGCCGACGGAGAGTGGCCGGGCGAAACGCTTTCGCTGAAGGAGACGCCCAACCGCATCCCCATCGAAGGCCCGCCGTGCATCGCGAAAGTCTGTTACGACAGCGAATTCCTCTACGTCGTCCTGACGGCGCCGGCGAGCGACGTTTCCAAACTCATCCGGTCGGACGAATGGGGCAAAGGCGACTGCGCCGAGGTCTGCTTTCAGGACGTGTCGGGCGCCGCGCCGGGGCCGATCTTCGTCATCCACGGATTCCTGACGGGGAAGCACGAGAGCGTGACGCTGGCCGGCGCTCCGGCGGAGGCGGCGGCGAAGGTCGGCGCGGGCGTGCGCTTCGCCGCGAGGACGGGCGAGAAGGAATGGATCAGCGAATGGGCCATTCCCCTCGCGGCGGCGGGCATCACGCCGAAGCCCGGACTGAAACTCGCGTTCAACATGGCCGCACACCGCACCGAGATTCGCCAGTGGCCGTGCTGGGTCGGCGCGAATGGCCCGGCTTACAAACTCGACACCGCGGGATACGTTGTACTGGAATGAGCGGGGTTCGTAGTAGCCCCCTTCAGCGGGCGGCGTTCCCGCTTCAAGGGGCGTCCACAACGCCGCCTGAACGTGGGTACTGCAAACGTGGTTTGCGCCCATTGTAGGATGAGAGACAAAGGATGAAAATGGCAAAATCGCAGATGTGATGCTATACTGATTGCCGGAGGTGAATATGGACACGATTACAGTTCACATACCGGAAGAGAGGCTGCGCCGACTGAGAGAACTGGCGAAGCGTTACGGCCTTGCGCCGGAGCAACTCGCACAGGCAGGGATCGAGGACTTCCTGGCCCGGCCCGATGAAGATTTCCGGAAGGCGCTGGATCGCCTTCTGAAGAAGAATGCCGAACTCTACAGCCGATTGGCCAAGATGTGATGCGCTACGTCACCCTCAGCGAAGCGCTGGAGATCTACTGCGCAGTTATGGACCAATCGGGCGGCACAGCGGGTATCCTGAATCTGGGGGCGTTGGAGTCGGCCCTCGCCCAACCACGCATGAGCTTTGAGGGGCGTGAGCTGTATCCTTCCCTTCTTCAAAAGGCCGCCGCGCTTGGCTTTTCGCTCATCACCAATCATCCCTTCGTAGACGGCAACAAGCGCGCTGGCCAAGCTGTCATGGAAATGTTTCTCGCGTTGAATGGCCACGCCATCCACGCGACGGTGGACGAGCAAGTGACCGTTGTGGTGAAAGTTGCGTCCGGGGAAATCGGGCGAGAGGGTTTACTTGATTGGCTCCGCGCCCACGTTGCCGCTTGCGGTTCGTAGCAGACTGTAGTTCCGTGGACACCTTGCTTATCTTGCTGGAAAGATGAGTGTGATGTCCCCGGAACTGAAATAATACCGTCTGTCCCAATACTGTTCGGCACGGTAATTGTACGGCCAGGAGCGTGC
>CAYPFP010000191.1:0-6693 GCA_964409935.1 uncultured Planctomycetota bacterium | reverse complement strand
GCCGTTTCGGCGAACGGCGTTCGCCGAAATGGACGGGCGGCGCAAACCCCATTACAGGCCCCGTTCCTGGCCCCGATCCTGTCTCCGCCAAGAACGGGGCTGGGGGAGCCAGGGACGGGGCGGGCGCAGTGGAAACTGGACGCCTTCGACCATGCCGACGCCATCGTCATGGGGCAATTCGGGCCGCCCGGCAGTCCGCCGCGCATTGCGCTCACCGGCAGCGACGCGCCGCGTCGTCATGTTCCCCGACGACGGCCACCCTGTGCTGTGCTGCGACTCCGTGGACATTGACCGCGACGGCATTGACGAGGTCCTGGTGTGGGACTACGATTCGATCTGGATATACAAGCCCACCCCCTCGCCCGACAAGGCCCCCCCGCGCCGTCCGCTCCGCAACGAATTGTTCAACGCCTCCAACTACAGCGGGCAATTCTCCTTCCAAAGATAGGAAGACGCCGACCGTCTGAAACTCGTGAGATTTTCTCCGGGAAGGCATCTTGAGTGTTCCGCAGCAGCAATGTTGTAACCTGCATGCTTGTCTACATTTGTATCAACGCCGAACCCCACACAAAGCCCGAACCAAAGGCCACCAACAAAACAAGGCTGCCGGCCTTGACCATGCCCGCCTGGCGGGCCTCGTTGAGAGCGATGGGGAGCGATGCGGACGCCACGTTGCCGTACTCCACGACGTTGATGAAGACCTTGTCCTTGGGGAAACCGGTGCGCTTGATGATCTCCTCCAGCATCCGCAGGTTGGCCTGATGGGGGATGAGCACGTCAATGTCGTCCATCGCCAGGCCGTGCTTCTTGAGCGTCTCGAAGATGGCGTCGGACATCTTCGCCACGCCGTGCTCGAAGACGGTCTTGCCGTCCATGCGGAAGTGGACGCGGCCCGCTTCAATGTCCTCCTTGGTGACGTGCTGCTTGCGGCCCAGGGCGCTGCCCGGCGAAGCGGTGTAGAGGGCCTTGGCGAACTGGCCGTCGGCGTGGAGGGAGGTGGAGAGAATGCCCGTGGCGTCGTCGTCGGACGGGCCGAGGACGACGGCGCCCGCGCCGTCGCCCAGGAGGATGGCGATGTTGCGCCCGTCGTAGGAGCCGTCAATGCGTGTCGAGAGGACTTCGGAACACGCGATGAGGGCATGACGGCACGAGCCGGAACGGATGTAATGGTCGGCGATGGACAGGCCGTAGATGAGGCCCGCGCATTGCTGGCGGATGTCCATGACGCCGATGCCGGCCAGGCCGAGCTTGCCCTGCAGAAAGAAGGCGCAGCCGGGGTCGGCATGGTCGGGGGTGATGGTGTTCATGATGAGGAGGTCAATCTGGTCCACGTTGAGGCCCGCGTCGGCGACGGCGGCGCGGCAGGCCAGGACGGCCAGGTCGGAGGCGCCGGCGTCGGCCTCGGCGTGGCGGCGGTGCTGGACGCCCGTGCGCTCAAGGATAAACTCGTTGGACGTCTCCATCATCTTCATGACGTCGAAGTTGGTGACGACCTTGGGCGGCAGGTAGTGGCCGGTCCCCAGTATCCGTGAACGGGTCATATCCATCCTCTCACGCGGTCAGACCTTCATGGCGCAGCGATTGTTTCACCAGCAGTCCGCAGTTCTTCTGGAAAAAGTCCAGGGGCAGGAGTTGGGTCTTCTCGTAGACCTCGGCGCCGAGGGCCTCGGCGATCTCTCGGACCGGTTTGGCGGCCTTGGCGTCGGCGATGATGCGTTCGTGGTACTTGCGCGTGGCGCTGAGCGCGCCGCTGAAATACGCCTTGACGTCCTCGGCGCCCTTGATGACGCCGTTGTGGCTCAGGCACAGGACCTCCGCGTTCAGACCGGCAAGGCGCTCGATGGACTTGACGTATGCGCCGTAATCGGAGAAGTAGTTGGGCCACCAATAGTTGTGTTCGGGGACATAGTAGCCGGTGGCGTCGGAGATGATGAGCGCCCGGCGGCGGGGATCGTGGAAGCTCAGGCTGCAATCGCTGTGGCCGGGGGTGTGGAGGACGGCGAAGGCGGACTGCTCGTCCACGGCGATGGTGTCGCCCTCCTTGATGATGCGGTCAACGGCGATCTGTTTCTCCGCAAAGGGTTGCGGGCGATGGGCTTCCGTGATGCGCCCCGCCTTCAGGAGCGCGCCGGAAAGCGCGTTGTCCACCTGGCCGAAGAACGCGATGGCCTTGTCCACAGAGAGCGTCTTGGCCGCCGTCTCGGAGGCCAGCACCTTGACGGCCGGAAAGGCCCGCCGGAAGACCGGCACGGCCATGACGTGGTCGGGGTGGGCGTGTGTGATGACGAGCTGCTTTACGGAGTCGCGGGCGACGCCGAGTTGGTCCAATTGCTGGAGCAGCAACGCGCCCATCGCGCCCGTTCCGCCCTCGAAGATCGCGCTTTCTCTGGCGCCCGCGACGAGGAACAGCGGATACTCGCTGGTTCCAAGCATATGCAGACCGGCAACGATTTCGGCAGGGGGATTCTTGATCAGCATGCCTGTTTTCCTTTCTCAGCTTTCTCCAGCGCGAAAAGGGCGGCGCCGAGCGCGCCGGTGAATTGGGGATGCGGCGGGACCAGCGGCGGCCTGCCGAACGCTTCGCCGACGAGCTTCACCAGGAACGGATTGTACTCCGCAACACCGCCCGTCATGACCAACGCGCCGTCAATCGTGTCCATCTCCATGAGGCGCTTGACGACGGAGCGGAAGGCGCCCTTCACGATGTCCTCGACCTTTTCGCCGGCGCGAATCTTCTCCAG
The DNA here is from genome assembly GCA_964409935.1 of uncultured Planctomycetota bacterium. Lineage (GTDB taxonomy): Bacteria > Planctomycetota > Brocadiia > JAADGH01 > CAYPFP01 > CAYPFP01. The sequence goes on along the minus strand of CAYPFP010000191.1, from coordinate 3,952 downwards.
TATCTCGGTGGCGGTGAAGACCGTACAGAAACTCCCGAGCGGGACCTCCTTTGTGGAGCGCTCGGCCAGGCCGTTGAGCTGCGCGACCGGCAGGTTCAGACGGTAGGCGATCTCCTCCAGGAAAGCGCCCGTGCCGGCGGCGCACTTGCGGTTCATCTTGAAACCCGTGCGGCGGCCTTTGGCGTCCAGGTGGATGATCTTGCTGTCTTGCGCGCCGATGTCAATGACGGTCATGGCCTGCGGGAAATGGAAGAACGCCCCCTTGCCGTGACAGGCGATCTCGGTCATGCGGTCGTCGGCCCAACTCACGTTGTCGCGCCCGTAACCGGTCGAGCCGATGCCGGCCACGCGGTCCCTCGCCAGGCTGGCGTGCGCGAGAGCGTCCTCAAGACATCGTTGGGCGGTCTCGGCGTAGTTCACGCCCGAAGGCCGAAGCGCCCTGGCGACGGCCCGTCGCTGCCGGTCAATGATGACCAGCTTCGCCGACGACGCCCCGATATCAATGCCGCAGAAATGCTGCATGGCCGGTCGCGTCATTGCGCCTCCGCAAGCTGCTCAACAAACGCCTGGACGTTCGTGCGCGTTTGCTCTTCGGAGTACAGGCGCAGGTCGTTGAGATCGCCGTGAACGACAAGGAACGGCAGATTCAGTTGCTTCTGCAGGCGCTGCGGCATGCCGTAGCGGTTGTTGGAGTTGTTGGGGCAGGTCTTGGCGTCGTGGAAAAGGATGCCGTCCACCTTGAACTTCTCAACCATCTGGGCGATGTATTGCTCCTTGCAGTCCTCGGAACGGCAGATGAAGATGCTCGTGTAGGCGCGGGCCATGCCCGTGAAAGGATCGGCGGGGTCGAGGTCCTCGAATATCCAGCTATTGCAGTAGGTGGAGGCCACGACGCAGGTCTTAAGGTCGGCAAACTGGGTGGAGAGGTTCCGCAGCTTGCCCCAGATAGGCATGCCTTCCCAGTAGATGCGGTGCTTTTCGCCTTCGACGGCGGCGATGTTGTTGGCCGCGCGCGCCTGCAACTCGGTGAGGAGCAGACGGTAATACTCCACGGCGTCGGGCGTGCCGCGCAGGACGACGGCCGGTCCCATCTGGATCGTTTCGTCGAAGAAGGAGATGGGCGCAGGCACGTTGGCGGCGGTGTCGAGCACGGCCTTCCAGAGGTGCGTGGTCTGCTTGGAAAGGCTGAGTATTTCCTTGAATCGCGCGGGGTCGAGTTTTGTCCCCGCGATGTCCTGCAGCGGCGCGATGAGGGCCTCAGTCTGTTGCGCGACATCGGCGACGATGGCGTCGTCCAACTCGCCGACGGCGCGGGGCGTGTGGATACCCAGGCATGGGACGTCCCACTCGCGGGCGAAAAACTGGAACCAGTCCTTCACGTCGCGGCACTGGTTCGTGTTGAAGACCAGGACGTCGGCCTTGGGGGGATTCATCTTGAAGGCCTGCAGGGGGGACTGACCCTTGAGGTAGGAACCGATGTCGCTGGTGAGATAGGAGCAGATGTCGGGCGAGAAGCCCCTGGCGTTGGCCGCCGGGATGAGGTCCGTGGCCATGCGCGAAGCGCCCAGCATGGCGCCGTGGTTTTCGGGGAAATAGACGTTGTAGCCGAGGGCGCGAAGCAGCTCGGCGGGGCCGACGCTCGTGCACCAGGCCGTCTTGCGCCCCTCCTTCGGGCCGCCGGCCAGTTCCATGAAGTACTTGCCCATGATCTCCTTCATCTTCTTGGTGGCCTCGAAGTCTTTGCGTTCGGGGGCGGATGCCATCATCATGCTCCTTTCATTTCCCGCAAAAGCCGGCACGGCGCAAAGCGGCTGCCGAATCTCTGCGACAGATTTTCCAGTTGCGTCAGAACATTGCCAATACCCAGATCGCGAGCGTACCTAAGCGGCCCGCCGCGAAAGTCGGGGAACCCCGTGCCGAGGACCATGGCCGCGTCAATGTCCGACTCGCGTTGGGCGATGCCCTCTTCCAGGACGCAGAACGCCTCGTTGACCAAACGCAGCGTCAGCCGCGCGGCGATTTCATCCTCCGGCACTTCGCGGGGCGCGCGGGGCCGCGCCCCCGCCAGTATGCGTTCGGCAGCCTCGTGACGAAGGGGAGTATAATCGCCCTTATCGTATTTGTAAACGCCCGATCCCGACTTCTGGCCCAGATGTCCCTGCTCGACAAGGCGCACGGCGACGGCCGCCAGGCGTCCATGATGGGGAAAGACCTCGCACATCACGCGGTCCACATGGGCCAGGATGTCCAGGCCGGCCATGTCGGCCAGCGTAAGAGGCCCCATCGGGAAACCGAAAGCCACCATGGCCTTGTCAACCACGCCGGGGTCTGCGCCCTCCTCCCACAGCCAGAAGGCCTCTTTCAGATAGGGGATGAAGATGCGGTTCACCAGGAAGCCCTCGCGGTTGCGGACCAGCACGGGGGTCTTGCGAAGGGCCTTGGCGAATCTCATGGCCGCGGCGATGAAGTCCTTCTGCGTAGCCTGCCGCCAGATGACCTCGACAAGGGGCATGCGGTGGGCGGGGTTGAAGAAATGCATGCCGAGAAAACGCTCCGGGCGGCTCATGCCTTGGGCCAGCACGTCGAGCGACAGGGTCGAGGTGTTCGTGGCGATCAGGGTCTCGCGGCCGCAAACTTTCTCCAGCGCAGCCAGGACAGACCGCTTGACCTGCGGGTCCTCGAAGACGGCCTCGATGACCAGATCGGCGCCGGCGACAGGCTCCCAGTCTGTTGTGGTCGAGATCAGCCCCATCGCCGCCTTGGCGCGGCTTGCGGAAAGCCTCCCCTGTTCCACGCGCTTCTGGATGGAGGCCGCAATCCGGTCAACGCCTTTGCGCAGGGCCGCTTCGTTCTCGTCGCGGGTCACGACGGGAATGCCCGCCGACAGGATCGCCTGGGCGATGCCCGCGCCCATTGCGCCCATGCCGATGACGGCGGCTCGCTTGATCTCGGGCGGGCTTTCATGCGGCGGGACGGCCAGATGCGGCGCCACCTTGGCTGTCTCGCGAACGGCGAAGAAGAGATAGATCTTGTTGCGCGTGGCCGGCGTCGCCATGCATTCGGAAAAAACCGTTTGCTCGGCGCGCAGCCCCGCTTCGTAGGACTCTTCAAGACCCGCCCTCACCGCTTCGACGATCTTGCGAGGGGCGATGATCTCCGGCCGAGACCTCTTCAGCAGGGCGTCCGCCTTTCGAAAGGCGGCGTCGCGGGCGGCCGCATCGAACAGCTTCTCCGAACGCGCGCGCGTCTTGACGGCGGGGCGGCCCGACCGCAGCAAAGCCATGGCCTGCGCCTCATCGCCGACGGCGTCAACCAGCCCCAGGCCGAGCGCATCCTTGTCGCTGACGGGTTCGCCCGTCAACAGCATCTTCAGGGCCGCCTCAAGGCCGATAAGGCGCGGAAGCCGCTGTGTCCCGCCCGCGCCCGGATTTATGCCGAGCGTGACTTCGGGCATGCTGAACGTCGTGCCGGCGGCGCAGACGCGAAAGTGGCACGCCATCGCCAGCTCCAGGGCGCTCCCCATCACCTTGCCGGCCACGAGCGCGGCGACGGGCTTGGGCGAGTCCTCCAACTCGTCGAAGGCCTCCTGAAAGACGCGTGAGGCCTTGACGGCGTCGTCGGCGGTCGCGATCTTCTTGAAGATATTGACGTCCGCCCCGGCGCTGAAATGGGTTGGGTCGCCCGTAATGAGGATGCCCCGGACCGCCGCGTCCAGGTTAGCCCGGCGAACGGACGCTCGAAGCGCCTCCAGCAGGGGATAGGTGATGGTGTTCACCGGCGGCGAATTCAGCCGGAGCACGCACACGCCGTCGGACACGCTGTAGTCAATCATGTCGGCCTCCGCTGTACACAGGATGCTACCACGCGACCGCGCCCGATTCCATCTTTTTGTATCGGGAAAGCCTATTGCGAAAAGGCGTGAAGTGTTGAGAGCATGAGAGATACGAGCGGA
>CAYPFP010000190.1:0-6765 GCA_964409935.1 uncultured Planctomycetota bacterium | reverse complement strand
TCGCAGGGGGGCTTGTCGTGAGCTTCGCGCACAGCCGCCCCCCCTCGGCGTTTGATGTCCCCTCAAAAAATGCCTTTTTCGCGACAGGCTTTGCTCCTCCACAACCTTTATCTCTTCGTCCGTCAAACCGTAGAGATCATACATCAGCCGATCAATCTGCCGGTCGGTGGCGGCGATTTGGCGTTGGAGGGCGCTTCGCTGAGCGGCTTCGCTGCGCTCATCGCTTCGCAAGACGTCAACAGGCTGCTAGGGTTTCGCGGTTTGCGGTTGCGGGTTCGGCGCTGCGGGTTCGTTTTTGCCGGCGGCGTCCTGAGGTTCTTTCTTTGCCTCGGCTTTTTGAGGCTCGGGGGGCTTGGCGGCGTCCTTGGGGGTCGGGCGGCCTTCGTGTGTGCGTTCGTCGGGCTTGGCGCCAAGCTTTACGGCGGCTTTCTGCTCGTCCACCTGAAGGACGACGCCGGGCGTTTCGAGCTTGCCGCTGAATTTCAGTTTGCAGGCGATGTCCTTCTGGGCTTCCGGAAGCTCCAGCTTGAGACGCCCCTTGTCGGTGGAAAGCTTCTGGCTGGTGAAAACTTTGCCCTGGTAGGTGTCCCAGAACTCCGCGGTGTAGTCGCCCGGCTCCAGCCCGACGAACCAGAAGCCGAGCTTGGGCGGGATGCGGGTGTATTGTCCCAGCGACGGCGTCTGCGCCAGGACGGGGTCCACAACCCAGAACATGGCCTCGCTCTTGGTCATCATGCCCAGCACCAACAGGGTGCGGCCCGGCGCGCCGGGCATCCGCAGGCGAATGGGGACGTAGCTCTTGCCGCGCCGGTCCTCGTCCTTGGCGAAGTTGGCCAGGGCGCGCCAGTGGTAGTAGAGGTTGTTCGGCTCGATGAAGGTGTCCCACCACCACGGCATGGCATTGCCCGCGGTGGGGAGCATGAAGCTGGCCCACAACGTGGTGTGCAGGAGGACGCCGCGCCGGTCGGTCTGGTCCACTTCGGGCGTGGTGCCCGCGCCGAACTCGCCGATGAAATACGGCTTCGCGCGCAGGGCGCTGCCGGTGTCGTAGGCGGCCAGCACGGCGTCGAGGGCCTTGGCGTCGTAGACGTGGTCCTGCGCAAAGTCAATGTTGCCGAGGGCGACGAGTTTGGGGCCGAGCAGGTCGCCGTAGGCGCTCGTGGTGACGAGGTGCTTGTGGGCGTCGTAGCTCTTGAGGGCGGCGGACATGTCGTTGTGCCAGGCGACGATGTCGTCGTCGGTATACGAGTCGGTCAGGTCGGCCTCGTTCATGAGTTCCCAGGCGAAGAGGTTCGGCGAGGCGCCCCATCGCGCCGCGATGTATCTCATCCGCCGTTTGAAGAGCGTCTTGGCGTCGGGGTTGATGAAGAAGGTTTCTTTGAATTCGCAGGGGCCGCCGTTGGCCACATTGTAGGGGTTCCTGGCCCAGTTTTCGTTGTTGAGCATCCCGTGATACTCGAACACAAGCTGGACATAGATGCCGTAGCGGCGGGCCTGTTCGAAAATTTCGTCTATGCGTTCGGCGACGTCGAGGTCATACAAGCCGACGTCCTTGGGTCCCTCAAGATGCAGATGCCACGGACACATCCAGATACGGACGAAATTTTCCCCGGCGGCGGCCATCTTCTTGAAGTGGGTCTCGTAGTTGGCCGTCCAGCAGACGTTCTGACCGATGGGGTAGAAGAAGGTCCCGTCGTCGAATTCGAAGTAGCGCGAATCGGCGGCGCTGCGGCGGATGAAGCCGCGGCCGGCGGGTTTTTCATCCACGGAGAAGCGGCGGGTGTCGGAGACGGCCTCGCTGTGGTTATTGCGCACGGTCACGAAGTACTCCCATCGGCCGGGGATGGTCGGCGTGAACTTGATGAGCCACACGGGCGTTTCGGCGCCGTCTTCGGCGCGCAGACCGTCGAGGTATCCGGGCTGCGTGAACGTCTTGCCGGCGGGTTCGACAAAGGCACCGGTCAGGCTGATCTCGGCGGGGTCGAAGGCGGAGACGTAATCGGACTGGAATTTCACGCGAAGGACGAGCGTCTCGTACTTCTTCAGCCGGGGTTCGGCCGGGATGGCGGCGGGGGCGCTCTTGGGGTCTTGGGGGGGCTTGGCCGCTTCGCGAGGCTGCACGACGGAGACCTCGTCAATCTGCGGGCGCCGTTTTTCCCAGCCCTGCGCGGGCTTGCCGGCGAATCGGATGTTGTCAATCTCGACGGCGCCTTTCTTGTTGTTCCCGATGCCCACAGTGAGACTGACCCGGCGAATATCGTCGCGGCCGTCGAAGAGCGTGTCATGTCCCTTCGACGTATCGGTCTTGAAGACCTCGGCGCGAAGGTCGAAGACCACGTCGCGGTTCCAGCCTTTCACGAGATCCACGGGCACGGAGTGGTAGAGCCGCAGCGACGACCCGACACGAAAGACCGCCGAGATTTTCATGGGGGCGGCCGCGTCCACGTAAACGTCCAACAACATGGCCTCCATCGCGGTGAGGTCGAGACGGATTTCGCGGCGCAGCTCGATGTCCGACCGTCCGATGTTTGTGAACGCGACGCGCAGGGAGCGGTCGCCGTCGGAGACGTTTGCGCCCACGGCCAGTGTCGCGGGCGCCTGCGCCGCCTCGATCGTCCACTCGATGGGGTCCTCGAAGCTGTCCCAAGTCAGGAGGTTCTCGAACTTCGGCGGCGGGGCCGCTGCCGGCGCGGGGGCCACGATCGTCTTTTCGGGCAGAGCGGCTTCCGCGGGTTCGCCGGAGCGGGGCACATCCCTGGTCAATGGGGGTTTGGCCTTCGGCTTGAAGGGCGCGGCCAGCAGGTCGAGCAGGCCCGGCGATTGCGGGTGTTGCGGGGGCTTCTCCTGGGCGTCATTTGGCGCCGCCGGTTCTGCGGGGGCGGCTTGTTGGGCGGCGGCGAAACGGCACGGGCAGGCCAAGACCCACAGGAGGATCAGGGACAGCCATATCGGGAACAGCCGTTCGCGGATTGAGCGGCAGAGACGTTCATGCAACGCAAGGGGCATACGCGCTCGTCAGCAAAATTGTCTTACAGTGTCGAGGCACCAGATTAGCTGTGGGTTGCCGGAGCCGGCTCCGGCGGCGCTTTCGCTTTTGTCCCGATTTTCTTCGATTATATCTGCCCTTGGGGTTGAGTCAAGCAAATATGGCCGGCGGCGGCGCCGGGACGGACGCAAATCCACTGGCATAGGAATTGCTGAGTCAGTATAATCGAGAAAGTCGCCTAATCGGGCCATATTGAGCGCCGGGCCGCCAAGAGGAGAGCATGGCGCGTCGAACCAGGACGAATACCGGCCGCAATCATTGCCGTTACTACCGGGTCGGGGGCCTGACGCTCCGGATACAGGCCGCCGCGCCGATTCTGGATGAGACGTTTCACGCGAAACTCAAGCAGTTCGAGGTGGCCCGCCCGAGCCGGGACGTGATCCGCATCAGACACCATTTCGGTTTGCCCAGGGTGAGGAAAGCGGACTTGGGGAAGGTCGTGTACCGCAAGCCTCCCTGGACGATTTATGAAAAGGCGAACACTTGGACATATGTAAGTTCCATCCGTTCGCGGGGGGTCCGGCGCACCAACCAGATTTCCATCTTTAGCAGGGACTACACCTGCGGCGACGTCTACCACCGCAGCAAAGACATTTTTGACCGACGAAGCATCCCGTCTCTGGCGTTGCTGCCCACCGATCAGATCATCCTCTCGCAGCTCCTGGCTTACAGAAAGGGCTGTATTCTACATGCCTCCGGCATCGCCCTGGGCGGCAAGGGGTTTCTGTTCGTCGGTCATTCGGGGGCGGGCAAGTCAACGGTGATGAAGATGCTCAAGGGGCGGGGGACGATACTCTGCGATGACCGGATGATCCTGAGGCGCAGGTCAAAGGGGTTTGTCATCTACGGCAATTGGAGTCACGGAGAACTGCCGGATATCGCCGCCCGCGCCGCGCCCTTGCGGGCCATCTGCTTCCTTCGCAAGGCTGGCGGGAATCGCCTGATCCTGCTGAAGGACAAGAGAGAGATCGTGAGAGGGCTGTTATCCTGCCTGATTAAGTCATTCATGTCGGCGGAGTGGTGGCAGAAGACGCTGCGCCTCGTGGGTCAGATTGCGCAGACCGTGCCCTGTTACCGCATGGAATTCGACAAGAGCGGGCGGATAGCAGGCCTCTTGGAGCGGCTCTGAGGATTTTACGTACTTGGCAGCAAAGTGGAGCGCAGTCCTAATTCACTCCTGTTCAGTGACTTACGTCTTTGCGCGCCCGACACAAGCCCGATTTGGCGGCAAGAGGGGCTTGACAGGGCTGGCAAAAGTGTGTAGGCTAAAATTATTATGCATCTGTGGAGGAATCAGCGCATGAAACGCTTGGGGCAGAGGGAGAAGTGGCAGTCGCCGAGGCTTCTGGTTCTGGTTAGGAGCAGGGCGGGGGAGAATTGTCTGGTGCACTGCAAGTCCAACGGGCCGAACATTAGCGGAGGACCGGGCTTCGCTCTTGTTCAGGATTGTGCCGATGATCCGGGTGGCGGCAACTGTCGGTCCTGTCAGGCACGCGCCGCCGGATCATGACAAAGGGGGAGGACCTCTCCAAATAAGGGGCCGCCGTTTGTGCGACTTGGGGGAGCCGATGGGGCGGCTTGGGGAGATGTTGGGGTGAGAATCCGGGGGGAACGGGCAACGTGGCGGGGGCCGCGGCTCCTGGTCCTGGCCAGGAGCACGGCGGGCGAAAACTGTTTGATTCACTGCAAATCCAATGGCCTGAATATCAGCGGGGGACCGTTCGTAGCCATAATTCAAGACTGCGCCGATCAACTCCCGAACTGTTCTTCCTGTCAGTCCCGTTCCGTCGGCCATTCATAGGGGCAAGACGGGCGTTCGGATTCCTGTCCGGAGGCCGCATCTCTCTCCATTCCATTCCGGTATTGTGTTCGCGTTTGCCGTGCCCCCATGATATCCTACAAGGCACGGCGCACCGAGCTATAAGGACGCCGGGATTCCCGGGAAAACGCGGCGGTAAGGAACTATGAGGATCCGCATCGCATTGGGTCGTTTCCTGATCCGGCTGGGGGGCTTCATCGAGTCATTGGCCGGCGTTGTAATGAAGCCCGATGATTTGATCGAGTTCAGCCGGCAGGCCTACTCCAAGCCTGGGGCCGTCGAGGGCTGGGCGGCGGAGTCGGTCTTGAGCATGGGCCTTTCCGACGAGGAGAAGGCCATGCTGGAATCCCTTCCGCGCAAGAATGGCCGCCTGCTCCTGCTGGGGGTGGGGGGCGGCCGCGAAGCGGTGCCCCTGGGGCGGGCGGGCTTCGAGGTGACCGGCATGGACTTCGTGCCGGGGATGGTGGAAAACGCCGTGGCCTACGCGGCCCGGCACGGGGTGAAGATGGACGGCTTCGTCCAGGAGTTGTCGAAACTGCACGCGCCCGCAAATTCCTATGATGTGGTATGGCTGTCCGCCGCCATGTACTCCTGCATCCCCACGCGCCGCCGGCGAGTCGAGACGCTCAAGAGGATCAGGACCGCCTTGCGTTCCGGGGGCTTCTTCGTCTGCCAATTTCAGATGGACACGCGCCAGACGACCTCCCGCATGGCCGAGATTCTCAGGAAGACTTTCGCCTGCCTGACGCTGGGCAACTTCGGCTGCGAAACCGGGGATACGCTCTGGCAGAACATGGAGTTCATCCACGTCTTCCCGTCGTTGGAAGCCCTCAAGTCGGAGTTTGAGGAGGCCGGGTTCAACGTCTGCCGGATACAGGCGCATCCGGCGGTCCGACGCGGGGGCGCCCTCCTGCGCAAGGGCGATTCATGACGCCTTCCCCGATGCCGCACTCTTCACCAGCGGTTTAAGCCATCTCCACACCGGCCCCAGGATCGGCATGACGGGCGCATGCTGGTTCAGCAGGGCGATCAGAAATCGCTCCGGCCCAAGCCCGAGGCGAATCTTCCGGCCCTTTCGCTCCACCGCCGTCACGCAGCCGAGAAGCCGCCGCTTCGGGACGAGTTCGTCGAAAGCGCGCGCGTTGTCGCCCCGGACCAGATAGGCGCCGCCCCGTTTCCGTATGACCCGGTGGACGACCAGCTTTCCCGTTTTTTCGTGGGTATAGGCCACGATCTCGCCGGTCCCGATGGGGCGCTTTGACAACGGCGAGACCGTGATCACATCGCCGTCCCTGACAAAGGGCGTCATGCTGAAGCCGCGCGCCCTGAACCTGAAGGACACCCCCCTGGCCAGCACCGCCTTCATCAGCTCGACCAGGGCCGGGGCAGGCAGGGATATCTCTTCGGCCGTTCGAACGACATAAGCCGACTTTCCTTCACGGGACTTCAACCACGATCCTCCGTTTCAGGAGTTCCCTGATGAGTCCTTTTACGTCCTGCTCGATCTTCCCGGCAGGCGAGTCAAACCGGGCGGACAGAAACGCGACGATGTCCCTCAATGTCCGTTTGCCGTCCAACTTGTCCCATATCAGCCGGCCCGTCTTGTTCAGCGAGAAAAGCTCCTCGCCCACGCTTCCCACGCCGGCCGTCAAGGGCACAATGAGAAGTTCGCCCGCGATCTTGCGGGCAACAATATCTTCAGAAGGGGCGTAAACGCCGTCCAGACGCACCGTGGTTCTCATGGGCTGCTCCCGCCGACCATCGGACCTCATCGCGGCGCGAGAAAGTGCTTGCGCCTGCGCCGCCAATTATGCAACATCTCTGCGAGGCCCGCAACCGGATTTTCGGGTCAAGTCCCAAATCCGGTGTAAAATATTCAGAGGCAGTTCATGTCTAATGG
>CAYPFP010000189.1:0-7005 GCA_964409935.1 uncultured Planctomycetota bacterium | reverse complement strand
CGCCGGCGGGATTCTCTTGACACGGCAGACCGGAGCGGGTACTAAGGGGCGGCGATTTCGGCACTGGACGGCGGCGCTTCGCCGCTCCTAGTGCCAGGCTCCCGCCCGTTGCGGGTGCCTGGCACTCTTTACGCGAAACGCAGTGCCAGGCACGCGCCCGACGGCTTGGCGCGAGCCAGGCACTATGAAGGGTCAAGATGACGGCGATCCAGATCCCCAACTGGGTCGCGGGCCCCGTCCCTGGCGCCGCCAGGAGCGGGGCCAGGCTCGGGGCGGGCAACACAGTCAGGGAGAAATACCAGAGCAACCTTGCGAACATCGAAAAATACCTCGACATGGCGGGACAGGCGGGTTGCGACCTGACGGCTATCGGGGAGTGTTTTCCCCAATTGTCCTTGGTGTCCTTGGTGCCTGGCACCAACGGTGCCTGGCACCAACGGTGCAACTGACGCGACAGGAGAAGCTGTCGGGCTACACGCCCGGCGAGGACCTGCCGGTCTTCACGGCCGATTTCGGCAAGCTCGGCATCGTGATCTGCCACGACCTCAGTTTCGTCGAGACCACGCGCGTGCTGTGCGTGCGCGGGGCGGAGATTGTGGTCTGGCCGTCGAACTGGAGCGGCTGGGGCCGCGACCTTTCCCTCTGCCTCATGCGGGCGAGGGCCATTGACGCCAGCGCCTACCTCATGTTCCTGAGCGCGGGTGTCCTTGGTGCCTGGCACCAACGGTGCCTGGCACCAACGGTGCAACTGACGCGACAGGAGAAGCTGTCGGGCTACACGCCCGGCGAGGACCTGCCGGTCTTCACGGCCGATTTCGGCAAGCTCGGCATCGTGATCTGCCACGACCTCAGTTTCGTCGAGACCACGCGCGTGCTGTGCGTGCGCGGGGCGGAGATTGTGGTCTGGCCGTCGAACTGGAGCGGCTGGGGCCGCGACCTTTCCCTCTGCCTCATGCGGGCGAGGGCCATTGACGCCAGCGCCTACCTCATGTTCCTGAGCGCGGGGCAGGACCCCGAAAAGCCGCTGAACATGATGGCCGGCGTGGCGGGCTGCACGCCGACACGCCGCCGGCGTGTCGGACTGCATCATCAGCCCGATGGGCGAGATCATCGCGCAGGTTCCCCAACGCATTCCCGGCCTTGTGAGCGCGGAGGCGGACCTGGACGACAAGCGGGTCGCGCACAGTTTTACCTACGACCGCAACGACGTCTTCATCAAGGAAATGCTGTGCGAGCGCAACGTCAAGGCCTACGGACCCCTCCTGGACCCGGCCCTCGTGCCGGCCCCGCCGAGGGAGTACGCCGCGAAGCGCAACGCCTGAAGTACGGAGCGAAAGAACGTGAGACGACCGAATTTCCTTATTGTGGTGGCCGATTCCGCCCAGAGCGGGGCCTACGCCCTCAACGGCGGACAGGCGCGAACCCCCAACGTGGAGCGCATCGCGCGCGAGGGTGTGCGGTTTACCAATGCCTGGTCCGTCGCCCCCATCTGCCATCCGGGCCGCGCCTCGCTCTTCACGGGCCTCTTCCCCCGCGGCCACGGTATCATCACCAACGCCGACGTGCATCACTGGTACCCCTTCCGGCAACTCGACGGCGTCAAGTCGTTCGCGGAGGCGCTGGGGGAGGCCGGGTACCGCTGCGGTTACGCGGGGCAGTGGCATGTGCAGGACATTCGCGGCTTCCATGACAACCGCGCGATCCCGTCGAAGATGCATGTCGAGGGGCTTCGGGCGCGGGGCATCCAGGAACGCTGTCTGCCCGACCATACTTTCAAGGGCTGCGGGCGGCTGAACATCAGCGCAGAGGACACGCGCGAGGGCGAGTTCACGCGCACGGCGCTCGGCCTCATCGAGGATTACGCCAAGCTCGACCAGCCGTGGCTCATCGAGTGCGACTTCGACGCGCCGCATCCCCCCTGCCATGTGCCGGCCCCCTACGACGGCTTGTACGACCCCGCGCAGATAAAGCTGCCGCCCAACCTGCGCGACCCCATGAGCGACAAGCCCTATGTCGTGCGCCTCAGCCAGAAACGCCAAGGCTCGTGGACGTGGTCGGACGACGACTGGCGCCGTGTGCTGGCCCATTACTACGGCAGCATCGCGATGCTCGACGACCTTTTCGGGCGCATGCTGGCCCGGCTCGACGACCTGAACCTGGCCCGCCATACGGTCGTCATCTTCACCAGCGATCACGGCGGGATGATGGGCGCGCACGGGATGTTGACGCACGGTTCGCCCGCCCTCTTCGACGAAGGGCTGCGCGTGCCGTTGTTCGTCCGATGGCCCGGAGCCGCAAAGCCCGCCGCCGTGTGCGACGAGTTCGTGAGCCATGTGGACATCCTGCCCACCCTCGCCGACTTGGCCGGCGCTCCCATGCCGGCAAAGGGCCATGGTCGCTCGTTGGTCCCGCTGCTGCGCGGCGAGACCCCCGCCGACTGGCGCGACGACGTCCTCGCCTCCTACGACGGCGACGGCTTCAGTTTCTACACCGAACGCGCCGTCCGCTCGCGGCGCGGCAAGCTCGTCTACCATGCCTTCGGCGAACACGAGCTTTACGACCTTGCGACCGACCCTCATGAACTCCACAACCGCTTCGACGACCCCGCCTGCGCCGCCTTGAAGTCCGACCTGGCGCAACGGCTCTTTGCGTGGCTCAGGAACGTGGGCGACTCGGTTTCGGTGCAGGTGAAAAGGGACTTTGCCCTTTAGCGGCTGGTTCGAGGCGGGCTTGACGAACCGGCGGAACGCGCCGTAAGGTGAATCATCAGGATGGAGATGTCCACCGGCGTGACCCCGCTCACGCGCGAGGCCTGGCCGAGCGAGGTGGGGCGCGCCTGCGAGAGCTTGGTGCGGGCCTCCTTGGAAAGGTCGTGGACGGCGTGGTAGTCCAGGTCGGGGGGGATGCGCCAGTCCTCGAACTTCTTGAACTTCCTCACCTCGGCAAGCTGGCGCTGAATATAACCCCCGTACTTGATCTCGACCTCGACCTGCTCCTTCACGTCTCTGGGCAGCCCCGAAAGAGATGCGGCGGGATCAGGGATGAGCGATGATATCTCGTCGAAAACGGCGCCGGGGCGGCGCAGCAGTTTGGCCAGCGTGCCGCCGCCGTGCGGGGTCTTCTCCAGGAAGGCCGCCGTCTGCGCGATGAGGCGCTCCTTTTCGTCAAGGCGGCGAATCTGCTCGTCGGAAACAAGTCCGAGCCTGTGGCCGTGTCGCATGAGACGGCGGTCGGCGTTGTCCTGGCGAAGCAGCAGGCGGTACTCGGCCCGCGAGGTGAACATGCGATAGGGGTCCTGGACGCCCTTGGTGACCAGGTCGTCAACGAGCACGCCGATGTAGGCCTCGTCGCGCCGCAGGATGAACGGCTCGCTCCCGCGCAGCTTGAGGACGGCGTTGATGCCGGCCATCAGCCCCTGGGTGGCGGCCTCTTCGTAACCGGACGTGCCGTTGATCTGGCCCGCCAGGAAAAGACCGGGGATGTTGCGGGCCTCAAGCCAGGCCGACGTCTGGGTGGGCGGGATGAAATCGTACTCGATGGCGTACGCGTAGCGCATGATCTCGGCCTTTTCGAGACCCGCGATGGAGCGCACCATCTGCTCCTGGACGTCCTGCGGCAGGCTCGTGGAGATGCCGTTGCAGTAGACCTCGACGGTGTCGAGGCCTTCGGGTTCAAGAAAAACCTGATGCTGGTTCTTGTCGGCGAAGCGGACGATCTTGTCCTCGATGGACGGGCAGTACTTCGGGCCGACGGCCGTGATCTGGCCGGTGTAGAGCGGGGCGCGATCGAGGTTGGCTCGGATGATGGCGTGCGTTCGTTCGTTGGTGAGGGCGAGCCAGCACGGTACCTGCGTCTGCGTGATGCGGCGCGTTGAGAAAGAGAACGGCTGCGGGTCGGCGTCGCCGGGCTGGGCCTGGAGCTTTGCATAGTCCACCGTGCGGCCGTTGATGCGCGGCGGCGTGCCGGTCTTCAGTCGTCCCAGCGCCAGTCCGGCGCGGCGGAGCGAGTCGGAGAGCCGTTCCGCCGAAAGTTCCCCCATGCGGCCGCCCACGGTCTTCGTGGCGCCCATGTGGATCACGCCCTTCAGAAAAGTGCCCGTGGTCAGGATGACGATGGGGGCGCGGTACTCGAGGCCGGCGGCGGAGCGGACGCCCGCGACGGCGCCGGACGGGTGCAGGATAAGCTCGTCCACCAGGTCCTGCCTCAGCGTGAGGCCGGCCTGGGCCTCGACGCGGCGCTTCATGGAACACTGGTAGCGTTTCTTGTCGCACTGCGCGCGGGGCGCCCAGACGGCGGGGCCTTTGCCGGTGTTGAGCATGCGGAACTGGATGCCCGTCTCGTCGGCGGCCTTGGCCATCTCGCCCCCCAGGGCGTCAATCTCGCGCACGAGCTGTCCCTTGGCGAGGCCGCCGATGGCGGGGTTGCAGGACATCTGGGCGACGGCGTCGAGGTGCAGGGTGAGAAGCAAAGTGCGAGCGCCCATGCGCGCGGCGGCCAAGCCGGCTTCGCAGCCGGCATGGCCGGCGCCGACGACGATGATATCGTACTCGGTGCTCATGGCGGGCATGCAACCGTGATGCGCGATGCGTGAAAAGGCGATTCACCCATCGCGCATCACGCTTTTTCTACCGCGCGTACTCGACCACGCGCGTCTCGCGGACGACCGTCACCTTGACCTCGCCCGGGTAGTTCAACTCGGCCTGTATCTGATTGGCGATGTCGCGGGCCATCTGCTGCGCGCCTTTGTCCTGGACCTTGTCGGGGTTCACGATGACGCGAATCTCCCGCCCGGCCTGAATGGCGAACGCGCTGTCCACGCCCGGGTACGACGTGGCGATGGCCTCCAGACGCTCCAGGCGCTTGATGTACTTTTCGAGGCTTTCGCGGCGCGCTCCGGGACGCGAGGCGGAGATGGCGTCGGCCGCCGCCGTGATGATGGTGTACAGGTTCTCGGCCTTGGCGTCTTCGTGATGGGCGGCGATGGCGTTGATGACCTCCGGCCGTTCGTCGAACCGTTTGGCCAGGTCGGCGCCGATGGCCGGATGCGTGCCTTCCTGTTCCTGGTCCACGGCCTTGCCGATGTCGTGCAGAAGCCCGCAGCGTTTGGCGAGCTGGATGTCGAGCTTGAGTTCGGCGGCGAGTATGGCCGCCAGTATCGCGACCTCGGTCGAGTGCTGCAGGGCGTTCTGGCCGTAGCTGGTCCGGAACCGCAGCCGGCCGATCAACTCGATCTCCTTCGGATGCAGGTTGGGGATGCCCAGGTCGTGGGCGGCCTGCTTGCCGGTCTCCTCGATGAGGCGTTCCACCTCGCGCCGGGTGTTGGCCGCCACCTCTTCGATCCGGGCCGGATGGATGCGCCCGTCGGTGATGAGCTTCTCCAGGGCGCGCCGGGCGATCTCGCGGCGCACGCCGTCGAAGCCCGAGACCACCACCACGCCCGGCGTGTCGTCCACGATAAGGTCCACGCCTGTGGCGCGTTCGAAGGCCCGGATGTTGCGGCCTTCGCGGCCGATGATGCGGCCCTTCATGTCGTCGTTGGGTAGTTCGACGGTCGAGACGACGCTTTCGGCGGTGTGGTCGGCGGCGCTGCGCTGGATCGCCAGGGCGATCAGCTCGCGGGCCTTGTCTTCGGCGGTTTCGCGGGCGTCGTTGACGCGTTTGTTGATGATGTCCTCGGCCTCGTGCTGCACCTCGGTCTCGACGCGGGTGAGAACCATCTTCTTGGCCTCTTCGGGCGTCAGTTGGGAGAGTCTGTGCAGGGTGAGTTTGTGCTGCTCGACGAGTTCCTGTAGTTCGTTCTCCTTGGTCTCGATCTCGGCGCGTTTGTTGGACAACGTGCGTTCGAGGCTTTCGATGTAGTGTTCCTTCTTGTTCAGAAGTTCCACTTTGCGGTCGAGGGCGTCCTCGCGTTTGGCGAGGCGGCGCTCGAACTGGCGAAGCTCGTGGCGGACCTCCTGGGTCTCTTTCTCGAACTCCTCGCGTCTCTTGAAAACCTCGTCTTTGGCGGCGATTTCCGCCTCGCGCTTGATGCGCTCGGCTTGTTCGGCGGCTTCGGCCTTGATGACGGAGGCCTGCTTGGCGGCTCGGTCCCTGCGGAACATGTCAAACAGAAAACATGCAGCGTAACCGAGGCCACCAGCGATCAGAATCAGAACGATCACGACGATGGGATGGCTCAATATCATGTTCGTTATCTCGCTAATGACCTTCACCCCCTTCCAATGGCCGCATGGAACCCCGCAGGCCGGATGGACCGGTCTTCCGAACGGGACGTTTCAGGCGGCCGGACGGACATCTCTGATCCCCGCAGCATTGCGGCAAAAGCCTCGTCCAGGAAAGCGGACAGGGACTTTCACTCAAGCGTAGAGAATCGGACGATAAGGCAGGCACGCCAGGAGGAAGGATTGCGACTTGCGGGCAAACGACTCGACCATCCGGCTTCAGAAGACAGGCGCACATCCTACGGCCTATTCAAGCTCGATCGCGTCCTCACAGGTTTCAGTAATTGCGTTCGGTCGAACTTTTATGAGCGCCTGCCTTTTCTGGAAAAGGCCCCATCACTTGAAGATCATGGGCACAGCAACAGGACCTAAGGCCCGATCGAAACTTGCGCAAGGGCTGCAGCCCGCCAAGACCCCTAATGAAAGACGCGTTTTGCGATGAAAACCAAGACTCAGAAACGGGGTAAGAGGCACCTTCCGCAAGAATTTATCGGGCACGTCGCCAGGACGGGAACCGCTGACTCCGCCCCCTTCCGGGGTTACGCCTTCCTACAAGAGCGCCTGCAAACAGACGACCCAACCGTCCATCTATGCGGAACTGGCGACACTCAGCGAGCC
The DNA here is from genome assembly GCA_964409935.1 of uncultured Planctomycetota bacterium. GTDB lineage: Bacteria > Planctomycetota > Brocadiia > JAADGH01 > CAYPFP01 > CAYPFP01. The sequence goes on along the minus strand of CAYPFP010000189.1, from coordinate 166 downwards.
TTAGATGTCACACTCTTGGTTCTCTGCCGATCGTTCAGGTAAAGGCATCGCGTCGTGACCGGTGAGATTCTCGCTTTTATCGCGCAGATATCATCATTATTATAGTGCCGCGGTCCGATACTGTCAAACAAAAAGAGCCGTTAGAGCGCGAAATCCTGCACGGCCT
>CAYPFP010000188.1:2362-7096 GCA_964409935.1 uncultured Planctomycetota bacterium | reverse complement strand
TGGCGAAGTTCGGGGCCCCTCTCGGGCCGATTCCGTGTCGGATGTCGGTCGCAGGAGGGCTTGTCGTGAGCTTCGCGCACAGCCGCCCCCCTCGCCGTTTGACGTCCCCTCAAAAAATGCCTTTTTCGCGACAGGCTTACCAACCGACATCCTGTCAGTCAAAGAGTCGGGGCGAAGCACTTCGCAGAATGCTTCGCCCCTGTTTATTACAACAACAAGGCGTATCCGCCCCAAGCTCAGTTGCACTCCGCCACGAGCGGGCCGGCCAGTTCCTTCAGGAAGAACAGGCGCCCCGCCTGGGTGGGCATGTAGCTGCTCGGTATCCAGGGCGACGGCCCGTGACGCAGCGTCACCCACAGCGAGAGGCCCTGCCACAGCATGCCGCGCCCCAGCGTGCCGTCGGCGCCGCCGATGATCCGGTCGGCCTTCAGGAAGAGTCCCGGGCCGATGGTGTTGGCGTAGGCGGGCACGAGGGTGGTGCGGCTCTTGAAGCTCGTGACGGCGTTCTGCTCGATGGTGAGCGGGTGGAGCTTCGCGCCGATGCGGAAGCACGGCTTCTTCCATTCGGCCTCGCTGGCGAACTCGGCGGCGAAGTGCGGCTCCCAGAACGCGATATGGAAGACGCGCCCGATGCCGAAGATGACGTCGAGCTTTGCGCCGGCCTTGCGCAGGGCCGCGATCTTTTCCGGGTAGGCGGGCAGCAGTTTTTTCGTGGCGAAGTGGCGCTGGGAGGGCGGCACGGTGAGCTTGCCCAGCGGCCCGTAGAACGCCTGTTCCATGGCGAACTGGAACGCGCCGGGGTTCGTGGGCGGCAGGGTGTTGCCCTGGGCGTCGCTCCACTCGTCCATGTTGAAGCCGTACACGTGTTTGCAGTCCACGCCCCATTCCTTCAGGAAGTAGACGGCCCACTTGTACATGCCCATCGGGCCGACGGGCAGGATGAGGATGAGTTTGTGCTTTCTCATCTTCGCCTTGAGGATTTCCAGGGCGATTTCGTGGCCCATGAACGTGTCGAAGTCGCTCAACGTCTCGCACGGGACGGGTTCGAAGTTTTTGTTCCACCACGGCTGACGCTTGGTGACGTCTTCGGGCTTGTGCTGACAGCAGGCATCCAGCTTCTTCAGGTCCCAGCCGGCGGGGAAGAAGTTTTCCAGCAACGACCCCTTAATCGTGCTCAACAGGTCCATGACTTTCCTCCTCTGTATGGCGCCGTGTGTCGGCATGGCCGCCGCAGGCGGGCGGCCCGAAAAGAGTACTCGGAAAAGGGGCTGAAGTTCCACGAAAAAAACGGGCGGTTCTCAGGCGCCGGCCTGTTCTTTCGCGCAGCGGTCGGCTTCGTCGAGGTAGGCCAGCAGGTTCTCGATGTTGCGCTCCGAGGGCTGCGGGACCTCCATGTAGCCGGAACTGGGGCACAGGATGAACCGGCGGCCTCTGCCGGCGGCCATCGCCTCCCGCACAAGCGCGCGGATGCGCTCCGGCGCGGCTGTCATCAGGTCGTGGGTCTCGATGTTGCCTTCCAGGCCCATCCGGTCTCCCACGCGCGCGAAGGCCTCCGGGAGGGTGACGTCGCCCATCGGCGGCGGCTCGATCGGGTTCAACACATCCACGCCCATCGCCACAAAGCGCTCCAGCACCGGTCCCATCTTGCCGTGGGAATGCACCCACACATATCCGCCGCGCTCATGAATCAGGCTGCAGAGGGGCTTGTCGAACTGCGCGACGAATTCGTCGAAGTCCTTCGGCGACATGAGCGGCGGGATGCACAGTTCGGGACCCACCCAGGCGAAGATCGGCTTCAGGCCGGCCTCGAAGGCGCGCACGGCGTGTTCGCGGATCCGGCGGGCGAACGTCTCGACGGCCTCCAGCAGCAGGCCCCGGCATTCCAGGCTCCACAGCGCAAAATTGGCCGACCCGATAAGCCGCTGCAATCCGTACATGGCGTGATCAAGCCCGAACATAGCCACGCCGCGCTCGCCCACGTTCTTCTCGACGGCGCGGAAGGCCTCCGCCGAAAACGGCAGCGCCTGGTACGGGACGGACAGCATCTTCTTGATGTCGTCCGGCTCCTTGAGCAGGTATTCCTTCTGGTAGCCCGGTTTGCCGACCGTGCTCCGCGTGTAGACGCTTCGCAAGGCGCCCCGGGGCGTCTGGATTCGCGTCACGGACTCGGCCCATTCGGGAGAGGAGGTCGAGACCTGTTCGTCCTTGGAGATCTCGCGCGCCGCCGCCCCCCAGTGCAGGTTGAACGCGCTCCCCGAACCCACCATCAGGTCCGTGCACTCCATCGCCCGTTTGAACACCGGTTCGTAGGCTGAGTGGGAGAGCTTTTGGTTGGGCTGCGCGCCCCAGAGTTTCAACGCGGGACGATCGGGGGCTTGCCCCCGGAAAATCCGCATCAAGCGTTCTCGCTTCGTCATCGTGAAGCCTCGACAAGAAAATTTCCCACCCGCCGCAGGCAGGCGGCGTTTCACACGTAACTGATCCCGTACCACAGCGCCGGGAAGGGCAGGGCGCGGCGAAGGGCGCGCATGACCGGATGGTCCTCCGCGATGAGGCCCGCGTCGGAATGGTCCGGCGCGCCGAAGAGCAGCCTGGCGACGTCGCCGCGGTCCGAAAGCTCGGCGCGCTCGCCGCCGAACAGGAAGACGAACCGGCCGCCCTCCTCCGCAAAGGAGAGCCTGCGGGCCAGGGAAGCGCCCAGGGTCTCCTCCAGGTGCGGGCGCATCCGCTCCATGAGCTGCGCGAAGTTGACGATTCGCACCGTTCCCGCCGCATGAGCGGGCGTGGGCGCCAGGCCGCGGCCGGAGAGCAACCCCTGAAAGACGGTGTCCGATCCCAGGACGTGAACGGTGAGTTTCTCAAGGTTCCGGCTGGCCATGATGTGCGGGAGCGCGGCGGTCACGGCGCTGCGGCAGCCGGCGTACTCGGCCAGGCGCGTCTGCTTGTCCGCCGGTTGCGGCCGGTTGAAGATGGCGTAGGCCGCGACGGCGCCGTCGCGCTTGAGCAGCCAGAAATCGGAGGGGCGGTTCATGACGAACCCGCACCGCATGGCGCGGGCGTAGTCCTCGCGGCGGCGGATGAAACGCACGGGTTCGCGCTGGTAGAGGCGAAGCAGGGTCTCCTGGTCTTGCTCCGACGCCGGATCGAGGGTGACGGCGGCGCGGCAGGGGTTGAACCCCTCGCCGAGTCGCGCCGCGTCCTCGCGCGTGACCGTGTACTCCACGTCGCGCCCGACGCGGCGGCAGCCGGCCATGCGGTACAGGTTGCGGTCGCCGGAGACGATCATGAGGTCGCACCCTTCGCGCGCGGCCCTGGCGCAGGCGTCGGCGAAGGTCTGGCTGGCCAGGCCGCGCTTGCGGAAGTCGGGCAGTGTGCCCACGGCCCCGATGTTGCAGACCCGGATTCGGCACCCCAGCAGCGAGGCGTCGCGGATGAGCATGCCGATGTGCGTCACCACCTGCCCGTCGTGCACCATGACGCGGCAGTTGTCCAGGTTGTCGTCGCTGAAAAGTTGGGGGTATTCGTCCCAAAGCGTCGGTCGAAAGACCGTCCCGACGCATTTCCTCAACGACTCCTTCTCCTCCAGCCTCGTCCCGCGCGGGCCGTCCATTCGGTCTCCTCGCATTGATTGTTTTCCGGAATTGTAGTATAGTCTGACGCGGTCGTCAACGAGCACGGTTCCTGCATTGGAGAATCATATGTCCAACAAGTTGAAGATCGGCATCCTGGGTGTCGGGCCTATCGCGCAGATCGCGCACCTGCCGGCGCTCAAGCGCGCCGAAAACGTCGAGCTCGTCGCGCTCTGCGACGCCTCGGAGGACTTGGGGCGCAAGATCGCGGCGAAGTATGACGTGCCGGCCGTGTACACGGATCATCACAAGTTCCTCGCGGAGTCCGGCGTGGACGCCGTGCTCATCGCCGTGGCCCACGCCTTTCACGCCCCGCTTTCGATTGACGCCATGCGCGCCGGCAAGCACGTCCTGGTCGAGAAGCCGCTGGCGGTGACCGTGGAGGAGTGCGAGGAGATCGCGCGCGTGTCGAAGGAGACCGGGAAGCAGTGTCAGATGGCCTGCATGAAGCGTTGGGACCCGGCCCTGGAGTTCGCGCAAAAATACGTGCGCGAGGAGATGGGCGACCGCCTGATGGTGAGCGGCTGGTACTGCGACAGCGTCTTCCATATGAAATACGTCTACAGCCGGACCGAAAAGTTCATCACCGGCGCGGGACAGAAACGGCCCGGCCCGCCGCCTGCGCCGATGGACGCCCACATCAACAACCTGCTCGGCCACGGCGTGCACCTCCTGGACACGCTTCGCTTCTTCGGCGGCGACATCGTCGCGGTGACGACCACGAAGACCGACAAGCAGAAGAAGCTCGTCACGCTGAGCCTGCTGGAATTCGCCGACGGCGCGCGCGGGACGTTCTCGCTCGTCGTCAACACCCGCATGGACTGGTTTGAGGGCCTGCACATCCACGGCATGAACGGCAGCGTCGTGGCGCAGCTTTACTTCCCGTACATGTTCCGTCCGGCCGACGTGCGCGTGATGGACGGGGCGAAGGGCGAGTATCGCACCCCCGCCACGCCCGACTGCGACCAGTACGAGCGCCAGATCGAGGGTTTCGCCGCCGCCCTGCTTGAGGGCCGCACCGTCTCCCCCAACGCCGCCGACGGCCTCAAGGCCCAGAAGGTCCTTTACGCCATGTACGAGTCCGAACAGAAGGGGGGGCGGGTGG
>CAYPFP010000188.1:0-2262 GCA_964409935.1 uncultured Planctomycetota bacterium | reverse complement strand
GCCCAGAAGGTCCTTTACGCCATGTACGAGTCCGAACAGAAGGGGGGGCGGGTGGAGGTGGGGCGAGGATGACCGCATGAGAATTGAGGGGATCGTCTGGCTTCGAGATGTCGTGGATAAGCTGGCGGCCAAACACCAGGTGGCGCCCCATGAAGTTGAGGAAGTCTTCAGGAACAACCCCAAGATTCGTTTTGTTGAAAAAGGTCGGCGGAAAGGGGAGAATGTGTATATGGCGCTCGGACGAACCGGCGCCGGCCGTTACCTGGCCGTGCTGTTCATCCTCAAGAGAAGGAGGGAGGCCTGGGTCCTCAGCGCAAGAGACATGGCCAAGAAAGAGAGAAGATACTATGCGAAAGGCTAGGGCGAAACGGCTGCCTCGTTTGCGGTCCCTCGAAAGCCTGGTGGCGTTCTTTGATACTCACGATATGGGGGACTACTGGGATCAGATGCCTGAAGCACACTTCGACGTGGACATCAAGAGGGTAAGGCACTTGTTCAGCCTGGATGCCCGGCTTGCGGAGGGCCTGACCAGGATCGCCCGGTCGAAGGGAACTTCATCCCAACGGCTCATCAATCGGTGGCTTCGGGAGAAGATAGTGGCCGAATCTCACCCGGCGGGATGAGGAAGCGGATAAGGGGCAGCCCCGATGCCGGGGCGAATAAGGAGGCGCCGCTGGCACAGGCGACTTGGTTTCGGTAAGCCCCGCGAAACAAGGCCGAAGCCGGGTTTCCTGTCGCGACCAGTACGAGCGCCAGATCGAGGGTTTCGCCGCCGCCCTGCTTGAGGGCCGCACCGTCTCCCCCAACGCCGCCGACGGCCTCAAGGCCCAGAAGGTCCTTTACGCCATGTACGAGTCCGAACAGAAGGGGGGGCGGGTGGTGGTCGGATAGTTCCAGCGCGGTCCCGACTCGCGAGGCAGAATCATGAGCAAGCCGCCCTTCAAGCAGTTCATCCAAATCCCCGGCCCGAACCCCATCCTGCGCACCGGTCCGCCCGGCGCGTGGGACGAGGGCGTGATCGAGGCCTGCGACATCATCAAGAATAATGAGACGTACTACCTCTATTACCACGGCACCGCCCGCGACAAGGAGAAATGGCCGCGGCAGGGCTATCGCCTCGGCGTCGCCACGGCGCCGCATCCTCTGGGGCCGTGGAAGAAGCACGAGGGCAACCCCGTCCTCGACCTCGGCCCCCAGGGGAGCTGGGAGGACATGCACGTCGCCTGCGCCTTCATCATCAAGGAGCACGCGGAGAAGTACCTGATGTGGTACTCGGCCACCTCGGAGAAGGCCAGGAACGCGCCGCCGGGGGAGGAGCGCTGGAGCATCGGGCTGGCCTCGGCGTCGTCGCCGCTCGGCCCGTGGACGAAACACGCGGGCAATCCCATCATGGAGAAACTCGGTTATGTCGGCGGCGTGGTGCTGCGCGCGGGGAAGTACCTTCTCTATACCGAGCACCTTATCGGCGAGCGGGGGCCGGACTATGGGCCGCTTTCGCTGGCTGTCGCCGCGCAGCCCGAAGGGCCGTACAAACCTTACGACGGCAACCCCATCCTGACGCCCGGCGATTGGGGCGAGTGGGACGACGGCGGCTACTCCGAGTCGAAGGTCAGCTATCGCGACGGCTATTTCCTCTTGTTCTACGGCGGAACGAAACTGCACCCGAGGCGGATTCTCTCGCAGGAGAGCATCGGCTACGCGTGGAGCGAGGACGGGCTTCATTTCACCAGGTTCCCCGGCAACCCCGTCGCGCTGCGCGAGCGCAACCCCGACGCCTCCGCTCTTGCCGAGGTGCACCACTACATCGAGCCGCCTTTCGTGTACTGCTTCCACACGCTCCGGTACTTCTCGCGGCCCGGCGCGGAGGACCTCGGCGTGCAGGCCTTGGCGACGCAGCGGCCTTTCTGTTTGCCGATGCCGGCGCTGAACCTGGATGTTCTTGGGGCGGGCGATGTTTCGGACATGAAGGCGTGTCCGCCGATCAGTCTGGAGCACGTTGCGACGGCGGCGCTGCAGGTCGAGTGCCGCTACCACGCGGACGCGAAGGCCGGGCTGCGGCTGCATGTGCGCTCAAGCGGCGACGGCCTGCGCTACGACACGGAGGACACGGCGACCTTCGACAACCACTTCATCCCCGGCGAGGTGGGGCGCAAGACCTGGTCCCTGGATGCGCGCGCGCCTTTTCTCAAGGTGATGGTCGAGAATCTCGACGGCAAACACGACATCGCCAACGTGTCTGTTACGGCGGTGTTGAAGGGGTGA
>CAYPFP010000187.1:0-7565 GCA_964409935.1 uncultured Planctomycetota bacterium | reverse complement strand
TTGCGGTTCCCTCTTGCGTCTGCGGCCCCGACGCCTTATCATACCACGCGTTCGGGGTCTATTCATACACGCAGGAGGTAAAGCCATGTCCAATCGTTTCTGCCTGTGCGTCGTCCTGTCGGTCGCTCTCTTCTCCGGCTTCGCGTCTGCCCAGGAGGCCGGCCAGCTCGCCAAGGAGGAACAGGAGCAGGGGTTTGTCTCGCTCTTCAACGGCGCGGACCTGTCCGGATGGGTGGTTATGGGGAAGAAGGAGCAGTGGCTGGTGGAGGGCGGCATCATCAAGTGCCTCGGCGGCCCCGGCGGCTGGTTGCGCTCAGAGAAGCCGTATACGGATTTTGCGCTTCGCCTGGAGTTCAGGAACAAACCCAAGACGAACAGCGGGGTCTTTTTGCGCGCCACCGAGCAGGGGAACCCGGCCTTCACGGGCATGGAGGTACAGATCATGGACGATGCGGGTCGCCCGACCCCCAGCAAGAGCGGCACGGGGGCTTTGTATGCCGCCGTCGCGCCCGCCGTCACCGCCACCAAGCCGCCCGGCGAGTGGAACGCCTACGACATCACGCTCAAGGGCATGCAGTTGAAGGTCGTGCTGAACGGGCAGGAGTTGTACAACGTGGACCTGGCTGATCCGAAGTTGAACGAGGAGGTGCGGCAGTCCGCCGAACAACGTCTCAAGGCCGCCGTCGCCAAGGCAGAAAAGGAGGGGAAGACGCCGCCGCAAGCCCCGGAGTACAAGCCATTCACCGAACGAGCCAAGACCGGTTTCATCGGGCTTCAGAATCACGGACAGGAAGTCGAGTTCCGGAACATCCGAGTGAAGACGCTGGATTGATTCTTACTTGGAAAGGACCAAGCATATGAAGAACACAAAGACATTATGTTTGTCCTTAGTCGCTGTGCTATTTATATTTACAACAAGCATCGTTGGCTGTGGAAAGGTCTTCGCGCAAGAGGCGGGTGACGTAAAGATCAAGGTGCTTGTGTATGGAGGAGGGGTCATTCACGACTTCAAAGGCATCAACGCCGCCGTCATGGAGACATTGGGCGCCTGCCCCCAATTCGAGCTGACATCCGTCACGGACGGTCTTGAACCCCCGCCGCCGGCGGAGCCGGGCAAACCCGCGCCGAAGCCCATCGTCAAGAGCAACTTGGACGAAATGCTCGCCAAGCTCCCGCAGTGCGACGTGCTCTTTTTCCACCACACCGGCGGCAAGCTCACACCGGAACAGGAGAAGACCCTCTGCGACGCGATCGCATCGGGCAAGGGGTTCGTGGGCATCCACTCCGCCGCCGATTCGTTCAAGCAGAACACCACGTACATCGAAATGATCGGCGGCGTGTTCCGCACGCATCCGCCGTATGGGCCTATCGTCACGACCGTCTTGGACCCCGCGCATCCCATCATGAAGGACGTGCCGAAGGAATTCACCATAACTGACGAGCAGTACATCCTCAAGCACGATCCTGCGACGATGACGATCCTCGCCGAAGCTCCGTACAAACTGATGAAGTACAAAGAGGTCGTCGAGACGGACAAGGACGGCAAGGAAGTCAAGAAGCGCGTGCGGACCGACGAAGTGGCCGAGGAAGGCAAGATGGCCGCCGTGTGGGTGAAACCGTGGCAGAAAGGGCGCGTGGTCTATGTATCCTTCTGCCATGACGCCAAGGCCGCGCAGCAGGAGATCGTCAAGAAGATCCTGGTGCAGAGCGTGCTTTGGGCCGGTACGCCGCAGCGGTAGCGTGGCCTGTCGTACGGCACTCTTGCGAGCGACGCCGCCGACGCCCGGCAGGCCGGGGCCGGGATTCAGGGCTTCTGGCCGGCCACTATCGGGTGAATCTCCAGATCCAGGTTCTCAGAGTCTGCAAGCTTGAGCAACTTCTGGCGGAGCGCCGATACGGCCAGTTTTGAGGGCACCTCGACGACCATGTCGAAGTGGAAGATGGGCGTGCCGCTCACTGGGGCGCTGTAGGTGCGCGTGTCCAGGCTCTCGATATTGGCGCCCGCCTCATGCAAGGCGTGGCTGAACTTCTGCACGATGCCGGGATGGTCCACACCCGTCCCGCGAAGCCGATAGGGCACAAAGCCCTTCGGCAGGCGCTCCCCATGCGGGTGCGTGAGCTTTGCGGCCAAGCTGAGTTCGCTGGCCGCTGAGAACGCCTTCAGATCGTCCTGAATCCTCGTGATGTTGGGGCTGGTTCCGGCCACAAGAACGATGAGGGCGAACTCGCCCCCAAGCACCGCCATGCGGCTGTCTTCGATGTTGCACTGTCGCTCAAGGATGAACTTGGAGAAATCATCCACGATCCCCGGCCTGTCCTTCCCGACCGCTGTGACAACCAGGTAAGCCGTAGTCCCGGAAAAGGGGGTTTCCCCCTTGTTTGCGGCGTCCTGCTTGCTCACGCTCTCCCTCCTTTGGGCATGCTCTGCCTATGCGTCCAGGTCAATCTTCATGGTCTCCATGATTCGGTCGAAGTCGTCGGGGGTGAAGTACTCCAGGACGATCTTCCCCCTCCCCCCTTTATCCTCAATCCAGACGCGGGTGCCGAACTTCTCTTGAATCTTCTGCTCGATATCGCGAAGGTGCGCGTCTTTGGCCTGGGTCTTCTGCTTGCCGGCCTTCTTCCTGGAGGGGGGCGCCACGAGCTGCTCGGTGGCCCTCACGGAGAGGTCGTCCTTCACGATGCGGCGGCAGATGTCCCATTGCCTTTTCTTGTCCTCAATGGCAAGGAGCGCCCGCGCGTGGCCCATGGAGATTGTTCCACGTGAAACAATCTGCTGAATCTCGTCCGGAAGGTCCAGCAAGCGCATGAAATTGGCGACGGTCGAGCGATCCTGGCCCAGGCGTGCCGCAGCGGCTTCCTGGGTGAGGTTGAAGGTCTTGATGAGTTGCTGGTAGGCCTTGGCCTTCTCTATGGGATTCAGGTCTTCCCGCTGGATGTTCTCGATGAGGGCGACCTCCAGCATCTGCTGGTCGTTCAGGTCCTTGACCACGACGGGCATGGTGGGCAATCCCAGTTGCATGGCCGCCCGCCAACGCCTCTCCCCCGCCACAAGCTGGTACCCTTCCCCTACCCTTCTGACCGTGATGGGCTGCAAGATGCCGTTCTGCTGTATAGACTCGATAAGGCCCTCCAAGGCCGCGGGATCAATGTTCTGGCGCGGCTGGTAGGGGTTGGGGGTGATGGCATCCGGCGCTACCTGGACCACCTCGGTCGTCAAGGGCATTTTCTGCTCGACCAGGATATCGTTCAGGCCCCTGCCCAGCTTCTTACCTGCCTCTGTCATCCAAGACCTCCTTGGCAAACTCCAGGTACGCCCATGCGCCCCTTGAGCGCAGGTCATAGTCGAATATGCACTTGCCGAAACCCGGCGCCTCTCCCAGCGCCACGTCTCTGGGAATCCTTACGGAGTACGCCCTGTCGTGGAAATGGGAACTGATATCCACCACCACCTCCCGCGCAAGCGAGAGTCCTCCATCGTACATGGTGAAGAGGATGCCCTCGACCTCCGGTTGTCCCGTCTTCGGGTCGCGCGCCGACTTGACGGCCGTCAGTATCTGGCCCAAGCCCTCCATGGCGTAGTACTCGGTCTGGATCGGCACGATCACACCGGCGCTGGCGCGCAAGGCGTTTCGGGTGAGGAGTCCGAGCGAAGGAGGGCAGTCAATGATGATGAAGCCGTAACTGGGGGAGAGCTTGGCGACCGCCTGTCTCAATCGGTAGTCCCTGTCGGGGACCTCCCCGATGGTCCGGTCAACATTCACGAGCATGGGGCTTGCCGGGAGCAGGTCCAGACCGGGCACGGCGCTCTTGACCACCAGTTCGGGGGTGCGTTCGGGCCGAAGGAGCACGTGCATGACGCCCAGGGGGGAATCTTTTGGAAGGCCGAGTCCGCTGGTGGCGTTGGCTTGGGGGTCAATGTCTATCAGGAGGACGCGGGACCCTGCGAGGGCCAATGCCGCCGAAAGATTGATGGCCGTTGTTGTCTTGCCTACGCCGCCCTTCTGGTTTGCGAGGGCCAGGATCTTTGTCATGGAGGGTCCGGTCGTGCGTTCCGGTCTATGACCAACAACCTGTAATCCGTCACGTCGGATCGCCCGGCACTGTGCCTCGCCGAGCGGTGATGTTTCACGTGAAACATTATAGCCGAGCGGTTTCGCGGTGCAAGGGAAAATTGTTTTGAAAACGGCGGAAAATATGTTATTTTTGTGGCGTCGTACGCGAGACGCACCGCGCCAATGGGCAGTCGGCGGAGGGCAGGCGCGCTTGAAGCGACGATAGGAGCGCACGTGGCCAAAGACCGGGTGAGACTGCACGTCTACTTCGCCGGAACCGTTCAGGGGGTGGGGTTCCGATACGCCGTCAGGCATTTGGCATCGCGGCGCCCTGTGACGGGTTTCGTCCGGAACCTCCCCGACGGTCGGGTGGAGTTGGTGACGGAGGGAGACCGGCAAGAGGCGCTCGGCCTCCTCGGCGATATCGAGGAAGAGATGCGCGGTTACATTGACCGCGCCGACAAGACGATCTCTGGGGTGACAGGAGAGTTTGCCTCTTTCCAGATTCGGCTCTAGGTGTAATGGGATTCCGCCAACGGACAACACATGAAAATCTACGCCATCGCAAAGAACACATTCAGCGAAGCCGTACGCCAACCGATCGTTTATATCCTCCTCTTGCTTGGACTCGCTCTGCTCCTCCTCTCGTTTGCGTTCACGCTCTTCACCTTCTCGGAAGAGAACACCGCCAAGATGATCAAGGACATGGGCATAGCAACGGTGACGCTATGCGCCCTGCTCATCTCGCTGTTCGCCTCTTCGAGCGTTATTGCCGATGAGATCGAGAAGAAGACGGCGTTGACGGTGCTCTGCAAGCCGGTGTCGCGGCTCCAGTTCTTGCTCGGCAAGTACCTGGGTATCCTGGCGGTCGTCGCGCTCGCGATCCTGATTCTGCAGCACATCTTCAGTGTGGCCCTGTGCTTCCTGGAAGGAACGGCGCAGAAGGCCATGAGCGAACGCGGCCTCATCGGGTTGCTGCAAGTCTTCCTCCTCGCCCCGGTGAAGATGCAGCATGTCATGCTGGAGGCAGCGGCATTTGCCTTCTTGCAGGTGGCGGTGCTGACGGCGGTCTCGGTGGCGATCTCGACCCGGTTTCCGCTGGTCGTGAACGTAACCGCCTGCTTCCTGCTCTACGTCGGAGGACACGCGCATACGTTCCTCACGGCGGAGATGAAGGCGGGCGGGACAGCGTCGCGCACATGTGCACACGTCGTCGGTGTCCTCTTCCCAAACCTTGAAAGCCTCAACGTGGCTGTGCTGGCCGCACGCGGGATAGACATTCCATTTTCTTGTCTTGCTTTCGGCGTGCTTTATGCGTTACTATACGTGACAGGCGTGCTGGCTCTGGCCTTGCTTTCCCTGGAACGCCGCGAGTTGATGTGATGCCGGCGTTCCCTATCATCGCCATAAGGAGGGGGCTTCTTGAAGCTCGCAATTCTGGGTGATGTTCATGCCAACCTGGAGGCGCTGGAAACCGTCGTCGAAGCGGCCCGAAAAGAAAAAGTTGACGCGTTCTACTGCGTGGGGGACTTGGTGGGGTACGGAGCGCAGCCCTCCGAGTGCATCAAGCTCATCCGCGAGTTAAGGTGCGAAACCGTGGCCGGCAACCACGACTGGGCCGCCATCGGGAAGACCCTGATCGAGTTCTTCAACCCCGACGCGAAGTTGTCCGTCGAGTGGACCCGCAGTAAGCTCACGGCCGAAGAGCGGGCGTACCTGGCGGGCCTCCCGCTGACCATCGAGAACGGCGCCTTCACCGTCGCGCATGCAACGCTGCACTCGCCGGAGTACTTTGAGTACATCCAGACGATCTTCGACGCCCAGTTGTCCTTCGACCTTCTGAAAAGCCCCGTGTGTTTCCTCGGCCACTCCCATGTGCCCGTCAATTTCCTCGACACCGCGCCCATCAGTTACAACATGGAGGCGAAGGTGAAGTTGCCCAAAGGGCGGCGCTTGCTGTGCAACGTGGGAAGCGTGGGGCAGCCGCGCGACGGGGACCCGCGCGCGGCCCTCGGACTCTACGATGTGGGAAGGCGGCAGATCGAGATCCGCCGCTATGATTATGACATCGCCACGGCGGCCAAGAAGATCACCGACGCGGGCCTGCCCCGAGCCAATGCCGAGAGACTTCTCATCGGGAGATAGTCGTTTCCGGCCCGCGCCTGAGCATATAACCCATTGCGGCGCAGCTTGTTACGTCACTCGCCCTGTTTCTGCTGGGGCTGCATGAAATCCTGCACTTTCGGCATTTTCCAGGAGTCCGCCAGCGGGCCGCTGAACTTCCTGACCACCAGGTAGTGGATCACCACGCCGATGCCCCATCCGCAGATCGGCCATATCACCCAAAAGTAGGCGATGAACGGCAGGTCCACCGTCTGCCCGCTCGGCAGCGTCGCCTTCTTGTTGAACAGGAGGATGTTCAAAAAGAGCAGCAACGCGTTGACGCCAAGATAGACGATGAAGTGAATCTTGAAACCGATCACGGCCTCCAGCTTGCGCTTTGCGAGATTGAAGTCCGGCGTCTTCACTTCCTGTGACATGGCCGCTCCTCCCAGGAAAATCGTTCACGCGCCAATCCACCGCCTGCCGGGAAGTCTACGACGCGCCGACGCAAAAGTCAACCGGAAATCCGCCGCGAGGAAGGCCCGCTACCGGTACTCGAACGGACGCCGGTCTTGATAGCCCACCGTCTTGAGGTCGGGAAAATCCTGTTTGAGGCGTTTCGCAAAATTCACCATGCCGATGCTCTCGCTGACAAAGTGGCCCGTCTCGATCAGGGGAATGTCGGCGTCGGCCGCGAAGGTAAACCCGTACTCGTCGGCCTCGCCGGCCACCAGGACGTCGGCGCCCAGCTCGACGCACCGCTGCATGTAGCTCAGATTCGAATCCAACGCCAGGCCCCCCCAGGGCAGACCCGCGCGCCGGACGCGCCGGGAAATATCTCCCGTCACGCGCACGCGGTCCAGGCGAAACGTGCGCTTCACGCGCTCGACCAGTTCGGCCACCGTCGTCTCGTCAATCGGAAAGACGCGGTCCCAACCCGCGTTGGGCTTCACGTCGCGGATGGCCAGCGCGCGGGCGAAGTCGTCGTAGATGCAGATGAGGTCCAGCGATCCGTGCAGGCGGAAGACGTGCAGGCTGTTGCGCTCGGCCGTCTCGATCCGCCTTCGGTTGGCGCGCCAGGTCAGATGTTGAGGCTGAAAACCGCCGGAGATGGCCCAGGGGTGGAAGTAGAACATCTCGTGGACGACCACGAGATTGCAGCCCTCGGCCGCCGCCTTCTGCATCGCCTCCACCGTGCCCATCCAGGAGGTCAGCACCCCCTTGACCGGCGTGTCGGGGCTGCCCAGCAGCAGGCCCTCATCCGCGTTGAGGGCCGCGGCGCCCCCGACCGATTGCTTCAGTTTCAGGATATACTGCAGGAAGTCTCTGACGAGCATGGGCGGCCTCCTGACCCTTTGCGGGGACGAAAATCGGCAGCGTCCCTATAATGGTGGAAAAAGAAAGAGG
>CAYPFP010000186.1:0-7714 GCA_964409935.1 uncultured Planctomycetota bacterium | reverse complement strand
GTTTCACCCTTTCCGATGCGACGCTCTTGTCGCCAAGCCGCAAGTCCCAGATCGCGCCGTCCGTTCCGAGTTCCAGCTTCAGCCCATCTGCCGTCGCAAGCGGAAGGGTCTCCGGCCTCCGCCTCTCGCCGACCGGCTCCGGCCCTTCGTCCTCAAAGACGACAATGAAGCGGTCCACGTCGTTCGCGCCCCCCAAGACCGCCTTGACCAAGATGCGGTCATTGAGCGAATGCAGCGAAATCGCGTCGTCGGAAACCTCCCAATCCTCGAAAAGCATTTTCCTGACCTTGATGCGCTTCGGGAGGAGCAGGCGAACCTCGACGGGGCCGCCCTGAAGCGACGCCGTCTCCACAACAATGTTCCTTTCGCTCCACATCCGGCGAAGCCGAATGGAACAGTACGGCGGCGCAGCGGTCAAAGGCAAGATTTCCTGCAGGCCGCCCAGTTCCAGGACGGCGCCGGCGGACTCGCCCTCGGGCCGGCTCCGGCCGTTCACGAAAAGTTTCACCGGACTGCGCTGCCCAACCGCCGCCAACGCCTCGGTGTCCCTCAACGATCCGGCCCGCGTCGCAAAGTCCGCAGGCAGGGCGCGAAGATCAATCGCTTTGAAGTCCCGCGCCGCGCCGCTGACGGACGACTCGCTCACCAACCGCACCGACGCATCGTCAAACCAGACCTTCCCCGTGTACTTGTTGCGGAACAGAAGATAAAACTTGATGTGCTTGATCGGATGCTCCGGCGTGAAGACCGTCTCGATGTGTTGCCATCCCGGCTTCGCAGGATCGAAGGGGACGATGTGCCAGTCGTCCACGCGCCCGACGTCGGGCGCGCGGCCGGGCCGGGTGTCGTTCTGGTATTCGACATCGCACCAGAGCGAGAAGTGGTTGGACTTTGCGCCGGACACGTTTTCGGTCAGGCACCAGGCGCTGAGAGATATGGGCAGGGGCGACTTCTGGTCGAACGCGATCAACTGCCAGACGCCCGACTGATCCCCCTCCTTCGCGCACTCGCATCTTGCGGCGGCCCGCCGGACGGCTTGGCGGGTGCGCCCGACGCCCTGGTCCGGCGTCACACCGTCCGGCATCAGCGACCACGCGGCAAGGCCGTCCTCGAAGCCGCCGTTGACGCACAAATTGCCGTCCTTCGCAGACACGCCGTTGGCGGCAACCAGGACAAGGATCAGTGCGAAAAGCGGAAACCATCTTCCGGCCATCGTTCTCTCCTCCCGAAAAAAAAACACGTCGGCGCATATTATACACCGGTCTCCCCGACAGGTCTCGAATTTGCCCTTGACGGAGGCGCCGATTCGTGAGAGAAGATGTTTCTGGTGGTCCGCCCGCCAAACCGTCGGGCGGGCTTGGCGGGTCGGAATGTTTCCGAACATCACGGAGGAGGGCTCATGGAACTATTCGACGCGATCCACAAACGCAAGAGCATCCGCAAGTACACGGGCAAGCCCGTCGAGAAGCCGCTCATTGAAAAGATCGTCGCGGCCGGAATCCATGCGCCCTACGGCACCGGCGAAACCTACCCGGTCCGGTTCATCGCGGTAACGGACAAGAAAACGCAAACGGACGTCCACGCCTGCATGGGCGCGCGCGAATGGCACGAGTTCGTGCGCGACGCCGGGGTCCTGATTGTCGTGACGCTTCGCTCGGACATAGCCGGCGGCGTCGCCGACGCTCATGCCGCGTGTCAGAACATGCTGCTGGCCGTAACGGACCTGGGACTGGGCGCGTGCTGGATCGGCGCATTCGCCGAGGAGAAGGTCCGCGAGGTCCTCAAACTCACCCAGAAGGACAAGGTCGTCGCGATCCTCTCCATCGGCCAACCGGCCGAAGACCCGGAACCGGTCGCACGCCCCGAGGTGGACGAGGTGCTCACCTGGAAGTAGCGTCCTCGCCACGCGCCGCCGGCCGGAATGCGACCGCGATCAGGAACGCGCAGAAAACGCCGAAGACGATGGTGAGCTGCCAGTCAATGCGGTCGGCGTAGAGAAGGTGCGTGGCGCGCTGCCACCACGACCCCTGGAACCATGCCGCCTTGCCGAAGAGGGTGTCGCCGCGCCAGAAGATCAGGGCGGTTGAAACGCCGATGAGAGCGATCAGGTTCCCCTGCGTCGAGCCGCGTCTGGTTACCAGACCGACGAGGAACACGCCCAGCAACCCCCCGTACGTAAACGCAAACACCTTGAAGGCCAGCCACAGGATTCCCTGTTCGTGCGCGAACGCATACGCCAGCGCGCCGAGGAATACCGTCGCGACCACCGTGGCCAGACGCGAGATCGCCACATAGTGATCCTCCGTACGCCCCGCCGCCAGCGGCCGGTAGAAGTCCACCACGGCGCTCGACGCCAGGGCGTTGATGGCCGCGCTGGTGCTGCCCATCGCCGCCGCGAAGAGGGCCGCCACCAGCAACCCGCGAAAGCCGGTTGGCATGACCTTGGCGATGAACTCCGGGAACACGTAGTCGGCGTTTTTCACCGCCTCGACGAAGGCCCCCGCGTAAATCTGCCCGTACGCAAAAAGGGCCACGCCCACAAAAAGCAGCGTGCCCGTCATCGGCAGGTCCACGAGCGCCGACGTCACCATCGAGCGCGTCGCTTCGCGGCTCGACTTCGTGGACAGCAGGCGCTGCATCATGTCCTGGTCGCAGCCGTACACGGCCGTGGAGGTCACGAACGCGAATGCGATCATGACCAGGATGTCCTTCCACGTTGACCACGTCCAGAAACCGTACAGGTAGAACTTGTTGGGGGGCGCGGATGCGCCGCCGCCGTCGTTGGCGATCTGGATGATTCGGGACAGTCCGCCGGGCACGGCGTGGATCACGATGCCCAAGGTGACCGCAATCCCCACGATCAGGATGCAGAACTGGACCACGTCCGTCCATATGACGGACTTCAGCCCGCCGAAAACGATGTACAGGCAGGTCACGCCCACCACAAGCGACACGCTCAGGAGGATGGGGATTCCCAGGATCACCTTCAGCGCTATCGCGATGGCCGCCACGCGCACGGAACTGGCCATGAGCCGCGTGATCAAGAAGTACACGGCCGCCGTACGCTGGGTGGGAACGCCGAAACGCTGGCCGAGCCACTGGTAGATGCTGATCACGCCGGCGCGGTGGTAGGCGCGCACAAAGAGAAACCCCACCACCAGACACGCCCCAATATTCCCGAAGGTCGTGAAGAAGAACCGGACGTTCTCGGCGTAGGCCTGGCCGGGCTTGCCGATGAACGAGACCGCCGAGAATGCCGCCGCCGAGAACGAGATGAAGACCGCCCACCACGGCATGCGGCGCTCGGCCACAAACATCTGCGCCACCGACCGCGCCCTCCCCCCGCTCCATATCCCCAGTGCGACGATTCCGACGAAATAAAGCGCCACCAGCGTGAGGTCGAGCAAAGTCAGATAGCCCAGATTCAACTCCTGCGTTCCTTTCCGTTTTGGTCTTTACTCCGCCTCGCACACCACGCGGAAGCCGACGTTGTAGACCGGCTGCCACGAGCGGTACGCCAGGCGATAGGCCGCCGTCGCCCGTTTCGGCACATCGCGCCAGGAGCCGCCGCGCGCGACTTTTCTATCGGCGTCGGACAGATCGTTGCGACCGTCGGTTTCGACGTAGGGGTAAGGCCGGTAACTCGTGCGCGTCCACTCCCAGACATTGCCGTGCATGTCGTGCAGGCCCCAGGCGTTGGGTTGATAGCCGCCCACGCTCGCCGAGACCAGCCCCGCGTCGTTGAAGCGCGTGTCCTTGGGGATGTAATCGTCATACTGGCTCGCGTTCTTGAGCGGGCCGAATATTTTGTAGGGGTCGCTGGCAAACTCCGATAGTTTGGCGTCGGCGAGGTTGGCGTACGTGGAGAAATCGGCGTCGAGACCGCCGAAGTAAAACGGCGTCGCCGCTCCGGCCCGGCAGGCGTACTCCCACTGCGCCTCGGTCGGGAGGGAGAACTTACGGCCGCTCCGCTCCGACAGCCACGCGCAGAAGGCCATCGCGCTCTTCCACGGGACGCGCACGACCGGCTGGTCCGGTTCGTTGACGGGGAAACCGTGAACGCCGAACTGATAGGCGAGCTTGTCCTCGATGTGGCTGTCGTGGGTCGGGTCGAACCGCGCGTACTGCCTGTTGCTGATCTCGCACCGCCCCATCCAGAAAGGCTTCTCGATCTTCACGCGGGACCGAGGCCGCTCGTCGGGCGTGCTGCCGGCGTCGCCCATCACGAATTCCCCCGGCGGAATCAAGACCATCTCCAGTTTGAGACCGCCGCCCAGGTCAATCTCGGCGGAGGTCTTTCGGCTGAGGGCGCTCTGCCGCCGCGCAGCTTCCGCCGCGTCGAAAGGCCACTTCGGACACTCCACGGCGACGGCCGCGGCGCGCTCCGGCTCCGGCATGACCGCCGCCACCGGCGCACGGCTCGCGGGCGGGACTTCCTCCGGATCGTCGTCGAGGCCCGCATACAGCTTGAGCAACTCGCGCCGGCGCGCGCGCTGCTCCTTCGGGTCCTTGATCTCCTCGCCCCAGGTCCCGTGATACGGACAGTTCATGTCAATCCACGTGATGAGTCTGTCCCAGGCTTCGGCGTCCAGCTTCACGTTGTGATGCCCTTTGGCCAGCATCTGCACCAGGTCGGTCGTGTCGGCGTGGAACTCCGTGGGAGTGAGAAGATGGTAGTCGCTCTCGATGCCCGAACGGCGCACATAGCGGTGGAGATTGGCGTAGCCCACCGAGAACTTTCCGCCGTTGCCGCCGCCGTTGCCGGGCGTCACCATCCGAAAGTCCTTGATCTTTTCGGCGCCGCGAAGGTCGGGAATGGCGACCCCGTCCGGACGCGCCTGGCCGTTGTGGCAGCCCACGCAGTACTTGTCAATCACGGGCTGCACCTCGCGGGGATAACTGAACCCCCGCAGCGGCCCCAACCACGGTTTGATCTCCGAAGGCGGCCGCCGAAACGCCGCAGGCACGGTGTTGGGCGGCGCGGTGTTCTGGCGCTCGTGGCAGCCCACGCACGACAGATTTTCTCCCGGCATCGCCGTCATCCAGCTCCGCATGAGTTGCAGGGCCTTGCCCTCGGCGTCGAGAGGCTGAACGGCGATCGGCATGTACGCCGGCACGCGAAACACCGCCGAGCCGTCCTCCTCAACCGGCACCGTCCCCAACACGCGCCGAACGTCCCACGGCCCATCCATGCCGACCACGCCCAACAACCCGCCCATCCCCTGATAGGCGTAATGGTAGGAGAAAATCCGCAGTTGCTTCACCGTGCCGCGCGGCACCCCTTTGAGACCGTTGCCCTGGTAGATGTCGGTGAGGTAGACGAGCGCGTCCTTGCGGGCGGGGTCGGTCTTGTCGCGGATCACCGGCGGGCGAGGCGTCCTGCGAAGCGGGACCGGCTCGAAAAGAACGTAGCCCGGCGCTTCCATGATCAGAAGCAGGTTGTCGAACACATCCGCCAGGTACAGGCCCCACTGAGCCTTGGCGTTCGGCTGCGCGGCGACAAGAAAATACTTTTCGCTCAGGGGGAACGGATGGAGGAACTTCGGCCACGAATCGTTGACGAGCGCGTCCTTGAAGATCGGCTCCACCTTCTTTCCGCGACCGGGAATGCGTTGCACAACGCCCTCGGCCTCGTAGCGGCTCTTGCCCGGATCAAAGATCACCAATTCCCCCATGCGCGGCACGCCGTGGTGGCCGCTCACGATCCCCACCACCTTCGTCGGATGCCCCGGAACCGGACGCGCGTAAAATATCCCGTTCGGCCACACGGAGTTGCTGCCATAGTACTCCATCTGGTTGGTCCCGTCGGGATTCATGTGGAACAGCAGCCTCGACATCGCGTGAGGCGTGTCGGCGTACTCCCACCGCGCATACAGGACGCGCCCGTTGTTGAGCATCGTGGGGCACCAGTTGTGCTCCTGGTCCACCGTGAGCTGCCGGATGTTTTTTCCGTCGGCGTCCATCCGGTACATGTTGGTCACGTGCGACGAACCGTATACACACGGCACCCCGACGAAGCAGGCGGTGGAGGTAAACAGAATCTTGTCGTCGGGCAGGTAGCAGGCGTCGTAGTAGTCCACGTCCGGCTGGTCGCCCGTGACCTGGCGCAATCCCTGACCGTCCACGCCGATCTCAAAGACCTGCCAGCGGTTGTTCTCGTCGAGCGACGAGAAGAGCATGCGCCCGGCGTCGAAGTGGAGGTCCACGTCGCCGACGAACTTCCCGCCGTCCGGCTTGTGGATCGTGGCGAGCTTGCCTTCGGGCGACACGGTCCCCGTTCCTGGCCAGGAGCGGGGCCAGGAACGGGGCGGCGTCAGCACGGCGATCTCGTTCTCAAATCCCGCCTTCGGCAGCGACGAATTGCTCTGCCAGTTCTGCGGAAGGCCCAGGAGGTTGGCCTTGCGCTTGACGACGATCAGCTTGTCGAAGTCCAACAGCGGGTTGGCCAGCAGCGCCTCCCGGGACAACGCGTTGAACTGCTCGCACGTCCGGATCAGGCGATCGGCGTCCATGTCCTGGTCGCGTTGTGCGGCCAGCGCCGACGCCGATTGTTCCACCTCGGCCAGGCGGCGCAGATAGCTCGCGCCCTTGACATATTTACCGGGGAATGTCTTCGTCAGGTCCTCAACGGCCAGGCGCAGGGCCTGCGCGTCGAGGCCCGCCAGTTGCGTCCGCGCTTCGTCAACGGCCCGCGAACGGTAGTAGACCTCGCGAAGCGCCTGAAGCGAGACCGCATCCCTCGCGCCCTTCGCAAGTTCCGCCGCCTGCGCCCGCAAGCCGCCGCGAGCGGCCAACGCATATTTCTGCGCCAGCTCCCCGATGCCGATTCCGCCCTTTTCCCAGATGCGGTCCTCCCGCTCCCAACCCATCTGGCGGCCGGCTGAGCTATCGGCAAAATCCCTGCGAAGAATTTCCCACAGTCTCGCCCCGGCCTCTTCTGCGGCGACGTTCCTGTCGGCCACATTGCTCACGAAAAACCGCACGCTGCCGTTCTTGCCCCGCGAAACATCCACGCCGATCCACGCCTCGAACCGCTCGAAGTCCTGCTTGAGGACGTAGTGGATGACGCTGTTGGCGTGAGTGCCGAGACCGCGCGCGAACTTTCGGTCGGCGATCTGCATCGGCCCGCCGACCGTGCTCTTGTTGTCGCGCTTGAAGGACCCCCACCCCTGTTTCGCCAGGACAGGCTCCACCGTGTCCAGGTACAACGCCTTGCCGTCCTTGCCCACCAGCCGCGCCTCGGCCCAGTTGGCTACGTCGTGGTGGTAGTCCCCGTCGTCGGTGACGATCAGGTAGAGGTCCTTCCAACCGGCCACGTCCGCCTTGAATTCCTGAGGCGCGTCGCCCCCGCGCATGACGTCGCTGGCGTACTGCTTGACCTTCGGCTGCTTGGCCTCCTCCTGCTTCAGCCAGTCGGCGAGCGCCTCCTGTGAAGCCAGCATCGTCTCCTGCCAGGTGGCCCTTCTCACGTAGTAGGGCGCTTCCGCGGCTCCGGCAACGGAGACAAGGGACGCCAGCGCCACCACAAGACACACTGCGCGGCCCATACCATCCTCCACTGTTGACCCCAGCCATACGCACGGGTATCATAAGACCCCGCTCAAGGGAAGTCAAAGGCTTTGCGCAAGCGAGGTCCGCGCAATGATGACCGGCATGGAGATCGCCTGGCGCACGCTGAACCTGGAAAGCGTAGCCGAGCCGTGTCTGGTGGGCG
>CAYPFP010000185.1:422-7724 GCA_964409935.1 uncultured Planctomycetota bacterium | reverse complement strand
TCGGCGGCGGCGGGCCGCCGTGTTACTCCAAAGAGCACGGGCACGCGCCGGGCAACGGGAGATGGTTTTACGAACAGTTTGCCGCGATGCTCGACGCGGTGCGAACGGAGGGGAGGAAGAAGAACCCCGACCTCTTCGTCAGCATCGAGGAGCCGAACGAACTCTACATCCAGCAGTTGGACGCCTACAACGGGCGCGATTATCGCCAGACCGAATGGCCGCGCGGCGCGCCCGGGTCCATCGGCGTGCCGCTCTTCACGTACCTGTACCACGAATACGCGCCCGGCTTTTCGGGCTGGCACTACGTGAGCGGCAAGAACTGGATGCAGGTGCGCGACATCGCCGCGAACTTCATCTGCGGCAAGGTGGACGGCATCAGCCTGCCGATCATGAAGACCAACTGGGAGGCCAAGGACGCAAACCCCAACGCGCTCGGGTTCTACGCGACCACGGTGAACGCGCGAGCCACGTTCGCGCATCCGTACCTGATGCTGGGGCGCATGCGCAGGCCGACCCTCTTGCAGTGCGCGGACTTCACGTTTGATTACACCGCGCGGGTGAAGGAAGAGCGCGTGACGAGAAAGTGGACCGAGCCTGTCGTGACGCACAGCGTGTGGGAATCGCCGGCGGGACGCATCGGCTACGTCCTCGCCAATTTTTCCGACGACGCCGCGCCGTTCGAGATCGAGCTGCGGCGGTACGATCTGAAAGGCGAGCGGTTCAACGCCGTCGCGATTCAGGCCGATTCGCGAAAGACGCTTCTTGAGAAAGCGCCTTTGCCGAGCAGACTCAAGTCCGAACTCGGTTCGCGGCAAGTCCTTCTGATCGAAGTAGCGCCCGCCGAGTAGGCCGTCATCCCTCCAGGAATCCCACGCCCTTTTCAGCGAGACGCTTGCGCACCTGGGCGCCGGCCAGGGCGGAGGGCGAGGCGTTTTCGCGCGCGGCCCACGCAGCGGCAAGGCCGGCGGCCTGGCCCAGGGCCATGCAGACGCCGGTGACGCGATAGGAGGCATGGGCCTCGTGACTGCCGGAGATGCAGCGGCCGGCGACGAGCAGGTTTTCAATGCCCTGCGGCACGAGACAGCGGTAGGGTATCTCATAGGGGCGCATCTTCGCGCCGTGCCCGGAGGGAACGCCGGCGCCGGGGGCAGGCTCGTGAATGTCCACCCCGAAGCAGCAAAAAGTGACGGCGTCCTCGAAGCGGCGACCGGCGGCGAGGTCGTCCATCGTCAGGCGGTAGAGGCCGCAGACGCGGCGGGTCTCGCGGATGCCGATGGAAGGGGCGGTGCGCAAGAGGCGGACGTTTTCGAGGCCGGGGACGCGGCGCATGACCTCGACCAGGTCGCGGGCCTGCCTGCGGGCGTCCACGATGCCGCGGGTGACATCGCGCGGGTCGAGACCGTTGAGGCGGTAGACGTGCGTGGCCTGTACGGCGGCGGCGTCCTTGCGCGGCAGCAGGATAATGGCGGGCGTGTAGTTCACGCGGCCGAAGGGAAGACGGATGTCCAGTTTGTTTTTCTCGATGGCCTCGACCATCTGGTCGTAGGTGTTCGGCTTGTCCTTCTGTTCGTAACCGCAGAGGCCGTCAATCTCGAACATCAGGGTCATGGGCTGCAAGAGGCCGTCGAGCATACGGCCAAGTTCGTAAGGCACGCCGGCGCGCGCGGCGACATCGCCGTCGCCGGTGCAGTCCACGACCGTCTTGGCGAGGACGGCCTCGCGGCCCGCCTTGCTCTCCACGACTGCGCCGCGCACGCGGCCCTGCTCCACGATGGCATCCACCATAGCGGCGTGATACCAGAAGTCGGCCTTCGCCTCGGACATCATGGTCTCGAGCAGTCGCGTCATGACCTCCACGTCGAAGGTGGAGCGATGGGCGTGGAGACGCCACGCGCCTTCGCTTTCGAGACGCTGGACGATCTCGCCGACGAGCCAGCCCTTCTTGCGGAACTCGAAGACGGGGTTGACCAGACCGGCGGTCCACATGCCGCCGAGCATGGCGTGACGCTCGACGAGAAGGGTCCTTGCGCCCTCGCGTGCGGCGGCCAGGGCCGCGCCGACGCCGGCAGGACCGCCGCCGACAACGAGGACGTCCACGTCGGCGGCGACGCGCGTACGGCGTGGCGCTTCGACGACGGAAGTCCTGTCAGGGGCAACGGCCATCGAATGCGCCGCGTCCTTACGTTGAGTCGGATTCGGACTTGTCACAGGTTTATTCTCGCTCATATGACAGAGAGAACAGGTCGCTGCCCAAAATGCGGCATAAGATCGCGTTCTGCAAGGACATAGGACTCACGCATATCCGAGATTAGCCAGCATATGTTCGCTTATGGTCCGCTAATCATTCCGCTTATCATTCGCTAATCATTCCGCTAATCATTAAGGCATCGGTTGTGAGAGGCAGAGATTTCATAATATACTGCATATAGGACAGATAGGACGAATATGGCATTCGGCTGTCGCAGGCCCCCCACCCCCTCCGTATTGGGTTTCTGGTTTCTGGTTTCGGGTTTCGGGTTTCTGGTTTCTGGTTTCGGGTTCAGCGTTCTCGGCAACATAATACAGGAATAATATCATTAATAGGAATAACAGTCAAGGACACGAGCAATATTGTCTGAATATTTCTGCTTTTTTGGCGGCAGTAGCGGCGGGCGAAGGCACAATGCCGGCGACGATCTGGATGGCGATAGCCAGGGCAATAAGGGTTCTCAGCCTTTCATGACGGCAAGGGGACGGAACTTGGCGACCTTCAGGGTGATGCCGGCCGTGTGCATGACGTCCACAACGCTTTCGACGTCCTTGTAGGCGTCGGACATTTCCTCGGCAAGCGTAGCCTTGTCGCGGGCGATGATGAGGATGCCTTTGTCGCGGAGTTCCTGCGCGATGGAACGGCCCTTGCCGCGACGTATGGCCTCGGTGCGGCTCATGACACGCCCCGCGCCGTGGCAGGAACTGCCCCAGGTCTCGTCCATGGCCTTCTGCGTGCCCACCAAGAGGAAAGAGGTCCGGCCCATGTCGCCGGGGACCAACACGGGCTGGCCGACCTGACGATAGGGCGCGGGGACCGCCTCGTGGTTGGGCGGGAAGGCGCGGGTAGCGCCCTTGCGGTGGACGCAGAGAGTCTTCTCAGCGCCGTCCACCAAATGCTTCTCCATTTTGGCGACGTTGTGGCACACGTCGTAGATGAGGCGAAGGCCCAAGGCATCCTGCTTGATGCCGAGGACGCGCGTCATGACGCTTCGAGCCAGGTGCATAATGACCTGGCGGTTGGCCCAGGCGAAGTTGGCAGCGGCAGCCATGGCGGCAAAGTACCGCTTCCCTTCCGGCGAATCCACCGGCGCACAGCAGAGCTGCCTGTCGGGGACGCGGATATCGTAGCGCGCCATGGCGTTCATCATGGTCTTGATGTAGTCGTCGCAGATCTGGTAGCCGAAGCCGCGCGAACCGCAGTGGACCCACATGGCGATGCCGCCCTCCTGAAGACCGAAGGCGTTCGCGGCTTCGGGGTGATAGACTTTTTCGACTACGTCAATCTCAAGGAAGTGATTCCCGGAGCCCAAAGTGCCGACCTGGTTGACGCCGCGCTTGAAGGCGCGATCGCTGACGGCGTCGGGATCGGCGCCGGCCAGACAACCACGCTCCTCGGTGCATTCCACATCGCTTTCGGTCGCGTAACCGTTCTCGAGCGCCCAGGCGGAGCCTTTGACGAGAACGCGCCGCAGTTCCTTTGCGGGGACCTCAATAACATGCTGCTGCTCGCCCACGCCGCACGGGATGGCCCGGAAGAGAGCCTTGAGAAGCTCATCGAGTTTCGGCTCAACGTCCTTGAGTGTGAGGTTCGTGCGGGCGACGCGGACACCGCAGTTGATGTCGTAGCCCACGCCGCCGGGCGAAATGACACCCCCCTCGGCCGGGTCGAAAGCCGCCACGCCGCCGATGGGAAAGCCGTAACCCAGATGGATATCGGGCATGGCAAAAGAATATTTCACGATGCCCGGCATACAGGCGACGTTGGCGCACTGGCGCAGACTGTCATCGGTCTTGATGGACTCCATGAGAGCGTCGTCGGCGAAGACGCGGCCAGGGACATGCATAGGACCGGTCCTGGGAATTTCCCAGAGATAATCGTTCAGACGGTTGAGAGAGAAGTCGAATCTTTCAGCCATGAGCGCAGGCTTCCTTTCAGATATCGAAAATGACCGACGCCTCCCAATGGTCGTCCACCTTCCGGATAGCAAGCTGATGATAAGTAACGGCCTTGACCTCGACCTTCAGACGATGGCGAGAGCGGTCGTACCTCTGGCCATACGCCTTCGCCGCGATATGGCGGTCGTCGAGTTCGACTATCTCGAAGCGCTTGAAGATCATGCGGTCGGTCTCGAACCTGAAGAGCAGTTCGTCAAGCCAGGCGACCAGGAGCAACTCGCGGTCGGCGGCCTCGGCGCGAACGGCGGACGACTCGGCCTCCCCGACCGAAGACAAGTCCGCGACGATGTCGAAGAAAGCAAAAGCGGCGTTGGCAAAGAGTTCGACCGCGTCCCTGCCGGACACGCGAATCCATATATCGGCCGTATGCTCAAGGTGGATGTATTTCTGCGGGGCCATTCTGCCGCGTCCTTTGCCATGCGGACGACCGCCGGATCCTCTAAGTAAATTTTACCCTAACCGCCCGCAACTGCAAGGCGAAGCAGGGACTCCGGGAGCGGGCCGCGCTCCGCAAAGACGACCGCCTCATCAACCTGATCCGGGGCAGCAAAGCCGATGAGGGCGGAGGAGACGGCGGGGCGGCTCAGGACGAAACGAACGGCGGCCTCCTTCAGAGACATCGGAGCGGGGAGCTTTTTTGCCAGCGCACAGGCCCTGTCGAGGTCGCGCTGATAGAGCGAGAGCGGGAAGAACTTCGTCTTGAGGGTGTGCGCGCTCGGGGGCAGACCGGCGAGGGCGCCGCCTGCAAAAACACGAATGGCGAAGACGCCCATTTTTCTCTCGGCGCAGACGCGAAGGAAGTCGTCGGCCAGTTCGCCCGTCGTGAGCGGGTCGGAGAGATTCGAACCGCGCTCTGCGCCGATGATGTTGCAGGCGAGCTGGATCGTCTCGAACTCGCCGCAACGGATGACGTGTTTGAGCGCATCGGGATCGCCCAGGCCGGTCAGACCGAAATGCCGGACCAGGCCCTGCGACCGCAAGTGTCGGAAGGCCTCCAGGACACCGCCGGGGCCGAGCACGTCGGCAGGAGTGATAGACGTATGCTGATCGCCGCGGTTTGGCGTGATGGAATTGTGAAGCTGCAAGAGCGAAACATGATCGCGCTGCAGGCGATCGAGGCTGGCGAGGAGGGAAGCCTTGACCGTCCCGGCGATATCGGCCAAGTGCGAGGGCATGAGACGGACCTTGGTGGCCACATGAACGCGTGAAGCGCCAAGCTCCCGGAGGGCTGCGCCGAGAGCGCGCTCGGACGCGCCATCGCCGTAGGAGGCAGCGGTGTCAAACCAGTTGACGCCGCGCTCAAGCGCGCGACGAACGGTCTCGACCTGGAGAGGCGCGCGCGCGCCGTCGGTCATGAGGGCCGGCACCGGACCGGCGCCGAAAGACACGACGGAGACGCGCAAACCCGTAGAACCAAGGGGGCGGAAGTCCATGACGCGAACGCTCCGGAAAAACGGCGGCACACGACGCCGGCGGCCAAGACGCCCATTGCGAACGACTCAGCAGAACTCGCGCGGGTCGGCGATCTTCCCGCAGACAGCCGAAGCCACCACCGTCGCGGGCGAGGCGAGGAAGATAGAGGCGTTGGGATTGCCCATGCGCCCCTGGAAGTTGCGGTTCATGGTAGCGATGCAGACCTCGCCGTCGGCCAGAACACCCTGATGAACACCAACGCAAGGGCCACAGCCAGGGGGACTTACGACGGCGCCGGCCCTGACCAAGTCGTCAATGTAACCGCGCTTGAG
Organism: uncultured Planctomycetota bacterium; assembly: GCA_964409935.1. Lineage (GTDB taxonomy): Bacteria > Planctomycetota > Brocadiia > JAADGH01 > CAYPFP01 > CAYPFP01. Next base: position 1,773 of record CAYPFP010000185.1, on the reverse strand, counting down.
GGCCTCCAAGAGGACGCTCTTGGAGGCCGGGTTGACCAGGAAGCGCACGCCGGGGGCCACCTTGCGGCCTTTGAGGATGGCGACGGCGACCTCGAAATCCTCAATGCGCGCGTTGGTACAGGTGCCGAGGTAGGCCTGGTTGATCGGCTGGCCGGCCAGATCGCGAACCGGCCTGGCCTTGTCCACGGCGTGGGGACAAGACAGGGTCGGCTCAAGCGAGGAGGCATTGATGTTCAAGACGCGCTCGTAGACGGCGTCGGGATCAGGCTCGATCTTGCGGAAATCCTGTGGACGGCCCATGGCGGCGAGATAGGCCTTCGTCTCGTCGTCGCTGGCCATCATGCCCGCCTTGGCGCCGCACTCGATGGCCATGTTGCAGACGGTGAGACGCTCGTGCATTTTCATGTGACTGACGGCGTCGCCGGCGAATTCCAGGGCCTTGTAGTTCGCGCCGTCGGCGCCGATCATGCCGATGTAGTGGAGGATCAGATCCTTTGCGCCGACGCCCTTCTGGAAACGACCGGAGACGACGACCTTGAAGGTTTCGGGGACGCGCAGCCAGGTCTTGCCGGTGGACATGGCAATGGCAACGTCGGTGGAACCCATGCCCGTGGCAAAGGCGGCAAGGGCGCCGCCGGTGCAGGTGTGGGAATCCGCGCCGATGACGATGTCGCCGGGGCGGACATGGCGCTCCGCGGCGAGTTGATGACAGATGCCCTCGCCGACCTCGCCGATCTGACAGCCCGTGCGCGCGACAAAGGAGCGGAGCAGGGCATGATCGTTCGCCAGTTCCTTGTTCGGCGAAGGGCCGGCGTGGTCGAGGAAGACGATAGCGCGCTCGGGGTCCTTGACCTTGACCCGGTCGAGTTTTTCGAGCTGGCGCACGCCCAAAGGCCCCGTGCCGTCCTGGAAATACGTCAGGTCCACGGAGACCACGACGATGTCGTTGGCCTTGACCGGACGACCGGCGTGGTCGCCGATGATGCGTTCGGCCAGTGTCATTGCCATACCCAGGAACCTCAGAAGAAAGGGAGCACGGCCTGGAGCAGGCCGCGCCAGACCATAGCGAAGAAGCCGAGTCGAGGACTCGGCTTCCGTATGTGGTACCCCCAGCAGGACTTAAACCTGCGACCTCTTGCTCCGGAGGCAAGCGCTCTGTTCAACTGAGCTATGGGGGCGTAGGCTTCAAAACGCCGCGCCGGACATCTATGACGATACTTTACGCCGAATCGGGAGTCAAGGAGATTCTGGCGGGCAGCAGCCGGATTTGTCGTTTCTGAGGCCGGAGGACGGGGTGACGCTTACGGCGCAGGGGACGGTGAAGGTGGATTCGGAGACGCTGGCAACGACG
>CAYPFP010000185.1:0-404 GCA_964409935.1 uncultured Planctomycetota bacterium | reverse complement strand
CCCCCCCGCGGCCTTCGGGCCGCGCAACCTCATCGAGTCGGTGGCCAACGGGAAGCGGGCGGCCATGTCCATTGACGACTTTTTGAGGGGCGTGGCCGCCAGACCGGAGGCGAGGCTTCGCGTGGAGAAGATTCCCACGCGCCGCTACCGGAGACCCACGGGGTATGAGAAGCAGGAGCGCCGCGCGCCGACGACGATTTCGCTGGACCGGCGAACGGGCATTTCGGAAGTGGAGAGCGGTTATGGGGAGGAGGCGGCGCGCCGGCAGGCCGAGCGGTGCCTGGCCTGTCACACTCAGACGGTGTACGACTCGGAGAAGTGCGTGCTTTGCGGGCGGTGCACGGACGTGTGCCCAAGCCTATTGCGAAAAGGCGTGAAGTGTTGAGAGCATGAGAGATACGAGC
>CAYPFP010000184.1:0-7764 GCA_964409935.1 uncultured Planctomycetota bacterium | reverse complement strand
GCACAAGAAGCGCAAAAGAGAAAATACTGAAGCCGTGCTTGCGCATTTTGCGCCTTTTTGCGGCTGATCTTGGTGCCTGGCACCAGCGGATTCATTTTAGAAGGCGTTTGAATTCGCGGTCGGAACGAATGGGGTCGAAGCCCTTGTCGGTTCGGGCCATTCCTTTGTACTTTGAATCAAGGTCAATTGCCTTACGCAGCGATTCCACAGCCAAACGCGCATCGCGTTTCTGCGCGCACGCGCAGGCAAGGTTGTAATGCGCGGCGGCGTCGTCCGGCTTGATGCGGATGGCCTGCCTGTATTCGGCGATCGCGCCCTCGATGTCCCCCTTTCGCCAGAGGTCAACCCCAAGGTTGTAATGCGCCTTGGCGACGGCCGCGATGATCGCCCCAATAATGAGAGCCACAGCGCCTATGATGGCCGCTATGATTGCTGGGTTTGACCAGTCAATATCGGGCATTGTTCACCCCGTTGTAATGACCCAGGAGGACGGGGGTATTGTAGAGGAGGTGGCGGGGGAATGCAAGGGGCGTCATGCGAGGCGGGTCTTGCCTGCAAGACGGCCTGTGCCTTCTCTGCGGTCTTCGCGGCATTTTCGGCGGCGGTACGCGGCGATCCGCAACACGTACGTCCTGGTGCACGCGGCGGTGTATTTTGTGAGCCTGCCCTGAACGAGTCGCGTTCAGGGCGCGTGGTTTGGAGCCGGCCTCCTGACACTCCGGACTCTCCTCAGCGCCAACTCGCCTTCGCCTTCGACACTCCGCCCACATAAAGATGGGTAAACTCCTCTGGACTTTTGGCTTGACATTTGCGCGTGGCCGCTATATTTTCCATAGTGGCGTGTCCGCAAGCTCCTGTGTCCGAGGCAACTTATGGTGACGGCTAGCCAAGCCAGGAATGTGGCAAGGCTGCTCTTCGCAAACCCCCGATATCTTGTTCACGTGGCCGTTGAGCGCCTCCAGCCCGTCCTCTCCTACTACCTCAGCCGCTCCGGCACGAGCGCCTTCCCAACCACGCTCACGTTCTTCCTGACGCACAAGTGCAATATGCGCTGCAAGATGTGCGGCCTCTGGGGCGAAAAGGGCACGGCCGCCCAACTGCCCTACGGCGCAAACGCGCTGTCTGTGCCCGAGTACGAGGAGATCATCCGGAAGGTCGCCTTCTGCAAACCCACCATCACCCTTTTCGGCGGCGAGCCGTTCCTCTTCCAGGGCTGGGAGCAGATCGCGAAGGCCGTGAAGGACGCCAACCTGCGCTGTCGCATCGTCACCAACGGCCTGCTCCTGGAGAAGAATGCGGAGAAGGTGGTCGAGCTGGGCGTGGACAAGGTGGACGTCTCCATTGACGGCCCCGCGCCGGTCCACGATGACATTCGCGGCGTCAAAGGGGCCTTCGACAGGGCCATTCGCGGCATCCAGGCCGTAAACGCCGTCAAGAAGGCGCGCAGGGCTGCCGCTCCGCCGATATCCGTCGTCTGCACCGTCTCGCAGGCAAACCATGCCTATCTTGTGGACTTGGCCGAGGCCCTGAAGGACCAACCCATCATATTCCTCAGCTATCAGCACCTCACGTTCATCGAGCAGGCCGCCTGCGAGGACCACGAACGGATATTCCAGCGCGTCTTCCAAAGGAAGTCCGAGGCGTGTCGAGGCTTTGTGATGACTCAGGAAAACCTGGACCCGCAACTGCTCATCTCGCAACTGCATCGGCTCTCGCATATGCGCTATCCCTTCCCGATCTTCTTCCGCCCCAATTATTCGCTGAGGGAGGTCGTGGAGTACTACACCAATCCCGAGTACAGGCGAGAGTCTCACCTGCATTGCGTGGCGCCCTGGCGCGAGGCCTACCTCATGCCCGACGGCAGTTTCATGCCTTGCCTGGACTACGTGGTCGGAAATCTCCGGACCGCCGGACTGCGCGAGCTTTGGAACAACCCCGCCTTCTGCCGATTCCGGAGCATCTTGAAGAAGAAGGGCCGATTCCCCTTCTGCCAGAGATGCTGTAATTGACAAGGCAGGACGGCCGGCCCGGCCGTCGTGATGTCAGAGCCTGCCCGGGCGTCTTGCCTCGTACACTTCGCCTTGCTGCCGAAGACATCGGTTTTTCGAGACGGAACATGAAGATTCTCATTACAGGCGGCGCCGGGTTCATCGGCTCGCATCTGGCCGAGTATCTGGTTGCGCGCGGCGAAGAGCGCGTCACCGTGCTGGACGACCTCTCCACGGGCAGCCTGGAGAACCTCAAGGCCTTGGAAGGCCACCCCCGCTTCACATGCCGCATCGGCTCGATCACCGACGAGCGCACCGTCGCCGAGGTCGTGTCGGAGGCGGACCTCGTGTACCACCTGGCCGCCGCCGTCGGCGTCTTCCTTGTCGTTCAGAGTCCGGTGCGCACCATCGAGACGAACATGCTCGGCACGGAGATACTCCTGCGCCAGGCCGCGGCCCACGGCCGGAAGGTGGTTCTGCTGAGCACCTCCGAGGTCTACGGCAAGAGCGCCAAGGTCCCCTGCTCCGAGGACGACGACCTGGTGCTGGGGGCCACCACCGTCAACCGCTGGAGCTACGCCTGCTCCAAGGCCTTGGAGGAGTTCCTGGCCCTCGCCTACGCGAAGGAGAAGAACCTGCCGGTCGTCATCGTCCGTCCCTTCAACATCGTCGGGCCGCGCCAGACGGGCCGCTACGGAATGGTCCTGCCGCGTTTCGTCGAGCAGGCCCTGCGGGGAGGGCCGATCACCGTATACGGCGACGGCGCCCAGACGCGTTCGTTTGCTCATGTCCGCGACATGGTCGAGGGGCTGGTGCGTCTGGCCGAACTGCCCGCCGCCGTCGGGCAGGTCTATAACATCGGGAACGACTGCGAAGTCGCGATCCGGGACCTGGCTCGAAGCGTCGCGCGGTTGAGCGAGACCGGCGCCCGCGTCCGCCAAGCCGTCGGGCGGACGCGCCGCGTCGCTGAAACGACGCGCCGCGTCGAGTTCGTCCCCTACTCGACGGCTTACGGCGAAGGCTTTGAGGACTTGCGACGGCGCGTCCCCGACCTGTCCAAGATCCGCGCCGCCATCGGGTACGAGCCGCGCGTGACGCTCGACGAAATCATCCGCGAACTCCTGGCGTTGGCTCGCCGCAAACCCGCGAAAGCGCCGGCTTCCGCGAAGAAATCCGCCCACAGTCCACGCTGAGTCATCGCCATGTCCGAAACCTGTTTTTGGGCGCCGCTTATCCTGGTCCTCTACAGTTACGCCATCTATCCTGTCGTGCTCTTGGGGCTGGCTGCGGTTGTGCAGATGTGGCGCGACCTGCGCTACGCCCTGGGCCGCGTCGAACGCCGCGCGCCCTCCGAGTTCGCCCCGCCGGTTTCCATCGTCGTTCCCGCGTACAACGAAGAGGCCGTCATCGAGGCCAAGCTGCGGAACATCCTGTCCCTCGATTACCCCAGGGACAACCTGGACGTCATCGTCGTCTCCGACGGCTCCAGCGACCGCACCAACGATATCGTCACGGCCTTCGGACACGGCGTCAAGCTTATCGTCCAGCCCGTGCGCAGCGGCAAGCCCGCCGCGCTGAACACCGGCATTGCGCAGGCCGCCGGCGAACTCGTCATCCTCACCGACGCCAATACCCTCTACGACCCCGCCGCCGTCCGTAAGCTCGTGCGCCACTTCGCGGACGGCCGCGTCGGCGTCGTCTGCGGCGAACTCAAGCTCACCCCCGCCGGCAGCTATCACACCGAAAAACGCTACTGGGACTACGAGCGCCTCCTCAAATTCCTGGAGAACAAGATCGGCGCCGTGCTCGGCGCCAACGGTGCCATTTACGCCATACGCCGTTCCTGCTACCGCCCCATCCCCAACGAAACGTGGGTGGACGACTTCGTCATCGCCATGAAGATACGAGAGGCCGGCTTCCGCATCGTCTATGACACCGAGGCCGTCGCCTTCGAAGAGACCGCCCGGTCCGTCGAAGCCGAGTTCGTGCGCAAGGCCCGCATCGGCGCGGGCAACTTCCAGGCCCTCAGTCTCACCTGGCGGCTGCTGAACCCCTTGCGCGGCGTCGTGGCCTTCTCCTACTGGTCGCACAAAGTGCTCCGCTGGTTCGCGCCCTTCTTCATGATGGCGGCCCTCGTTGCCAACGTCTTTCTGATCGGGCGACCGTTCTACCAGCTCACGTTTGCCCTACAGGCGGCGATGTATGGGGCGGGCATCGCCGGTCACTTCACTCGCAACAAGCCCGGCGTCCTGCGCGTGTTGTCGCTCCCGTACTACTTTGTCTTCATGAACGCCGCCATGATGGTCGGCTTCTTACGCTGGTTGACCAACCGCCAGCGCGCCACGTGGAAAAGAACCGAGAGATGAAAAAAAGCGTCCTGATCGGAGAAGCGAGGTGTCTATGGTTCCGGTAGGCCATTTTGCCGTCGGCATGCTGCCGCCTTTCCTCATCACCGCCGCGCTGCTTCCGTTGAAGAAGCGATGGCTTGTGTACGCTCCCGTCGTCATCACGCTTTGCGGCTGTTGGTCCCTCATTCCGGACATATTTGTCTACTATGGCCGCAAGATGGGCCGCAACGAACTGCGCTGGCTGATGCACGACAAGCTCGGAGACCTGTTCTTCCTCCACCGAACCTTGGACCGCCTCGGCGGGGAGTTCTACGGCGATCCCCCGCCCCCCGTCAGTCCGTCGGGCGCGCCGATCCCCCAACACCCCCAGCACGGCGGCGTCTGGGGATTGGCCCTCGTTGTGTTCATGTACACGTGCATCATCCTCGGCTACGTCGTCTACATCCGGCGGCTTCTCCACGCCGTCAAGGAGAAGGAAGCCCTCATCCGTGCCCTTTCCGCTGCGCGGAGTCCCGGACCACCCCCTTGAAAGGAAATCAATGCAGCAGCGAAAACTCCGCATCCTGTACGTTGACGAAACGGCCGGGTTTGGAGGCGGCATGGTGGGGTTGCGGAATCTGGCGGCCGGACTGGACCCGGATTGGTTCGAAGCGGGCATCGCCATGCGGGCGCAGAACAAAGCCGTCCTCTCCTACCTCCGCCGCAACCTGCCCGCCGGAATCAACATCTGGGCGATCCGCCGATGGGACATTCCGCGCCCGGCTTTTCTGCAAGCCGACGCCGCGCAGGGCCTGCTGTCAAGAAAGGCCCGCGCCCTCCTGAGCCAGGCTCACTGGGGCATGAACTTCCTCGCCGACACTGTGCCGGCGGCCCTCCGCATGGCCTCCATCGCCAAACGATGGCATGCCGACGCCATCCATACCAACGAGCAACTCCTCACCAACATCGCCGGCGTGCTCGCGTCGGCCTTCGCCGGCATCCCGTGTTTCTCTCACACCCGAATGTACGGAATCCGCGCCCGACTTGCGCGTTTCTTTATCCCCTTTGTCGCCCATTTCTTTGCCATGTCCGATTTCATCAAGAACGACCTGCTCGGCGGCGGCGTCCCGCCCGAAAAGATCAGCGTGGTCCACGACGGCGTGGACCTCGACCAGTTCCAGGAATCCGGCTCCGGCGAAGACGTCCGGAAGGAATTGGGCATCGCGCCGAACCGTTGCGTGGTGAGCATCTTCGGGCGCCTCGTGCCCTGGAAAGGACACGCTTTCTTCCTCAACGCCCTGGCCGCCGCCTCACGCCGAGACCCCTCCCTTGTCGGCCTCATCGCCGGCGACACCTCCCCCCCCGGCGGCCCGCTGATGCGCCAGTTGAAGGCGCTGGCGCAGTCTCTGGAAATCCGCCAGCGTGTCCTTTTTCTCGGTTACCGCACGGATGTCCCGCGCCTCCTGTCCGCCTCGCACATCGTTGTAGTCCCCTCCATCGAACCGGAGCCGGCGGGACTGGTCAACTACGAGGCCATGGCCATGGCGCGCCCCGTCATCGCCACCCGCGTCGGCGGCATCCCGGAATGGATAATAGACGGCGAAAACGGCCTGCTTATAGCCCCAAACGACGTCGAGGGATTCACCGCCGCCATCCTCCGCCTGAGTCGCGACCCCGACCTGGCGCGCCGTATGGGCCGGCGCGGCCGCGACATCGTCGAACGGCAGTTCACCATCCGCGCCTACGCCGAAGCCGTTTCCCGCGAATACGAGCGGGTCCTGCGAGGTCGTCGGCGCGAAGGGGCGTAGGGTCTGTTGGTTAGAGCACATGCAGCAAATTACTATGCCAAATAGGTTTGCAGACCTTGCCCGGTTTCATATAATAGAACTTGGATGCTTGTGGACTCTGGGGGGCTGGCAAAGCGCTTCCATGAAGCGGCCGTCCACGCCCAGCAGGAACTGAAAACGTGTTCCGAATTCTTGCCGCAACCGTTAGCAGACAACAGCTTCTCCTGGCCCTCGGGGACTTGGTCTGTATTCTCCTCTCGCTCTTCACCGCCCAAGTTATCTACATCGGCTACCAGGTAGGCTACGACCTCTACCACGTCTTCGTATACATGGCTTGGCCCACGGTCTTCATCATCTCCGTGCACATGATGTTCTTCTATTTCGTGGACGCATACAATCTGAAGCAGGACATGTTGTCGTTCAAGTACTTCACCTCCGTCGTCCTCGCCATCGGCGTAAGCCTGATCTTCGTGAGCATCTGTTTCTTCCTCTTCCCCGCGTTCCGCTACGGGCGCGCCGTCACCTTCATCCACGTCCTCTTCCTCACCGTTTACGTCATGGCGTGGAGGCACGTCTTCGTGCGGCTCACCCATGTCATGCGCGGCGGCAGAAGGGTGCTGATCGTGGGGATGGAAAGATGCACGCGTGACATCATCCATGCCCTGCGATCCGGCGAAGGGGCCTCTCATCTCCTCTTGGGATACGTCTCGGAGGAAGGGCAGCGCCATCCGGACACGCCCGAAGGCGTGTCCCGCCTTGGAGGCCCGGCCGACGTCGCGCACATCATCGCCAGACACAGGGTCCAGGAGATCGTCCTGGCCCCTTCGGCGGAGAAAAACAGCTCCCTGGTCAAAACGCTCATCCATGCGAGCTACGAGGGAGTGGTCGTCATTGACGCCGTATCGTTCTATGAACGGCTCACGGGGAAGATCCCGTTCGACCACCTCACCGACATCTGGCTCCTCTCTCAGAGCCTGGGAAACGTGCGCTTCTTCCAGTGGCGCCTCAAACGCGTCACCGACGTCTTCCTCGCCTTGGTCGGCCTGGCGCTCGGCGCCGTTCCCCTTGCGCTGGCGGCCCTGGCCGTCAAGCTCACCTCTCGCGGACCCGTCTTCTATCGCCAGGAGCGAGTGGGGCGCAACAATATGCCCTTCACCCTCATCAAGCTGCGCACCATGGTGGCCGACGCCGAGCAGCAGACCGGCGCCGTCTTTGCCGCCCGCAACGACCCTCGCATTACGCCCGTCGGCCGATTCCTCCGCAAGACCCGCCTGGACGAAGTGCCCCAACTCTGGAATGTGCTCAAGGGCGATATGAGCCTCATCGGCCCCCGTCCCGAACGCCCCCAGTTCGTCGAACAGTTGGACAAAAAAGTTCCCTACTACTCCGAACGCCACGCTGTCCGCCCCGGCGTCACAGGCTGGGCGCAGGTCAAGTACCCCTACGCCGCCACACTGGAGGAGACCAAGGAAAAGCTCCAGTACGACCTCTATTACATCAAGAACATGTCCCTCTTCCTCGACTGCCTCATCCTGGTCATGACCGTCAAGACCGTCCTGTTTGCCAAGGGGCGGTAGACCCGAAAGCGATTCCCGCCTAAGCCTTCTCAAGCCTGTCGCGAAAAAGGCATTTTTTGAGGGGACGTCAAACGCCGAGGGGGGC
>CAYPFP010000183.1:0-7913 GCA_964409935.1 uncultured Planctomycetota bacterium | reverse complement strand
CGCATTGCCTTTGGGGGGGCCTCATGGTATGGTGTATGCGGTCTGGATTCCCGGGTTGCGTCGTCGAGGAGGGTCAGGGATGGAGCTTCAAATCGGCGAAACGGAAGCCACGAAAAAAATTCTGGAACTTCTCACGGCTCAGAAGATACCGTTCGATAAACTTCAACACGAGCCGGTCACCACCAGCGAAGCCGCCGCGGGCGCGCGGGCCAGCCGCCTCGAACAGGGCGCCAAAGCTCTGATCGTGAAGGCCAACGAGCAGTACTACCATCTGATCATCTCGGCGGCCAAGCGCGTGGACAACAACAAGCTGCGCAGGATTCTCGGCACGAACCGCGTGCGGTTTGCCACGCCGGAGGAACTGAAGAAGCTGACCGGCTGCCTGCCGGGCGCGGTCCCGCCGTTCGGCAATCTCTTCGGCCTCCCCGTGCTGATGGACGACGCGCTTCTGGCCGAGGAGACGGTCTACTTCAACTGCGGGAGCCACACGATTTCGCTGCGGATGTCGCGGGCCGATTTGGCGGGGGCGACGGCCGCGAAGATGGAGAATTTCCGCGCAGATTAGGCAGAGGCCGGCATGCAGCCAAGACTCGCGATGGCGGCGGCGTTGGTTTTCTATATGATGCACGGAGCGGCGTTGGCGCAGACGCCGACGGTGGGCATCTGGAAGGACACGGCGGCGGGCGCGGCCGGCAATCCGGACGCCATCGGGGCCGCTCTGGCGGCGGCCGGCCTGGGCGTCAGATTTCTCTCGACGCGCGACCTGACGGACCCGGCCGTTGTGAACCCGCAGAACCTCGCGCTACTCGTCCTGCCCTACGGCGAGTCGTTTCCGGCCTCCGGTTCGGCAAGTTTGCGGGCCTTCCTGCGGGGAGGGGGAAGCCTGATCACGCTGGGCGGACGTTGTTTCCGGGAGCCTCTCTTCTCCACGCCGGATGGGTGGGCCAATCGCGCCGCGCTGTGTTCGAGATACATTTCGCGCCGGCCGGTCGCGAACATCACGCCGGCACTTGTCGAGGCGCTTCGCCGCGACACGGCCAAGGGGCAGGATGCGGCCGAGGTCTCCCTGACAAAAGACGCGGCCGGAAATCCGGCCTTGAGGGTCACGGTCCCGCAGTTGAAGACGTATACGTATGTGGCCCTGGGCGGCGAGGGCGCGGGAGATGCCGGCGTCGTTCACTTCCGCGCACGCGGGGATCAGGACACGAACCGCCTGTGTGTCGAGCTGAACGAAGCCGACGGCTCGCGCTGGAAGGCCGTGGTGGAACTGTCGCCCGACTGGAAGACCTACGACGTCCTGGCAAGCGAGTTTGTCTGTTACGCCAGCGAACACAGGGGAGACAAGGGCGACTACGTCCGTCCGGAACAGGTTCGAAGGGTTCTTTTTGGTTTTCCCGCCAGCCTGGTCGGAACGGGACCGCGTACATTTGAGGCGTCGGAGGTGGAATGGCGCACCGTGGACGCGCCGGCGCGCACACTCCTTGACGAGCCGCTGTTGCTGGCCGCACCCTCCGACCTCGAAAGGGCCTTCGGTCCCAGGCTGAAGTACCCCGGCGGGGCGGGGGACATCGCCGCCTTTCACGGGTCTCGGCCTTTCACCGAGACCGAGGCGCTCCGCTCCGCCCCCGGCCAGGTGTTTTTTCCGGCGGACTTCGTGATAACAGGGGCGTCGTCTGGCTGGACGGCCACAATCCTCGATGACGATCTGTACGCCATCAAGAGAGATAAGGCCCGCGCGCGCTACACCTTCCTTCCGACGCAAAGACTGGTCAGGGCCGCGCCTCTGCTTCTGACCTCGAAGGGAGAAACCGCCGCCTCGCTCTTTGTCAACACCGGCGGGACATACGCCGGCAGCGTGTGGGCCTGCTTCGGCGCGACCAACCGCGACCTTTTCCCGCCCGGCGACAACGCCGCGCTGGTTTCGCTTGCGGACAGGATGCTGAACGGGGCGTTTTTCACCGAAATCACCCCCCGCTTCACGGTGCGAGACGGCGGGGTCGTGATGCAGGCGGCGGTGGGCGTCTCGAACCGAGCTTTCCTGTGGCGAAGACTCGTAATCGAGGCCAGCTTGAGCGGAACCACGCAGATCAAGGCCGCCACGACCGTCGAACTTTCGCCCAGGCAGACAGCCGAATTCATCGCGTTGGAAGTCGGCGCAGACCGCTTCGATTGGAAGGATTTCAGAGCAGAGTGCCGGTTGCTCCTGGACGGCAAGTGCCTTGACATCATTCAGACTTCCGTGAACGTTCGCGATACACTGCTGACAGTGTGCGACCTCTTCGTGAGAACACAGCAGGAACGCGGCGACGGGAAGTTCTCGGGGATCGGTTTTGTGGACAATCGCGGCGCCCGCGGCCTTCTGGCCGCTCACGATCTGACGGGACGCAAGGAGCACCTCGACGCCGCAATGTCGTGGGGCAATGCCATGATCGCCGAGCAACGCGCGGACGGCGGCTACCTGATGGGCTACGGTTATCATCCGGAGGGGAACGAGTGTTTTGTGGCCGACGGCGGCGAGATCGCGTGCGGCGTCGCAAGGCTCGTCACGTACGTTTCCGAGAAGGAGAAGGGACGCTACTACGATTCGCTCAAGGCGTACATGGGTTACCGGGAGTCGTTCCGCTGCGAAGGCGGAGGCATCGGCGTCGGGTGGTGCAAGAGCGACTACGGCTCGCGGCCGATCAAGCCGCTCGACAAAGTCGTGAAGATCTTCGCCCCGGAAGAAAACATTTACACCATCGGCTGCACACTGACGGCGGCCGTGATGCACGCCCTGTTGACGAAGGACCCGAAGGACAACGAAGCCGCCGTTCGGGATGCACGCTGGTGGATGAGCCGCTGCAAGAGCACGACGGGGGGCGCCTTCGTCGAAAGCGCCGTCTGGGGCAACAAGTTCCTGCAGGGCGAGAATATCAGGAAGGAGACCGAGGATTTCCTCCGGACCAAGTTCATCCCCAACGTGATCGGCGGCAAAAGCCGATGGTGGACTACCAGCGAAGGGCGAACGGTTCAGGGGCTTGACGGCCTGGCGTATTTCCATGATTGCATCGAGAAGACGCCCGACGTTCTCGCGGAGTTAATGCGCGTGACGTACAACGTCTGTTCGCCCGAAGCGTTGTCGGGCATACCGCACCTGCTCTCTCGGCCCAACACGTCGGGCGCGGGGGGTTCCCGGAAAAAACTCACGGATCCCGAATGGTTCTATCTCAATTTCTCCGCCGTGAGCCTGCCGGATTTGCTGAGATCGGAGATCATCAGAAAGCCTTTCTGATTTTTCGGGCCTGTTCTCGAACCATCGTGCGAACGAGGTGACTTCGATGCCTGACAAGAAGATGCATCTGCTCTGCAATGCCCATCTGGATCCCGTGTGGCTGTGGGAGTGGGAAGAGGGCGCGGCCGAGGCGCTCTCGACGTTCAGGACGGCCGCCGACCTGTGCGAGCAATTTCCGGCCTTCGTCTTCAACCACAACGAGGCCGTGCTGTACAAGTGGGTCGAGGAATACGAGCCGCAGCTTTTCCGGCGCATCCAGCGGCTTGTGCGCCGCAAGCAATGGCACATCATGGGGGGCTGGTATCTCCAGCCCGACTGCAACATGCCGTCGGGGGAGTCCTTCGTCCGACAAATGCTCCTGGGCAAGCGGTATTTCAAGGAGAAGTTCGGCGTCGAGCCGACCACGGCCATCAACTTCGACCCGTTCGGCCATACGCGGGGGCTGGTGCAGATCCTCGTCAAGGGCGGCTACGACTCCTACCTGTTCTGCCGGCCCGGTCAAAACGACTGCCCGCTGCAGGGCAACGAGTTCACATGGGTGGGTTACGACGGCTCGCGGATCACGGCGAAGAGGACCGACGTGTGGTACAACTCGCCTTTGGGCGGCGCCCGCGCCAAGGTCGAGAACTGGATGGAGAAGAACCCCGACCGTTCCCTGAGCCTCATCCTGTGGGGCGTGGGGAACCACGGCGGCGGCCCCTCGCTGAAGGACGTCCAGGACCTCGAAGACCTCATCGCCGAGACAAAGGATTTCAAGGTCGTCCACTCGACGCCGGAAGCCTACTTCAAGGAGCTTCGCTCGCAACAACCGAACTTGCCCCGGCGCGAGAAGGACCTGAACCCCTGGGCGGTCGGCTGCTACACCTCGATGGTTCGCGTCAAGCAGCGGCACCGGCTCCTTGAGAACGAAATTTACGCCTTCGAGAAGATGGCGTCCGCGGCGGCGCTGCACGGCCTGATGAAGTACCCGAAGGACGAGATCCAGGAGGCCCTGTGCGACCTGATGGTGAGCGAGTTCCATGACGTACTCCCCGGATCGTCCATCCAGCCCGTCGAGGAGGCGTCGTTGCGGCTTATGGACCACGCGCTTGAGGTCATCTCGCGTCTCAAGGCGCGCGCGTTCTTTGCCCTCGCCGCCGGCCAGCCCAAGGCGAAGCCCGGCGAGATACCGATCCTGGTCTACAACCCCCACCCCTACAGCGTAAAGGGCATCTTTGAGTGCGAGTTCCAGCTTGCCGACCAGAACTGGAAGGACACCTTCACCCTCCCCGTCGTGTACCGGAACGGCAAGCCCGTGCCGTGCCAGGTGGAGAAGGAACTCAGCAATCTTAACCTGGACTGGCGCAAGCGGGTCGTGTTCGCCGCGGAGCTGGAACCGGGGCGGATGAATCGCTTTGATTGCCGGATGAAGTCGCTGCCGCGCAAACCGCCGGTCTCGCTGGAGGAGAGGGGAGGCAACATCCGCTTCAAGACCAGGGACCTCGATGTGCTCGTCAACACACGGACGGGGCTTGTGGACAGGTGCCGCGTTCGAGGCGTGGATATGCTGGTGAAGGGCGCGTTCCAGCCGGTGGTCATGATGGACAACGAGGACCCGTGGGGCATGACGGGCCGGCGGTTCGACAAGGAAGCCGGACGCTTTGCGCTGATGTCGGCCGAAGACGGCGCGCGACTGTCCGGCGTGACGGCCGGGCCGCTCCCGTCTGTGCGCGTCATCGAGGACGGCGAGGTGCGGAGCGTTGTGGAGGCTGTTTTCGGGCATGAAGGGTCGGCCATCTGCCAGCGGTACAAGTTCCCCAAACGCGGGACCGAGATTGAGGTCGAGGTGCGCGTGCACTGGAACCACAAGAACCGGATGCTGAAGTTCCTGATGCCCACCGGCCGGAAGGCCGCGAGATATCTCGGCCAGGTGGCCTACGGCGTGGCCGAGCTTCCGTGCGGCGGCGACGAGGTCGTGGCGCAGAAATGGGTCGCCGTCGTTTCGGACGCCGACGACTTTGCCTTCACGTGCGTCAACGACGGCGTGTACGGCTCCGACTTTTCGCAGGGCGATCTGCGGGTAACGCTGCTGCGGTCGCCGGCCTACTCCGGGCATCCCATCGGCCAGCGTCCCATCGTGCCCCAAGACCGCTACTTGCCGAGGATTGACCAGGGCGAGCGGCTCTTTCGCTTCTGGGTCAACGGCGGGCCGGCGGGCCAGCGACTGGCGAACGTTGACCGTGAAGCGCTCGCAAAGAACGAAAGGCCTTTCGCGCTCTCGTTCTTCCCTTCGGGGGCGGGCCGAAAGCCGCCGGCCGCCTTCACGCTCAGCGACGAGGTCGTTCAATGCGCTGCGAGTAAACAGGCCGAAGACAACGGGGACATCATCCTTCGCCTCTTCGAGCCGACGGGCAAAGCGCGCTCGACGACGGTGTCCGTGCCCTCTGCGCGGATCGCTGGGGCTGTGCGCCTGTCGGGCTTCGAGGTGAAGACGCTGCGCGTAGACTTGAAGCGGCGCCGCTTGGCGGAGGTCGGTCTGTTGGAGGGCAGGATCGCCAAGCCGTAGTTGCAGGTGGGCGGAGTTGTCGGTATCATATCCGGAAGGTCTTGGCGCTCTTGTGGCGTGGCGCTATCTGCGCACACGCGGCGGCGCGAAAGGGAGTCTTGCCGCCGGGGGGATGCAGGAGACCAAGTAGAGGAGCAGCCGAGATTACCTGCCGCGCGGCGCCGGGTAGGAAAGCTCCGCGCGAATCTGGGAGGCCAGTTGCTCTTCCAGGGCGAAATCGCGGGTCGCGGATGTGCCCAGGTCGTTGAAGTCCGCTCCCTCCTTCGTTTCCGGCATGCCGGCAGTGCGTATGGAATCGAAGTCCGGGCCGGGGGCGCCCCGGGTGATGGCTCGTATGCGGGCCTCGTACCCGCCCTTCGCGGGGACGATGGAGGCTTTGATCTCGGTCATAACCGTGCGGCTGTCGGCGGGGTCGGCGTTGGGCCGGGCGACCATGGCCGCCGACTTGCCGCGGGCGACCAGGGTGCCGTTGCGCTCGTTCTCCTGCACCAGGTCGTACTGGCGGGCCAGGACGGCGCGGCACGCCCGCCAGAGGCTTTCATAGCTGTCGGAGGAAGCCGCGACCGGTTGGCCGCCGGAGAAGATCATCTCCGGGGCCTTGCAGCCGGACAGGAGAAGTACGCCTGCGAGCAGTGCGCCAGCCAGCTTTCCCATAGGTCACCCGCCCTTTGAGTTGAGCAGGCAGGAGGCAGACGCAGAACGCGCCGGCGTACTGCCTCCCGCCTGCCGAAGGTGCGTCAGCAAACCTGCGTTTTGCCCGCGAGAATCTTCTTCCACATCACAGGCACGCTGTCGAGAGCCTGCTTGACGGCCTTGCCGCATCGGTCCTTCAGGGCCTTATCGGAAAGGTTAGTGCGGATCTTCACATCCACGGCCATAGGCTCCGTGATGGGCGCGCCGATACGGCTCACCAGGTAGACCACGGCCTCCTTGATCTCGGAGTCCTTTACGAGGTTCTGGGCCAGCTCGCCGGCCACGAGGTTGTACAGCTTGCCGGTGTGGGTGATGGGGTTCTTGCCGGCGGCCGCTTCGAGCGTCATGGCGCGGTAGGGGGTGATCAGGCCGTTGACGCGGTTACCGCGGCCGACTTGGCCGTCGTCGCCGGCTTCGGCGCTGGTGCCGGTGACGGTGAGGTAGTAGGAGTTGCGTTCGGGGCGGTCGGCGTTGTTGAGGGCGATATCCACTTTGCGCTTCGTGACCTTCGCGGCGAGATTCTGCAGGTGCTCCAGGATGTTGGCCTTCGAGGCCATGTACTCTTCCTTGTTGGCCACCTTGGAGCAGACGTAGGCGCAGGCGACGGTCAGGACAATCCGGTCCTTCACGCGAACGCCCATGACCTTGATGTCTTCGCCGAGTTCGGGGTGCTGCTTCTTCATGGCCGCGGAGTTCAGCAGGGCCTCGGCCTTGAACACGAGGGTCTCAAGTTCGCTCAAGGGGGCGTAGCCGACGCCGAAGGAGGTGTCGTTGGCCATCGGGACGGTGCGCTCGAAATTGGCGCGAAGGTCGGCGCTGCCAGGGCGGATCATGGCCTCAACCTTGAGGTCCTCGGCCGGGTCCAGGAACCGCAGGTTCTTGTCGAACCAGGTCCTGGCCGTCTTGTCCACGATGTCCTTGACCGGCACGTGCTTGCCGCCGACGTTGTTGACGGCGCGGCCGACCATGATGAAATTGATGGGCGTGAGGATTTCGCCGCCGCCGAAGTCCGCCTTCGACGCCCCGCCGACCAGGACGCACTTGTCCACGTTGTGGTGCATGATCTGGCCGAAATGCTTGACGTAATACTTCGACAACTCGATGCTCAGTTGGTCCGCAGCGCCATCACAGAGCGAATCCGGGTGGCCTTTTCCCTTGCGCTCGACGATTTCGACCGGACACTGCTCGACAGGTTTCTCCACCAGCCTTTGCAGAATCACTTCCATTCTCAAGTCCTCCAAACTCGACGGCTAGTCCCTAACCTGCGCCGCTTCCGCGGCGCGCCAACGCGGGTGTAATCTGGGGCAACCCCCTGCCTTCAAAGGGTTGCGCAAAATCCTTATTATACTCCCTTTGTCCCCCCATGCAAGGCCTTACTTCTGCATTTTCGCGGCGCACCGTTCG
>CAYPFP010000182.1:0-8158 GCA_964409935.1 uncultured Planctomycetota bacterium | reverse complement strand
GAGTCCTCCTATCCTACTCTCCCAAGGAGGCAAGCACCCACTATTTATTTCGCCCCTTTGTGCCGCTTAGCCGAAAACACTACATTATCGAAAAGTGATATCTTCGAGAGAGTGATTCGCGCCATCAGGGATTGTGGATGGCAGTCACTTCACCTGTCGCTGCCCACCGATCACCCGCTCCGTCTGCGCGCGTTCAATGAGTCCGAAAGCTTCACACTTCGAATTTACATCTGGAATGTGACCCACGGCGGCGGCCACGCGCGTCCGAGAGATGAGTTCCGCATTCAGATTACGGGCTTGGCAAGCAGGCGTTTTGAGCCGGAACCCGAAGGCAAGACACTCATCCTAGGATGGTGGGAACAGGCTGGGGTGTTTGCGGGCTTCGATTTCCGTAGACACTCGGGACTTCTGGGGTTTTCTCCTTCTCTGCAGATCAGAGAGCGGTATCTGTTGGAGGCGCGGGAAAAGGGGTTCTCGCCATGTGATAAAGGTAACCAAGAGATCGCCATCGCGTTCCACCCCACATTCTTCGTGGAGTACATTCGGAACCTCGAAGCCATTCATGATCTCGGCAGCTCGCCGTACGAGTTTAGAGTCCTGTCTCATGTTGCTGACAACCCGGATGCGGTTAACGACGCCGAGATTCGTTCAGTCGCCGAACAGAGAAGAACCGCCCTCGTATCTGTTCGTAGAACTCTGCGAAAGAATAGTTTCCAGCGGCGGGTGCTACAGGCGTATGGCCATAGTTGTACCATGTGTGGTATCCAGTTGGACTTGATAGAGGCCGCGCATATCGTTCCTGTGCTCCACGCAAAGAGCACCGACGAGACCTCCAATGGCGTCGCTTTGTGCTATCTGCACCACAAAGCCTATGATCGAGCTCTAGTCGCGATTTCCGATGACTACCGCGTCCTCATGAGCCGGAAAGAATCCGAACGACTCCATCAACTGCATCGTGACGCCGGTATCGAAGATTTCCGCAAGGGTATTCATCCAAGGATTATTGTTCCCTCCAACGTCTCCGACCGCCCCCATGTTGAGTATCTTCGTATTGCACGTGAGATTAGGGGATGGGTCGGTAGATAGACGGGCCATGGAATCCCCCCGGTGATCACCGACTCCAAGACTTTCCCTCACGCCTTCCTCGCGATAAACACGGCGCTGAGCAGCTTGCCTTCGCGGAGAAGCTGCAGGTATTTCTGCCGCCCGTGCCGCTCGCAGAATTCCATGTCGAACTTCGTGGGGGTGTCGGTGTCCACCTTCTCGACGCGAAAGCCCGCGCGTTCGAGAAGGAAGCGGTATTCCTCGTAGAGCATGCGGCGCGAGAGTTCGGGATCGTTCACCGTCTCGGACTCCGCCAGCTTGTCCGTCTTCATCCCGTGCATGCAGACCAGCGGGCCGCCCGGCTTCAGGACGCGGGCGCACTCCGCCAGCAGGCGCTCCTCGTTGAAGGGGGTGATGGGCGCAAACTGTCGCCAGACGACGTCGAACGCACCGGCTTCGAAGGGCATGTGAAAGGCGTTGGCTTGAACGTAGTCCACGAGATGGTCCAGCCCGCGCGCCTTCGTGCGCTTCAGACACTCCAGGATGCGCACGAAGTCGGCGTCAAGGCCCGTCACGCGGCAGCCGTAGGTTTCCGCAAGCTGTCGGGCGGAGCCGCCCAACGCGCACCCGACGTCGAGGACGTGGCTGTCACGCGTGATGCCCGCCAGTTGGGCGAGGAACGCCGTGGCGCGGCTGCCGCCGGGGTGCCAGGGGCCGTCTCCGTCGGAGCGGCACTCCTCCTCGGTGTAGCGCGCCAGCCCGACGTCTTCCTGGGGATTCTGGCCCTGGACGGACCGGACCTCCTTGAGGACTTCGGCCTCCGTCAGGATTCCCTTGCGCAATAGAAGCCGCATCAACGCAAGCTGAACGGAGGCGTCGCCGACGGCGGATTCCCGCAGCCACGCATCGAGGCCCTTGTCCTTTTCGGCGGCCATTTCGTGTCTCCTTTTCAGAACGCTGCCGTGATTCTAACATCTCCACAAGCAGAGTCAACGCCCGAAATGGCCGCGCAGTTGCCGCTTCATTCTGGCGGGTGGCTGTGGTAAAATACGGGTTTGAGTGTCAGCCGCCGGTCGCCGGCGACACGGTTCCCTGGGACTGTAATGCCGCAACAGACGCAAATAAGGCTGCGGAATATTCTCGATTACGGCCTGCACGAGTTCCAGGCGGAAGTCGAGACGCTGGGATTGTCGGCGTACCGCGCGCGCCAGGTGTGGCCGTGGGTGTTCAGAAAGCTCGCGACCGACTTCGGCGCAATGACGAACATCGCCAAGGCCGAACGGGCGGCGCTGGCGGAACGTTTCCGAATCGGCCTGCCGCTCGTCATCCGGACGGCCCTTTCCGTGCACGACGATACGCGCAAGTTCCTCATGCAGTTGGACGACGGCGCGAAGATCGAGGCCGTGCTCATGCGCGATGACGGGCGCGCCACCCTGTGCGTTTCGAGCCAGGCGGGTTGCGCGCTCCGGTGCGCGTTCTGCGCCACGGGGAAGATGGGCTTTCAGCGCAACCTGTCCAGCGGCGAGATCGTCGGGCAGTTCCTCATCGGCCAGCGCGCCGAGCGCCTGTCCAACCTCGTGTTCATGGGGATGGGCGAGCCGCTCCTGAACCTCGACAACGTCTTGAAAGCCATCGAGACGCTCGGCGAAAAAACGGGCGCGGGCTTGCCGGCGCGGCGCGTCACGGTGTCAACGAGCGGCATCCTGGAGGGGATCGAGCGGCTGCGGCAGAGCGGAGCGGGCGTGAACCTGGCGCTGTCGCTCAACTCGCCTTTCGAGGAGGAGCGGCGACGGTTGATGCCCGCCGCGAAGCGCACCATGGTCGCCGAACTGGCCAAGGCGTTGCGGCGCTACGGCGACGAGACCGGGCGCGAAGTGTCGTTGGAATACGTGATGTTTTCTGGTATTAACATGTCGGCGCGGCACGCGGCGGCCGTAGCGCGCATGGCTGCGACGAGCAAGGCCAAGGTGAACCTGATCGCATTCAATCCGGTCGCGGGATCGGGTTTCCGGCCGCCGGAAACGGAGGAGGTGCGCCGCTTCCGCGACATGCTCGCCGCGCACCGCGCCCGAACGACGATCCGTTTCCGCCGCGGGCGCGACATCGCGGCCGGCTGCGGGCAACTGCGCGGTCAGGAGGCGTAGCCGCCGGGACGCGCAGCGGACCGGAAAGGAACGTTCAGGAATCTCCGCGCACAAGCGAAGCATCGAAGGACGAACGACGTGACCGAAAAGCGTTGGGTTTTTTCGCCCCGCCAGACGGCTATTGAGGAGCGGCTGGCCAAGGAACTGGGCATTTCGCGAATTCTGGCGCAGCTTCTCGTCAATCGCGGGGTGCAGGACATCGAGACGGGCCGGGCCTTTCTACAGCCGCAACTGGCCGGCCTGCGCGACCCCTGGCTCCTGCCGGACATGGAGCGCGCGTCGAACCGCATCCGCGACGCCATCCGCAACGGCGAGAAGATCGTCATCTACGGCGACTACGACGTGGACGGCATCAGCGCGACCGCGCTTCTCCTGCGCTGCCTGAAAATGGCGGGCGCCCACGTCGAGTACTATCTGCCCGATCGCTTCGAAGAGGGGTACGGCCTCAACATGAAGGCGCTCGACGCGATCGTGTCGGGCGGCGCGCAGCTCATCGTGACGGTGGACTGCGGCATCAGCGCGCTGGCCGAGGCGCAGTTCGCCCACAGCCGAGGCGTGGACCTCATCATCACCGACCACCACGAACCCGGCCACCAACTGCCGCAGGCATTCGCGCTGGTGAACCCCCGCATCCCTGCGAGCCGCTACCCCTTCAAAGGGCTGGCCGGCGTGGGCATCGCGTTCAAGCTGGCGTGGGCGCTGGGAAAAAGTTTCTCCAACGGCACGAAGGTGTCGCCGGAATTCCAGGACTTCCTTCTGGACGCCGTGGGGCTGACGGCCCTGGGCACGGTGGCCGACGTCGTTCCGCTGGTAGACGAGAACCGGGTGCTGGCCAAGTTCGGGCTGCGGGCGCTGAGCGAATCGGCCGCCCCCGGCATTCGCGCGCTCATCGAGGTCGCCAACATAGGCGACAAGCCGCTGGACCCGTACGCCGTGGCGTTCCGCCTGGCCCCGCGACTGAACGCCGCAGGGCGTCTGGGCAACGCCGAGCGCAGCGTCGAGCTGCTCATCACCGAGTCCACGCAACGGGCGATGGAGCTGGCCAGGGAACTCGACCAGGAGAACGCGCGCCGGCAGGGCATCCAGCGCGAGATCTCCGACGCCGCGCGGCGGCGCGTACAAGAGCAGTACGGCGAGAACGTGCCGCCGGCCATCATCCTGGCGGACGAAAACTGGCACATCGGCGTGATCGGCATCGTCGCGGCCAAGATTTCGGAGGAATTTTATCGCCCGGCGGTGCTCATCTGCTGGGACGACGGGGTCGGCCACGGGTCGGGGCGGTCCATCGAGAACTTCCACCTCTACAACGCGCTCGACCGCTGTTCGGAGCACCTGATCGCCTTCGGCGGCCATGCGCAGGCGGCGGGGCTGCGGCTGGAGCGCCAACGGTTCGAGGACTTCCAGCGCGTTTTCATGGACACCGCGAAGGAAACCCTGAAGCCCGAGGACCTCGTCCCGTTCGTTCACCTTGAGGGCGAAGTGCCGCTGCCGATGCTGTCGCGCGAGATCGTCGCGGAACTCGAGATGCTGGCCCCCTGCGGAGACGGCAACCCAACCCCCGTCCTGGCCAGCACGAACGTGACCGTGGCCGGCGAGGTGCGGCAGATGGGAACGGGCGGCAAACACATCTGGTTTTTCGCCCGCCAGGGCGATTTCTCGGTGCGCGCGGTGGGATTCGACATGGCCGCGCTGGCCGACAAGTTGCGGCGCCCCGGCCAGCGATGGGACATCGCCTATGCGCCGGAGATCAGCCGCTGGAACAACCGGGAATCCGTGGAGTTGAAGATCAAGGACATCAAACCGTCAGCCCCGTGAGCTTAGCGGGGAACCATCAGACAAGACCCATAGTAAGAGTGACGGATGTTGTTCGGACGCCCAAAAGACGCCGCCGTGAGACGCCGCCAGATGGTGCAGTTCCAGCTTGCCGACCGCGGCATCCGGGACGAGCGCGTGCTGGCCGCGTTTTCGAGCGTTCTGCGCGAGCGCTTCGTGGCCGAAGAGTACGCGGGCGAGGCCTACGACGACCGCCCGCTGCCCATCGGCCTGGGGCAGACCATCTCGCAGCCCTACATGGTCGCGCTCATGACGGAGTGCCTGAAGCTTGAAGGCCGCGAGCGCGTGCTGGAGATCGGGACCGGCTCCGGTTACCAGACGGCGATCCTCTCGCTGCTCGCCAAGGACGTCTTCACAATCGAGCGGTTCAAGACGCTCGCCACCGCGGCCAGGAACCTGTTGACCGACTTGGGCTTCCTGAACATCCGATTTCGTGTGGGCGACGGCAGCCTCGGATGGCCGGAAGAAGCCCCATTCGACCGCGTCCTGGTGACCGCCGGCGCGCCGAGCGTGCCGGAGCCGCTCTTCGAACAGATCAAGGAGGGGGGCCTTCTTGTGATCCCCATCGGCGGCGAAAGCGAACAGGAACTCGTCGTCATCGAGAAGTCCAATGGGCAACGCACGCAGCGCCACGTCTGTTACTGCCACTTCGTCAAGCTCGTCGGGCGGGAAGGCTGGCAGGTGAGCGAGGGCCGCGAGCCGCCGGAGGAGGACGACGCATTGTGAAAGGGGAGCGCGGCCGTCCCCAGACCGGCGGCGAAAGGGCAGGCACTCGCGCACCGGTCGAGGACACATACTGGTGGTATGCGGGGGTGTACGCCCTGATCGCCCGGACGCTGGATCTGTGCGCGGGCGCAAGGCCCCTCGTCATGGACGCCGGCTGCGGACGGGGCGCACTCGCCCGCGCGCTGGGAGCCAGGACGCGGACCGTAAGCGTGGATATCGCGGCGGATGCCCTGGCCGACGGGCGGCGCGTCGGCACGGCGGACATGGTCCGGGCGCGCCTCGAAGCGCTGCCGTTTGCGGACGAATGTTTTGACGCCGCCGTCTCGGTGGATGTCCTGTCGAATGAAGGGTGCTGCGATAAAACGGCCCTGGCGGAGATGCGCCGCGTGCTCAAACCGGGCGGGATGCTCCTCCTGAACCTTCCGGCGTGCCAATGGCTGAAAGGCCCGCATGACTACGCCATCGGCAATCGCCGCCGGTACAGCGCCCGCGAGGTCGGCGAACTGCTCGCGGAGACGGGCTTTCTGGCCCGGAGGATCACCTACCGCAACACGCTCCTGTTCCCGGTCGCATGCGTCAGTCGGTTGGCGCAGAAGCTTCTTCTGCGAACAGCGCCGCGCAACGACGTCGGGCCGCTGCCCGGATGGTTGAACGGTTTGCTGTTGGCGTTGCTGCGGGCGGAGAACAGGCTGATAGGGTGGTGCCGTCTGCCTTTCGGGCTTAGTGTTTTCGCGATGGCCGTGAAGCCGGGCCGGACCTGAATCGCGGTTTTTTGTATTTTGTCAGGAGCAGGGAAGCTCAACCATGGATTCAAGCATTAAGAAGATTGTGGAACTGCTGGGGTCGGAAGACGCCAAAATCCAATGCGCCGCCGCCGTCGTGCTCGGCGAGCTTCAGCCGAAGGACAAAGGGGCGGCGCAGGCCCTGGGCAAGGCGCTAAGCTCGCAGAACACGCAGCTTCGCCTCTGCGCTTTGGACGCCATCGCCAAGGTCGGCGGCGAAGGAGCCGTGGACGCCGTTGTGCCGCTGCTCAAGGAACAGGGCGACGTGCGCCACAAGGCCATGGCCGTCCTGACCGCCCTCGGTCCCGCGGCGATTAAGCAACTCAAGGGCGAACTCGACGGCAAGGATCGCGGCCTCAAGATGGCCGTCATCCGCATCATCCTCGCCCATTGGAGCAAGGACTCGCTCAAGACGCTCTTTCAGTGCCTCTTCGACGAAGACTTCGATATCGTGCGCTTCGTCGGCGACGCCGTCCGCGCCCAGGCCGACAAGATGGACGCCAAGCAGCTTGCGCAGCTCTTCAAGGAGACGTCCGAATTTCTCGGCCTCAAGAAGGTGCGGGAGAGCAAGTCGGCCACGATCTCCGCGCTGCGCCTGATCGGTTACTCAAAGCAGGCCAAAGCCAAGCCGCTGCTGCTCAAGTACGCGACGGCCAAGAACGAGACCTCGGTCCGCCGACACGGCCTGGTCGGCCTGCGAAACCTCCAATACCCGGAGACCGGCAACGACGACGTGATCAAGGCGATGCTGGGCTACCTGGAGGAAAAAGACTTCCAGAATATCGTCTCCGCCGCGCTCGACGTGTTGAAGGCGGTGAAGATTCCGGCCAAGTACGGCGAGGGCCTTGCGCGCCTGTTGAAGTCCGCCCATTCATCCGTCCGGCTTTTCGCGATTGAGGCGCTCGGCCAGTGCGACACCACCGATGCCGTCAAGGCGCTCAGCGACCTGGCCAACGACCCGGACAAGGCGGTATGCGAGGCCGCGGCAACTGCCCTGGCCAAGAACCCCGCTGCCGTCGGCGGGCTGGTCAAGAAGCTCAACGCGGCGGAAACCCTCGAAGAGGCGTGGAACACCGCAAAAATCCTGCGCGGACAGGCTGAACACCTGAAGCCGGCAGTGCTCAAGTCCCTCACGGCGCGCCTGTTCGAACTGCTGGAAAAAGAGAGCGACTTTTACCGCCCGCTGTACTACCTGGTGGTCAGTGCGGCGCCGGAACCGACCTATGAGGAGCTTTTCAACCGCGGCCTGAAACACGTGAAGGCCAAGAAGCTCGCGCAGGCCGAGCGGTGTCTGCAACTCATTCCCGACGGCCCGACGGCGCCGCCCGACAGCAAGTTCCATCTGGCCGCCGTACGGCTGAAGCAGTCGAAGAAAGGGCTTTCCAAGCCCGAACGCGACGCCGAGACGTGCCTCAAGCAGTTCGCCGACCTGGCCCGCAAGGAAGGTTTCGACCTGATGGCCGCACTGAAGAAGAACCCGCTGTTGGGGGCCGAGGAACTCCATTATCTGGGCTTCCACTTTGCCGAGCAGCCCGAACCCCTCCTGGCGGTCGGACGCGATATCCTGGCCTTTGTCGCCAAAAAGTGGCCCAAGAGCAAGACGGCCAAGGACGCCAAGGCCAAGCTGGA
>CAYPFP010000181.1:0-8183 GCA_964409935.1 uncultured Planctomycetota bacterium | reverse complement strand
GCGGAAGGGTGATAGAATGAAACGATAAATCGGTAACGCAAGGTGATACATGGGCGACACGATCTCGCGCAGACAATTCCTCGCGACCGGCCTCGTGGCCGGCGCGGGGATTTATGGATTGAGCCGGCTCGGCTCGCGTCAGAGACAATTGCAGTTGAAATCGTTTCGCCAGAACGATCTGGCCAAGAGTCTCGCCGTCGTACGCGGGCAGGACCCCCGCGCCATGACCCGCAAGGCCATCGAGGCCCTGGGCGGCATGGGCAAGCTCGTCAAGAAGGGCGACATCGTCATCATCAAGCCCAACATGGCCTGGGCCGACAAAGGGCCTGAGTGGGCCACCAACACCAACCCCGACGTCGTGGCCGCTCTCGTCGAGATGTGCATCGAAGCGGGGGCCGACCGCGTGAGGGTCTTCGACTACACGATCTCCGACAACCCCCGCCCCGCCTACGAGGGCAGCGGCATCGCCGCCGCCGCCAAGAAGGCCGGCGCCGATGTCTTCTTTGTGGACAAGGAACGCTTCATCCCCGTGGACCCCATCCCCGAAGCCCAGGTCCTCAAGTCCTGGACCTTCTACGAAGACGTCGTGGACGCCTCCAAGTGCAACGTCCTCATCAACGTCCCCGCCGCCAAGCACCACGGCACGTCCCGCCTGTCGCTGGGCATCAAGAACGTCATGGGCATGATCGGCAATCCTCGCGGCAGCATCCACCAGGACATCCACCGCAAGCTCGCCGACCTCAACCGCGTTGTGCGCACGGACCTCACCGTGCTCGACGCCTACCGCGTGCTCATAAAGAACGGGCCGCAGGGACTTAGCCTCAACGACGTGAGCAACTCCCCCGCCAACGCCCGCCGCATCGTCGCCGGCGTGGACCGCGTGGCCGTGGACGCCTACGCCGCCGACAAGGTCTTCCGCCTCAAGCCCGACGAGGTCGGCTTCCTCAAGGAATGTCAGGCCGCCGGGCTTGGCGAATTGGACTACGCGAAGAACGGCGTGAAGGAGTCTGCGGTTTAGGGCCGCATCAGACGCCCGCCTCACACGCTGTTTCCAAGACCGCCCTCACGGCCTCGCTCTCTCGCCGCTGTTGCGGACCTTCGACCGTCTTGCCGCCAGCCACTCGCTGAGGCCCTGGAAGGTCACGTACAGCGCGGGCACGAAGAAGATGGGGAAGACCGTGGCCGCCAGCATGCCGCCCACGACAGCGACGCCCAGAGCCTGACGGCTTGCCGCTCCTGCGCCCGTCGCGATGACCAGCGGGAACACGCCCAGCGTGAACGCGAACGACGTCATGAGGATGGGCCGGAAGCGCATCTTCGCCCCGCCGACGGCGGCGTCCGGCAGCGAGATGCCTTTGGCCCGCGCCTCCCGCGCGAACTCGACGATCAGGATGGCGTTCTTGGCCGACAACGCAACCAGCAGCACAAGCCCGATCTGCGTGTACAGGTTGACGTCCATACCCCGCACATACAGGGCGGCGGCCGCCCCGAACAACGCCGTGGGCACCGCCAGGATGACGGCGAAGGGATTGCTCCAGCTCTCGTACTGCGCGGCCAACACCAGGTAGACGACAGTCACGGCCAGGAGGAAGGCGATGACAGCCGTGTTTCCCACGCGCTTCTCCTGGAAGGCCATGCCGGTCCACGCGTAGTCCATGCCCATAGGCAGCGTTTGCGCGGCCGCCTGTTCCATCAACTGCAAGGCCTGGCCGGTGCTCCTGCCTGCCGCCGCCTCGCCGTTGACGGCGACGGTGGGGAACATGTTGTACCTGGCGACGTACGGGGGGCCGAGGCTCTCGCGCACGTCCACCAGCGTGCTCAAGGGCAGCATCTGTCCGGCTTCGTTGCGGACATAGAGCCTCTTGACGTCCTCCACGCGCATCCGATACCGGCTGTCGGCCTGCGCGCACCTGGTTGGACCGGCCGAAGATGTTGAAGTCGTTCACGTAGGCCGATCCCAGGTACGCCTGCATCGTGTCGAAGACCGTCTGCAGCGGGACGTTCAGCGTCTTGGCCTTCACGCGGTCTACGTCCGCGTAGAGCTGCGGCGTCTTGGCCCTGAATCGCGTGTTGACGCCGGCCAGCCCCGACTGCGCCCTTGCGTCGTGGGCCAGATCATCGGCGGCCTGGGCCAGGGCGTCCAGCCCGAGGCCCTGCTTGTCGAGGACCTGCATCTGGAATCCGCCCGCGGTCCCTAATCCCAGGATGGGCGGCGGCGGGAACGCCACGACGACCGCCTCCTGTATCCCCGCGAATTCGGCGCGCAGGCGCATTATGATGGCCCGCAGGTTCTCGGCGCCAATCTTCCTCAGGGAGTAACGTTCCTCATACGGATTCAGCGTGATGAAGCCGAACCCCACGTCGGAGGCGTACGTCCCGTCGAGCAGGGAGAAGCCGCCGATGAAGACCGCGTCGGCCACGCCCTCGACCTTCCCCACGGCCTCGAACGCCTTGCCGACGACGGCGTCATTGCGATTCATGGACGCCGAAGGCGGAAGCTGGATGTTCACGTTCACCAACCCCTGATCCTCCATCGGGATGAACCCGGTGGGCAGCTTGAAGAACCCCAGGGCCGCCAACCCCACCAGACCGGCATAAAGGGCCAGCGCAAAGACCGTTCGCCGCACGACCATGCCCACGACCCGCGTGTAGGCCGATGTCGTCCTGGCGAAAACGCGGTCGAACCAGCGGGAGAAGAAGTTGGGACGGCCCGTCTTGGCCTTCAGGAAGACGGCGCACTGCGCCGGCTTGAGGGTGAGGGCGTTGAGGGCGCTGATGCCCGTCGTCGCGGCGATGGTGAGGGCGAACTGGCGGTACATCTGCCCCGCAATGCCGGGCAGAAAGGCCGTGGGCAGGAAGACCGACATCAGCACCAGCGTGATGCCGATGACGGGGCCGGTGATCTCCTCCATCGCCTTGATGGTCGCCTCGCGGGGGGGAAGGTGCTCCTCGTCAATGACGCGCTGGGCGTTTTCGGTCACCACGATGGCGTCGTCCACCACGATCCCGATGGCCAACACCAGGCCGAAGAGCGTCAGCACGTTAATGGAGAACCCCATCGCCGCCATGACGAGAAACGTGCCGATGAGCGACACCGGCACCGTGGTCACGGGGATCACGGCTCGCGTTTTGCCTTTTGTTCCTTCTCGGCCGCGGCGGAACGCCTGCCCATCTCCGGAACCCGCGAGATCAACTCCTCAAGCTTCATCCCCGTCAACGCCTCAATCGCCGGAGGCAGTTGCGCGATCACGTCAATCACGTCCTTGGTCACCTTCGACGCCCCCGCGCCTCCGCCTCCCCCGCCGGTGTTGACGATGACGATCTTCTCCGTCTTGGCCAGCGGCTCGGCGATCGCGCGCGCAATCTCCGGCAGCTTGTCAATGAACGTCTGAGCGATGGCCGCCTCGTTGTACGCCTGCCACGCCGCCGCCTTCCTCGCCATCGCGCACGACTCCGCCGTGCCCTCCGCCTCGATGACGGCGGCCTCGGCCATGCCCTTGGCCTTGTTGACGTCCGCCTCCGCGACGCCCACGGCGCGGTTGGCCTCCGCCTCGCCCACGCCGATGGCCCTCTTGGCCTCCGCCTGCCCCGTCGCCTCGGTCGCCAGCTTGAACTTCTCGGCCTCGGCCAGCGCCTGAATCCTGTACCGCTCGGCGTCGGCGGGTCGCTCCACGCTGGCCTGCAGTTCCTTCTGCCTGCGCATAATCTCGCGCTCCTGCACCTGGATCTGCTGCTCCTTCGCGATCACCTCCACCTGGACCTCCTCCTTCTTGACGGCCTGGTTCGTCTTGAATTTCTGGAGGTCGTAGGCCAGGTCGGCCTGGGCCTTCCTCTCGTTGACCGACGCCTGGTAGTCGGCCTGCTTCATCTCAAAATCCCGCTTGGCCTCGGCGATCTTGATGTCGGCGGCGTACTTGGCCTCCTGCCCGGCCTGATTGGCCTTGGCCGACTGGATCGTCGCGTCGCGGTCGGCCTCGGCCTGCCCGATGATGGCGTCGCGCTTCACCTGGGCGATGCGCGGGCGGCCCAGGGCGTCGAGGTAGCCCTGGTTGTCCCGGATGTCCCGCAGCGTGAAGGAGATGATCGCCAGCCCCATGTTCGCCAGGTCGCTGGCCGCCACTTCCTGCACGCGCTGCGCGAAGACCTCGCGGTTCTTGTATATCTCCTCCACCGTCATCGTGCCGATGATGGCCCGCAGATGGCCCTCGACCGTCTGCAGCGCGATGCTCATGATCTCCTGCCGCGTCTTCGACAGAAACTGCTCCGCCGCCGTCGCGATGGCCACGTCCTCGCCCCGCACCTTGATCTGCGCCACCCCGTCCACCATGATCGGCACCCCCGTGATGGTGTAGACCTCCGGCAGCTTCACGTCCAGCGTCATCAACTCCAACGACAGTATCCCGGCCTTCTCGAAGACGGGCCAGACAAACGCGCCCCCGCCCTTGACCACCCGGAAGCCGACCGTCTTGACCGTCCCGTCGCTTTCGCGCACCGCCCGCCGGCGGCCGCTGATCACGAGCACCTGGTTCGGCCCCACCTTCACGTACCGGCTCGCGTACAACATCAGGAACAAAAACAGCACCGCAATAACGATGATGACCGACAGCACCGCTTGCGTCATGGAGGATCCTCCTAACAAGCGCCACAGCCAGATGAACTTGCCTGTTTCCATGGGTTGTGCCGATAAACGGAGAATATCCAATACTCAATGCTCAATACTCAATCTTCAAGTAGCACATACCATCGCTTGCTCTGCAGAACTAAGAGGCTTGGCGGGAGGTGTCGTGCTTTTCCCTGCCCTTTTCTATGGTCTTGATGCTGCTGGCGAAGATAGCGATTAACTCAGAACACTCCCGCAGAATTCCAGCCAGCCTGGCGGGCGGCTTTATCAACCCTCTGTGCTCCGATATTCGAATCCATATCCGGCTTTCCCGCAGTTCTTTGAGGCATATCTTCATCTTGTGGACAAAATCGCTGCGAGATTCGGCGCTTTGGGCCTCACCATAGTTGGCCGCCGGCGAGGTCCCGCAACGAATCAGTTGCCCTGCCACATGATTGCCCGAGCGCGTATGAGGCAGGGCCTCAACGACCTCCATGACCCGAACGGCGAAACCAATCAGCCGGTCTTCAAGATCATAGACTCTGTGTTTGTTCACCCCGTTCAAGTGATGGCCTCCACATGGCCGTCCCACATCGCGCGTCCCGGTGCCCTTACTTTATCCTTGGACATTGAGCATTGAATATTGGATATTGTGCGTTCCGTTCACTTCAAGTAGATCGAGTTCCCCGTCTCCACCGACTTCATCGCCGCCGTCACCACCCGCACCACCTCCCGCGCCTCTTCGGCCGTCACGGCCGCCTTCGCCCCTCTCAGGAGCACGTCGGCGACGTTCCGGTAATAGGCCGTCCAATCCCCCTTCAGCGTCTCGATGGTCATTTGCGTCTCCACGCCGCTCACCGTCGTCTTGACCCGCGCGTGGTTCTGCGGCTCGTCCTTTGCCGCGTCAATGTTCCCCGCCAGCATGAAACGCTCCTGCGGCTCCAGCCCTTCCTTGACAAGCGCCCCCTCCTCGCCCAGCACGAACCACCTCGGCTTCGGAATTCGGCACAGGCGGCTCACCTCGATGATGAACCGCAGCCCGCCCGTGCAGCCCCCCGTGTCCTTGAAGTTGATCTGCGCCCGCACATGGCTCTCCACCGTGATGTCCCACTTGCGGAACTCCGACGTCGCGTACACCGACTCCACCTTCGCCTTCGCGGCCCCCCCGCAGAACAGCAGGGCGTGATCCACCATGTGCGCGCCCCAGTCGTAGAGGTGGCCGCCCGCCAGTTCCTTCACGCCCCGCCAGCCCCGCCGCGGCGAACCGTAGCTGCCCACGCACGACTCGATCTGAAACACCCGCCCCAACAGCCCCTCGTCAATGACCTTCTTGATCGTCAGAAAATCCCCGTCCCACCGCCGGTTGTGGAAGACGCCCAGGAAGACCTTGTTCTTCTTCGCCGCCGCGATCATGCGGTCGGCCTCCGCCGTCGTCAGGCACATGATCTTATCCGTCACCACGTGCCGCCCGGCGTCCATGGCCTGGACGCACAACGCCTCATGCGTGTTGTGCGGCGTCGCGATCACCACGAGCTGCACGGCCTTGTCGTCCAGCATCTCGTCCAGCGTCGCAAACACCCTCACCCCGTAATCCTTCACCGCCTGCGCCCTGCGCGCCTCGTCGCGGCTCGCCACCGCGTACAGGTTCAGTTCCGGGACTCGCCGTATCAGGTAGGAATGAAACCCCCTCCCCGCAAAACCATACCCCACCACGCCCACGTTGATCCTTCCCGGCATGATGTCCATCCTCCATGTCGCTTGTTTTCAAATCTGGCGCGCGAATTGTCGCCCAATCCCCGCGCCCTGTCAAGGGCGAGGGGTCACGGCAATTCCGCTTGAGTGGGGCTGGTCTGTCTGCTACTATCATTCGCCGAAGGTGGAATTCGGCCCATTCCAGGGAGCCATATGCCCGCCCCCGCTGATATTCGAGAAAACGAAGTCGCTTTTTGCAGCCAGGTCGCATCCTGGTTGAATCTGCTTTTTGCGGCGAGACCGGACCTCCCCTTCGGGCACGCCAAGATTGAGCAATATGGGACAGGCAGCAGCAGGCGATCAGACCTTCGGGTTTATCCCCGACAGAGCGGCCGTAGCCCGGCCTTGACCGGCGAGGTTAAACTGCCGGGCACGCGAGAAGGACGCACTCCCTACAATGACGAACTCATCAAGGATGCCGCCCAGAAGGCGGAGAACATCCAATGCCGTTACTTTTTCACCTGGAATGTGAACACGTTCGTTCTGTTCGACCGGCAGAAGTGGAACGTGCGGATATGGGAGCAGCGAGTTCGCGAATGGACGCCCGATCTGAACCTGCAAAGCCCTGCCGATGTAAACCGCGCGGAAGTGGCGAGTGTTCTGCGTGACAAATTCCTCCCGCGACTCTTTGAGGAATTTGCCGACATATACACCGAGAGAACGCCTGATTGGGGCATGCCGCCGGACCAATTGTTCATTCGTCGGTTGGACAGTCGCCTCTCATGGCCCGTCTTTTCTCTTCAGGACTATCTCGGCGTGACCGCCGAAGCCGACAAGGGCTTTGACACCCAGTTGCAGGCCTGGATGGCCGGCGAAATGGAATGGACCTTTATCCGCGACGACCCCGTGCAATGGCGGCAGACGCTCGACCGCGCGGCCCGTACGTTGTGCTATGTCTTCTGCAATCGAGTCGTGTTCTACGAGGCCGTTCGGGCGAGGTTTTCCGAACTGCCTGAACTTGAAGTCCCGGCGCGGCTGAAGGATCACCACCAGGTTTATCTGCACTTCATGCGCCGCTTTCAGGAAGCCTGCGACGTGACGGGCGACTACGAGCCAATCTTCTATCCTACAGCCCGCGATTGGGCCGGCCCTTTCGTGTTCGCGCCGCCCGATGCGCTCGATGCCTGGCAAAGCCTTCTGGACGGCGTCCAAACCTTCAACTTCCGAGAGTTGCCTTACGACATCATCGGCAAGATTTTTCAACGTCTCATAAGTCCGGAGGAACGGCACGCCTATGGCCAGCACTTCACGGGCGAAGACGTTGTGGATGTGATCAACGCTTTTTGCATACGCCGGGCCAGCGACGTCGTGCTTGATCCTGCCTGTGGGAGCGGGAGTTTTCTGGTTCGCGCGTATTGTCGAAAGGCATGGCTGAGCGAACAGAAGCACGGCGCGCGGCGGCACGAAGACTCTCACAAAGCCCACCACGAACTCCTGAAAGAAATCTTCGGGTGCGACATCGCCCTGTTCCCGGCGCACCTGGCCACATTGAACCTGGCCGCCCGTTCCATTACCGACGTCGCCAACTACCCCCTCATTGCGCGGAAAAATTTCTTTGAAGTCCAGCCGGAAAAGGCGTTCTGCGCCATCCCCGGCCCTCGAACAGAAGGCCGGCTTCGAAGTGAGATAGGCGTGGAACTTTCCCCTCTGGACGCCATCGTGGGCAATCCCCCGTACGTCCGGCAGGAACTTATCCCGCGGAAGTCCGCTGTGAAGTTCACCAAAGGAGAGAGGCCGGAGCAGTATCAATCTCGTTTGGCCCAGACAAAAGAATATCGAGTCAATACTATTCTTAGTTGAAATTCTGCGGCTCCCAAATCATGCAACCTGC
>CAYPFP010000180.1:0-8262 GCA_964409935.1 uncultured Planctomycetota bacterium | reverse complement strand
GGACACGCTTCTGGGGGCCAACACCAGCGGGGTCGGCGGCTGGACATGGGCCGGCCCGACAACGACGTTCGCGCTCGGCGCCAACACCTTTTTCGCCCGCGCCCAGGACAACTCCTCGAACTGGAGCGCGCCGGTCTCCGCGACCGGCGTCGTGCAGAACGTCGCACCGGTAATCGCCTCGCTCACGGTGAATCCGAACCCCGTGACGCGGCCCAACCCGGTCCTCCTCACGGCGAACGGCGTGAACGACCCGGACGGCACGGTGGCGCGCGTGGAATTCTACCGAGACGCCAACGGCAACCGAACGCTGCAGATAGGCGTTGACGAGTTGCTGGGCATTGACACCAACGGCGCGAACGGCTGGTCATGGACGGGTCTTACCACCCCCTTCCCGCCGGGGTCGAACACCTTCTTCGCGCGCGTCGTGGACAACGACGGAATGCCAGGCCCCCTGGCCGTCGCCACGGGTTTGATTTTCGACGCCGCCATCGTGCAGAACGGACTACCGAGGAACTTCATTGACTCGGACGGCGACACGATCACCGTGTCGCTGGCCGGGCCGGGATGGGCGCAGGTCGAGGTGGCCAATTGGGACATCAGCTCGATCACGCTGTTCGGCACGACCGCGAAGTCCAGGCTCACGATCAGCGACGACCGCATCGGGCGCGGCACGATCCCGCTGGGCAACATCATGACTATCTTCGGCGGGGACCTCGGAGGGCTGACGGTCCGGGGCGGCGCCGTCGCCACGTTCATGAACACGCGCATTGATATCGGCGGCGTCCTGTCCAACCTGACCGTTCAGGCGGACACAAACAACGTGGACGTTTCGGCGGGGATGCTCGGCGGCGCCTATCTCTACCGCAACGTCACCAACTCCAACATCACGATCCCCCTCAACGTGAATACTTTGAGCGTCACCGGCGCTTTCGGCGGCAGCGCGCTTTCGGTTGCGGGGGATGTGAAGACGGCCCGGTTCTCCGGCCTTGTGAGCGCCTCCACGCTGAACTTCTTCGGCGCGGCGACAACGCTGACCTTCTCGGGAGGCCTGAACGCCAGCGCCGTGAAAGTCGTGGGCGCGGCCAAGAACGTCACCGTGCAGAACGGCATGATCAACGGGGCTTCGCTCGAACTCAACGGCGCAACCGCGCTCTCGATATCCGGAGGCATTGACGGCTCGACCATCCTCGTGAACGGCGACCTGCGCGACCTGAAGATCGCCAATGGCCTGACGAATGCGGCGGCCGTGACCGTGAACGGCGGGGTGCGCAACCTGCAACTCAACGGCGGGTTGACGGGGGCGTCAAACGTCACGGTGACCGGCGAAGTGGCCAAAGGCACGCTGAACGGCACGGGCGGCGGGACGAATATCGCCGCCGGCTCGACGCTGCGAATGGGATCCCTGGCGTCCTCGCTGACGGTGAACGGGGCGGTGGGCGGCGATGTTCGCGTGGACGGGCTGGGCGGGTCGCTTATCAAGATCACGGGCGACCTGAGCGGCGGCCTCTACGCCGTCCTGTTTGGCAACGTCACCATCACCGGCAGTTTCCTCGGCCAGATCGGGGACGGCTCGACGCTGCCGGGGATCGGCAACACCCTCAAGGTGGGCGTGACCGGCGGGGCCGGCGTCGTTACGCCGCCGAACGCGTTTGAGACATACATCGGGTACCCGTGACGCGCGGCGGCCCGCCGCCGGCGGCGGCGGCGACGGGCAATTTTCTGTTGACGCGCGCCGCCAACGACCTATAATAGAGACATGAGCGAGGATTGGCTGCACGTCTGCCAGAACGCAATTCAGTACCGCTTCCACGACCCCCAGTTGCTGAAAACCTCTTTAACCCATTCTTCCCGCAAAAGCCATCCCACCGACAGCAACGAACGCCTGGAGTTCCTGGGCGACGCCATCCTGGGTTTCGTGGTCTCGGAGTACCTCTTCAAGCACAACCCCCGTCAAACGGAAGGCGACCTCACCAAGATCAAGTCCGTGGTGGTGAGCCGGCGCACGCTGGCCGAGGTCAGCCGCCGCTTGCAGTTGTTCGAGTACATTCGCGTAGGCAAAGGGGTGGCGGAGAAGAAGGCGATGCCCCATTCGCTGCTGGCCAACGTGCTGGAGGCCGTGATCGGGGCCATCTACCTGGACGGCGGAATGGAGGCGGCGCGGCGTTTTGTGCTGGCCCACATCGCGCCGGAGATCGCCAAGGTGAAACTGGGCCAGCATGAAATGAACTTCAAGTCTCTCCTTCAGCAGTTCGCCCAGCGGGAACTGGGCGGCACGCCCCTGTATACGGTCATCAAGGAAGAGGGGCCGGACCACGTCAAGCAATTCCACGTCGTGGCCATGGTGAACGGCAAGGCGTACTCGACGGCCTCGGGCCGCAGCAAGAAGGAGGCGGAGCAGAAGGCCGCCGAGTTGACGCTGCGCAAACTGATGGAGGCGAACGGGACGCCGGAGGCCGAGGAGGAAGCGGCCGCCGCCCCGCACGAAACCGACCGGAAACAGGCCGCCGCGCCGGAGACCGAGCGGCTCGAAAAGACCGCCGCCCCGCCAGTCAAGGTCGAGATCGTGCCGCCGGAACCCCGGCTGCCGAGCTGAACCTAGACGCCCGTCAGAGTTCGCGGATTAGCGCGCGATACGCCCCGGCCAAGGCTCGCGTAAGCGCCCCGGGCCTGCCGTCGGAGAAAACCAGACGACGGTCCGCGTTCTGCATGGAGGTCACGGGCATGATCTCCATGAGGGAATTGGTCAGGAAGACCTCGTCGGCCGAAAGGAGCCGGTCAAGTCCGAAAAGGCATTCCTCGACGGGCAGACGGCGGGCGCGGGCCAGTTCGAGGACAACCTTGCGGGTAACGCCGGGAAGGATGTTGGCCTGCGTCGAAGGGGTGACGACTCTGCCCTGTTCCACGAGGAATACGTTGGCCGTGGACGCCTCGGCAACGTGTCCGTGGGAGTTGAGCAAGAGGGCTTCCTGGGCGCCGGCATCTTCGGCCTCCGCGCGGGCGAGGATGTACGTCAGGTAGTTGGCGGTCTTATGGGAAGGCAGGGGGGAGGAGGCATCCACGCGCACACGGGACGCGATGACGTGAATGCCGTTTTCGCACCAGTTGGCGGGGTATCCCTGGAAGGGGCTGACCATGATCACAATGGTCGGACGGAACTCCCCGCGCAAGGAAGGGCCTCGAAGTCCCACCCCCCGCGACACGGCGATGCGCGCCGAAGCGTCGGACAGACCGTTTGCCTCCAGCAACGCAAGGATGGCCTCGCGCATCTGGCGGGCCGAACACGGCAGCGGGATTCGCAGCGCCGCGGCGGAGGCCGCGAGGCGTTCGGCATGGTCCTCAAACCGGAAAAGGCGTTTGCCGTAGACGCGAAGGGTCTCGAACACACCGTCGCCGTAAAGGAAACCTCGATCAAGGGGCGAGATGCGCGCCTGCGACAGAGGCACAAACGACGCGTTGTGAAAGAGGATGGGGTCGTCAGGGTCCGGTTTCATAACAGTCCGGTGAACTCCTTCGTGTGCAGAGGGGCGCGGGAACGGCCTTCAGGCACGATATGGGGGTGGCGCAGGTTGTGAACAAGTGCACGCTTTCCGTGAAAGTGCTTGACTTGGGTCGGCACAGAGTTATAATGAATGTTGTTTTTTGCACAACCTAATCCTTCCACGAGTTCCAATTTGCGACACCAGGGCTGCCCATGAGTATAAAGGGTGAGCTTAGCCAAATCAAGCTGGCCGATATCCTTCAGATGGTTGCGCTGAACGGGCAGGAAGGAACGCTCATCGTCTCCGATAAGGACAGCAAGAAGTGGCTGTATTTCTCCAAGGAGGGGGTCAGTCTGCTGTCGTCGGGCAAGAGGCAACCCCTCTCGCTCGGACAACGTTTGCTGAGCGCCGGCAAGGTGAACAGGACGCAGTTGGACGAGGCCGTGCTGGAGTATCGCAAGACGGGGAAGAAACTGGGGCAGATACTCGTGGATCAGGGCCTCGTCTGCAAAGAGGAGGTGGAAGAGGCGGTCCGCGCGCAGATTGCCGACGAGATCTTTGATTTGCTGGAGTGGGAGGGGGCGGAGTTCGAATTCGTGCCGGGCCCTCCTCTGGAGAAGAGCGCCGCGACACAGCCGGTCGGCCGGCACTTGTCCTTCGACGTCAACACCATTCTCCTGGAAGCGGCCAAACGCGCCGACGAGTGGGACCTTGTCAAGAAGAAGATCAACTCCCTCAACGAAGTCCTCGTGCCGTGCGTCCTATACAAGACGCAATTGGATCTTTCCGCCGAACTGGCGGCCGCCTTTGCGCTGGTGGACGGGCGGACGAGCGTGCGGGAGATCATCCAGAAGCTGAGGATGCCGCGACTGGACGCCGCCGTCCTGCTGGGGGTATTGCTGGAGACGGGGACAGTGCGTTTTGCCACGAAGGAGGAGTTGTGCCGGCTGGCCCAGTCGCCGATGCTGGGGGGCAATCACCCGCAACAGGCGGAGCTTTATGAGCTTGCCCTCCAGCGCAAAGACGACATGCAGACGCGGCAGCACTGGGCGGAGGCTTTGGAGCGCGCCGGGCGGCGGGAGGAATCGGCGAACCAGTACAAGCTCATCGCGGCGGCGCACCTGGCGCAGGGAGACGTTCACGCGGGGGCCGATTTTCTGCGGCATGTCGTGCGGCTGATGGCCAACGACCGGGAGAGCCGGGAGCGTCTCATTGAGATTCTCCTTCACCTGCGTAGCCCGATTCAGGCCAGCATCCAGATTCGGCGGCTCGCCCAGATTTACGCGGAAGAAGGCCACGTCGAGAAGGCCCTGGAGGAGTATCGCCGCCTCCTGAAGCTGACGCCGGAGGATTTCGAGGCGCAGAAACAGATCCTGGAACTGCTCGTGCGGCAGGACCGGATCGAGGAGGCTTTCAGCGAGGCGGAGGTCCTGGAGCAATACGCCCGGACGGCCAACGAGCACGATCAGGTCATCAAGTTCTTCGGCCGCCTGGTCGCGACGCGGCCGGGTTTCACGGCGGCACAGAAGAAGCTGGAGCGCATATCGCGGCAGGAACGCCGCAAGATCAAGATGCGGCGGCTGTCGCGCCGCGCCTTGATTCTGGGCGGGGTCGCCGCGGCGGCTTTGGCGTTTATGGCCGGCTACGAATGGCTGGCGTGGACGAGCTACCGCCCGGCATGGGTGGAGAGCGAGAAACTCGCCCGGCAAGGGAACTACCAGGGCGCCATCGGCGTATTGCGCGACAAGCTCAGCAGTTTCGCTTACAGCAACGCCCACCGTTCGGCGACGGTCAGGATACGCGATCTGTTGCAGCAGCAGGCCGAGGACGAGAAGACACGGAGAGCGAAGATATCCCATACGGTGCAGGAGGCCGAGGAGAAGGAAAAGAAGGGCGATTACAAGGGGGCCGCGGAGGCGCTGGTGTGGTTGTCCAGGGAGATGGAGAGGGAGAACCCGCTGGCGAGTTTCGACCTGAAGCTGAAGGCCCGCGGCCTCATGGAGAAATGGAACTGGGCCGTGCAGATGCTCGAACGCGTCAAGGCCCTGGACAAGAACGTCAGCGAATGCCGGGAGGCCCATTCGGACGTCTCGCGCCTCTGTAAGATGTACCCGGAGACCGCCGCCTTCCTCAACGCCAGGCTGCCGGTGCTCATCACGAGCACGCCGCCCGGCGCTGAGGTGGCCGCCGACGAGCAGGGGGTTGGAAAAACGCCCGTGATTGTGTATAAGACACCCAAGAAGGCGTTGTCGGTCACGCTGACGGACGCCGACGGCAGAAAACTGGCGAAGACGATTGACAGCGACACGGATTGGCAGGTGAACATTTCGCCCGGCGAGCCGAAGCCGTAGCCGAACCGCCGTTTGCGCCGGCGTATCGCGAGCACAGCCGACTGAGGCGACTGTTCTATTGGCAGGTCAAGACCATGGCACTCTTTGACAGCTTCCGCAAACTGGTGGGCAAGGCTAAGACGGGGGACCTGACGTCGCCGGAGGAGATCGCGCGCGCGGCGGGGCTGCTGGAGGAACACGACCGCCTCAACGAGGCCTCGGTGCTCTTGGGCGAAGGCGTGAAGCTCTTCCCGGAGGCGTCGGCCCTTCGCACCCAGCACGACCGCGTGGAACGGCGCCGCCTTCGCGAGCGCATCGCCAACCTGAGCAAAACACTGGAGGCGCGCCCCAACCCGGCGGCGGCGCTGGAACTGGCCCGCATTTACCGCCAGACAGGGGACACCGTGAGCGCCCGGAGCGTGGCGGCGCAAGCGGTAGAGAAGTTTGCCGACTACGCGCCGCTGCACCAGGTACTGGGCGAACTGTGGATGGATATCTACGAGCAGAGCGGAGTGCCGCAGGACGGCATCACGGCCCTGCGCAGCCTGGAACGCTGCCTGGCGCTCGACGGCGGGAACCTTGCCGTGCGCGAGAGACTGCTCGAGTTCTTCGGGAAGATCGGGGCCTGGCGGAACGCCTTGGAACAGTCCGTGAAGCTGCTCAACTGTCTGCGCCCCGGCCTGACAGGGCGCATCGCGACCGAAGCGCTCGGCAAACAGAACCTGGCGGAAGAAGACGTGGAAGGCCTGATTCGCAGGCGCCGACGGACCCAGGAAGATGTCCCCAAGGTCGCCTTCAGCCCCTCCGTCGAGGAGGACGTCCGACGCTCCCTCCGTCTTTTCGACGACCTTCGGGGGCGGCGGATGATCTCCGTGGTCTGGCCCGACGGCGTCATGCGGGAGGCGGGGGCGAACGAACGCATGGACCGGGATGCGCTGGCCAAGAGCGTGAACGCACTGAAGTCTGCGGCGACCGAGTGCTGCTCCCTTATGGGCATCGGGGGCTTCGTCATGGCGGAGATGGAGACGCCGGACTCGGCGGTCTATCTCAAGGTTCTGTCTCAAGCGGGGGAACGTGACGCCGGGGCGACGAGGCGGTCGGCCAGCCTGTTCGTCCTGACCAACGATGCGGCGCGGCGGCGGGAAGTACTGGCACGGCTGAGCCGCGTCTGATATCATTGTGGCGTTGAGGGTCAGCCCATGAAAGAGGTCCTGAGAGCGCTGAACACCGTCGCCGGCATCAAAGGGAGCATGGTGGTGACGCTGGACGGCATCGTGGCGGCGGCCGAACTGGGCAAGGGCCTGAACGAAGAGACCGTGGCGGCGATCAGCTCGCGCTTTCTCATGGCGACCCAGGAGCACGCCAACACCCTGGGCCTGAAGGACTTCTCCCGCCTGATCCTGGAAGGAACGCATGGGAAGATCGTCCTGGTCCCCGCGGGGAAGGCGTTCCTCGTGGTGATCGCCGACATGCGGATGGACATGGACGCGTCGTTCATCGAGATTGTGAGCGCGGCGCGGCGGATCGAAGGGTTCGTCAAGATTCCGCTCGGCGCAACGCCGCGGCGCGGGCCCGCCCGCCCGCCTGCGTAATCGTGAAACGACGCGCCGCCTCCGGGGGCAACAGGGGCGGCGAGACGGGGCATTCGGTTTGGGTTCTGCCTGGACAGGAAGAGCAAGTTGGTACTGATAAACGTCGGTTTGCGCGAGATCAGTTGCAAGATCGTCTACTACGGCCCCGGGCTGTGCGGGAAGACGACCAACATCCAGATCGTGCACGAACGCATCCCCCAGGATCACAAGGGCAAACTAACGTCCCTGGCGACCGAAGGAGACCGCACGCTGTTCTTCGACTTCCTGCCCATAGACTTGGGGACGGTGGGCGGGATGCGGACGAAGTTCCAACTGTACACGGTGCCCGGCCAGGTGTTCTACAACGCCACGCGCAAGCTGGTGCTTCGCGGCGCCGACGGCGTGGTCTTCGTGGCCGACTCGAATCCGGAGAAGATGAAGGAGAACATCGAGTCGGTGGAGAACCTCATAGCCAACCTGAAGGAACACGGCATGGACATAGCCGACGTGCCGCTGGTGTTCCAATGGAACAAGCGCGATCTGCCAAACGCGGCGCCGGTTGAGGAGCTTCACAGGAACCTGAACCGGTGGAATGCGCCGGCGTTTGAGGCCATCGCCGTTCGCGGCGAGGGGGTATTTGCGACGCTGAAGTCCATCTCGTCGCTGGTGCTGGAGAAGATCAGCCGAAAGACCCCCCAGCGATCGGCCGCGACCGCCGCCGCCGAGGCGGCCGTTCGCAAACCCGCCGCCCCCCCTGCGCCGCCTCCGGTCGCACCAGCGCCGGTGAAGCCGCCGGAAGTTGCCGCAAGGCCCGCGCCGCCGAGACCGATGGCGCCGCCGACGCCGAGGTTGCGCGGGGTGCGCAGCACCGTAACGCGGGGA
>CAYPFP010000179.1:0-8282 GCA_964409935.1 uncultured Planctomycetota bacterium | reverse complement strand
TTCGCGCACACGCCGGAAGGTTGACCTCAAATATCGTGCCGAACAGTATTGGGACGGACCTGAAGATCCGCCAGACGGGGCGGTAGAATTCGGCGAAGTCGCGCCAGATGGTAGAACGGTGAACCCCGTGTATCTTGGCAAGCGTGGCCTGGACGCCGTACCGCCTCCACAGTTCAGCGGGGAGATCGGCCAGGCTCATGAACATCCAAAAGCGGCGCACGTCGGCCCGATACTGGCGCTGTGCATTGTATCGTCTGCGCCCGGACGCCCGGCGACATACAGTGTCAAAATCCGTGCATGAAGACCAGGATGTTGCACGCATATGCTATGCTCCAGGCCGTCGTTTGAACCATGCTTGCCCTTCGGCAAGCCACGCGCATAACGCGGCGTAATGGGGCCGGGGGCTTCTCGGTGTAAGGCAGATGGTGCAGGTTGCGGCGACGCCCTCAGTCTGATGGGGATTGTACAGCATTGCCGGGGAATTTCAAGGGGATTGTGGGCTTGAAAAGCGGGGGAGATGAGGGTAAATGTAGATTATCGGGGCGGGATAGGGCGACGGCCCGAATCCCGTTTCTCGCACAACGGTCTCCCGCCCCTTTTCACTTTGTGCGAGGTCGAAAAGCACTGTGCGAGGTGCAAGGTGCAATCAGGACACTCACCGAGGCGCGTCCGGCCAAAGGAATACATCCGCGACCTGTGCACCCTGAAGTTGATGTTCGAGTGCCTGAACTGGTCAGTGTGACAGGCACACTGACGGGCGCACGGATTCGCAGTGCTCAAGCTCCCGACAATGGCTACCGGGCGGTTACGCGAAGGTAGTGGACGGCGGTCTTGCCGGAGGCCAGTTCCTTTGCTCGAAGGGTCCAGATGCCGGCGGTGTCGTTCGGGGCGATGTCGAGTTTGACGGCGAGATGGCCGTCTTTGACGCCGTAGTAGCCGGTGAACTCGGCTTCGCGGCCGGCGGGGTCGAGGATGTCGAGGCGCACGGGGACGACGGCGGCAAGCGGCGCGCCCTGTGGGTCGGCGATAGTGATCTTGACGTCGGCGGCGGCGCCCCGCGCGACAGCGGTCGGGGCGGTGAGGCGGACGGAGTCAATGGGCTGGTCGGTGACCATGAAGAGGCGGCCTTCGCAAGGGCCGAGGGCGGCGGGGATGGTGAGCAGGGGCGTATGGTTCTGCTTTACCTGTTTTGAGGCGACGGCCTGGCCGGCGACGAGGTCGTACACGTGGCCGGTCTCGCGAAGGACGGAGAGGACGGTCTCGGAGGGCAGGCCGTTCTCCATGACGAGGCCGTGATGCCCGACATAGTCGCCGTACTCGCGCAGGTCGTTGACGGCGAAGACGTAATCGGTCTTGGAGTACGTGCGGCAGCGTGTGATGACGTTGGGGTTGGAGGAATCGGTGCGGCGGATGTAATGTTCGTCAAGGGCCTTGCGGAGTTCGGCGGCCTTGGCCAGCAGGGCGGCGCGGTCGGCGTCGGCCTTCTTGACGCGCTCGTAGGACGGGAGAAGGATGTCGGGCTTGACGGCCGGCGACAAGCGCTCGTCGCCGACGACGATGCCGCCCCTGGCCTGAAACTCCTTCACCTTTTTCACGACCGACTCGATGAGCACGTCGCAGTCGGCCATGACCAGGACCTTGTACTTGTCCAGGCCCTGCTGCTGAACGGTCTCGTCGTAGACGATTTCGGGCTGGAGTTGGGCGTACTGGAGGATGAGGTAGACGTCGCCGCCCCACTGATGGCTCCAGCCGTAGGAACCGCGGCGGGCGAACATCTGGGAGGCGAAGCTTTCGAGAAAGGCGACGTCGGCCTGGCGGTCGGGCACTTGCAGGAGGGTGGGGCCAAGGGGCTTGACGACCTGGTCCACGAGGCGGCGCAACTCGTGCTGGGTCTGCGGATGGGTGTAGCGGTAGCTGGAGGGCGAGTCGGTGGAGACCAGCGACTGCCAGCCGTGGTACATGACGCCGCGGATGGGCCGCGCGATCTTGGTCCAGAAGGCCTCGCGCAGGTGCATGGGGGCGATGGTGATGAAGGCGGAGTCGGGGTCGGTGTCCTCCCAGACGGATTTCGGCGCGCCGACGACGGCGGGGCCGGCGGCGACGGGGGCGGTCTGCGAGCGGTACCAGATGATCTGGATCATTTTCATGACGCTCTGGGGGCCCGCCCGACGGCTTGGCGGGGCGGCCATCCGGAACAGTTCGTCGGTGGGCATGGCGATGCGGATGGGGTCGGGGTAGGAATACGTCCACTGCGACAGGACATCCACGCCGCCGCCGCTGCCGTAGACGCTGGCGACCCGCACGGCGGGGTCGAACCAGGTCCACAGGTCTTTGCGTCCGGTGGACTTCAGGCCGTCATG
This sequence comes from uncultured Planctomycetota bacterium, assembly GCA_964409935.1. Lineage (GTDB taxonomy): Bacteria > Planctomycetota > Brocadiia > JAADGH01 > CAYPFP01 > CAYPFP01. Next base: position 5,922 of record CAYPFP010000179.1, on the reverse strand, counting down.
AAGGGCGGTGTGAAGGCGGTTCCAGCCATCGCCGTCCTTCCAGAACCATCTGTAGTAGACGTAAAGGGGGTGGTTGTCGGGTATGACGCGGTCTTCGGGGAAATCCTTGAGTTTGGCGTACTCCACGCCGGCCTTCGAGAGGGCCTCGGCGGGGATATCGAGGCCGGTTTCTTTCTTGAACGCCGCCTTGTCGCCGTCGTGGAAGCAGAGCAAGGAGGCGTCGCGGACTTCGGTGTGGACCATGGCGGCGTCGAAGGCCGGGAAAGCGCCGTACGCCTGGGCGACGGACGCGCCGACGTTGTAGCAGAAATCGCGGACCTGATCGAAACGGCCGCAGATGTCGTGCTTGGCGAAGGGCTTGCCGTCGCGGTTGACGCGGCGGAATTCCGGCTTGTTATCGGCGACCCAGTGGCCGGGGGAAAGAGAGGCGGCGAGGCCGAAGTCGTTGGCCAGGGCCAGGTCGAGCGTGCGCCGGGTCTCCGCGATCTTCTCCGGCGTGCCGGGTTCGGTGGGCTTGCCGGCCTCCCAGATCTTGCCGAAGTCGGCGCTGAGGCCGAGGCAGTGAGTGAAACCGATGCTCTTGAGGCGCGGCAGTTCCTTGATGAAGGCGTCGCCGCCGCCGACGCCCCACATCACGACAGGCATTCGCAAGGGCAGCGGGCGCGGGGCAATCGTGACGGAAAACGACTCTTCGCTGGTGTAAGGCTTATCGCCGGGGATGGAGAGTGCGGCCTTCAGCTTGTACTCGCCGGGCCGCAGCGACGTGTCGAGCGCGTAGTCGCCCTTGTGGACGGCGCCTGAATCGAGGTCGGGGATGGCGAAGGTTTTTTCGGGCAGGCCTTCAATGGAGATGCGGGCCGAGGCGCCGGTCAGTTTGGACTTCTGCAGATTGGTCAACGTGAACTGCAACGCCGGGGCCTTTTCCATGCGCACAAAGGCGGCGCGGTCGGAGACGAGCGCGAAGCCGGCGGGGCGGAATTCGAGCACGCCTTTCGAGATGCGCACCTGGGCGATGTAGCCCGGAAATCCGTGGTATAGGCTGCCGGTGCGGTCGCCGATGGCAAGGATGCGACTGCCCGGGCTGATATCGCGGCGGGAGCGATGAACGCCGCCGCCCAGCGGCACGCCGTCGCGGTAGAAACGCCCTTCTCCCAGGCCGTTGTAGGTGAAGGCGACGTGATACCAGACGCCGGTCTCGTACTTTACGGGTTGCGAGATATAGCCGTCGGACCCGTCGCCGAAGCCGAGGTTGACCACCAGACGGCGCAGGCCGGCCTTGTCGGCGGCGTCGAGGATGAACTGGTAGTCGTCCTTGGAGACGTATTTCTTGTCGAGGAGGAAGGCCTGGGGATAGGTCTTCTTGTCCGGGCCGGTCTCGGCGGACAGTTCCGGTTTGGGGCAGATCCACATTTCCAGCGTGAAGGCGCCCTTGGGGGAGAGGGCGGGGTGGCTGGCGGCGACGGCGGCGTGGCGCTTGTCCACGACGGGGTAGCCGCAGAAGGACTCCAGGCAGGGGCCGAAGCGGCCCTTGGGGTTGATTGTTGCGCCCGTGATCTGGAGGGTGTGGCCGTTGCCGGAGGCGTCCTCGGTCTCGGCGCCGCGCGCAAACTGCCAGAGGGCAATGACGTGGCTGCCGCGGGCGTCGTCGCCGGTGTACGCCGACTGCCAAGGCTCGCACAGGCGGACCAGCGCGTCCTGAGCGAAGGCCGAGACGCAGCAGCTCAGCGCGAGGAACAGAAGCAGGGATATGCCTTTCACGGCGAACCTCCTCTCTGTGAAAACCGACCGCGCCCGATGAAGGACACGATCATTCTACCAAGTCCGGCGGGTCGGACAACACGCCGCGCTCGGGGCGAAATCCGGGTGTGCGCTCGATGAGGGCGGACAGGTCGAGCGACCCCTTGATGCGGGAGGGCTGCGGCGAGCCGGTGTTTTCGAGTTCGAGGTCCAGGGCCTCGGCCCCGACGCGGCCCTTGAGGATGACGAGGCGGCGGTCGCCGGCGAGGACGCTGCGCCGGTAGTGGCCCATCCAGATGTTCTCGACGTCGGCGAGGGCGCGGCCCATGGCCTCGAAGCTGCCGGGGAGCATCTCCCAGTCCTTCACCTTCTGGTTCTCGGCCAGACACCAGAAGCCGGTGGCGTCGCACCCGCCGGCGATGGCCCCGTAAACGTCTCTCACCAGTTCTTTTTCGGTCTTGTTGGGACCCCACAACAGGGCAAACAGACGGCAGCCGCCCATCACCCCGGCCATGGCGAGAGTGTCGCGGCGGGGGTTGGCGTTGGGGCTGTAGCCGGTGTACGTCATGCCGCCGAGGAAGTCGAAGCACCGCGCCATGGCCTCGTTGGTGTAGGCGAAGCGGTCGTTGCCGAGACTGGCGCTGACCCATGCGCCGGCGGGACGGCGCCCCCCTGAAGGGGGGACGGTGTCCTGGACGATTTTGGCCAGTCGGGCCGCCAGGGCGTGAACGACCGAACGGCGGTATTCGAGCCAGCGCTGGGCTGCGTCGCCGATGGCCGTGATCTTCATCGGGTCAACGTACTCGCAGCCCTTGCTCTCGCAGTAGTCCTTGAAGCCGCGCTTGCAGAGGTCGCAGTAGCAGTCGAGGCCGAAATTGTCATCGTAGATGAGACCGTCAAGCTTGTAGTTGTCGAGCAGGTGGCGGAGCATGGCCCAGTTGTGCTCCATGGTCCTGGGGTTGTTGAAGCAGGCCCAGTTCTTTTCGTCCCGGGAGCCGTCCTTGTTGACGACGATGACGTCGGGGTATTTTTCGCGGGCGAGGCGGCAGCCCAGGTAGAGGCTGGCGTAGACCTTGATGTTGCGCCGGTGGCACTCGTCGAGAAGCTCGGCGAGATAGTCGCTGTGGTAGGACATGCCAAACTTTTCGCGGGCTTGAGCGGGGCTTTCAAAGCGCCGCCGGTCTTCCGGCAGGCCGTTGTAGACGCAATCGTCGTAAGCGCCGTGGACGTGCGGAAGGGCGATGGTGACGTTCATCATCTGGAACAGGTCGGCCAGATGGGCGGGCGAGTGCGTGCGCTCGATACTGCCGGAAGGGAAATGCGCGATGCACTCGACGTTGCGAGCCTTCGGGAGCGGGGCGTAGGCCACGCGAACGGCGACGGGACGTCCTTCGGGGACCTGCGCGCGGAAACGGAGGCGCTTCAGGGAGCCGAGTTCGCGGAGCGTGAAGTCCGCGACGGGCCGGCCATCGAAGGAGACGCCGGTGACGGCGGCCCTGGCGGGCACGGCGAGGTCCAGGATGTCGTTGTCCCAGGGGGCGCGGTCGCGCAGGAGCCAACGGAGCATGGCGCGCATCAAATCTTCGGCCTTTCCGGGAGGGGACAGGGCCGCGCTTTCCAGGCAGATGCCGAGCAGAACGGCCCGGCCGGCGCCGAACTCGGAGCAGACACCCAGGCAGCGGTCCTCGCCGTCGCGCAGAAGGACCGTGGCGCCGGGTTGAGCGTGGAGCTGGACGTTTTCCACAGGCTTTTCGGCGCGGAAGGCGAGTTTGCAGGGCGCCTTTTCCGACAGGGGCGAGCCGGCAACAACGGCAAATTCGGTGATGTAGACGGAGGGTTGGGAGCCTTCGGCGCGGAACACTTCGCGGGAGAAGGCGCGGCCCTCCTCCGAACCGTAAGGCCCGCCCCAACTGGCGTACAGGGCGCCGCCGCGGGAGACATAGTCCTTGAGATTGGCCATCTGCGCGGCGGACAGGACGCGGCGGATGCTCAGGGCGACCAGGCTGTGCTTTGCCAGAAGGGCGGGGTCGTCGAGGGCCGTTTCGGAGGCGATGGTGCAGGGAACTTCCGCGCCTTCGAGGGCCTTGGGAAGGGCGGCAAACTGGTAGACGGCCCACGGCTGCTCAGGCCGCACCAACAGCGCGCCGGCGGACTGCGCGACGGCCTCAATGGCGGAACCAAGCAATGCCACGGCCGTCACGATGCAGACATATCGCATGGCGAGGCGTCCTCCCGATCAGGGCGTCTTGAATGACGGGGGTTTCCTGTTGTCGGCAAACCACTTGAGAAGGAGTTTCTGGCGATCCGTGGGTTCAGCGACGGGCCGGACGTCCTTGGGGTCGGGGCCGTGCTCGACGGACCAGCCGGACCACTCGCGGAAGGCGTGGTAGGTCCAGTCCCATTCGTGGGCCTCGAAGATGTCAATGAGGTCCTTGAGGTAACGGAAGGCGCTGTTGTCGGGCGCCCAGCGGATGGCGCTGAACTCGCCGATGTAGATGTGGACGCCGTACAGTTTCTGGAATTCCACGACGGGTTTGAGGGCAAGTTCGAGGCGCGCCTTGTCCCACATGATGCCGTCTACCACGCCGGGGTAGGCGTACTGCCTGGTCCATGTGCCGTGAACGCCTTGATGCGTGAAGGCGTGGGGCAGGTACATGTGGACGCTGTAGATGACGTTGGGGACGTCCAGAGGCTCGAAGTCGAGCAGGCCGGCAGGGCCGCCGCCCTGGGGCGGTTCCACAATGATGGGTGTTTTGGGATCAATGGCCCGTATGGCTCTCGCGGCGCGGTCGGCGAGTTCCCGCCAGTCGGCAAGGCCCTCCTCGACCACGCCCTCGATCGGTTCGTTGAGGAGGTCGTAGCCCCAGACCGCCCTGGAATCCTTGTACTTGCGGGCCATGCGCTCCCACACCTCGATGAACTTGGCCTGGCAGGAGGCGTCGTTGAAGAGGCCGCGCTTGGCCTCGGCGGCGCCGCCCGGGGCGCAGTGAAGGTCCACGACGACCATGAGGCCGTACTTCTCGCAGAGCGGAAGGCCGGCGTCGAGCTTCTGAAGTTGGGACTCCAGCCAGGCGTCATAGGCGGCCAGGTCGAGCGTGTCGCCCTTGGGCCGCCAGCCGACAAGCTGCCAGCGCACGAGGTTGGCATTCCAGTCCAATCCGAAAAGGCGGAGGCTTTCCTCGTCCACGTTGGGGCTGATCATGGCGCCGCGCAGGCGCGGGAGCGAGTGGCCCTTGAAAGGCGGACCGCTGACGAGGCGCGGCTTCGGGACAAAGGGCGGCTTGCGGACCGTGATCCGGATATCGTCGTACCACACCTTGCCCGTGACCGACTCCAGGCCGAGATACAGCGACATCTCGGCGGCGTCGCCGGGCACGCGGAAAGGAAAGATCACGCGCTGCCAGTCGAAGGAGCCGACGCCGATGGTCGCCTGGGGGTGGAGCTTGCCGCCGGGCGTGACCGTCGGCACCATGAATTTGATGCCGTTCCAGGATTGCGGTTTCGGGCTGACGTCTTCGGCCTTGACCATCGCGGAGAAGTGGAGGAGGTAGCCGCGCAGTTGCTCGACGGGAAGGCGCATGACGGCGACCGTCGAGCCGACGGGCGAACCGGCGGGCCGCTCGATGTGGAGAGACTGCGCGCTCTGGAACCCGGGAGCAAGGCGCGGCGAACCCGCCCAGTCCTTCAGGGCGTCTGGGCCTTCGAAGTCGGTCTGGAAGACGACGTCTCCCTGACGAAGTGTATCGGCCATCTCGTTTTGACACCATCCCGCGCCTTGCGCGAAGCAAAGGGCCAGCAAGAACGTGATGAACATTCTCATCGGCAGTTCCTCATTGAAGATGGTAGCGCACCAGGCGAACCCCCGCGATGCCGTACGCGTATGCGCCGGAAAGAGCAATGGGCGCGCCCCCAGGCCACGTCGGCGCGGGCTTCGTCGGGCAGGAGTGGCGTCTTCTCCCCCGTGCGGATGTTGTAGGCCATCGGCGCTTGCGGCGTCTGCTGTGCGCAGAGGGGAATCGCGCCTGACACGATCATGAAGGGCACCCATAACCAGATCATGAGAAGCCTCCGCCGTTGCGCCGTCGGCCAGATTATATACGTTGCCGCCTCGCGGAGTCAATACTATTCTTAGAACTTATCCGTAAATAACTATTGCAGCGCATGTGCGGTTGTGGTATAATGCTG
>CAYPFP010000178.1:0-8483 GCA_964409935.1 uncultured Planctomycetota bacterium | reverse complement strand
GGCCCACCGAAACATTGACTTCCGGGATCGGCAAGTGTTAGAATGCTGCCGTTAATTCCCGTCCTCTGCGAGTCGAGATCATGCGGCTACCGAAGAAGTATTGGCGACGGACGTGACTCAGAGGGCCGAGGCGGACCGCTTTGCCCCGTCCGGCACCAGCTCCCGTACGTCTTCGCCACTACACAGAAAGGTAAACTCCCATGACGACTCCTGTGCATTTCCCCAGCCTCGAAGATTTCAAGGTCCTTGCCAGACAATACAATGTCGTTCCCGTCTACCGACAGCTTCTGGCCGACACATTGACGCCCGTCGCGGCGTTTCAAAAATTCGCAGAGGGGCGGGAGTCGTTCCTGCTGGAAAGCGCGACGGGCGGCGAGAAGATGGGGCGCTACTCGTTCCTCGGCTCCAACCCGTTCCTGCGCTTCTCGGCGCGCGGCGAAAAGGTCGAGATCGCCGACGGCAAACACGCAAGAAGGCGGACGGCCGCCGACCCCATCCGGGAGCTTGAGCGCGTCATCAAGCGTTTCCGGTGCGCGCAGCTTCCGGCGCTGCCGCACTTCGCCTGCGGGGCGGTGGGATATTTCGCCTACGACGCCGTGCGCTACGTCGAGCGCCTGCCCCATCCGCCCAAAGACGATCTGGACCTGCCCGACATCTGCTTCATGTTCTACGACCTCATGGTCGTCTTCGACCACCTCAATAAGACGCTCAAGGTCGTGTGCGCGGCGCGGCTGGACGGAAAGGATCCGGAGGCGGCGTATGAGGACGCCTGCGCGCACATTGACGAGATGGTGATCCGCCTGCGCACGCCCACCGTCATGCTGAGCGACGACATCACGCCGGCGAGCGACTCGGTCTTCAAGTTCGAGTCCAATTTCAAACGCGCCGACTTCCTGAAGGCCGTGAAGGCGTGCAAGGAGTACATCCGCGCGGGCGACATCTTTCAGGTGGTGCTGAGCCAGCGGCTCCAGACGCGCACGGCGGCGGACCCCTTCAAGCTCTACCGCGCCCTGCACGTGATCAACCCGTCGCCGTATCTGTTCTTCCTTCAACTGCAGGGCATGCACCTGATCGGCTCGTCGCCGGAGGTGATGTGCAAGGTCGAGAACCGCAAGGTGACGGTGCGGCCCATTGCCGGCACGCGTCGGCGCGGCAGGACCGAGGAGGAGGACGTCGCGCTGGCGCACGAACTTCAGGCGGACCCCAAGGAGCGCGCCGAACACATCATGCTGCTCGACCTGGGACGCAACGACGTGGGGCGGGTGTCGAAGTACGGCACGGTGAAGATCGAGGAGAAGATGATCATCGAGCGCTTCTCGCACGTGATGCACATGACCTCGACGGTGACGGGCGAGCTGCGCGCCGACAAGTCGGCCTTCGACGCCTTCCGCGCGACGTTTCCGGCCGGCACGCTGTCGGGCGCGCCGAAGGTGCGGGCAATGGAGATACTCGACGAGTTGGAGCCGACCCGCCGCAACCATTACGGCGGCGCGGTGGGCGTGATTGATTTTTCGGGCAACCTCAACACCTGCATCACCATCCGCACGATCCTGTTGAAGGGCGGGACGGCCTACGTGCAGGCGGGGGCGGGCATCGTGGCCGACTCCGTGCCCGAGCGCGAGCACGAGGAGTGCCTCAACAAGGCCAAGGCGCTCTTTCGCGCCATCGAGGCGGCGGAAAAAATGTGAAGAAATCGGGCTGCCGCATCAACAGGGAGTTTCGGCAAGATCGCGCCCAAGCAGGGCAAAGGGGCCGTTTTCTCGACAAATGCCGCAATGCGACGGGGGCGCCGGAACTTGACGTAATGTAAAGTTCCGGTATAATATGGCTGGAAGGGCGGTGGTGGGCCAGATGCGGGAACATTGCAGGTTGCAGGAGTTGCTCGAGGCCAGAGACTTGACCCAGGCACAACTGGCAAGGCTGGCGAGTGTGTCGGAGTCCCTGGTTACTTTGATCGCCCAGGGGAAGCGAAGAGGCAGGCCGGAAACACGAGACAGGATCTCCAAGGCCCTCGGAGTGCCCGAATGGGCCATCTGGATCAAGGAGAAAGCAAGACCGGCCGGCGCCCCGTCGCCGGTCACGATGCGAGAGCTGGAAAGGATCGCCGGACAGATTGCGTCACAGTTTGCGCCGGAGCGGATAATCCTTTTCGGCTCCTACGCCCAGGGCAACGCCTCTCCTGACAGCGACGCGGATCTGCTCGTCATTATGAACACCGACAAGCCCCCCTTGCACGTCGCCGCAGAGATCTCGGCGGCGGTGGATCATCCGTTTCCGCTGGACATCGTCGTGCTGCGGCCGGCGGATTGGCGGCAGTACCTTGAGGAAAAGGCCAACTTTGCAAACCAGGTCTCCCAAAGGGGGGTTGTCTTGTATGAAGCGGTCCACTCGCGAATGGATTGAGAAGGCGGAGGGCGACTGGGCCGTAGCGCAGAGGGAACGGCAAGCCTCAAAGCCGGTCTGGGATGCGGTCTGCTTTCACGCCCAACAATGCGCAGAGAAATATCTGAAGGCCTGCCTGGAAGAAGGCAATATCCCCTTTGAGAAGATACACGATCTGGTTGCGCTTGTTGATTCCAGCGGGGGAATGCTTTCGGACTTGGCGATCTCCAAGAAAGACTTGGCGTACTTGAGCGTCGTGGGCATAGCGGCTCGGTACCCGGGCGCCCAGGCCGACCGCGGCGCGGCCGAAAAGTCCGTGAGCGTCGCGGCAGAAGTGCGGAAGGCCATTCGCGATAAGCTGGGACAGCCGTAAAGCACTGGAACAACTCGGGCCAAGGCGCTCTTTCGCGCCATCGAGGCGGCGGAAAAAATGTGACGGAACGGCGATTGTCCGGCAGATCCCGCGGATGACGCCGCCCAAAGGACGGCAAGGAAAGGCGTTGTTTGACTATCCGTTTCTTCCCTGTCTGCATGCAGACACGCAATCGTGGTGAACATGAACATTATCGCAATTGAGACATCGGGCAGGATCGGCAGCGTGGCGGCGGCGCGCGACGCGAAGGTGCTTTTCGAGCGTTACTTCGAAAAAGGCATGCGGCATGGGCGGGACCTTGTGCCGGAGTTGAGGAACGTGGCGATGACGGCGGGATGGAAGCCTGCGGACATTCAGCTCGTAGCCCTCAGCATCGGACCGGGGTCGTACACGGGCCTGCGCATCGGCGTGGCGTGCGCGAAGACGATCGCCTTCGCCACCGGCGCGCAGGTGGTGGCCGTGCCCACCCTCGACGTGCTTGCGCAGAACGCCCCCGCCGAATTCGACACCGTGTGCCCCGTGTTGGACGCCAAGCGCAGACAGGTTTACGCGGCCGTCTTCCGCCGCGAGAACGGCGCGCTGGTCAGGAAGACCGACGACCTTCTCATCTCGCCGCCGGAGCTTCTTCGGAGACTCGGGAAGGATTTCCGTGGCGCTGTGTTCTTTGTCGGCGACGGCCTGGCGACCTACCGCGCCGACTTCACCGGCGACGGTCTCGTCCACGCCGGCGAAAAGGTCTGGGTGGCGCGGGCCTCTGTCGTGGCCGATCTTGGTTTCGAGTTGTACAAAGCGGGCCGACGGGATTCCTGGCAGGCGCTCACTCCGCGTTACCTGCGCCGTCCCGAAGCTGAGGAAACGTGGGAGAAGCGGCAGAAAGGCTAGACCCTCCGCACGCAGGGTCTGAGATGTGCATCGGTTATCGGCGCAACGATGGACTTGCGCCAACCCCCGCGTGGGTTGGCCTCCGGACACGGTTTTGGTCGCCCCCCTCTCGAATTCACATTTTTTCCATGCGATCCGACCGTTCCCCCCGCTACGGACCGAGGCGACCTTTCTGCTCTACTGCACCCCCCTCTGAACCGCGTCCCGAGGCCGGCAATGGAACTGGCTTTGCCTCATCAAGATCGTTCTAACTGCGCCTCGGCATAGCGGGCGCCGACCGGCGGAAGGGCGCTACTCCCGCCCCTCTGCCTCTCGACGCCCTCTCATCCAAGGCTTAGTTCGTACCTGCGGCGGCCAGCAGTTCTCTGACCTTTTGTTTCAGGGATGAAAGATCGGAAGACTTGGTCAGGCGCGCATCCGCCTTCTCAAGGATGGGCGTGCCTTCACAGACCTCTTCGATCGTGTTGAGAATCACGGGCACACGATGTTTCATCTCGCCGATCTTCGCCATGATGGCGGCCCCGTCCATGCGCCAACCGAATGAATCCACGATGATTATGTCCGGATGGCCTGTGTCGAGCTTACGGAAGGCCTCTTCCCTGTCGGCCGCGCAATCCACCTCGTAACCTTCTTCCCCAAGTTCGAGCGCGTAAAGCGAACGCAGATACCTGTACTCCTCCAGCACAAGCACTCTTGCCACGGCATTTCCCCCAACAGCACGGACACCCAGCTTCAACGGCCTTTTCGACACTCCGTACCCGCTCAATCGTCTGATCCGGTCTCTGTTCTCCGTCAGCGTTGCCTTTGGATGGACAGCCCGAGATAGCGGCGCTGGTCCGACGACCTTTTTGACAATTGCTGTAGGTAATTATGCAGCGAATCATGTATTTGTCAAGCCAACGACGGCTTATTTTCTGGATTATCATAATCACTTGTCCCTAAGGCGCTTACCCCTTTCGCGCCAACGAAGTAATATTAGACCACGGGTGGACGTGCTAACCAGAGGGGCGCCCAGCGCAGACTCCGCGGCGCGGATAGGAGGGGTTTCACGCACCCAATCGCTTCGCTTAGGGGTGTGCGAGGGCTGATGGCGATGGCGGCCGGCGGTTGAAGTCCGCAATCTACCGTCTCTATACGGAGATGCCGATGGGGTATTTCCCGTACTCCGCGAGGGCCTCGCGCATGGCCTGGAGATTTTCGGGCTTTGTGCCGACGGCGAGGGAGTGCGAGGCGCCATAGATGTAGCCGCCGCCGGGGGCGGCGTGGCGGATGGCGTAGCGGGCGTCAGCGCGCACATCGGCGGGGGAACCGAGGATGAGGTTCTCGTTCTTCACACCGCCGATGAGGGCCAGCTTGTCGCCGTATCGCTCCTTGAGAAGTTTCAGGTCCATGCCGGCGGAGGCCTGGATGGCCTGGTAGGCGTCGAAGCCCGCCTCGACGAACAGGTCCATGAGCGCCCAGTTGTTGCCGCACGCGTGGTAGAGCCAGACGAGGCCCTTGCTGTGGATGTAACGGGCCATCTCCTGAAGGTAGGGAAGGATCATCTCGCGAAAGACCTTGGGGCTGGCGAAGGGGCCGAGGTTGTGCGAGTAGTCGGCGCCGGAGAAGATGCCGTCAACGCCGGCAAGGTCGAGCTGGGCCAGGCGCGCGATGGCGGCGCGCCCATGGATCTCGGCGGCGCGGCGGCAGAGGTCGGGCTTTTCGACCAGGCTCATGTACCGTTCTTCAGCGGTTCGTCCGATCATGGGCCAACCCAACGCCGGTCCGCGCAGGGCGATGAAGTGGGTCTGGCCGAACTCCCTGATGAGGTGTCGCGCCAGGTCGTATTCCGATTCGTCGGGCGGCGCGGGGGGGTTGTACTTCAGAGACTCCAGGGTTGGCTCGGGACCGAGCTTGTCGGTCTGGCGATACAGCATGAGGTTGCCGGTGGTGGCGGAGATCCGGTGCAGGTTGCCGGCGGCGTCCTCATAGGTCTCGGCGTCAATCTGTTTCATGGCCGGCGGCTTATGCCCGCGCGGGGGCACAAGGGGGGCGTTGACGATGTCGAGGGGGAGCTTGCGCGCAAAGTCCGCTTCGTCGCGCTTGAAGCTCTCGACGACTTCGTCGCGGCGACCGTCCCAGTAGGCCCTCGTCAACTTGAACTTCGAGCCGATGAAGGTCTCGCGGCCGATGACCATTGAGACGACGTTGTGGTCGTACTGCCACTCGCCCCAGGGGACGCGGTCCGGCTCGCGGTGTCGAAGGGCGGCAATGACGCGCTGTTTTGGGGTCATGGTTCATCCCGTGATACGCGAGACGTGAACGGCGCCGTCGCTGCCCTATTCACGTCTCACGCATCACGCTTCGCGGATGATGCAAGACTAGATTTTCACTTCCTTGTTGGCCTTGGACGAATCATAAACACCGTTGAGGATCTTCTGGATCGTCAGGCCGTATTCGCCCGGGCAGCGGCAGACGGCCTCGCCGCGGATGCAATCGGCGAAATGCTTCATCTGGGCCACGAAGGCGTCGCCCTTGGCGTACTGCGGGACGAAGTCGGTGATGAAGCCTTCGTTCTCGCCGTAAAAGGCGATATTTCCGCCCTCGAACTTGACGCCGGCCTTGTCGCCCAGGATTTGCACGGAGCTGCCGCCGGCGGCGTTGGCGGCCCAGGCGCATTCGAGCATGCACGTGGCGCCGTTGTCGAAACGGATGAGGGCGGTGGCGTAATCCTCGACGTCGAAAGTGCCGCCCGGCACGGGCGCGCCCCACATGCTGACGTAGACGTAGGGTTTGCGGCTGCCGAATTTCGAGTAGCACGAGGCCGACACGGCCACGGGCTTCGGCGCGCCCATCATCCAGACGGTGGAATAGAGCGCATGCACGCCGATGTCAATGAGCGGACCGCCGCCGGACATCTTCTTGGTGGTGAACCAGCCGCCCAGACCCGGGATACCGCGCCGACGCACCTCGAAGACGACCGCGTGATAGACCTGCCCGAGCTGGCCGTCGTCGAGATACTTCTTCACCACCTCGACGCCCGAATCGAACAGGCGCACGAAGCCGAGCATCAGGAGCTTCTTGGACTCCTTGGCGGCCTTCACCATCGCCTCGGCCTCTCTGACGGTGGTGGACATGGGTTTCTCGCACAGCACGTTGACGCCGGCCTTCAGGGCGTCAATGGTCTGCGGCGCATGGACGGCATTGGGGGTGCAGACACTCACGCCGTCCAACTGGACCTTCTTCATCATCTCCTGGTGGTCGTGAAAGACATTGGGGATGTTGAACTGCTTTGCGACGGCCTCCGCCGCCGCCACGACGGGGTCGGCCACGGCCACGACCTGTACGCCCGCCACCTTCTGGTAGCAGCCGATGTGGTGTTTGCCGATGTTCCCTGCGCCGATGACGCCGATCTTGACTGGCTTTGCCATCTCGAATCACTCCTGTAAACTGGAACCGCCGATAAAGGTTGGTCACGGGCGAAAAAGTTTACCCAATTGGCCGCAAAGTGGCAAGAATCATTATGAGGAGCGCACGCCATCGAATATAATGGTTGCCTTGGGAAGAGGCCGAGGGCGACGTCATGTTGCGCACTTCGATGCGTGTGTTCGCGCATGGTGGCGCGCTCCGGTTCCGTCGGGACCGCCGGGCGCTGTGCGCGAGAACGGGTAACGTGACGGCACGGGCGTTTCTTGGAGATAGAGATGGCACAGCCGGAGTCAATAGCCGCTACACTTCCCTGGTGGTCCGCCGCGCCCTTCGCGGGGTTGCTGGTGTCCATCGCCGTGCTGCCTCTGGCGGCCCGGCATTGGTGGGAGAGCAATTTCAACAAAGGCATCGTCGCGGCGGCCTTCGGTCTGCCGGTGGGCCTGTATTTCCTTTTTGCGGATGCGCCCACCCTCTCCCATGCCGCCCTGGAGTACAGCGCTTTCATCTGTCTATTGGGGGCGCTGTATGTCATCTCGGGGGGCATTCACATTCGCGGGGGGATCGCTGGCACGCCGCTGCAGAACACCCTGACGCTTGCGGTCGGGGCCGTGCTGGCGAACCTGGTCGGCACGACCGGGGCCTCGATGCTTCTCATACGTCCGTACCTGAAAGCGAACGAAGAGCGGCATGAGCGCGCGCACCTGGTCGTGTTTTTCATCTTCATCGTCTCGAACGCCGGCGGTTGCCTTACGCCGATGGGCGACCCGCCGCTGTTCCTCGGCTTTCTGCGGGGCGTGCCCTTCACGTGGACGCTCAACCTCTGGCCGCAATGGCTTTTCATGAACGGCGCCCTGCTCATCCTGTTCAACCTTTACGACCAGTACCGCTTCAACCGCGAGGCCGTGGCGCACCGTGAGCGCATGGTCGTGGATGTTCAGCCTCGCCGCCGCATCGAGGTCATCGGGGCCGAGAACTTCCTCCTGCTGTTCCTTGTCGTGGTGGTGGTCTTTCTCGGAGGCACCGTCGTTCTGCCGCGCTTCGGAGACGAAGCCTCCAAACTCTTTCAGATCGCCGGCACGGTGCTGCTTTCGGCGATCTCCCTGGTCTTCACCGGCAAACGCGCGCGCTATGAGAACCGTTTCTCCTGGTATCCCATTGTGGAGGTGGCGGTGCTGTTCGCGGGAATCTTCGCCAGCATGCTGCCGGCGCTGCTCATGCTGGAGGCGCACGGGGCGCAACTCAACCTGTCAAAGCCCTGGCAGTACTTCTGGACGACGGGGCTGCTGTCCGGCGTGCTCGACAACGCGCCGACCTATCTGACCTTCTGGTCGCTTGCCCAGTACCTGCCCGATCAGGTGGCCGGCACCACGCATGACGTGCTGGCCGCCATCTCGTGCGGGGCCGTCTTCATGGGCGCCAACACCTACATCGGCAACGG
>CAYPFP010000177.1:0-8515 GCA_964409935.1 uncultured Planctomycetota bacterium | reverse complement strand
ATCAACGAAATACTCGTCCAGACGCTGCCGGCGCACCTGCAGAAGATGTACGGGAGGGAACTGGATTCCGAAGAACGCAATATCGTCCGGGCCGATTTCATCCGCGCCCGGATGGCCAAAGTGACGTGAGGCGCGGCCGTCCGACAGGACGGACGCGCAAAACTCCGCGAACCTTCAAAATTCTCGCTGTTGAGGTCGCGTTTGTCGTTGCGAGAAGCCTTCGCGGGAGGGCAGCAAACCATGATGGAACGATTTACCGATCGGGCGCGCAAGGTCATGAACTACGCCAAGGAAGAGGCCTTGCGCTTCAACCACGAGTACATCGGCACCGAGCACATCCTGCTCGGACTGGTCAAGGAGGGCAGCGGGGTCGCCGCCAGCGTCCTGCGCAACCTCGACATTGACATCAAGAAGATCCGGCTCGAGGTGGAAAAGATGGTGCAGAGCGGCACCGACCTGAAGAGCATCGGGCAGCTCCCGCTCACGCCGCGCGCCAAGAAAGTGCTCGACCTGGCCTCCGAAGAGGCCAAGAGCCTCGGCCACAATTACATCGGCACCGAACACATCCTGCTGGGCCTTCTGCGCGAACAGGAAGGCGTGGCCGCGCGGGTGCTCATGAACCTCGGCCTCAAGCTCGAAGAAGTCCGCGAGGAGGTACTGAGCCTCCTGGGCGCCGAGTACGCCCAGAACGCCGAAGAAGGCGAACGCGAAGGCGAGAAGAAGACCAAGTCCAAGACCCCCGCCCTCGACTCGTTCGGCCGCGACCTCACCGAGATGGCCCGCGAAGGCAAGCTCGACCCCGTCATCGGCCGCGTCAAGGAGATCGAGCGGGTCATGCAGGTCCTGTCGCGCCGCACCAAGAACAACCCCGTGCTGCTGGGCGAGGCCGGCGTGGGCAAGACCGCCATCGTCGAAGGCCTGGCGCAGCAGATCGTCAACGGCAACGTGCCCGACACGCTGCGTGACCGCCGCATCGTCGTGCTCGACCTGGCGCTCATGGTCGCCGGCACCAAGTACCGCGGCCAGTTCGAGGAGCGCATCAAGGCCGTCATCACCGAGGTCCGCCGCGCCAAGACCGTCATCCTCTTCATTGACGAACTGCACACCCTCGTCGGCGCCGGCGGCGCCGAAGGCGCCATTGACGCGTCCAACGTCCTGAAGCCGCCGCTGTCGCGCGGCGAGATTCAGTGCATCGGCGCCACGACCCTCGACGAGTACCGCAAGTACGTCGAAAAGGACGGCGCGCTGGAACGCCGCTTCCAGAACATCATGGTGGACCCGCCGTCCAAGGAGGAGACCGTCGAGATCCTCCGCGGCCTGCGCGACCGCTACGAAGCGCACCACAGCGTCCGGATCACCGACGAGGCCATCGAGTCGGCCGTCGAGCTGTCGAGCCGCTACATCAGCGGCCGCTTCCTGCCCGACAAGGCCATAGACGTCATTGACGAGGCCGGCGCCCGAGTCCGCCTGCGCGCCATGACGCGCCCGCCGGACCTCAAGGAGCTGGAGCGCGAGGTCGAGGAACTCGAAGAGAGCAAGGAAGAGTCGGTCGCCGTCCAGGATTTCGAGCGCGCCGCGCGCCTGCGCGACCAGGCCGACAAGCTCAAGAAAAAGAAGGAGGCCATCCTCGGCGAGTGGAAGTCGTCCAGCCGCGAGGTGGGCGGCGTCGTGGACGAAGAGATCATCGCCGAGGTCGTCTCCAGCATGACGGGCGTGCCCCTGAAACGGATGGAGACCGCCGAGGCCGAGCGCCTCCTGCACATGGAGGAGGAGCTTCACAAGATGGTCGTCAGCCAGGACGAAGCCATCCACGCCATCGCCAAGGCCGTGCGCCGCTCGCGTTCGGGCCTGAAGGACCCCCGCCGGCCCATGGGCAGCTTCATCTTCCTGGGGCCGTCGGGCGTCGGCAAGACCCTGCTGGCGCGCGCCCTGGCCAAGTTCATGTTCGGCGAGGAGGACGCCCTCGTCCAGATTGACATGTCGGAGTACATGGAGAAGCACAACGTCTCGCGCCTCATCGGCGCGCCCCCCGGCTACGTCGGGTACGAGGAAGGCGGCCAGCTCACCGAGAAGATCCGCCGCCGCCCCTACGCCGTGATCCTCCTGGACGAGATCGAGAAGGCCCATCACGACGTCTTCAACATGCTCCTGCAAATCCTGGAGGAAGGGCGGCTCACCGACAGCTTCGGACGCCGCGTGGACTTCAAGAACACCGTCCTCATCATGACGTCCAACATCGGCGCCGAGGTCATCAAGAACTCGGCCCAGCTCGGCTTCCGCCGGGCCAGCGACGACCAGACCTACGAGGGCATGAAAAAGCAGCTCATGCAGGAGGTCGAGAAGCACTTCCGGCCCGAGTTCCTGAACCGCCTCGACGACGTGATCGTGTTCCGCCCGCTCACCAAGGAAAACCTCAAGCAGATCGTGCACTACGAGCTGGCCCACGTCAGGAAGCGGCTGGAGAGCCGCGAGATGCGGCTCGAACTGACGCCGGAGGCCGTGGAGCACCTCATCCAGAAGGGCTACAACCCCGACTTCGGCGCGCGGCCGCTGCGCCGGGCCATCGAACACCTTATCGAGGACCCGCTCTCGGAGGAGATACTCAAGGGCGAGTTCAAGAACGGCGACCACATTCTGGTCAAGCTCAAAGACGACAAGCTCGTCTTCGAGGCCGTCAAGGAGAAAGAGATGGCCGCCGCCGGGCCGGCGGAGTCCTCGCCGTAACGGGGCGCGGACCCTTGACACCCAGACAGCCGCCCGGTTTGCGCCGGGCGGCTGTTTTTTTCACGCAAGACCCGCCGCTCGGCCCAGCCGGCGCCGTCCGGAATTCCAGCGCGGCAATCGCGCCCCCGACACAAGCGCAAACAGCCCCTTGCAGCGCGCGGCCCGAAGCGGTATTAAGGGAGATCGAGGTCCGCCACGGCCCCTCGGAGCAGCAAACCATGGCACAGCCGCTGTCAAGCCGCGACCGGATCCTGCGAACCCTTCGCGGCAAGCCGACCGACAGAGTCCCCATCTCCCCGCCCATACCGTGGAACGTCTGGGACGAGATCGAGGGCCGCAACCCCGCCGGCTGGCAGGCGGAAGACAATTTCCTGCGGGTCATGGAACTCGTCCACCAACACTGCGACACCACCGTGCAGAGCCGCACCCTCGGCGGCCTGTTCGACCGCTCTCAACTCCATTGTCCCCGAAGATACGCGGAGACCGTGTCCACCGAGCGCTCCGGCGGCCGCGCCACCGTCACCCGCGTCCTGCACACGCCCAGGGGCGACCTGCGATCTCGCTTCGCCACCGACGCCGGCGTTCACACCGCCTGGGTGGTCGAGCCGTTTGTGAAAGACCTGGACGACGTCGAGAAGATTCTGTCGGTTCCCTACGAGTTCGAGAAGCCGGACATGGAGGCGTTTCGGCGCGAGACCGAGCGGATCGGCGACCGGGCCGTGATGGAGGTCGGCATCTCGACGCCCCTGGTGTGCGTGTCGCACATCATGCCCTTCGACACGTTTCTCCTGTGGACCGTCGCGGAACGGGCCGCCGTCGAGCGCCTCATCCGCACGGTCTTCGAGCGCGCGTACGAGAAGCTCGAGTACATCCTGCAGCGCGGCGCCGGACCGCTGTTCTGGATCGGCGGGTCCGAGCAGGCCACGCCGCCCATGATGTCGCCCCGCCAGTATGACGAGTACGTGGCCAACTACGACGGGCGGCTGATAGACTTGATCCACAAGTATGGGCAGTACGCGCACGTTCACTGCCACGGACGGATATCGCGAATCTTCCAGCGGCTCCTCGACAAGCGCGTGGACGCCCTCGATCCCGTCGAGCCGCCCCCCGACGGCGACATCGAGATCGCCGAGGCCAAGCGCCTTGCCGCCGGACGCATGACGCTCATGGGCAACATCGAGTTTCACCGCCTCGAATTCGCCGCGCCGGAAGAGATGGACGCCCTCGTGCGCCGCGCCCTGTGCGAAGGCCCCAAAGACCACTTCATCCTCTACCCCTCCGCCACGGCCATCTCGCGCCTGTCCGACCGCTACCGCGACAACGCCATCCGCTACATCGAGGCGGGGTTGGAGTACGGAAGGTTCTAATTTTCTCCTCTACAGATAACTCCACCCCTTCTTCTCCGTCTGTGCCACTGGTTGCTTGTGCCACTGGTTGCTTGCAACCAGTGCTTGCAACCAGTGCTCGTTGGTTGTATAAGACTCCCATGCGCCCCGACCAATCCCATCGCAAGAAAGTCAAACACTATGCCGTTCCGGGGGATGCCCATCTCCTGACATTCTCCTGTTACCAGAGGCTTCCGTTGCTCGTGAACGACACGTGGTTGCGCTGGCTGTCACAGGCCATTGACAACGCAACGGCTCGGCATATGTTCCGCCTCATCGCGTTTGTGTACATGC
This sequence comes from uncultured Planctomycetota bacterium, assembly GCA_964409935.1. Classification (GTDB taxonomy): domain Bacteria; phylum Planctomycetota; class Brocadiia; order JAADGH01; family CAYPFP01; genus CAYPFP01. The sequence goes on along the minus strand of CAYPFP010000177.1, from coordinate 4,112 downwards.
CGGAGCACGTTCATCTGCTCGTCTTGCCGACAACTGAGAAGTACAGGATCGAGGGATTGCTGGCGGGCATAAAGCGTCCGGTCTCCTATCGTATAGCCAAGTACCTCCGTCAATGTGCCGGGCGTTGTCCAGACGCCCCTTTGGTTGCAGGTCCCGCCGGCGAGTCGGAAAGCCCGTGGTCGTTCGATTGGATTCTGCAACGGCTCACTGTTCGAGAGAGACCGGGCGTTTGCTGCTTTCGCTTCTGGCAGGAAGGCGGAGGGCACGACCGCAATATCAGGTCCTTCAGTGGGCTTGTCGCGGCTGCTGAGTATGTTCACAACAATCCGCTTCGGCGAGGCCTATGCCGGACGGCAGGGGAGTACCGCTGGTCGAGTTGGAGATATTACCACCAGACTGAGGAACGACCAGATCCCGCCCTGCCAAAGACGCATGGTTTTCCGAAGTAATTTGTGTTCGACCGTCACGACCACTGGTTGCTTGTGCCACTGGTTGCTTGCAACCAGTGCTTGCAACCAGTGGCACATTTCGTCACCGCCCTTCTACAAATAACTCCACCCCTTCTTCTCCGCCGCTCGTTGGATGGCGCGCCAGGGCTGTTTGCCGTCTTCGCCAAGTCCTTCGGTCTGGGGGATGTTTCGCTTGGCCGGCGGCGCGTTCTTCGGGTCGTAGCTGGCCGCCGGCGGATTCATCGTGACGATGTGCGTGGTGGTGATGAGCCAGTCGGTCAGTTCGCGCCGCAGTTGCGCGATGCGTTCCTGCTGGGCGGGATCGCGGTAGAGGTTCTTCATCTCCCACGGGTCGGCGACCATGTCGTACAACTCGCCCACGTCCTCGGTCATTCCGGGATACATCTGGCGCGGGTAATGCGTGAGCTTCCAGTCCTTCTTGCGGATGCACTTGCCCCAGGGGTTCTCGGTGAAGGCCGCTTCGCGCACCGGCGCAGGGTCGCCCTGGAGCATCTTCGTGATGTCGTACCCGTCGCACTGTGCGGGGACGGGCAGCCCGGCCAGGCGGCACACCGTCGGCAGGAAGTCCACGCTCTCGACCAGTTCCTCGCACACCTTCCCCTCCGGTATCCGCCCGCGCCAGCGCCAGATGAAGGGGATGCGCGTGATGGCGTCGTAGGCCAGCCCCGGCGCCTTCTCGATGATGCCGTGCTCGCCGGCGAAATCGCCGTGGTCGGCGCTGTAGATGACGATGGTGTTCTCGTCCATGCCCAGGGCCTTGAGTTCCTTCATGACCAGCCCCATGCACGCGTCCACCATGCTGACGCAGCCGTAATAGCCCCGCAACACGCGCCTGCGGCCGTGCTCCCATTCCTTCGGCTCCGTATACCAGCCGGCCCAGTTGGGCCGGCGCTGGACGAGGCGCTGCAGGGTCTGCGGCGACTTGTCGGTGAGCGGGTCGTCGGCGTTGGGCGGGAGCGTCAGTTTGCGGTCGTCGTACATGTCCCAGAACTCCTTCGCCGGCGTGTACTCCTGGTGGGGACGCGGAAGGGTGAGCCACGCGCAGAACGGCTGCCCCTTCGGCTGGCTGCGCAGGAACGAGATCAGCCGTTGCGTGACGTACGACTCGTAGATGTGTTCGAAGGGCAGGCGCGCCGGCCGGGCGTCGAGGGGCTGTCCGGCCCGCCCTTTGTGTTCCGGGAAATCGTTGCGCAAATGCGCCAGGCCCAGCTTGTCAATGTACTCCTTGTACCCGCCGCCGCCGGTCTTCATCAGGTCGGATTCGTCGTCGAGGTGCGGCTCGATCCAGTCTTCGGGGGTGTGGATCTTGCCGAACACGCCCGTGCGATATCCGTGCGCCTTTGCGTGGGAAAAGAGCGACAACAGCCGGTCGGGCTTGGGGCCGCTGTTGCCGTAGTGGCCGTGGTTGTGGCAGTACAGGCCGCTCAGGAAGCTCGTGCGGCTGGGCGTGCAGATGGGGTTCTGGCAGAAGGCCCGCGTGAACATCACGCCTTCGCGCGCGAGGGCGTCCAGGTTCGGGGTCTTCACGTCCGGGTGGCCGGCGATGCTCATGCACCGCGCGTTGTGCTGGTCGGTGAAAAGAAACAGGATGTTCGGGCGGTTGGGGTCGCCTGCCGCCGGCGCTTCCTGGGCGGCGGCGCCGCCGGCCTGGGCCAGGATCACCGTGTTGGCCGCGAGGGTCGTTGCGGTCTTGACGAAATCGCGGCGGGTCATCTCGTTTTCGGACATGATCGGCCTCCTTGGCGTCACGGGTTCAGTAGGGGGCGATCCCCGGCGGCAGCGCCGCTTGCCAGCCCTGGCGCAACTGCGCGGCCAGCTCCTTCACAAGCGCGGCGTGTTGGGGAAGCCTGGCGAGGTTCACGTTCTCCTTGGGGTCCAGCGCGTGATCGTAAAGCTCGTACTCGCGGAAATCCTTGCCGAACGCCGTCCACTCGGTGAACCGGTAGCGGTCCGTGCGCATCGAGTGCCCCATGCCCGGTCCCTGTTTGGGGATGTTGCGGGGGTACTGGCTGAAGGCGGCCCGCTTCCACGGCCGCTTGGGGTCGTCCAGGAGCGGCTTGAAGCTGGTCCCCTCGACGCCCTTGGGCACGGGGGCGGCGCACAATTCGCAAAGCGAGGGATAGATGTCCACGAACTCCACGAGCGCGTCGCACTTCGCCCCCGCCGCCTTCTGTCCGGGCGCGCTGATGACGAGCGGCGAGTGCGCGGAGGTCTCGTAGTTGGTGTGCTTGCACCACATGCCGTGCTCGCCGAGCTGCCAGCCGTGGTCGCCCCAGAGGATGATGACGGTCTTGTCGAGCAGTTGCAGGCGCTCCAGCTCGGCGACCATGCGCCCGATCTGGGCGTCAATGTAGCTTGTGCAGGCATAGTAGCCGTGGATCAGGGCGCGGGCCTGGTCGTCGGTGACCGGCCCCTGCTTCGGCATGCCGTGATAGGCCCGCAGTTCGGCCCAGTTGCTGAGGGCGTACTGGGGGGCGTCCTGCGGGGCGAAGGGGTTGTCGGCCAGGTCCAGCTTGTTGCGGTCGTACAGGTCCCAGTATTTTCTTGGCGCCACGAAGGGGAGGTGCGGTTTCAACAGGCCCGCCGCCAGAAAGAAGGGCCGGTCCTTGAGTTCGTTCATGAGCTTGAGGGTCTGGTCGGTCGTCATGCCGTCGGCAAGCTCGTTGTCGGCCGCGTCGGGCGCCTCCCAGGGCAGGCCCCTGGGATGATTCCGCCAGTTCTTCAGGTCCTTGCCTTCGGCGCGGGCCTGCTCGTAAAGCCCCTTGAGCAGTTCCTTGCCTTCCGGCGTGCCGTAGGCGGGCGATTTCGGCGTCCAGTGCGGGACGCTCCAGGACAAGGCGTCGTCAAGTCCGCCGTGGTATATCTTGCTCAGTCCCTGCGAGTGGTAACCGTGCGCCTTGAGTTGCTGGGGCAGCGTCACGACGTCGGGGATGGTCTTGCGGAAGTGGGTGTCCAGGTCGTAGACGCGCGTGGTGTCGGGACGCCGTCCGGTCATTAGCGAGGTCCGCGACGGGCTGCACACGGCCTGCTGGCAATAGGCGCGCAGGAAGGTCGTGCCCCGCGCCGCGATGCGGTCAATGTGGGGCGACTGGATCGTCTTGGCCCCGTAACAACCGAGCGTCGGCCGCAGGTCGTCCACGGCGATGAAGAGGACGTTCATCTTCGGCGCGCCGGCCTCCTGGGCCAGCAGGCTCAACAACGGGTGGAAGAGCAGCGCGCCCGCCGCGCCGCCGATCCCGGCCCCCAGAAACCGTCTTCGTGTGAACTCGCGCATCCGGATCCTCCTTGTCGTGTGGTTCGTGCCTCCGGCCACAATATTGTAATTGTTCTCGCGCGGTTCATCCCGTATATTTTCCAGCGCCGGAACGAGACCCCCGCTTTGGAGGAGACCGCCCTTGCGCAGAGCGCTGCGAATCCTGATCCTTTTCGGCTGGGCGTCTTGCGGCGCCGCCGGCGCAAGCGCCGCCGAGTCGGACCTGCCCGCCTTTCCCGGCGCCAAAGGCGCCGGCGCGTGCACGCCCGGCGGCCGCGGAGGCAAGGTCTACCTGGTGACGACGCCGGCCGACTATGCGCCCGGCAAGGAAGCGCCCATCCCCGGCAGTCTGCGGGCCGCCATTGACGCGGAGGGGCCGCGCATCGTCG
>CAYPFP010000176.1:0-9050 GCA_964409935.1 uncultured Planctomycetota bacterium | reverse complement strand
CCAACATCTCATTGACCATGTTGCGCGTCTCTTCCATGCTCAGCACCGCCGAGGTCAGCGGGTCGAACAGCACGGCGTGGAAGACCTTGCGCGGGTCGCCTTCCAGCGCCCCCTCGACGGCCAGTTCCTCGCACCGCGCGCTGATGTTGTTCATCAGCGCCAACTGCGCCGGCAGCGGCCCGACGCGCACGGCTTCCAGACCGCGCTTGGAGGCGTACACCGGCACCTCCACGCAACAGCCGTAGGGCAGGTTGTCAATGATGTTGAAGTTGCGCACGTTGCCGTTGAAGGTGTACATCGTGTTGTCGCCGAAGACGGCGTTGAAGATGGACGCCGCGTACTCGTGTCCGCGCGCCAGGTTGACGGGCTTCTCCAGCTCCTTGCGGATGAGGTCTTTCCAGTTGTTCTGGCGCTTGCGGTACTCGATCAGGATGTAGGCGTAGAGGCCGGGGTTCCAGCCGGTTCCCTTGGTGCAATACTTCTCGATGAGGTCGGGGCGTTTGCGGAACCATGCGTTGTATTCGGAGTTGTGGCCGCTCGACTCGGTGACGTAGTAATCCAGGTGCAGGTACATCTCGTTGCGCACCTGTTCCTCGTTGTAGACCTCGGGCCGCTCCGTGACGGCCTTGCGGATGAGGGGGTAGGCGTCGTGGCCCTTCCACTTGTACTCGATGTACCACGCCTGATGGTTGATGCCGGCGCACACGTACGTGATCTCCTTCATCGGCGCGCCGATCCACTTGGCCAGCATCGCCGCCGTGCCCTGCACCGAGTGGCACAGTCCCGTGACCGAAAGCTGCGGGTACACCCCCTGCATCGCGCGGCAGAGCATGGCCATGGGGTTCGTGTAGTTCAGCACGATGGCGTTGGGCGCTCGCTTCGCGATATCCTTGCAGATGTCGAGCATGGGCGGAATCGTGCGCAGCGTCCGGAAGATGCCCGACGGCCCGCGCGTGTCGCCCACGTTGATGTCCACCCCGTACTTCTTCGGGATCTCGATGTCGGTGCAGAAGACCTGCGGCCCCCCTTGCAGAATCGTGATGGCGACGCCGTCGGCGCCGTCGAGGGCCTCGGCGCGGTCCTTGGTGGCCATGACCGTCGCCGGGTACTTGCCCGCCGCGACGATCTTCTCGACCCCCGCCTTGGCGAAGGCCAGCCGCTCGTCGTCAATGTCCATGAGCGCGATGGTCGCGTCCTTGAACGCCTCGAACGTCAGCAGGTCGCGCACCAATCCGCGCGTAAACCCGAAACTCCCCGCCCCGATGAATGCGACTTTCCTAGGCATGTGCTTCTCCACAAAAAAAATTTCCTGACAAACGCGCCGCATGCGCGCCGGTGTAAAAGGCCCACATGATACCGAATTCCGCCCGATGTGGCTAGGCTGAATCGGCGCAGTTAGGGCGGGCCGGCTGGCCGTCCGTACTGATGAGGTGCTTCCAAGTCCATCAAGGATGGCGCCGGGCGCTTGCGTCGAATTCCTTGTTTGCCAATGGAGCCAGAACGTGCTATCCTCTCAAGTACTGGACCTCCGCAAGCCGAAAAGGAACTGTGCCATGACGCATCAAGTCAAACGGAGCGAGGCCAAAGCCCACTTGGACGACCTCATCGAAGCCGCTATTCGAGGCGAGGATGTCTACATCCTCGAAAACGATCATCCGGTCGTGCGGCTGGTGCCGGTTGAACCCGCCACGCGGCACGCGCGGTTCGGCAGCGCAAGGGGTCTGGTGACCGTGGCGGCGGATTTTGACGCCCCCCTCAAAGACTTCAATGAGCATGTCCCATGAGGGCCCTCCTCGACACGCAGAGCTTCCTATGGTTCATCGCGGGCAGCGATTTGACCGGTATCTCCTGGGCCGACCCGGCGGCCCTGCCTCGGATGGATTACGAGGTTGACCTGTTCGCCATGCGCCTGGACGGTATGGATTTTTTCTGCGGTTTTACCTTTCCGGTGCGCGAGGCGTCCTGCACCTTTGTCGTGGGCGGCTGGGGGGGCGGCGTGGTCGGTATCTCGAGCCTCGACGGCCTCGACGCCTCGGAGAACGAGACGTCGCGCAACATGACGTTTGAGTCCAAACGCTGGTATCACATCCGTGTGCGCGTGACGCAGGCGAAGATCGCGTGCTGGATTGACGAGGCGCAGGTGGTGGACGTTGAGACGGCGGGCAAGAAGATCAGCATGCGCCCGGGCGAGATCGAGATCGCCGGCCCTTTCGGCATCTCCACCTGGCAGACCGCCGGCGCTCTGCGCGACATTTCTCTGCGTCGCCTGCCCGCCCCGTCCCTGGCACGGCCAGGAACGGGGCCCGCCCCCGCCGTCAAATGAGCGCGGCTTGCTTGCCGCCTTCCCGTACGGTCTTGTGGATGAGGTCGTAGGCGAAGACCAGTTCGTCCATTGTGCAGTGCGCTTGCACGAAGTGGGTGGTGCAGTACAGCAGGCCGCCGTCGCGGAAGAGGTTTAGCACGCGGAGGATTTCCTTGCGCAGGTGGTCCGGCTTGCCGAACCCGATGGTGGTCTGCACGTCCAGCCCGCCCATGACGGTGAAGCGGCTCTGGTAGCGCTTCTTGTACTCCGTCAGGCTCATGCCGGCGGATTCCTGCCACGGATGCACGACGTCGTAGCCCAACCGCATCACGCCGTCGAGTATCTGCGCGAAATTCCCGTCGCAGTGGAGGCTGAGAAACGCCTGGCGCGCCTTGACGGCCTCGCACGTGACCTGGTGGTAGGGGTAGATGAGCGACCGCCATGTCTTCGGGCTGAAGAGCAGCGCATGTTGCGAACCCCAGTCGTCGGAGACGTGCACCATGTCCACGCCCAGATCGAGGCAGTTCATGGCGAAGGCGCGGTTCCACCGGGCCTGCCGCTGGTAGACTCTGTGGAGGTCGTCTTCGTACAGCGCCAGGTACATCAAATGGTTCTCGATCCCGAAGGGGCCGTTGTTGGCCTCGAAGATACCGGGGGTCTGCGCGTACACGAATCGGCCTCGCGTCTCTTTGTGGTGTTTGACCCCGTCCACGATGGCTTTGTAGCTGTTCTTGTCGTCGGGATCGGTCATGGGCACGTCCAGCAGGGCCTGGGGTGTGATGGGCCGCGGCAGCTTTGCGAAGGCGTCCTTGGCGTAGGGGGTGGGGCCGCCGAAGAGGTGGGCGAAGTCGAACTCGTACCGGTCCTCGAACGCCTCGAGCGAACCGAACCGCTCCGCGATCTTCTCGGCCAGATTGGCCCGCAGCCAGCCGTACACGGGCACGCGGTCGGGGCGTTGATGTCTGATCGTCTGTATCACTCGTTCGCGCGGCAGCATCCGCAATCGCTCCTTTTCGTCAAGGGCACGACCTCGCGGCTTCAGATCGTGCATTTGAGCACAAAACCTCGTCCTCATCAAGCGCCGTCCCCAGCGCGTTGTCGCAGGCCCTTTTTGCTTGACGCCACATCGGGGGAAAGCTACCATCTTTCCGTATTCTGCCGACGCCCATTCGACCGCCCGAAGGTCGGCAGGTTTCACTTTATCAGAGGAGGGTACCGTGTTAAGCGATCTCGAAATCTCGCAAGCCGCAAAGATCAAGCCCATCTGGGAGATTGCCGAAGCCGTCGGCATCCAGCGCAACGAGATGGAGCTCTACGGTGACATGAAGGCGAAGGTGAAGCTCGAGATGCTCAACCGCCTGAAGTCCCGTCCCCAGGGCAAGTACATTGACGTCACCGCCATCACGCCCACCCCCCTGGGCGAGGGCAAGACCGTCACGACCATCGGCCTCTCGCAGGGCCTGGGACATATCGGCAAGAAGGTCTTCACGTGCATTCGGCAGCCCTCGATGGGGCCGACCTTCGGCATCAAGGGCGGCGCCGCCGGCGGCGGATACGCCCAGGTCGTGCCGATGGAGGACTTCAACCTCCACCTCACCGGCGACATCCACGCCGTCGGTATCGCGAACAACCTTCTGGCGGCGGCCATTGACTCCCGTATCGTCCACGAAGAAGAAATGAGCGACGAGGGGCTGGCCAAGTTCTGTCCCGAAATCCCGCGCCTCAACATTGACCCCTACGGCATCACGTGGAACCGCGTCGTGGATGTCAGCGACCGCGCCCTGCGCCGCATCGTGATCGGCTTGGGCACCGCCGACGACGGCCGTCCCCGCCAGACGGGCTATGACATTGCCGTGGCCTCCGAAGTCATGGCGATCCTCGCCCTGACCACCGACCTCAAGGACCTGCGCGAGCGCCTGGCCCGCATCGTCTGGGGTGTCAGCCACAAGGGCAAACCCCTCTCCGCCGAAGACCTCAAGGTTGCCGGCGCCATGACCGTCCTGCTGGCCGACGCCATCAAGCCCAACCTCATGCAGACCCTCGCCGGCACGCCGGCCTTCGTGCATTGCGGCCCGTTCGCCAACATCGCTCAGGGCAACAACTCCATCATCGCCGACCAGATGGCCCTCAAGTTGGCCGACTACGTCGTCACCGAGAGCGGCTTCGGCGCCGATTGCGGGATGGAGAAGTTCATGAACATCAAGTGCCGCGTCAGCGGCCTCAAGCCCAACTGCGTCGTCCTGGTGGCCAGTATCCGGGCGCTCAAGATGCACGGCGGCGGCCCCAGGGTCGTTCCGGGCCGGCCCCTGGCCGACGCCTACAAGCAGGAGAACATCGAACTGCTGAAGAAAGGTCTTCCGAACCTCATTCAGCACATCGAGAACGCCCGCTCCTTCGGCGTCCCCGTCGTCGTGGCCGTCAACCGATTCACGACCGACACCCAGAAGGAGATCGAGGCCGTCCGCGAGGCCGCCGTCGCTGCCGGCGCCGAGGACGCCGTCCTCAGCGAAGTCTGGGCCAAGGGCGGCGAGGGCGGCGCGGCCCTGGCCGAATGCGTCGTCAAGGCCTGCGAAAAACCCTCCAACTTCAAGTTCCTCTACGAACTCGATTGGCCCATCAAGAAAAAAATCGAAACGATCGCTACGAAAATCTACCGCGCCGACGGCGTGGACTACCTCCCCGAAGCCGAAAAGAAGATCAAGCTCTACACCGAGCTGGGCTACGACAAGCTTCCTCTGTGCATGGCCAAGACGCACTTGTCGTTCTCGCACGACCCCTCGCTCAAGAACGCCCCGCGCGGCTGGAAGCTGCCCATCCGCGACATCCGCGCCTCCGTCGGCGCCGGTTTCCTGTACCCGTTGTGCGGCGAAATGCGTACCATGCCCGGCCTTCCCTCCCGGCCGGCCTTTGTGGATGTGGACCTTGACCTCAACACGGGAAAGATCAAGGGATTGTTCTGACCGACGATGGTTCGGGATGAGGAATGAGCGCCGGTCGGTGCCGCCTCGTGGCGCGCCCCCATGCTCGTCCCTCCTCCCTCCGTCTTGTGGTGCGAAGCTATGAACGGATTGACGCTTTTGTCATGTGTGCTGATGTGCGGTGTCCTTTTCGCCCAGTCTTTTTGCGAAGCCGCGACGATCAAAGGCAAAATCTCCCCCCCCGGCCGCTGCCAGGCCATGCGCGTCGTCAACCGCGCCCTCCTCAAGAGCTATGAAGGCAAGTACAGCATCGGCAAGGCCGCCAAGTCCGAAAAAGCCATGGCCGACGCCGCCAGGCAGGGCAGCTACAACCCCCAGACCGGCGAGTTCTCCTTCTCCGGCCTCCTGCCCGGCACGTACGACATCATCCTCGAACTCGGCGACGCCACCCTCGAAGGCGTCAACCTCAAAATGGACTTCGACGACCAGGCCGACGAGCCTCTGACCGACGAATGCAGGCAGGACGTCCTCGACTACATCATCAAGAGCCGGAAAGACTTCTTCGAAAACAAGGTGCGCGGCCTCTACGTCGAAGGCAACGGCAAGCACTGCAAGGCCCTCATGGAGCGCATCCGCGACAAGCCCTTCCACAATGACAACGGCGACATCACCTGGCGCGTCGAAATCTGGATCTTCGACAACAGGACCGGCGCCTGGGTGCCTCGCGGCCGTTCCGGCGTGGACGTCGTCATGCGCCAGCGCATGAAGCTCGAGCAGTTCCAGAAGGTCACCCACGTCTTCGACCCCAAGCTCGGCGGCCTCCGGCTCAAGAAGGAAGACGACGAGGTCACGATAGACTACACCATCCCCGCCAAGATCACGGCCGACATGGGCAAAGTGGCCGAGTAACGCCGGCCGCCGCCCCCCGCCGTCGTTGACTTCACCCCGGCAGGTATGCTACCCTTTAAAATTGGTTTCTCCCTTGCCGGCGGCCGTCTGCGAACGCCGCCCCGAACGAACTTTTCTTGAAACGCTGAAACATATGGCCGACGTTCTAGCGCACATAACCCGGATTTTCCGCCGCGTGTTCGGCTCCCACAACGACCGCCTCATCGCCGAGATGATCCCGCTGGTGGACCGCATCAACGCCCTTGAGCCTCAGATGCGCAAGTTCAAGGACGCCGATCTGCAAAAAAAGACCGAGGAGTTCCGCAACCGCCTCGCCGACGGCCAGTCCCTGGACGCCCTCCTCGTCGAGGCCTTCGCCGTCTGCCGCGAGGCCAGCCGCCGCGCCGTCGTCAGCCGCGACCCCGACAACCCTATCCCCATGCGGCACTTCGACGTCCAGCTCATCGGCGGCATCGTCCTCCATCGCGGCATGATCTCCGAAATGGTCACCGGCGAAGGCAAGACCCTCGTGGCCACGCTCGCCACTTACCTCAACGCCCTCGAAGGCAAGGGCGTCCACATCATTACCGTCAACGACTACCTGGCCCAGCGCGACCGCGACTGGATGGCCCCCATGTTCGAGCTTCTCGGGATGTCGGCCGGCGCCATCCAGCACGACCAGGAGTACAAAGACAAGCAGGCCGCCTACCGCTGCGACGTCACCTGGGGTACAGACCACGAGTTCGGCTTCGACTACCTGCGCGACAACATGCGCCACTCCACCGAGGAGCAGGTCATGCGCGCCCGCCATTTCGCCATCGTGGACGAGTGCGACAGCGTCCTTATTGACGAGGCGCGCACCCCGCTCATCATCTCCGGCCCCGCGGAGGAGTCCACCGAAAAATATTACATCGCCGACAAGATCGCCCGCCGCCTCGCCAAAGGCAGCCACTTCGAGGTGAAGGAAAAGGAGCATCAGGTCCATCTCAACGAGGAGGGCATCGAGGCCGTCGAAAAGGCGCTCGGCGTCGAGAGCATCTACACCGGCAAGAACATTGACTGGCCCCACCACATCGAGCAGGCCCTGCGCGCCCACAACCTCTACAAGAAGGACCAGGAGTACATCGTCAAGGGTGGCGAGGTCATCATTGTGGACGAGTTCACCGGCCGCCTCATGCCCGGCCGCGTCTGGAGCGACGGCCTCCACCAGGCCGTCTGCGCCAAGGAGTTCATCAAGATCAAAGAGGAGAACCAGACCCTCGCCACCATTACCTACCAGAACTTCTTCCGTCTCTACAATAAACTGGCCGGCATGACCGGCACCGCCCTCACCGAGGCCGCGGAGTTCAAGAAAATCTACGGTCTCGATGTCGTGGTCATCCCCACCAACAGGCCCCTCATCCGCAACGCCCACCCCGACGTCGTCTACCGCACCACCGAGGAAAAGTGGGACGCCATCCTCGACGAGATCGAGAAGACCCACGGGACCGGCAGGCCCGTCCTTGTCGGCACCGTCTCTATCGAGAAAAACGAAATGCTCAGCGAGCGCCTCAAGCGCCGCGGCATCAAGCACGAGGTACTCAACGCCAAGCACCACGAACGCGAGGCCCAGATCATCGCCAAGGCCGGCCAGTCCTCCGCCGTCACCATCGCCACCAACATGGCCGGCCGCGGCACCGACATCGTCCTGGGCCAGGGCGTGGCCGCCCTCGGCGGACTGCACATCGTCGGCACCGAGCGCCACGAGGCCCGCCGCATTGACAATCAGCTTCGCGGTCGCGCGGGCCGCCAGGGCGACCCCGGCACTTCGCGCTTCTTTCTCTCCCTCCAGGACGACCTCATGCGCATCTTCGCCTCCCAGCGCGTCAGCCTCATCCTGCGAAAACTGGGCATGGAGAAGGGCATGGCCATCGAGCACGGCATGGTCACGCGTTCCATCGAGCGCGCCCAGAGAAAGGTCGAGGAGCGCAACTTCGACATTCGCAAGAACCTCCTCGAATACGACGAGGTCATGGACGAGCAGCGCAAGATCATCTACGGCCAGCGCCAGGATATTCTCGAGGGCGGCGACACCAAGAAGATGGTCCTCGACATGCTCAAGGAAGTTGTCCAGGACGCCGTAGACGAATATCTCCCCCCCAAGACGGACCCCGCCGAATGGAACGTCGCCGGCCTCTGCGCCTGGGTGCGCAAAAAGGCGGGTGTCGAAATCCCGCCGGACGAAGTCTCCGGCAAACTGGTGGAGCAGATCGAGGCCCTCCTCCTGGACCGCCTCAACAAGGCCTACGAGGACCGCGAGGCGGTCCTTACCCCCGACATGATGCGCCGCATCGAACGCTTCCTCCTCCTGGACCGCATTGACACGAAGTGGAAGGAGCACCTCTACGCGATGGACCACCTGAAGGCCGGCATCGGTCTTCGCGGCTACGCTCAGGTGGACCCGAAGGTCGAATACAAGCGTGAAGGCTATGCGATGTTCGACGACGTGATCCGGACCATCAAGCAGGAGGTCACCGACTACATCTTCAAGGTCCAGGTCGAAACCGAGGACGAGAAGCGCCTTGCCCGCCGCTGGGGCGAGGGTGTTGCCCAGCGCCCCACCGCCGCGCAACAGGACGCTCAGATGGCCGCCAGCGCCGGCGAAGGCCCCGTGCGCCCCATCGTCAAGAGGACGGCCGCCGTCGGCCGCAACGAGCCTTGCCCCTGCGGCAGCGGTAAGAAATACAAGAAGTGCTGCGGGCAAACCGCCTGAGCTGGCTTGTGTGGCTCCGCCTGCGCATTCCGCTCTCCTGTGAAAGCGCAATATTAATGTGGATCCTGATTGACCTTTTCTACGCCGCCGTCTTCTTCGCCGCCCTTCCCGTTCTGCTGGTGAAGATGTGGCAGAGAAAAGGCTACGCCCGCGTCCTGCAAAACCGCCTTCGCTGTGCGCCGCCCCGGCC
>CAYPFP010000175.1:0-9129 GCA_964409935.1 uncultured Planctomycetota bacterium | reverse complement strand
CCCGGCTTTGCGCTGTACCCCGAATTGCGCACGTTCCAACTGCGCAAACGCCCCGAGCCGGAGGCGGGGCCGCCCAGGCGCGGCAGACGGAAATGACCCACAACCAGGAACCGGAAACGGCCTCGGAAAAAAACACGGAGAAAGGGGTTCAGGTTTCCTCGGGAGGGAGGCTTTTGCCTGAGTTGGTCCTTTCTCCGTGTCGTTCGGACTTGCGCGCGTCCTCTCAAATATCGAAGTAGAGCATGAATTCGTAGGGGTGCGGGCGCAGCCGCAGGGCGTCCACTTCCTTGGCGCGCTTGTAGTTGATCCACGTCTCGATCACGTCGTGCGTGAACACGTCGCCCTTGAGCAGGAACTCGTGGCTCTTCTCCAGGTTGTTCAGGGCCTGCTCCAGCGAGGCGGGTGTGGACGGCACCTTGGCCAGCTCTTCCGGCGGCAGGTCGTAGATGTCCTTGTCGAGCGGGTCGCCGGGGTCTATCTTGTTCTGAATCCCGTCAATGGCCGCCATGGCGATGGCGGCGAAGGCCATGTACGGGTTGCACGACGGGTCGGGGCACCGGAACTCCAACCGTTTGCTTTTGGGGTCGGCGCTGTACATCGGGATGCGGATCGCGGCGCTGCGGTTGCGCGAGGAGTAGGCCAGGTTCACGGGCGCCTCGAAGCCCGGCGTGAGCCGCTTGAACGAGTTGGTCGTCGGGCTGGTCAGCGCGATGAGCGACGGGGCGTTCTTCAGGATGCCGCCGATGGCGTGCAGGCCCATCTCGCTCAGGCCGGCGTAGCCGTCGCCGGCGAAGAGGGGCTTGGCCTTCTTCCAGAAGGAGAAGTGCACGTGCATGCCGGAGCCGTTGTCGCCGAAGAGCGGTTTGGGCATAAACGTGACGGTCTTGCCGTACTTGCGCGCCGTGTTCTTGATGATGTACTTGAAGAGCATCAGGGCGTCGGCCATCTGCAGGAGGGGCAGGAAGCGCAGGTCAATCTCGGCCTGGCCGCCGGTGGCCACCTCGTGGTGCTGGGCCTCGACCTCCAGGCCGCACTTGATCATGGTGGCGGCCATCTCGGAACGGATGTTGTTCATGCTGTCGGCCGGCGGCACAGGGAAGTAGCCTTCCTTGTAGCGGGTCTTGTAGCCCAGGTTCGGATTCTCGACGCGCCCGGTGTTCCACTGCCCCTCGACGGAGTCCACGAAGTAGAACCCGCTGTTGACCGTCTGGTCGTAGCGCACGTCGTCGAAGATGAAGAATTCGGCCTCGGGGCCGAAGTACGCCGTGTCCGCGATGCCGGTGGATTTGAGGTACTGCTCGGCCTTGCGGGCGATGAAGCGCGGACAGCGGGAGTACGGCTCGCGCGTGATGGGGTCGTGGATGTCGCAGACCAGGCTCAGCGTCGTCGGGGCCATGAACGGGTCAGTCAGGGCCGTCTTGGGGTCCGGGATGATGAGCATGTCGCTCTCGTGGATGGCCTGCCACCCGCGAATCGAGGAGCCGTCGAAGCCGTAGCCCTTCTCGAAGCTGTCGGCCTTCAACTGCGCGACCGGCACGGTGAAGTGCTGCCACAGGCCGGGAAAGTCCATGAACTTGAAATCAACGAACTCCACTTTCTCCTTCTTGCACTTGTCCAAAACATGTTCCGGAGTCATTTAGCCTCCCTCCATAAACAGAAAGCAAAGAGTGATCGCGGGCCGGCGCCGTCAGACGGCCTCAGGCCCGCGTTCGCCTGTGCGGATTCGGATGACGTCGTCCAGCGGCACGATGAAGACCTTGCCGTCGCCGATCTGCCCTTCGGGGCCGGAGCGGGCGGCCTTGACGATGGCCTCCACGGCGCGCTCGACCTGGTCGTCGTTGACGGCGATCTCGATCTTCACCTTGCGCAGAAGGTTCACCACGTACTCGTGGCCGCGATAGACCTGCGTATGGCCCTTCTGCCGTCCGTAGCCCTGGACATCGCCGACGGTGAGGCGGTTGACCTGCACCTCGCTCAGCGCCGCTTTCACCGCCTCAAGCTTGGCCGGCTGGATGATGGCGACGATCAGTTTCATGCGCATTTCCTCCTTTTATGCCCTGGCACTCCAGGCCGTCATTCTATCACCGCCGTCCAATGCCTGGCAAGGCGGTGCGCTCCAGGGTCGGGGCTTCGGCTCTTGCCCCGCGTCTGCCAGCATCCTATCCGCCGCATGTTACAACCATGTTACGCCGCCGTGAAATCATTGTAAAATGTGCGGCCGGACTTCCAGTAAGTGTCGGGGTTATTGACTTCCCGTTGCGCCCCCATTAGACTGGTTCGTGCAACCTGGGGTGGAGATGAGGCGGCCCCAGATTGTGGAGAGGGCATATGGCCCTGAGCGAAGCCGATACGCGCGCAAAGCTCATTGACCCAGTCATCCACACCCGAGGTTGGACGGAAGACCTTATTCGTCGGGAGGAGACAGCCGGGGCCATTGAGATCGTGGAAGGGAAGCCCCGGAAGCGGGCCAAAGGGCGTATGGATTACGTGCTGCGCGTCAAGGTAACCCCTGACACACAACCTGTAGCCGTTGCGTTGATCGAGGCGAAGCCGGAGCATCTCCCGCCTACTCACGGTCTGGAACAGGCCAAACTCTACGCCTCATGCAAGCGGCTGAATGTGCCTTTCGTATTTTCCAGTAACGGCCATCTCTTCGTGGAATACGACCGGTTCACTGGCCTGACCGGCGCCCCGAAACCGCTGGAACAGTTTCCCTCTCCCGACGATCTGCGTTCCCGTTACGAACAGGCCTTGGGGTTCCTGCTCTCCGAACCCGCCGCCAGTCCCTTGCTCGTGCGCTACACGGGCGGCGAGGCCACGCGGCGCTACTACCAGGACGCCGCCATTCGCGCCGTCCTGGAAAAAATGGCGCGATGCGACAAGACCGGCGAACCCAAGCGCGCTCTGCTCTCCCTGGCCACCGGCGCGGGCAAGACCTTTATCGCCGTTCATCTCCTGAAACGCATCGCCGACGCTGGGCAGTTGCGCCGGGCGCTCTTCTTGTGCGACCGTGACGAGCTTCGCAGCCAAGGCCTTGGCGCATTTCAGAATGTCTTTGGCGGCGACGCCGCCGAGGTCTACGCGGAACCCGACGGCAAGAATCATGCCCGCAACGCCCGCATCCACATTGCCACCTACCAAACCCTTGACGTGGATACTGAGGACGGGACGGGCAGTTTCCTGACAACCCATTACCCGGAGAACTACTTCAGCCACATTGTCATTGACGAATGCCACCGCTCTGCCTGGGGCAAATGGTCTCAGGTCCTGAAGCGAAATCCGGATGCCGCGCAGATCGGCCTGACCGCCACACCGCGCCGCCTGGCGGTTACCGAAAAGTCCAAAGATGCCCGCGCGGACGAAGAACTCCACGCCGACAACCTGCGGCATTTCGGCGAGCCTGTCTACGAATACGATATGGGACAGGGCATCGAGGATGGCTACCTGGCCGCCTGCGAAATCCTGCAATTCGACCTGTTCCACGACAGCCAGAAGGTGAGCGAGAGAACCAGAGGCGTAAAGCGCGATGACTTGACCGCCAAGAAGATCACTGATGCAACCACAGGCAAACCCCTTGCGATCACCCAGGCCGACGATGAGTACGCCCCGTCGGACATCGAGGATCAACTTCTGATGCCTGACCGTGTTCGCGCGATGGCCTGCCACCTCTTTGGTCAACTTATCGCCCACGGCGGCCCGGAACAAAAAACCATTATTTTCTGCCGCCGCGACCGCCATGCCGACGACGTGGCCATTGCCATGAACAACCTTTACGCCGATTGGTGCGCGAAGCAGGGAAAACCACGCCTTGACCCCTACGCCTTCAAGTGCACGGCCAGCGTCGGCGGCGCGGATTACCTGGCTGATCTGCGCGCCGCCACGCGCTCCCATTTTGTCGCAACGACCGTCGAACTGCTTACTACGGGCGTGGATGTCCCCTGTGTCCAGAACATTGTCTTCTTCAAGTACGTATTCTCACCCATCGCCTTCCATCAGATGATCGGGCGCGGCACGCGCTTGCATCCATCTTCGGGCAAACTCATGTTTCGGGTCTTCGACTACACCGACGCCACTCGCCTTTTCGGCCACGAGTTCTGGACCCAGTGGCGACCCAGACCAGCAACAGAACGGCCAGAGATAGGAATCCGGCCTGCTCAACCTGTCCTGTCCGTTCAGGGCTTTTCCGTCCACGTAACCGATGCCGGACGGTACATCGTGACCCAGGTGGACGGCAAAGCCGTGCCTGTCACCGTGGAGGAATACAAACAACAGTTGGCGCAGCACCTTGTCGCGGAGGCCCGCACCCTCGACGAATTCCGCGCCCTCTGGGTTGACCCGCCCAAACGCGAAGAACTGCTTGGCCAATTGCCCGACGCAGGACGGTCGGCGCTTCTTGTGCAGACCCTTGAAGACATGAAGGACTATGATCTATACGACGTGCTGGGCGAACTGGGATATGGTTTGAACCCCCTCACGCGCGCCGAGCGCGCCGATGCCTTCACCTACAAACACGCGCAGTGGTTATCCGGCCTGCCCGGGGCGACCTGCGAGACACTGAAGGCCATCGCCGCCCAGTTCGCCCACGCGGGGACCGACAGTCTGGAAAATCCCCATATCTTCCAGACGCCCGAAGTCGTCCGCGCCGGCGGCCTGTCTGCCCTGAAGGCGTTGGGCAATCCCGCCGACATCCTGCGCGAGACGAAAGAGAGGATGTTCGCGGCGTGAGCGCCACACCGCCACAATACCTATATGTGTTCTTGGATGAAGGCGGTGACCTAAATTTCTCGCCTTCAGGAACCAGATTCTTTACCCTTACAACGGTCACAAAGTCCCGGCCTTTTGAGTGGGATCCTCCGATGATGTCGTTGAAGTACGATCTGATTGAAATTGGCTTGGATATTGAGTACTTTCATGCCGCCGAGGAGCGACAGCCGGTGCGCAATCAAGTTTTCGCCATCATCGCCGCCAGTTTGGGCAACATGCGTCTTGACTCTCTTATCGTAGAGAAACGTAAGACGGGGCCAGCACTGCAGGTCATTGAGAAGTTTTACCCAAGAATGATCGGCTATCTCTTGAGGTATGTGCTAGCGCCATGGAACCTTCGGGACTACGCGGAGGTCATCGTCATCACGGACAACATTCCGATCAGCAGGAAACGAGAGGCCATCGAGAAGGCTATAAAGCAGACACTTTCGAACATGCTGCCTTCGGGAACAAAATACAGAGTGCTTCATCACGCATCCAAATCATGCGTGAGCCTGCAAGTCGCAGACTACTGCAATTGGGCGATCTTCAGGAAATGGGAGCGTGGAGATCCGCGCAGTTATGACCTTATCAACTCGGCGCTGCACAGTGAATTCGACATCTTCCAGAACGGAGTACGGTACTATTATTGAAGCCATTTTAAAAAGCGACCGCCCCGACTACCCTCGCGGGAGAGCCCCATGGGCTCTTGTCATCAGGGCGGAACCTTTTTACGACAGTATGGGCCAAGATGGCCCCGCTACTACTCAGGGTCTATCTGAACTCCTTGACTGCCTTCATTCTAGCACGCTTTGGGAAAAGTCAAGGGAATTTTTAGAAAGTTTTTAGCGTAGTCAGCAACTCGTCCTCCGTAAGTTGCTGTTGGTTCAAGGGATAACTCGTATGGCTGCAAACAACGCAGAGGGAACACAAACTCGCAGCCTGCCCCCCGGCTGGCGGTGGGTCAGGTTGGGGGAGGTGTGTATCATCAACCCTCGCCGACCAGAAATGAGGCGGCCTGACGGTGCCCTTACAACATTCATACCGATGTCCGCAGTGGAGGAAGACGGGCGCGGAATCGCACGTCCGGTGCAACGCCCGTTTGCGGAAGTTCGCAAGGGTTACACATAC
Organism: uncultured Planctomycetota bacterium; assembly: GCA_964409935.1. GTDB lineage: Bacteria > Planctomycetota > Brocadiia > JAADGH01 > CAYPFP01 > CAYPFP01. The sequence goes on along the minus strand of CAYPFP010000175.1, from coordinate 3,255 downwards.
TTCGCCGAAGGAGACGTTTTATTTGCAGAGATTACGCCATGTATGCAGAATGCAAAACACGCCATCGCGCAAGACCTCATTGACGGATTCGGCTTTGGCTCAACGGAGTTTCACGTAATCCGTCCTAACGACACGGTAGCCGCCGAATGGATTCTGCATTTTATTCTGCAACCTCGCGTCCTGCAAGAAGCCACCAAGCACTTTACTGGGGCAGTAGGCCAACAGCGAGTGCCTGAGGATTATCTTCGAGAACTGGAAATCCCCCTCCCCCCGCTCTCGGAGCAGAAGCGGATTGCGGCGATCCTGAACGAGCAGATGGCCGCCGTGGAGCGCGCCCGCGCCGCCGCCCAGGCCCAACTCCAAGCCGCCCGTGCCCTCCCCGCTGCGTACCTGCGCCAAATCTTCCCCAAACCCGGGCAAAAACTGCCCGCCGGCTGGCGGTGGGTCAGGTTGGGGGAGGTGTGCGAGGCTGATACCGGCACCCGGGATCCGCGTCGGAAACCGGACGAACGATTTCGCTATGTTGACATAGCAGGTGTGGATAACAGATCAAAAGCCATTGCCGAGGCAAGAACACTTAAGGGTGTAGAAGCTCCGAGCCGTGCAAGGCAAGTTATTCGTGCTGGTGACGTAATTGTTGCCACAACCCGACCCAACCTTAACGCGGTCGCCCTGGTTCCCCATGAATTGGACAATCAGATCTGCAGCACAGGCTTCTGCGTTCTACGATCTAAGCCCGATCTCGCCCCCGATTACCTTTTCGCCTTCGTTCAGACCACGGATTTCGTGCAATCCCTTTCCGATTTGGTCAAAGGAGCACTCTATCCTGCTGTGACCGACAAGCAAGTTCGCACCCAATTCATCCCCCTCCCCCCGCTCTCGGAGCAGAAGCGGATTGCGGCGATTTTGAACGAGCAGATGGCCGCCGTGGAGCGCGCCCGCGCCGCCGCCCAGGCGCAGATGGACACAATCAACCGCCTCCCTTCCTCCTTACTCCGCCGCGCCTTCAACGGAGAACTCTGATGGTCTGGCTTCACTGCCCCTATCTCCACGCCGATGTGGAGTTGACCGACGAGCGCCGCGAACACATCCGCCTCAAGCACCCGGACCTTCTGCCGGAGCATTTCGAGCGACTTGTGCAGACACTCCAGGACCCCGACGAGATCCGCAGGGACAGACGGTTCCCAACGAGCCGGTTGTTTTCCCGGTGGTTTGACGAGGTGAAAAGTGGTAAATTTGTCGTTGTGGTGGTGATCTCCGACCCCGGTCCCCTGGAGCGCCATTGGGTCGTCACTGCCTATATCGCCCGTTCACTTGTTCAAGGAGAGACCGAATGGAAGCGCGACTGACCGTGGAGTATGACCGCGCCGGCGACATCCTCTACTTGGGCAAAACCGCCCCCTATCCCGAGCAGGAGTCCGAGGAACTCGATTACGGAGTCGTGGCGCGCCTCAACCCGAAGTCCGGCGAGGTCGAGAATCTTGAGATCCTGTTTTTCTCCGCCAGGGTCGCAAAAGGCGAGGTCTTCAACCTGCCCGTGTTGGCCGATTTCCATCTTGCCGACAAGGCGTGAGCGATGGGCAAGGGCAGGACGAACGCTATCAACAACGGTAAGCGCATTGCCTCCCCCCAATCCCTCAACGGCGCCGTCAAAAGCATCTGCGACATCATGCGCCGTTCCAACTGCGCGGGGGCGCTGCAATATGTCCCGGAACTGACGTGGATTCTGTTCCTGCGCATCCTGGATGAGCGGGAGACGCGAGAGGCGGAGGAGAGCGCGGCGGTGGGGGCAAAGCACGCGCCTTCGCTCCAAGCCCCTTACCGCTGGCGGGACTGGGCCGCGCCGGGGGGAGCCAAACGGGTGGAACTGGAGAACGGGGCACTCGGGGCCTTCTTCGGTTTTGTCAACGGCGACCTCATCCCGCACTTGAAAAAGCTCCGCCAACACCCCAATGCCGCGCCCCGGCAGAAGGTCATCAGCGAAATCTTCTCCGGCGTCGAACGCACCCGCATTGATACGGAGCGCAACTTCCTCGACGTCCTGGACAAGGTGGACGAGATCAGCGCCCAGACCGTAGACCCGACGCATGTGTTTACCCTTTCGCAAGTCTACGAAGGGCTTCTCCTCAAGATGGGCGAGAAGGGCAACGACGGGGGCCAGTTCTTCACCCCCCGCGAGATCATCCGGGCGATGGTCAGAGTCATTCACCCCAAGATCGGCGAAACCGTCTACGATCCGGGCTGCGGGACGGGCGGCTTCCTGGCGCAGGCCTATGAACACATGGCCGGCCCGAACAGCGCCAACATAAAATCCCCCGACCAACTCGAAACGCTCAAGCGCCGCACCTTCTACGGACGCGAAAAAGACAACGCCATCTACCCCATCGCCCTGGCGAACCTTGTGCTCCACAACATTGACGAACCGCACATCTGGCACGGCAACACGCTGACCGGCGCGGAGATATACGGCGGCCTTTTCGCTGAGACCCCCGCGCTCTACGACGTCATCCTCATGAATCCACCCTTCGGCGGCAAGGAAGGCAAGGAGGCACAGACCCGCTTCGCCTATAAGACCGGCGCAACACAGGTGCTCTTCCTCCAACACGTCATGGAAAGCCTCAAACCCGGCGGCCGCTGCGGGATCGTGCTCGACGAAGGCGTCCTCTTTCGCACCAACGAGACGGCCTTCGTTCAGACCAAGCGCAAACTCCTGGACGACGGCGACCTGTGGTGCATCCTCAGCCTGCCCGGCGGCACGTTCGTCAACGCCGGCGCGGGCGTCAAGACCAACCTCCTCTTCTTTACCAAGGGCAGGCCCACAGAGAAGACCTGGTACTACGACCTCTCGCACATCAAGGTCGGCAAAAAGACCCCGTTGACGCTCGCACACTTTGAGGAATTCTTTCGCCTTCTGCCCACCCGCGCCGACAGCGAACACAGTTGGACCGTAACCCGTGAGGAAATCCAGACCAAGACGTTTGACCTGAAGGCCGTGAACCCCCACGCCAGGAAGGACGAAGACACCCGCACGCCGGAGGAACTCCTTGATCTCATCGAGGCCAGGGGGCGCGAGGTTGCAGAGGCCCTTGCCGCCCTGCGCGAGAAACGACGGCGATAATCTCTGCAATGCCGGAACCTTAGCGGCCGGCCTAGTCCATCGCGCCCTGTGAAACTCAAGCGCTGGACACAGAAGACCGTACCTAGTATACTTTCTATTCAATGATGCAATCGGCAATCTGAGCGAGGAATCGCCAT
>CAYPFP010000174.1:0-9181 GCA_964409935.1 uncultured Planctomycetota bacterium | reverse complement strand
CAGGTAGTCGGGGGGTAAATCACTGATTTCCTTCCCGCAATTACCTCTCCATATGCGCAATCCCCTTTCACGCCGCACGCCCTCTTCGCCCCCATCGCCGCTTTCTTGCCATGCAGGGGTATGACCTTGCGGCGGCCTCTCTCTTCCTGCTTCTTCGGGTCGGAGCAGATGGCGTCGAAGGTGCGCGGCCCCGGCCTGTGGGGGGGCACTTCGGCGCACTTGCGGCGCAAGGCACAGGTAGCGCCGGAAAACCGCCGCGAGCGCTTTGCGGACCTGGCGAACGTTGTCAACGATCGAGTCGAGAGGAAGGTCAAGCGCCTTTTCTGGCGCCAACGGCGCCACCTGAAGGCCGTTTCGAAGAAAAGATCTCCGACGTCTTTTTTCCTCAGGCCGAAAGAAAGTCCGTGAAGGGAACCTTGAGGAAGTAATGGTGCGTCACCGCGTCGCAGGCCACGTAGAGGGTCTTGCGCGCGGCGTCGGCGAAGGCGTGGGGATAGCAGATGGCCTTGGGCCAGCAGTCGGGCTGGCCGGCGGGCACCTTGTGCTGTTCGTGGGGCGGGATGCGGGCGAGATCGAGCCGCGTCGGCCAGGTGCGGCAGCCGTCGCGCGACACCCATAGCGAGAGCGGATTGCGCTCTCCGAAGCCGCACTTCGGGTTCGGGTTGTTCAGCATCGCCACGGCGTCCCCCACTTTGACCAGCGTCACCTTGGTGTCGGCGTTGGGGATGTCCGTCGGGGCGGCCGGCGTCCACGTGAGGCCGTCGTCGGCGCTGTCGGACCGGTAGAGATACCCGGCCCCGGAGGCACGCATGTACATCACAAGCCGTCCCGGAGCGATCTCGACCGCGTTAGGCTCCCACAGGTTGCGCTCGGCGCTCAGACAGCCGTGCAGGCTGAAGACCCTGCCCTTGTCGGTCGAGCGCAGCACCCCGCTCCGGAACACTCGCCGGGCCTTGCCGGGGCGGTGATGTCCGTCCACCTTCTCCCATCTCCAACCGCCGAGCACGTCCTGCCAGTAGCAGGGGAACAGCCACGCGCCGTCGCACAGGACGATCCCCTGGCGCACGACGACGCTCTTGCCGCCGCCGGGGATGGAGACCGGCTCCGACCACGTGCGGCCCGCGTCGTCGGTGAAGCTGAGGAACGCCTGAATCTCCGTGTAGGTGCTGGCCGTATCGAAGGTGTGGAGGACGGCGAAGGGGCGGGGGCCTTCGGTGAATATCTCGGTGCCCCAGACGGCGCGCGCGGGGTGATCGAAGAGCAGTTCGGGCGGCGACCACGTCGCGCCGTCGTCCGCGCTGCGCGTGATGAGGCAACAGTTGTCGTCGTCGGGCTCGCGCGGTCCGCCCGAATAAACAAGGCACACCAGCGAGCCGTCCGGCATCCGCCGGAGGACAGGCTCGCGTCCGAACCGCCACGTCTCGTTTGCCGCGAAGATGATGCTTGGCTTGTAGGCAAATTCGATGCCGTTGAGTGTGGTCATGGTTGCCCTGGATGACTGGAGAATGGGATAGCAATGCCGAAGACCCGTCGCCCCTCAAGGGCCGACCGGCCACATTGTGCCGCCGACGCGGCGGATTGTCAAGCCCGCGGACGCGGGCGGGCCGTTGCCTCTCCGGGCGAATCGGGTTAGGATATGCAGTGTCCAGCGAGGAGCAGAGCGATGAAAAAGACGATCATGTTCTTCGGCGCGCATGCGGACGATATGGAGATTCGGGCGGCGGGAACGATGCGCCGGTTCGTCGAGGACGGCTACGAGGCGGTCTCGGTGATGATGACGAACAATCTCTGCGGGGCGTTCGCCGATGACAAGACCGATCAATATTTCTCGACCGGTCCGGCCGAGACCCAGGCCATCCGACACCGCGAGGCGCGCGACGCCGCGGACCTGCTCGGCGTGAAGCTCGTCTTCCTGGACTACAAGGAAAACAGCTACTTCAACGGGACCAAGCGCGTCTTTTTCGGCATGGACGATTACGACGCGAAGACCATCGGCCGCGAACCGCTTATCGTGGCTCAGTACTTGCAGCACTGTATCGCGGACACGGCGAAGGTCTTGCTGGAGTACGAGCCGGAGATCGTCATCACGCACAACATCGCCAACTCCAATCCCGAACACTGCGCCGCCGCGCACCTGACGCACTCGGCCTTCCGCCACGCCGCCGCCAGGGCCGGTCTCCGGGAGCTTTGGATGACGTGCCGGGTGCAGAGTCCCAGCGACATCCTTTTTCTCTCGCCCAACGTGCTTGTGGACGTCGCGAAGTATCACGACATGAAACTGGAGTCTCTTCGCCGCCACAGGAGCCAGCGCATTGACCTCAATCGCGTCATCGCGACCGACGCGTACTGGGGCCGCGTGGCCGGCGCGCCCTACGCGGAGGCGTTTCGGACCGTCGTCCGCCGAGTGGGCTGACCCTTTCCGGGAGGAACACGTGACCCGCAGAGAAGCCGTCAAGAACGTCCTTGCATTCAAGCCCGTTTCCCCTCCGCCCTACAACCTGGATTTCACGCGCCGGATGCGCGCTCGTCTGGCGGAGCATTTCGGCAAAGACGACGTGGATGAGGCGGTCGGCAACTACTTGCTGCAGATTAACGTCGGTTCGAACGCGGGGGCGGAGATCAACCGCGTGGCCGGGGGGTTGATGAAACCCCTCCCCAACGCGCATTTCGAGGATGAGTTCGGCGTCGTCTGGGACAAGAGCGCCGGCGACGATGTGGGCGTCCCCGCGAACCGTGTGTTGTCCGAGCCGGACGCCGCGCGGCTTCGCACGCCCGACCCCGCCGACCCCCTCCGCTGGGCCGGTTACGAGCGGATCGCGGCGACCGCCGGCGACCGTTACGTGCTGGCCTGTTTCAGTTCTCCTCTTTTTCAGCGCGCGTGGTTCCTGCGAGGCATGGCCGAGATGCTCATGGACATGGCGGCCAACGAGGATTTCGTGCATGCCCTGCTCGACAAGCTCATGCACTTCAGCGTGGGCGTCGTGCGCGAAGTGGCGCGGCGCGTCGTGCCAGCGACGCGGCGCGTCGTGCCAGCGACGCGGCGCAAGGCCGACGGTATCTTTTTCTACGATGATTATGCGCAGCAGACGGGGCTTCTCTTCTCGCCCGCGATGTTCCGGCGTTACTTCGCGCCCCGGCTGGCCGCGATCTTCGGCGCGGCCAGGTCGCTCGGTCTCGACGTCTTTTTCCACTGTTGCGGAGACGCCTCATCCGTCCTCGACGACCTGGTCGCGGCCGGCGCGCAGGTGTTCAATCCCTTTCAGCCGGAGGTTATGGACGTCGCCGCCGTCGCGCGCCGCTTCGAGGGGCGCCTGGCCTTTTACGGGGGCGTCTCGACCCAGCGAACCCTCCCCTACGGCGCTCCTGCCGACGTGCGCGCCGAGGTCCGCAGGATGACGGCTCTCTTCAAGGAGACCGGCGGCTACATCCTGGCCCCCGCCCACGCCGTTCAGCCCGACGTGCCGCTCCAAAACGTTCTCGCTCTGCTGGACGAAGTTCGAAGCGCGGGGTGATTTGTCTGCTGATTGGGCGCTACTTTTTCGTGGCAGCGGCGTGCATCTTCTTCCAGTCGAATTTCTGGGCCAGTTTCATGGCCTCGCCGTCGTTGAGTCCGTTGTACGTGAAGGTCATGAAGGCGCCGCCGTCTTTGGCCTGGGCGAGGATGACGAGGATGGTTCCGGATTTTTCCTGCTTGTCATAGTTGCTGGTGACCTGAAATCCGTCCAGATTCTGGACGCTGACCTTGTCCTTGTCGGTCTCGGCCTGAACGGGCGTCGCCGTGGCCATGGCGTTGGCCGCCGCCGCGGCGGCGCCGCCGATGACGATGGTCACCGTAATCTGTTTTTCTCCCTGTTTGTACTCGCGCGTGGCCGTGGTCATCTTTGCCCCTTCCATGTCCATGCTGGTGCCCTGCGCCGCCTCGGCCTCCCAGCCGGCCAGGTCCACAAGCAGCGGCTTCAGGGCCTCGTAGGATTGCGCCTCGGCCCTTGCCGGGACAAGCATCCCCGCCGCCAGTATGACAACGCACGCCGCCATTATGCTTCGCGCCATCTGTTGCTCCTTGTCGCCAAAGGGTACAAGCCCTGCTCCCGTGAAGCGTTCTATACTCTACGCGCATCTGCGTCTTCATGCAAGCCTCTCTCCGCGCGCACCCCAAAATCTCCTTGTCCGCGCAGGAACGCTTTACACCGAGGCGGCCCTGCGGTACATTATTGTCCGTCCTCAAGTGGGAAACGATGAAAGGAGACTGACCATGAAAAAGACCGCCGGAGACAACGAGTCGAGGGGCTTTTCGCGCCGCGAGTTCATACTTCAGACTGCCGCCACTTCGGCGGCCGCCGTGATGGTGTCGGGCATCCCGTTCGTGCACGCGGCGGGGGGCGACAAGATCCGGGTGGGCGTTATCGGCTGCGGCGGACGGGGGACGGGCGCGGCCCTCGACTGCCTGGCGGCCGACCCCGGCGTGGAAATCTACGCGATGGGCGACGCGTTCCAGGACCGGCTTGACGGTTCCTTGAAGGGCCTGCGCGAGCGCGCCGCCAAGGAGTCCCAGGCCGACAGGATTAACGTGGCCCCCGAACGTTGCTTCGTCGGCTTCGACGCCTACCGCAAGGTGATCGCCAGCGGCGTAGACCTGGTCGTTTTGGCCGAGCCGCCCCATTTTCGCCCCATGAGTCTGCGCGCCGCCGTCGAGGCGGGCAAGCATGTGTTCATGGAGAAGCCGGTGGCCGTGGACCCTGTGGGCGTGCGGTCGGTGATTGCTTCGGCGGAGGAGGCCGCGCAGAAGAAGCTGGCCATCGTGGCGGGCACCCAGCGCCGCCACACCGCAAGCTTCATCGAGACGATCAAGCGCATCCACAACGGCGACATCGGCGAGCTGGTCGGCGGGGAGTGCTACTGGCTCATGGGCGGTCTGTGGCTCAGGCAGCCCAAGCCGGAGTGGAGTCAGATGGAGGTGCAGGTGCGCAACTGGCTTTACTACACGTGGCTCTCCGGCGACCACATTGTCGAGCAGCACGTGCACAACATTGACGTCGTGATCTGGGCCTTCGGCGCGCCTCCCGTGAAATGTCTGGGCGTGGGGGGGCGGCAGAGCCGCACCGACCCCGCCTACGGCAATGTCTTCGACCACTTTGCGGTGGAATACGAATTTGCCAACGGCGCGCGTGTTGCGAGCATGTGCCGCCAGGCCGAAGGGGCGGCGGGTCGCGTGGGCGAGCGCATCGTGGGCACGAAGGGCGTGGCCACGCCCAGCGGTTCCATTGTCGGCGAAAAGACCTACAAGTACGAAGGCCCCAACGTCAACGGCCAGCGCCAGGAGCAAGTGGCCCTTATCAAGGGCATCCGCGAGGGCAAGCCCCTCAACGAGGGCCGGCAGATCGCCGAGAGCACCTTGGCGGCCATCATGGGGCGCATGTCGGCCTACACCGGCCGCGAGTTGAAGTACGACTGGGTCCTCAACGCCTCCAAGCTGGACCTCTCGCCGCCCAAGTACGAATTCGGCGACCTCCCTGTGGCCCCCGTCGCCGTGCCGGGAAAGACCGAGCTTATCTGAGCCGGAGTTGCCGAGGCAATCATGAGCAAGACGCAGGAGAAGCCCGCAACGCGGGAGGTCGGAATCGTGCGCGGCCTGGCCGCAGAGGTCATGGATCTGGCCCGCAGCGAGCGTTACGAGGCGCGGCGGCGGCTCTGGCGCGACGCCAACGAGCGTCGCCGTTCCGGCCGCGCTCCTGTCTGGTGCCGGCCGGCGGGCATGTGGCCCGAAGTTCTGCCCAGGACCGCGCTGGTCTGCGCCGACCCCTTGTGCCGGCAGGTCGAGTACGCCTTTCGCCAGCACCTCTACAAGGATTGGATCGGCGACGATCATATCGTGGAGCCGTGGTGGGACGTGCCGGCGGTCTTTCGTTGCAGCACGCCTTACACCTGGGGGCTGCAGACCCACAAGTCCATCGGCTCGACTTCGCTGGGCGGCTTCCGGTACTTCCATCCGGTCGAAACGCCGGAGGACTACGAGAAGATCACGGTGCCCGACTTTGCCTACGACGACGCCGCCACCGAGCGCAACGCGTCGAAGATGCAGGACCTCCTGGGCGACGCCATGCCCGTGCGCGTTTCGGGTTCGCCGCCGCTCGGACCCGCTTTGTGCACCTACCTTGAGCAACTGCGGGGCATGGCCCCCATGCTGGACGACCTGGCGTTTCGTCCGGAGCTTGTCCACCGCGCCATGGCCAAGCTGACGGAGGGCGTGCTGCGCGCGGCGCGCGCCGCCGAGCAGGCCGCCGCCCTGACCCCCAACCATTATGAGCCGATGCTCTGCAGCGACCCCCTCAACAATCCGCCCTCTTCCGGCCCGGTCCGTCTGCATCATCTCTGGAGCGGCGCCAACAGTCAGGAGTTCGACCAGGTCGGCCCCGCCATGTTCGATGAGTTTTGCCTGGGCTACCAGAAGGTTATCTTTCAGCAGTTCGGGGCGGTGTGGTACGGATGTTGCGAGAATCTCTCTACGAAGATTGACCATATCCTGCGCGTGCCGAACCTTCGCATCTTCGTGTGTTCGTTCTGGACCGATCTGGACAAGGTCGTCGCCGCCTGCGGAGACAAGTACACGATCATGTGGCGGCAGTCCGCCGCACAGGTAACCATCGCCGACACGCTCGACGAGCACCGCCGCCACCTCGAGTCGGGCCTCCAGCGCCTGCGCGGGCGCCACTACCAGATCGTGCTGCGCGAATTGCAGACCCTGAACGGCCGCCCGAACCGCCTGCGCGACTGGGCTGCCCTGGCGATTGACCTGGCCGAAAAATACGCTTGAAGCCGTTATGGAGGCCTTGGCGATGACGGCGATGGGCCGATGGGGATTTCTCCTGATCCTTTTTCCGCTGAGTCTCGCGATGGCCGAAGACACTGCCTCTTACCGCTGGACGCAGATTACGCTCAAGGCGCCTTTCGCCGGTCGGGACGGCGCGGGGGCGCTCGTATTCAAGGGCCGCATGTGGCTCCTGGGCGGCTGGAACCCCGGCGACAAGGTCCATTTCCCGAAGATCTGCAACAGCGAGGTGTGGTCCTCAGCCGACGGCCTAGACTGGCGTCTGGAGAATCCCGCGGCCCCCTGGGAGGGACGGCACACCGCCGGTTACGTGGTCCACCGGAACAGGATGTGGATCGTCGGCGGCGACGCCAATCAGAAGCACTACCAGAACGATGTGTGGTCCAGCGACGACGGCGTGCGTTGGGCTCTCGTCTGCGGCGACGTGCCCTGGCGCAATCGCGTCTTGCACTACACCGTCGCTCACCGGGGCAGGATCTGGGTCATGGGCGGCCAGACGATGCCCGCCTTCGTCCCCGCGCCTCGCTCGCGAGGCGAGGACCCGGATGTTTTCTACAACGACGTCTGGTCTTCCGAGGACGGTTCTACGTGGACGCGCGTAGCGGAGCACGCCCCCTGGGCGCCCCGCGGCATGATCGGCGGCGCCGTCGTCTTCGACGACCGTATGTGGCTTCTCGGCGGCGGCACCTACGACACCCCCTCCACGCCCCAACGCCGTTTCTACAATGACGTCTGGAGTTCGCCCGATGGTCTGAACTGGCAGCGCCACACGGAGTCGGCTCCCTGGCATCCTCGCCAGTATCACGACGTCGCCGTCTTCGATGGCCGAATGTGGGTCCTCGAGGGTTGGAACAAGAAGAACCGCAACGACGTCTGGCACTCCGCCGACGGCGTGACCTGGCGCGAGGTCCCCAACACCCCTTGGGCGCCTCGCCACGCGGCCAGCGTCTTCGTCCACGACAACGCCCTCTGGATGGTCGCGGGCAACAACATGTTCCCCGACGTCTGGAAGCTCTCGCGCTAGCCGGTTTCTTCCTGGCGGCGAGAGAGCTCCGCGCCTAAGGCGCGCCACTCGCGGCGCGCGTAAGCTTCCCCTTGCCCGTAACCTCGCGCACCTCGATGCGGTGGAACACGATGCGGCTGTGGCAACCGAGGCCGAGCACGTTGGGCGTTCGGAGGGTCCAGGGAGAGGCAAGACTCATGTCCGTGTAGTCGGTCTTCCACGCAACGAGCAGCCTGCCGTCCAGATAGCCGCGCACCTCGTCATTGCGGACCTCCGCCAGCGAGACATACCGGCGCCCTTGCTCCGCCGGAGACAGCGCAATCGTTGCGGGGTTCTGGGCATCGCCCAGGAATTGGCCGCGCACCCTGGAAAAACCAAAGAAGTCTCCGCCCGTGTGTCCAAAAAAGCTCCATTGGAATTTCCGGGAGCCTCTCACCAACACCTGGCAGCCGCCGGGCCTTGGGTCCAATAGCGTGAACTCGATGCGGTAGTCGTATTCCTCAGGCGGCTGATAGGGCATCTCGACCCGGGCATACTTATCCTTGTCGCCGACGAGTTCGCCTTTCTCGATCGTCCACTCCCCCGCCACCGCGTCTTTCTGCGGGTCAACAATCGGCAGCAGGTTGATCGCCTGCCGCCAGTCGTCCTCGCGCGTCGCTTCGCCGCGCCGTGCGGGCGGAGCGCCGGCGCCCAACGGCTTGATGCGGAGGTTGCGGAACGCGACGGCGCCGAAGGTGCCCTGCAGGAGGATGGGGCCGGGTTGGTCCTCGTTGTCATCGAGACTGCCCAGAGCGGGCCGGGACACCGCCGCGCCGACGATGACGGGCCTCCCGTTGAGGACCACCGTCACTTGCCTGCCGATGAGCGTGACCGCCAGCGTCTGCCACTCCTCCGCGGGCCGGGCCGCGTTCTCGCTGGGCCTTATCAGCCCGCATACCGCGCCGCTGGACCCCGGAGACGGCGATCTGCCGTAGTCGTCAAGAATCTGAACCTCGTAGCGCCCGCGCAAGTAGACCCCGCTGTTGCCCCCCGGCGGGACCTTGTACTCGCAGCAAAACTCAAAGTCCCCGAACGTCTGCTCCGTCATCAGGTCGTTGCTGGGCGGGGTATTGACCAGTTCTCCGTCGCGCACACTCCAGCGGTTTGGTTTCTTGTCGTCCCGAATCCTCCAGCCGGTGAAATCCTTGCCGTTGAACAGCTCGGCGAAGCCTTCCTCAGCCTTGGGTTCGGGCTGTTGCGATTGAGATTCTTTTCGCCCCTCGCCTTCCGCCTTCGCCTCAGGTTTCCTCGGGCAATCCGCCGCGCAGCGGAAGCCCGTATACTCCCAGACTAGCACATCGCTGGTCTCTCTA
>CAYPFP010000173.1:0-9187 GCA_964409935.1 uncultured Planctomycetota bacterium | reverse complement strand
CTATTGCCAAAAAATAAATGCAAGCAAAAACCCCCGAGAGAGATTACATGCACCCTTACGGCTTCGGGCTTGGGCTGTCGGGCCGCTCGAAACAGAATTCGCGATACGAGGCCGGCACCTTCGCCTCGCCGATGCCGGGTGTCAGACCCATCCAATACGCGCGCCCCTGGCCGTCGTTGTCATTGGCGATGAAGTTGATCGCCATCACCTGCCCCGGCCGCGGCGGCTTGATGCCGAGGTCGTCCCATGCGAAGACGGCCTCGTAGACCGTTTCCGCGCCCTGTCGCTTTATGCCCAACGGCGTCGCGAGGGGACGCCGTGGCTTAGGGCAGGTCAGGAAGACGCACGGACCTTCGGCGCCCAGGACAAGCCCCACTTCCCGGTCGTCGCCGTCGAATGTATCGCCGGAGTTGTTGTTGGGGTCAACGGCAATCTGGATGCTGTCGAAATTCCAAAAATTGTCGGGGCCTGCCGCCCCAGGCGCGCCGCCTACGTGTATGTCATCGGTTACGACGGCCGCGAAGTACAGTCCCTTGTCGTCGGCGGTCAGAAAGGCCTTCATGCTCAAGTCCTCTGGCCCGTCCCAGCCGATGCCTGGGTCGGGCGGCAGCACCTGCCTGCGCTCGGTCACCACGATGGGTTCCCGCGCGCTCCATTCGCGCAGGTCCCCGTCACACTGAAACCCCTCCGGCGGCGCCGAGAGCGCATTCAGCCGCACGTACAGCACATGTTCGCGCTCCACTCCTTCGGCTAGGACCTTGGCTGTCAGCATACGCGGCGCGCCCACCCGCAGGGGCTTCGGCAGCGCCGTCTCGCAGCGAAGGCCGTCTGCGCCTGGCGGGATTTCCAGCCGCCGCTGCTCTCCGTCCACGAGAACCGAGACAACCTTGACCTTGTTCGTCCGGTTGGCCACGTCCAGGGATAACGCCTCGCGCCCGCTCACATACACCCGCTGAATCGTGAGCGCCTCCGCCGGCGCGACCTTGACGCCGGTCAAAAGCTCCGGCCTGACGCCGAATTTCTTCAGCGGCAGAACCAGATACACCGGCATACGCCCTACCCTGACGCCTTCCCCCGGCGCCGGCGCGGGCTGCATGAAACTGTCGTACCATCGCCCCGAATCGCCGACCTGCGGCAGGATGACGTTCATGGTCTCGCCCATCGCCCACCACACGACGACCAGTTCGTCGCGCTCCGGCGCGGAGAAACTCGCCCTGTAAACCCCTTTTTCAATCGAAACCGGTTCCACCGGTTTTGTGCCCTCGAGCAGATACGCGCATGTCGCGTAGGCGCAGGCTGCCGGCAGCGGGTACATGGGCAGTCCCCGCAGAAGCCCGTACTCGTAACCTGTCTCGTTGCAGCCTGTCATGGTGAAGTACAGGAAGCGTTCTACGCCGGGGACGCTCTTGCCCACCACGAGGGCCTGCGTGACGCAAGCGGCGAAGTCCAACGAAAATTCGCTCAACGGGTCGGCCTTCATGTCCAAGGCCCATCCCAGTTCGCCGATCCACATGCGGCGCGCCTTGCCATGCCGCTCCAGCAGGTCCATGGCCATGCGGCACTTCTCCGCCATCAGGTTCTCCACAGGAAACTTCGCCCGCTTGCCCGTCCCGAAGTTGCGCGGCGAGGCATACGGATGCCCCGTGAACAGGTCCAGAGTCTGCTTTGCGCGCGTCAGCACGGCATCGGTGTACTCGAAACTGCGGTCGAAATCGCCGCCGCTTACGTCCAGTCCGGCCACCGGCACATTGGGGTCGCCGGCCTTGACGCCTTCGTACCCCGCTTTCAGCAGTTTGGCGTAGTACTCCGCGCCTTCCTCCAGAGTGACATCTGGATGCCGCCAGCATGTCAGGTCGGGTTCGTTCTGGATCTCAATCGCCGCCAGACGCCCGCGATAGCGTTCCGCGACCTTGCGGCAGTATTCCTTCCACGCATCCAGCCGCGCTGGGTCGGGCAGATCCATCAGCTTGGGCTTGCCCTCCACTCGCCAGGCCGCCCACGCCGGCGCCGTCCCCTGCAACGTGAGAAGCACCTGCATTTGACGCTCGATGGCCGGTAGAATGTGGGGGTCGAGGTGGATGTCCCACAAAATCATACCTTGCCGAGGCTCCGTCCATCGCCAGCCGGGGAACACTCGGATGGCCTTGGCGCCGAGCCGCTCCGCTACGGCTACGTCCGGGCAAAGCTGAAGTCCAAAGTAACAGTCCGGGGCGGCCTGTCCCATATATCGCGGTCGCTGCACGACGGCCATCCCCGAAATCGCGGTCGCCCTGTCTTCATTACCCGCCTCCATTGGACGCGCCGGGTCTTCCACACGGGCACGCACACACACGTAACCGAGCCGGTTGGTGGGCAGGAAAAGCTCCAGTCGGCCCACGCCCCAGCCTTCCACATTGCCCTCCCACTCGCCCACACGCTGTGGTTTCCCATCGCCGGGTTTCTGCGCCTCCACCGTCACGCGGCAAGGGGCCGGCCTTTCGGTCCGGTTGGTGGCTGTCACCGTGTAGGCCGCCTTTTCCCCCGGAAACACGACCCCGCCCGCAGGTCCGGGGGTGATGACCAGGCTCCACGCATCCGCCGGATCTATCTTGTCCACAACCGCATACAGGCACGACAGCCGCATCCTTGCGGTTTCGACCGCCGGTCCTCCTGACTTGGGGGGAGTCCTGTTAAGGCCCACAAGCACGGCGGTCAGCGGAAAATGAAACTTCCCGTCATTTGGTCCGCCCCAATGATTCCGGAAAACTTGAGGCGTAAGGGCCACCTCGATGCGCGACCACGCGCCCCGATCCTGGCCCCGCGCCGCCGGCTCCGCCGCGTACGCGCCAAGATGCTCCTGCCCCTTGGCGTCGCGAACGCGGATCATGCCGCTATTCCGGCCCTCCGTCTTGAGCCAGAAGCCCACGGCCCGCGTTTCGGGTATCTGTCCGGTCCACTGAATGCCGGCATAGCGGCTCTCCCCGCCGAAGGCGAACTCGGCCTCCACGCATTGCCCTCGCTCGGCGTCGTCGCACACTCTTGCCTGGCCGGTGGCTCCCGGGTATTCGCCGCCCAGGTACACGCGCCACGACAGGAGGTCCCGTCCGGCATCCAGCAACAACCTTTCGCCTGCTAGACACGAAATCGCCACAACTGTCTGAACGATTACGAGGATTATGCAGCGCATAGCCTTCCTTCCCGATTCGCCAAGTTGTCAAGACGCGCGCGGCCACATACTTCTTCGCAGGCGCCGCCTTAGCGCCCAATCTCGCCCTGAATCTCCTCCGCCGTCAAGGCCCGCGACCATATCTTCAACTCATCCATCAGCCCTTCATAGAAGCATGGACGATGGACGTTGTTCTGGCCTGCCCAGGCCCAGGAAAGCGACGTGAACCGCAAGTATGCTCTGGCCTGGGTCAAGGCCTCGGAATCCGCCGAGCGCACCCGCGCCTGCCTCGCCCTGCTGAAGGAAATCCACCCTGTCTCCGACCCCGGCTTCAATTGGGACGCTAACAAGTTTCTGCTCCCCTGCGCCAACGGCGTCGTCAACCTTCAGACCGGCGAGCTCGCCCCAGGCCGCCCCGAAGACCTCTGCTCGCTCGGCGCTTACGCCGCCTACGACCCCAACGCCACCTGTCCACGCTGGATGATGTTCCTCAACGAAATCTTCGACAGCGACGCCGACCTCATTGACTTCATCTGGCGCGCCATCGGCTACAGCCTCTCAGGGGCGACCAACGAACAATGCCTCTTCCTGCTCCATGGCGTCGGCGCGAACGGCAAGACGACCTTCCTGCGCGTCCTGCGCGCCGCCCTGGGCGACTATGCCGCCGATACGCCTTTCTCCACATTCGAGGCCCGCCAGGCCCAGAACATCCCGAACGACCTGGCCGCCCTGGTCTCCAAGCGCATCGTGACGGCTTCCGAAGCCGACGTTGGAGCCCGGATGTCCGAGGCCCGCATAAAGTCCCTCACAGGCTCCGACGTCGTCACGGCGCGCTTCCTGCACGGCGAGTTCTTCTCCTTCCTCCCGCATTGCAAGCTCTGGCTCTGCGTCAACCACCCCCCAAAGGTCTGGGACGATTCCTACGCCTACTGGCGGCGCATCCGCCTCATCCCCTTCAACGTCCAATTCCGCTCCGTGTCGGCATCCCCCGAAGGAGCGGAAATCGCCCAGGGCACGTCCCCCGGGGCGACCGTTGAAGGGCGGGATGCGCCGCCACTCGCTACCCGCGTCGCCGACAGAGGCCTTTTCGATAAACTTATGCGCGAACTTCCCGGCATCCTCGCCTGGGCCGTCGCAGGATGTCAGGAATGGCTCAAGCACGGCCTGGAACCGCCGGGGGCCGTCAAAGAAGGCCACCCTTGACATGCAACGCGAGAACGACCCCCTGGCGGCCTTCCTCCAGGCGTGCTGCCGCATACACGCGGGCGCCAGCGCAACCACAACCGCCCTATGGAATGAGTACCAGGCCTGGGCCGACGCCGAAGGATTGTCGGAAAAGGAACGGTTGACCCGCCTTACGCTTATCGGCCGCCTCAAACGACGCGGCTTCCGGCTGTACAGGCTCGGCCCAGGCAGTTGCTTGCGAGGCATTGCCTTGCTCAACGAGCCGCAGCCTCGTTAACCTAGTGTACTCTAGAGGCCGTTTTTAGAGTCTTTGCTTAAGACTCTCTCTCTTAAAAAGAAATATAGAAAAGGGGGGTCTAGAGTACACTACAAGACCCCCCAAGGATGAAATAATGCCTTCTTCAATAAACGAAAACGGCGCGCTCCCCCTGGTCTACACCAAACAGGATATCGCCAAAATCCTCAAGATCAGCCTCCGCACCCTCGACCGGTGGATACGCAGGCGCATTCTCCCCAAGCCCGACCTCAAACTGCCTACCCCCCGTTGGTACGTTAGACAATTCCACCAGTACCTTGCCTATGGAGGCTTCCTCGATGGGGTTGCGAATACCCGCCGACGACGCGCCGCCCGAACTTCGCCTCAAGCTAAGCCTCGAATACGAGCAAACCATCACGCTGGAACTGGCCCTGCATCGCAAAACGGCCCTCCGGCGTAACTGCCTCCGTTGCCTCAAGGCCTTTTGGAGCGCAGGCCCCCACAACCGCCTGTGCCTGCCGTGCAATCAGCACAACGCACGGTTTCCCGCCCGGGTTGTGCCCAGGCGCGGCAGGCGCATCATGCCCCCAGAGCGGGATGAGTAGGTTAAGGGAACCGCCGATGCGCGCAGATGAACGCCGATAGACAAGGCAAGAAGACCGGTACATTATCTGCGTTTATCGGTCTTTGTCGGCGGTTCCAACGTAGTGCCAGGCACGCGGCCAACGGCCGCCGCGAGCCAGGCACTAACGGCCTCCCGCGAGCCAGGCACTACTATCTTTCGTATCTCCCTTTATCGGCGGGTGTCGGCGGTTCCAACGTAGTGCCAGGCACGCGGCCAACGGCCGCCGCGAGCCAGGCACTAACGGCCGCCGCGAGCCAGGCACTAACGGCCGTCTCTCTC
Source organism: uncultured Planctomycetota bacterium (assembly GCA_964409935.1). Taxonomy (GTDB): domain Bacteria; phylum Planctomycetota; class Brocadiia; order JAADGH01; family CAYPFP01; genus CAYPFP01. The sequence goes on along the minus strand of CAYPFP010000173.1, from coordinate 3,697 downwards.
CGGCTGGCAACCCCACATATTCTATACCCCCCTGCCGCCCAACACAATCCCATTTTGCCCCTTCCAAGAGGGCCGGTAAGGGCCGCAGAGAGCACAACAGGCCCCCCCCATTATCTCAGAGAAAAAGTGCTTGACAACGCCTGAACCGGGGCTTTATGCTACTGTGTAATGGCTCCGGCAGAGAACGCGCCGGGCCTGAGGCGATGACTGACCGCAGAGGGGAGGATGCCATGAAACCTAGCTGGAGCGCCGAGCTGTCCGCGCGCGCGGCGCGCGTGTGCCTTTGCCTCGCACTCGCTGTAACAGCCTGCGCCCGTCTCCATGCCGCCGGCAAGGGCGCCTTGAAGGTAGGCAACGAAAACATCGGCCTGGAGATTGAGACAGCCGGGGCCAAGACTATCGTCGTGCCTCCCAACGGCGGCGTCCAGCTTCCTGCGGGCGACTATCCCATCAAGTCCTTCACTCTTCTGGCCAAGGACAAGAACGGCGGCAAGGTCTGGAAGCTACAGTGCACGCGCCCGCACGGCCCGTTCCAGAGTTTCTCGATAAAGGAAGGCGAAACAACCACGCTTGATGTGGGACCGCCCTTGTTCCTTCGCGCCACAGTAGGCAAGCCCACAACACAGCAGCCAACCACGATCCAGATCGGGCTCCTGATCCAGGGCAAGGGCGAAGAAATTTACTCTCCCGCCGCGAAGGTCGGCACGCAGGGCGTACCGCCGCCCAAATTCAAGATCGTCGCCGAGTCCGGGAAGACCCTGGCCGCTGGCCAGTTGGAATATGGCTGAGGCGGCACCTGCCGGTACTCGTGGCGAGTACCTCCCGGATTCAAAGGCCGTTACCAGGTCCAGTTCAAACCCGTCCTCGGCCCCTTTGAGTACAAGTCGGAGGAGACCTGGCACGAAGTAGATTAGACCTTTGAGCAAGAGCGCCGGCGGGAGAGAGATCAGCAATCTCTCTCCCGCATTTTTTTAAGCCGAAAGGAAACGCATTGTCTCAACCGCGACCCGCTGCACCTTCCCGCAAGAACGAAATCCTTGCCGCTCTCGCCACATCCGTTGACCAAATGGACGAGGCCGGCGCCGTGAAGGCCGCACACGAGGCCATCGCCGCCGGCCTGGACGCCTATGAGGCCATCACGCAGGGGCTGTCCAAGGGCATGGACATCGTCAGCCGCAAGTACGACGAAGGCGTTTACTTCGTGCCCGAGATACTCCTGTGCGCCGATGCGATGTATGCGGCCATTGACATCCTTCGCCCCCACATCAAGACCGACAGGGGCAATGCGCGCATACCCATCATCATCGGCGTCATTGAGGGCGACGTCCATGACATCGGCAAGAACATCGTCAAGCTCATGCTTGAAGCGGCGGGGTTCCCGATCCACGACCTGGGCAACGACGTGCCCGTCGAGTCGTTTGTCGCCAAGGCGCGCGAGCTGGGCAGCGGCATCGTCGCCGTCTCCACCCTGATGACAACGACGCGCCCCGGCATGGGCCGCCTTGTCGCCGCGCTCAAGGATGCGGGGCTGCGAGACTCCTTCAAGATCATAATCGGCGGCGGGGCCGTGTCGGCCCATTTCGCCCAGGAAATCCACGCCGATGGGTACGGCGCCAATGCCATGCAGGCCGTGCAGCTTGCCGGCAGTTTTGAAAAGGCCACCCGATGACGACACTCACCCCCAAGCAACGCGTCGGCGCCTTCCTGGCCGGCCAGCCCGTGGATCGGCCGTTGTGCGTCCCTCTGATCCTCAACCACGCCGCGCGCGTCCTCAACGTCACCATCAAGCGCTACGCCACCAGCGGGGACGTCATGGGCCGCGCCCACGTCGCGGCATATCGGCGATACGGGCAGGACCTTATCACCATTTTCTCCGACACCGCGATCCTGGCCGAGGCGATGGGCAGTCGTCTCTATTTCCCCAACGACGACGTGCCTCGTCTGCAGACGCCCGTCATCGCCACGCCCGACGACGTCGTACGCCTGGAAACCGTGGACGCGAACCGGGCAGGCCGACTGCCCGTGTATCTTGACGCCATACGCCAATGCGTCGCCGACGCCGGTGAGGAGGTCTTCATATCCTGTTGCTACGCCGCTCCCTTTACGACGGCAGCCGGCCTGCGCGGGACGGCGAACTTTGCCCGCGACCTCTACAAGAACCCCAACCTCGCGCACGTGCTCCTCGAAAAGAGCCTCAAACTCGTAGAAGACTTTGCCGTGGCCGTGGCCGCCGCCGGCGGCATACCCGTGCTCGTTGACCCCATCGCCTCCGGTTCGGTCATCAGCCGCAAGGCCTTTGAGGAGTTCGCACTGCCTCCGCTTGTGAAGGCCCTGGCCAAAATCCGGTCTCTGGGCCTGCCGCCCATCCTCCACATCTGCGGCAAGACGGCGGCCATTGCCGACCTCATGGCCCAGTCCGGTGCCGCCGTCCTCAGCATTGACCAGATCACCGTGCGCGAGGCCCGCGAAAAGGTCAAGGACTCCGTCTGCATCATGGGCAACGTAGCGCCCACGCAAACGCTGCTCGAAGGAACGCCCGACAGCATCCGCGCCGCCGCCCGGCAATGCCTGGAGGAAGCCAAGGGGTGTCCGCGAGGTTTCATCCTCGCGTCCGGTTGCGAGGTCCCGATCGCCACACCGCCCGAAAACCTCCTGGCCTTGATGAATGCTGTCAGGGGAGCGTGAGACCGTGACGCCGCGCCAGCGAGTCCTCAACATTCTCCAACAACGCCCAAGTCCGTCCCACGAAACCGCCGTGATCTGTCCCGGCGGAATGATGAGCCTGGCCGTCACCGAGGTCATGGCCGCCTGCGGGGCTGCCTGGCCCGCAGCCCACAGCGACGCCGACACCATGCTGCGCCTGGCCGCCGCCATGCAGGAAGCGACCGGCCTCGACAACCTCGCCCTCCCCTTCTGCATGACCGTGGAGGCCGAAGCCTTCGGCGCTACGGTGGATCTGGGCAGCGATACGGTCCAGCCCCGCGTTCGGGGCGTGATCCTTCCGCCCGATGGACCGCACCGCCTGCCTACCCCGCAGTTCAACAAAGGCCGCGCCGCCGTCCTCCTTGAGGCCTTGCGCCGCGCGCGCAGACTCCGCCCCGACCTCGCCCTCATCGGCAATCTTGTCGGCCCTTTCTCCCTGCTAGGCATGCTCGCCGACCCCCTTCAGGTACTGCGTTGGACGCGCAAACGTCCCGAGACGCTGGCTCCGCTCCTCACCGCCATCACCGAGCGCCTGTTGGAGTTCGGGGTGTTGCAGATCGAGTGCGGCGCGGACCTCATCTGCATCTCCGAGCCAACCGCCACCGGCGAGATACTGGGCGGCCCGCATTTCGCCGCGTTTGCGCTCCCCTATCTCAACACACTGTGCCGGAGCCTGCGGGCCAAAGGCGTGCCCGTGATCGTTCACATCTGCGGCGCCGTCGCCGCCATCCGGAACGAATTGCTGGAGACCGCAGCGGACGCTTTGAGCTTCGACAGCATGGTGGACGTCGTCTCCCTCGCGGCCGAAAGCCCCCCCTGGCAGGTCATGGGAAACCTCGACGCCTTTCTCCTGCGCAAAGGTCCAAGCCAAGCCGTCGAGAAACGGTGTCGGAAGCTCCTTCAGGTCGGTGTCGCGCTTCTTGCCCCTGCCTGCGGCGTCATTCCGACAACGCCCGTCGCGCACCTCGCCGCCATGGCCAGGGCCAGAGCGCTC
>CAYPFP010000172.1:5562-9210 GCA_964409935.1 uncultured Planctomycetota bacterium | reverse complement strand
CCGCTCGTATCTCTCATGCTCTCAACACTTCACGCCTTTTCGCAATAGGCTTGTCTTCGCACCGCCTTGACTTCGTCCCCCCTATCCCCTACCATAAGGGCGTCTCGTGAACGCCGCTTTGTCTTTCCTCTCTACACAGGGAGCATTATCTTCCATGACCGACGACTTCATCACTCAAGACCCCTGGCGTGTCTTCCGCATCATGAGCGAGTTCGTCGAGGGCTTTGAGACCCTCTCCCGGCTCTCTCCCGCGATTTCCATCTTCGGCTCTGCTCGCACCAGGCGCAACTCCCCTTACTACCGCATGGCGGAGCGCATCGCCCACGATCTGGCCAAGAAGGGCTTTGCCGTCATTACCGGCGGCGGCCCCGGCATCATGGAGGCGGCCAATAAGGGCGCGGCTGCCGCCGGCGGTCAGTCTGTCGGTCTCAACATCATTCTCCCTCACGAGCAGCGCCCCAACCGCTACGCGAACATTCCTCTCCACTTCCGCTACTTTTTCTCCCGCAGGGTGATGTTCGTCAAATACTGTTACGGCTTCGTCGTGTTCCCCGGCGGCTATGGCACGCTCGATGAGTTCTACGAATCCATCACGCTCATTCAGACGGCTCGCATTCATCGCTTTCCCATCTTCCTCGTGGGCCGCAAGTTCTGGTCTGGCCTCATTCGCTGGATGCGCCGAACACTCCTCAAGGAACGCATGATCTCCCCCGCCGACCTTCAGTTGTTCAAGGTCTCCGATGATCCTGAGTACATCGTCAATACCATCAAGGCCCTCTATGAAGATCACTCGTTCATCCAGCCTTCTCCCAGCGTCGCCCCGCTTGTGGAGAGTTAGGCCGCATTCCGGCCCGCTGCTTGTCTTCGGGCCGTCGTCTTTCTTGTCGCTCCGCTCTTGACCGTGCGTCGGACTGGCCTTGTGCCTCGGCCGTGCTTCTGTGATCCTCGGAACTTTGCTCTCCTGGAGGCCGCCCATGCGCCACCGCCTTCTCGCGCTCTTCGCAATCTCGTTCACTCTTGCCCCCCGCTTCCTTCCCGCGGCGCCCCTCATCCTGGTGCAGAACGCTCAGACCTCCTACAAGATCGTCCCTCCTGACGACCCCTCCCCGGCCGAGACCTATGCCGTCGAGGAACTCCAGAATTTCCTCCACCAAATCGCCGGCGCCCGCATTCCGCTTGCCTCCCAGGGCGACACCCCCGACCGCGCCGTTTTCGTCGGCCGCAGCGCCGCTCTCGACAAGGTGCTCCCCGCCATCCCCTGGGACTCCCTTGGCCGTGAGACCTTTCTCATCCGCACCGTCGGCCCTCACCTTGTCCTCGCGGGCGGTCGTCCTCGCGGTACTTTATACGCCGTCTATGCCTTCCTTGACGAACAACTTGGCTGCCGTTGGTTTGCGCCGGACTGCGATCTGATTCCAAAACGCCCTGTTGTCTCCATCGCCGACCTGAACATCACCCGCAACCCCGTCCTCGAATACCGCGAGACCTTCATCTTCCCCGCCTTCAACGGCAATTGGTGCGCCCGCAATCGCAACAACAGCAATCGCGCCGCCCTCGGTCCGCAGCATGGCGGCAAGATCATCTATACCGGTTTCGTGCACACTTTCTATCCGTTCCTGCCCCCGCAGAAGTTCTTCAAGGATCATCCGGAGTGGTATTCTCTCATCAAGGGCGCTCGCACCTCTGACCATGGCCAGCTTTGTCTCACCAATCCCGAGGTCGTCAAGGCTATGACCGACGCTGTGCGAGACCGTCTCCGCGCCCACCCCGAAACCGCCATCATCTCCGTCTCCCAAAACGATTGGCGCGGCTGGTGTGAGTGCGCCGACTGCAAGGCCCTCACCGATGAGGAGGGCAGCCACTCCGGCCCCATCATCCACTTCGTGAACAAGGTGGCCGAGAACCTTGAGAAGGAGTTCCCTGCCGTCGCCTTCGACACTCTTGCCTATTCCTACTCCCGCAAGCCGCCGCTCAAGGTCAAGCCCCGTCCCAGCGTCATTGTGCGCCTCTGCTCCATCGAGTGTTGTTTCTCCCATCCGCTCGAATCCTGTCCCGAAAACGCCTCCTTCCGCGATGATATCATCGCCTGGTCCAAGATCTGCAACCGCCTCTACATCTGGGACTACGTCACCAATTTTTCCCATTACCTGCTGCCTCATCCCAACCTCGATGTCCTCGCCTCCAATATCCGTTTCTTTGTCGCTCACGGCGTCAAGGGGATCTTCGAGCAGGGGCAGTATCACACCTTCGCCGGCGAGATGGACGAGTTGCGCGCTTATATGCTTGCCCGTCTGCTCTGGAATCCCGACCTCGACCCCGCGTCCCTCCTGGACGAATTTACGGCCAATTACTTCGGCCCCGCTGCCGACCCCGTGCGTCGTTACATCCGCCTCCTTCACGACAAGGTGAAGGCCGACGACATCCATGTCCATTGCTACCACCAGCCTAACTCGCCGCTTTTCACCCCCGAGCTTGTCGCCCAGGCCGATGCCCTTCTCGACCAGGCCGAGAAGATCGCGGCCAATGACCCTGTCTTTCTGAAACGCGTTCAGACTGCCCGTCTTCCCATCATGTACACCATGATCGTTCGCGGCCGTTCTTGGGCCAGGCAGATGGCGCGCGCCGCCTCTTCCGGCGCCTCATCTTCCGCCCCTCAAAGCGCCTTCGACGAGCGCGCCCTCCTTGAACGCTTCGTCCGTGTCGCCGAAGCCGCCAGGCTCACGCATACCCGCGAAGGCCCCCCCAACTTCCCCGCCTTCCGCCAGGGCCTTCTCGACCGCTTTGCTGCCCGCAAGTCCCCCGTCCCTCCGCCGCAGGGCTTCGAAAACCTCCCCCCGGCCAACCTCTTCGACATTCAGGACGACGAGTTCACCTTCTACCGCCACGGCGAACTCACCCGTCTTCTCCCCATGGCCGACGCCTCCGACGGCATGGTTGCCTGGATCACCGGCGCGACGAAGGAGTGGGCCATACAGTATCAGATAGACCTTGGCATGTTGGCCCCATCCGCGCCCTGGACGCCAGCCCCTGCCGCTCCACCCTCCGCGGCCTTCGACGCCTACGTCGTCGTCAAGGCCGTTCGAAAGGGACCCGACGGTAACGCCTTCTCCGCCGGTATCTACGATGTGACCAAGCGGAAGGGCCTCGGCTCCATCCTCATTAAGGCCGCCGACCTCCAGGACGGCTGGCGCGTCTACAAGCTCGGCGCCTTCCGCCCTGAAGGCCGCCAGTACCTCTGGCTCGCCGCCTGCGAGAACGCCGCCAACGTCCCCGACGTCTACGTTGACCGCTTCTTCTTCACCCCTGCTGAACCCCAAGAGGAGGCCAAATAGTATAGTGCGCTAACGCTCCTTTCCAAACTTCTGAAGCACTACACTACTACTCCGTTCTTGCGCCTTTCTGCGGCTGTCCTCTTTATGCCGTAAGAACGCAAGAGACGTTCCTCTGATTCTCCTGCTCCGTTCTTGCGCCTTTTGCGCCTCTTTGCGGCTATTCTCCTTGGACCGCAAGAACTCACAAGAGCCGCAAAACAGGTCCTTCTGATTCTCGTACTCCGTTTCTGCCCCTTTTGCGCTTCCTGCGGCTGTCGTCTGTATGCCGTAAGAACGCAAGAGACGTTCCTCTGATTCTCCTACTCCCTTCTTGCGC
>CAYPFP010000172.1:0-5462 GCA_964409935.1 uncultured Planctomycetota bacterium | reverse complement strand
TATGCCGTAAGAACGCAAGAGACGTTCCTCTGATTCTCCTACTCCCTTCTTGCGCCTTTTGCGCCTTTTTGCGGCCATCCTCCTCTTACGCCTTTTGCACCTCTTCGCGGCTATTCTCCTCTTGCGCCTCTTTGCGGCTATCCTTTTTGGGCCGTGCGCCGGCACAGACCCCAGCGTGATCACCCTCATAAGTGCCCATTTTACCCAGATAAAATACTTCATTAATTCCGCTCTTTTCGCTTGACGGCATCACTATATATGCTATACTAAACTCACAGGCGCAATATGCGCAAACGTAATCTGATATATCTTAGCCGGCTCAATCCGGCTATCTCTCTTTAATTGGGGGAAACCACATGCAGAACCGCGTGAACCAGTGCGCCCACATCAAAGACGACGGCTCCCGTTGTCGCGCTATCGCCTTGAAGGGCTCAAACCTCTGTTTCTATCATAATCCGGCCTCCGCCGATGCCCATCGAGAGGCCACCCGCAAGGGCGCCCATATCCGCAACGCCCGCCGTAGCCATCCCTGGACGGACGCCTACTTCACGCTCATCCACGGCGCTCGGAATCACGGCCCCGTACTCCTGTCCCCTCTCTTGGACGCCTTCCTCAAGGTCCGGGAGGGCACGATGGACACCCGCACCGCCAACTCTCTCGCCTACCTGGCCACCGTTATCGCCCAAATGGATCCCCCGCCCGCGCCCACCACCGGCCAGCCCAAGACTCACCTCCAGATCGCCATGCCCAGATGGGAGGCCGTGATGCGTCAATGTCTTGACTGGCGCGGTCCGCGAGTCCAGAAGATCATGCGAGAGATGAACATCCCTGCGCCCCTGCCTCCTGACGACCCCCGTATGCATGAGCTATTGGCCCGCCTCTACCCGCCATCCGTCTTCCCGCGTTGGTCGCGGGCCTCTTCCCCGACCGGTTCGCACAGAGACCCCGCCGAAACCCGGGACGGAGACGAGGACAACGGAGATGATTACGAGGATGACAACAACGCCCCGGAGAACGAGGACGAGGAAGACGCCGAAAACAAAAACCAGCCGTAGCCCGACTGCTTACCACCGGGGTCGCCAAGTCGCTATTGCTGTGTCCTATGCGGCTCTGTGGCTGGAACTTCCCGCATAGGTCCGGGGGAGGGGGTGGAGTATGAGCGCACGATTGTCGTTACCTATGTTCTCGGAGACTGATAGAACAATTCACCTCTCCAGATTTCATGAGCGACTCATGAGCGTACACCCCCTCTCACCCCCCTTTCAGACCCCCTTTCCATACCTCGCTCATCCCCCCTGTCTTTCCGTCACAACCAGGAACCTCGCCGACCGCGGCGGCAACTCTTCGCTGCGCTCAAAGCTCCCGGCCGAGTACGCTTCTGCTTCCGCCACGCCCTTCCCCGTCAGCTCGCTCACCGCCAACCCGGCGGACTTCAGGCCGTACTCCGCCCCTTTGAACTCAAATCTTGCCTTCACCGCCTTCGCGGACATATTGGTAAGCGCAATCCCGATCGTCCCGTCAGGCGCCCGCCAGACCGAATTCATCACCGCCGGCAACTCCACCCTCTGTTTGGCCCGCCACACCGTCCACTGGCCCGCCACGCTCGGCATCTCGCCCTTGTACTCCAACGGTCGCAACATCTCCCCCAGCGCCATCCACTTCTGCGCGCGCTCGCGGCACTCCGAAAGCGCCTTCAGGTAGTCGCCATGCGCCTTGTACTTTTCATCCGCCGGAAAATAACCCAGCCAGCCGAGCTGTCCGCCGAAAATGAACAGTTCCCCCTCCTTCATGTAGAAAGCGTTCTCGTCCTGCGCATCCGACTCAAACGTGTACCGCCCGAACGTCAGGATCATATCGCTATACACGCTCGTGAACAGCGGGATCAGATTTCCCTGCGTCGAGTTGCACATCAGATAGGCGTCATAGTGCTGGATGTACGGCTCCGCGTTCGATTCGGTCGTCAGGAACGAATCCGGGTGTTTCGCCTTCATTCGAGCGCGCATCGGTTCGAGCATCTTGTCGTATCCCTGCACCCACCACTCGCCGCCCCCGAGCGGATGCCCATGCGTCGCGTCCATGCAGAACCTGGGCGCCGCCGCCGCCACCTGGTCCGTGTAAACCCCGTTCACTCCGAACTCGTCCACCAGCCGCCACACGATCTCCCCCACCTTGTCCTGCCAGAACTTGGTCCACGGACACATCGGCGCAAGCATACGCTTCGACCCGTATTGCTCGATGTATGCGCTGCCCTTCGCGTCCCTTGTGGCGTACCTCATCGCTTCGCGCGGGAAGCTCGGAATCTCCACGTCCCACAACCGCCCGTTGATGTACGGCATCACAAGCACCCCCGCCTTCTTTGCCGTCTCAACCCCCTCTTTGAACCCCGGCTTCGGCGGGAAGTATTCCGGATACGTGTGATCGAACGGAATCATGTGCCAGTTGTACCAGTGGGTTGCCAGCGGCACGCCGAACCGCTCCTTGAACCCCGTCAGCCCCGGAATCGTCTTGGCCGCCTCGCCGCCGCTCATCGCCCACAACGCCACCTTCTTGATCGGCTCGGCAACATCGCGCCGGTCCGCAATGCGTCCCTTGGAGCACCATTTCTGCTTCAGCGCCCACGCCCGGTAGATCTTGCTCGCCTCGAACCATCCGCCCCGATAAACCCCGATCACCGCGTCGAACGGCTGCTCGTAGTTCTTTCCGGGCGTTCCCATCCCTTCTGGATACTGCCCCAGGCTCATCCGCATATCGCTCCCGCCGTCCCCCTTCGACGAGAACGCCAGCTTCTTGGTCCTCGCCCCGCCGTCGTGCGCCGCGTAGTACAGCCCGCCCGCCCCCGCATTGAACGACCCGAACTGCATCGCGCAGCTCCCACTGGGGTATATAGCCCCGAAGTTGAAGACCGAACTCACCGGCATCGAAACGCCCCAGCCCGACGGATACGCCATGACGCCGCCTTCCCCCGCAGGCTGAATCTGGGGGAACCGGACCTCCCAGACTCCCCACGCATCCGACCGATTCACCACCTTGATGCGCCACAACGAAAGCCCCTGCGTTGCGGCTTCAGCCCCCTTGCCGGCCATTCTCACGGTCGCCTCTACGTCCGCCGTCGCCCGGTCGTCGCCCACCGGCGCTCCTTCCGTCAGCACCCGCAGTTCCGCCGAACTCCCGTCCGGCGCGACCTCGCATTTGAACGTAGCCTCGCGTCCGGCGTTCAACGGCGTCAGAACGAACGCCTCCCCCTCGGCGTTCCGGAACTCCACCTCCCACAGCGCAAGATCGCCTTGCGCGCTCAACATCTCGCTCTGCGTTATGCCGTTGTACACGGCCGACAGCCGGAGCCGAGCCTTGTCCGCCACAAAGCCGACGCCGATCGTTCCGTTGGTCAGCCGAATCTCGTCTTTCCCTTGTTCCGCCGCGAACGCCGGAATAGTTTTGTCCTTTTTCCGCTTTGCGGCCAGCCGTTTCAGCCTGACCTCCTGCGCCGCCAGTCCCTCCTGCGCCTCCGACAATCCACTGCCGCTTCGTGCCCCCCGCCGCAGACCCAGCAACCGCCAACGCTGAAGCGCAATGTCCGGATCAATGGTCCCCGCCCCCATACCTGTCTGTTCCAGCGCCTGCCGAGCCGCCTCTATCCTCCGCTCCAACACCGGCACGCGCATCGAAACCCGCAACGGGTCGCTCATCTCCTCGGCAAGCGCCCGAACCGGCTCGAACGATCCCCCCGATGGCCCCGCGTACAGTCGCGCCGTGCCCCTCCAGACCAAATCGCCCCAGCCGTAAAGCCACGGACCATGCAGATAGGTGCCGTAGTCCTTGGCTCCGTCGTAGACAAGCACGCTGCCGGGCGTGAAAAGCCCCAGCGCGTCCTTCGGCCCGAACAGCGCGCCCCAGTACCTCCCCGATATCCCCTTCTTCGTGTCCTTGAAACCCCCGGTCTCCAGGCTGTCGCCCACAACCCATTGCGGGAAGAACGCCGTCGGATGGTGCAGTTCAAGGAAGTGCAACTCCTTCCACATGAACGGCGACGCTTGCGTTACCTCTGCCGCCACGGTAATCACCGGACTGCCGCCGGAATAGGAGAAAAGGTACGTGGCTCTTGGCCCCGATTCCGGTCCGACTCCCTTGCCATCCAGGTATCTCGCGCTCACCTGAACCGTCGTCCGAATCGGTCCCGATGCGATAACTCTCACGCTCGGACTATTGTCGTTCTTGAGCCAATATCCGCCTATCTCCTTGCTATGCACCCGGTCGTTCAGGCGCAACTCATTATCCACCCGCCCCGATGCCGCAAACGTCAAATCGCTCGGCAATCCCCCGTTGCGCCCCTTCGGGTGCGTGAGGCGAAAATACTCGTTGGCTATGACAACGCCCTCGGGTGTTTCGCTCACCTGCAGACCCGCAACCTCCTTCGTTTCACGAGCCGCTCCTGGTCTGACGAACAATCCGAAACGCCGCAATTTCGAAGGGGCTGTTTCCCCCTTCAGCCTCCACACAAGGGCGCATCGCCCTTGCGGCTCTGCCGAGACCTCTGCCTGGGATTCGCAATCCCCAATCGGTTTGCCATCGTCGTCAAGCTCGGCAATCTTCAGCTCCGCCGGCGCAACCTTCTTATCAACACCGTGGACGCCAAACAACTCCCCGACCTCCACCACGGATTCAACCGCCGCATCCGTCTTCCCGCGCTTCCCGGCTGCAACCTCGAAAATCATCAATGGTTGCGACTCGTTCCACGCCTCCGCCTTTGCCCCTCCCGTGATTCTGTCGGCTTCCCTGCACGACCACCCGGCGGTGACCGCCACACAGAAACCCGTAACGACAAGCCAGCCTTTGGCCCTGATCCGCATGATTGCTTCCTTTCAAATTCATCCCTGCCGCTTGATCCCCTCGCGCCCCACAAGCGCCGTGCTGCGCATCGCGCCCGACGTCGGGCGAGCGCTCGACCGGTACATCGCATCCATGATCAACGTCGTCTTGCGCCCCTCAACGCCGCTTACTATCGGCTCGCGCTTCTCCAGCAACGCCCGCGAAAACTCCTTGATGAGAAGCTCATGCCGATTCGCCGGCGGCGGCAACTGTTCCTCAAACACCTTACCGCCCGCCGTTACCGTCAGGTTGGGAGAGTCCAGCGGAATCATGGCGATCCGCCCCGTCGTGCCGATAATCTCAAACTCATCCAGCCCGCACCGCGTGGACCACAAGAACGACGCCAAAGCCGTCAGCCCCCCTGCGTAATTCATCAGCGCAAACGCGGAATCGTCCACATCGTACGCATGCGCCAGTGTTTCCGCGCGACCGCTCACGGTGTCAGGCAGGCCGAAGAAGTTCACCAGCAGGTCGAGACGATGGCTCCCGACATCGAGAAGCACTCCGCCTCCCGACTGCGACTTCTGCACGCGCCAGCGTTTCGGGTCGTCGGCCGCCGGATCATACCAACCCCGCAGGTCTATCCTGACCATCAC
>CAYPFP010000171.1:0-9229 GCA_964409935.1 uncultured Planctomycetota bacterium | reverse complement strand
ATTAGACCACTCGGAAGGAGCCGCTTCAATTTTCAACTAAGAATAGCATAGACTCAGAATATCTGCAAGACCTCGTTCATAGCGCGTGGCATGGTTTGAAACTGTCCGGACGCAGCGACCTCCACTGCTATTTCTGGCCCGCCGCATGCCGCTTCCTGAAGGACGGCGGTTATTTCGGATTCCTAACCTCTTCGGGCTGGCTCGACGCCGACTACGGCTTCGCCCTTCAGGGCTGGATTCTCCGAAATTTCAAGTTAATCGCCATCATGGAAAGCGCGGACGAGCCGTGGTTTGAAGACGCTCGTGTAAAGACCTGCGTGACGATCCTTCAAAGGTGCAAAGACAACAAAGGGCGCGATGCGAACCTCGTAAAGTTTGTCCGTTTCCGCCGCTCATTGGCCGAGATTCTCGGCCCGCGGCCGGCCGGCGACGAGGCCGCTCACCAGAACGCCTCGGACGGCCTCCGCAAGAAGATCGAGAGTGCGCGCCAGGATTACAGAGACGACGACCTGCGCATCATCGTCGTCCCACAGTTACAACTTTGGGAGCAGGGCGTCGCCGCCGGGCGGATTCTGGCGCGAGCCAACCTGCCCAATGACGAAGATTCGGAGGATGACGAGGAGGGGCAACGTTTCGTCATAAAGGAAGCCAAAAATTCCTACCTCTGTGAGTACGTCGCCGGCAAGTGGGGGCGTTATCTTCGGGCGCCGGACTTCTACTTCGAGGTCATGCGCGAATTCGGCAAGCGGTTCGTGCCGATGGGGGAGATCGCGGACGTACGGTTTGGCGTGAAAAGCGGCTGTGACGCCTTCTTCATGCCGCACGACGTGAGCGAGCGTCTTCTGAAAGAGAATCCCGACGAACTGGCCTGGTCCAAACTCCCGCTTATATATCGCTGCAAGCGCAAAGAAGTCAAGTCAGGTCAAGTCAAGATCATTCGCGCCGGCGACGGCAGCATTCATCCCGTGGAGTCGAAGTATCTTGCGCCCGAAGTGCACAGCCTCATGGAAGTTGACCGGCCCCTGATCACGGCCAGAGAACTCGACCGAGTCGTCTTGCTTGTCAACAAGCCCTTGTCGCAACTTCGCCGAACCTGCGTCGCACGATACATCCGTTGGGGAGAAAGACAGACATTCCAGTCGCGCAAGTCGAAAGCCGTTCCCATTCCGTTTCGATCAACTTGCGCGTCCCGTCCGCTCTGGTACGACCTTACGGGCAGCAGGCCGGGCGTGGCGTTCTGGCCTAAATCGCAGCAATATCGGCACGTGGTAACGGCAAATCCAGAAGAGTTGATCTGCAATTGCAATCTGTACGATGTTCATCCGTTGAACTTGCCCCCTGACAATGCGGGCATTATCGTGCCCGTTCTGAATTCGACTATAGTGGCGCTGTGGAAAACATTCTATGGTCGCTACGCCGGGACCGAAGGAAACCTCAAAACCGAAATCGTTGACGTTAATCTGCTCGAGATACCAGACATCCGCTCAGCGAAGCGTCATTTGGTCCAGAAAATGTTGCGCGCCTTTGCGTCTCTTCAGCGGAGAAAATCCGGCCATATGGTTGAGCAGGACTTTCTTGACTGCCACTCCGTGGAGGCCGTTCGCATGTTAGCGCGGAAACCTTTGGAGTTGCCCGATGAACTCCGCCAGTCCGACCGCCGCGAACTCGACGACGCGGTGTTCGAGTTGCTCGGTGAATCCGCCCCTGCGCGCAGGCGCGAACTTGTGGATCGGTTATACGAAGAAACGGCCCGACACTATCGCCAGATTCGCATCGTTGAGGTGCAGAAAATGGTGCAACGGCGCGGAGGGCAGACGAACAATTTCACACATGCCGATCTCGCCGAAGAAATCTGGGTCGGACTGGAAGCCGCCATTAAGAAACCCCTCGCCGAATGGGTCGCTGAGCGTTCCAAGCCCGGCCAAATTGTCTCGATCCCGGAAGGCGCGCCCCGCTTCCCAGGGGAAGCGGACTTTTTTGACCGCGACGCCGTGTTTTTCGGGACCGGCAAAGAGGCCGTCAAACTTAAATTGCCAAGTCCTTTTCACGCCAAACTCGTCTTCCGTCTGGCCGCTCTTGATGTGAGAGGGCGCATAGTCCTTCCGGCGACGCCGGAGGAGGCCGGGAAAATACTGGCCTCTCTCAATGACCACATCGCGAAGACTCAACACCGTTTGCAGGAACTCGCCGCCCGCAGAACGGGTAACGAGCGCATTCGCACAAAAGTGTGCGACCTTTTGCGCCTCTGGTTCGTCCACGGTCGGCGCAGTGCGGACAGCGACTAGCAGGCAGATCAATCCATCAGAGGAGAACAATGACCTCACGCGAACGCATCCTGACCACGCTGAAAAAAGGCATCCCCGACCGCGTCGGCCACCACGAACACGTCTGGGGCGAAACCGAGAAACTCTGGCACAAACAGGGCCTGCCCGAAGGCGTGAGTTCGGCGACGTTCTTCGATTTCGACATCCGCGCCATCGGCGCCGACCTGTCGCTCCAGCTCCCCGCGCAGAAAATCGAGGAGACCGACGAGTACCTCATCGAGCGCAACGCCAACGGCGTGACCCTCAAGCGCCACAAGCTCGAATCCGGCCACACCCCTCATTGGATCAACCACACCATCAAGACGCGTCAGGACTGGCTTGACCTCAAGCCCCGTTGGGCCGCCAGGAAGGAGCGCATCCCCGCCAACGCGAAGCCGGCTTACGACGCCCACCGCAAAGACAACAAGTTCGTCTGCATGTCCCTCGCCGAACCTTACGAGGGCTGCTGGCCCATCCTCGGTCAGGTCGGCATCTTCACCGCCATGCTCGACGACCCCCTGTTCGTCACGGACATGTTCAAGACCTATACCGACATGGTCTGCGACATGTTCGACCTGATGATTCAGGAGGGTCTGGACTTCGACGGGGTCTGGTTCTGGGGCGACGTGGGCTACCGCAACGCCACGCTCTTTTCGCCCCGCATTTACGAGGAGCTTCTCTGGCCCTGCCACAAGCGCTTGTGCGACAAAGTGAAAAGCCTCGGCAAGGTCTCGGTGCTTCACTCCTGCGGCAAGATCGAGGTGCTCATCCCGAAGTTCATCGAGGCCGGTTTCGACGCCATTCAGCCCATCGAGGCCAAGGTCGGCCAGGACGTGCGCGAATTGAAGAAGCGGTACGGGAACGCCATCACCTTCTTCGGCAACATGGACGTGCGCAAACTCAGCGGCACGAAGAAGGACGTCGAGGAGGAGGTCCTGGGCAAGCTCAAGATCGCCATGCAGGGCGGCGGCTACATCTTCCATTCCGACCACTCCGTGCCGCCGACGGTGAGCTTCGACAACTACCGGCACGCCCTCGAACTGGTGCGCGCCCACGGCGTCTACAAGTAGCGGCCCTACGGCGCGGCCTCCAGAAACGCCGCGCGCGGGATCGCAAACGCGCACGGCCCCGGGATCGCGCGCCGCGGAAAATGCGCCGACTCCGTCCTGCTGGCGTCCCTGCTGTAGGTGAAACCCGGATCCTCGGCGGGGAAGACCCACGTCTGCCCGCCGACGGCGACGACGTCCTTGATCTCGAGACCGTGCGTCGAGCCGTCGCCGTGGGTCACGATCATGACCGCGCCCCGGTCGCCGGCCTCGGGGCCTGGCCCTGTCTCAAGGAAGGCGTCGAACTTTGACGACCGGGCGTAAGCCCCCGCCAGCGGGCCTTCGCAGCGCCCCGCCGACTCCAGGCGAAGACCATCCCACTGAAGTTCCCGGCCGTCAAGCATGTAGAGCCATAGCGGTCTTGCCGCCTTGGTTCGGATGACGGCGAAGCGGCCTTTGAGCCGTAGTTCATGGGGTCCGATTCGGGCGGCCCTTTCGCCGGCGGAATCGGGCGCAAGCACGATGTAATCCGTGTCCTCTCCATGTCTTACGACAAGGCCGATGGCGTTCGGCCCCGCTTCGAAGGGCGTGATTTCCGAGATGAAGGGCGCGCCCTCGAACGGCTCGTGCACGGCGGCGAACACGCTGGACAACGGGCCGGCGCCGCGGCGGCGTGCCACGACGACGGGCATGCGGTACTTGTCCAGCAGCATCTCGTCTTCGCGCGCCCGACGAACCGATGGCGCTCGGCCGACAAAGACCTCGGTCGGCGCGCCGCCCATGAGCGTCGTGCGCAACCCGGCGCCGCCCTTGGTGCGAAACTCCACCCGCCACGCCTCGCTCGTGAGGGCGCGGCGAAGGTTGGTGATGAACCCCAACGAGCGGTCGCGCCACGACTCGTCCCGTTCGTTGACGGGCGGCGCGAACGCGGCGTTTTCGGGGAGCAGCGTGCCGGCCATGTCGGCCAGAGACAGCGAGGCGTTCACGACCGCGTCCTCGTCCGCGCTGCCGTGCAGGAGCCAGTCGTGTTGCGAGCCTCCGGCCACCGTGAAGACGTCCACGACATAGACGTCGCTTGGCGGCGCGCGCACGACGATGAGCGTCCGGCGGTACTCCGCCGCAAGTCCGGCGTACGCCTTCGGCGCGCGCGCCTCGACGATGTTCACGAACTCGTTGCGGGTCTCAAGGAGCAGCAGGTCGCCGCCGTTGGGGGCGGCCTCCGACCCTTCGCGCTGGTCCCGCCCGTCAATCATGACGGTGTTGTGGCCGGCCGTGGACTTCGCCCAACCGTTGAGGCGCGTGCGCGTGTAACCGATGTCGGGGAGCAGTTCGCGTCCTTTGGCGAAGAGCATGACGCCGAGCTTGTCGAGATGCTGGTGTCCGTATCCGCCGCTCCAGTTCAAGTGGACCTGGAACTGCGCCTCGCCTTCGCCTCCGCCGAGGATCGCGTAACCAAACCACGGGAACAGGATGGGGCGCGATCGTGTCAGCGGCAGCGCCTGCGTGCGCGCCCAGGTGTCGTTCACGGGGACCACGTGGCCGTCGGGCAGCGCGAGGCGTTCGGTCGCGCGGACGACCTTCTTGTAGAAAGGCATGTCGGCTTCGAGGTTGAAGCGCTCGAACCCCTTGGCGGCCTTGAAGACCAGCGACAACAAATCCGCCGTCTGACGATGGTACGACGGCGCGCCTTCGTGCCAGACCCCGTCGGCGTAGAAGCGTTCCTGGAGAAAACGCCGCGTCCGCTCCAGGCCCTCGCGCGCCCACTGGGGTTCGCCCAACACGCGGCCTGCGATCACAAGCCCCTGGTACACGTGCGGCGACATGTTGTGGCCCGTTTCCGGGTAGGCCCGCACAAACTCAACGGCGGGACGGAAGAAACCGTCCTCGATCATGGCCTTGACGGGCCGTCCGAAGACGGCGTCGAGCTTCTCCAGTTCGCCGCCGGCGAAGAGCAGGTCGTAGGCGAGGATGAGGTTGTTGGGAATGTCGAGAAAGGCCCAATAGGACCATTTGGCGCAGCGGTACGGCGCCAGCGGAAAAGGCGGTCTGGCGTCGGGAGGATAGATTTTCTTGGGCAGAAACGGCTCCTCGTATCGCACGGCATAGTTCGGGTAGTGGCGGGCAAACTGGGCGAGGATGAGGGCGGCCCGGCGCCCCAACCTGGGGTCGCCCGCCGCATGATACAACGTGGCAAGGTCGAACGCCGCGCCCGCCAGGTAACGCCTGCGCTCGAACCAGGCGCGCGCCTGGAAGAAGTATTCCCGCCCCTGGGCATCCTTGTAGCAGGGATACCCTTCGACCGTGTAGCGCTCCGGAAATTTCTCGTTCGGATACGCCGTCTTGCAGAAACGGCAGCGGACCTGGTGAGGCGTGGAGAAATCCCACTCAAGCTGTGTCTCGCCCGCCCCGCCCTCGCAGTTGGGGCAGCCGCAGAAACGAAAACCCGAACGCTCCGGCGCCAGCGCCAGAAGCTCCTCCTCGCCGAGCGACAGCAGACGCGCGTAGGCGCGCAGGATCCTGTCGCCGTCGGCGGCGGAAACGGCGGGCGCAAAGACCGGATGCCGGACGTCGGCGCCGGCCGCAAACGTCCGGGCTTGCAGAAGCGCGAGACACAGAATCAGCATTCCCAGCCGTATCATGCCCCGCTTTGTACATGAAAAAGGACCGCTTGTCCATAGGCCTCCTTTTTCGCTTTGTGCGACGCGGGAGTTCTGCTAGTTTGAAGGGGTTAGGGTTAATTGCGAGAACGACGACGATTGGAGGGCGGCATGCAGTACCGCACGTTGGGACAAACGGGCATCAAGGTGTCGGCGTTGGGGTTCGGGGCGATGAGGCTGCCGGTCCAGCCGGACCGCAAGGTCAACCGCGCGGAGGCCGTGCGCGTCATTCACCGCGCCTTCGACCTGGGCGTGAACTACATTGACACCGCGTTCGGCTACCACGGCGGCGAGAGCGAAGAGGTCGTGGGCGCGGCCCTCAAAGGCCGCCGCGACGGAATAACGCTCTCCACGAAAAACCCGTACAAACAAGGCTCCGGAGCCGAATGGCGCAAGAACCTCGAGACGTCGTTGCGGCGGCTGCACGTGGATTGCATAGACTTGTACCTCTTCCACTACCTGGCCTGGAAGGAACTGTCGGGAGCCATGACGGCGCCGGCCGGACCGGTCGAGGAGGCCGCCAAAGCCAGGAAGGAAGGCAAGATACGTTTCCTGTCGTTCTCGTGCCACGACGCGCCGGAAAACATGATCAGGTGCGTTGACACGGGCCTCTTCGCCACCCTGACGTGCCAGTACAACCTCCTGGATCGCGCCAACGAGAAGGCCATAGCCCACGCCCATGCGAAGGGCCTCGGCGTCATCATCATGGGGCCGGTCGGCGGCGGACGGCTCGTGGCCCCCTCCGAGTTCCAGAAACTCGCGCACGTGAACGCCAAGAGCACCCCCGATATCGCGCTGCGGTTTGTGCTGTCGAACCCCGCCGTGAGCACGGCCATGTCGGGCATGAACTCCATCCAGCAGGTGGAGGAAAACTGCGCGAGCGCCTCGCGCCCCGAACCCCTCACCGACGAGGAGCGGCTGCGCATCGGCGAGATGCTCGAGAAGAACAAGCGCCTGGCCGACCTGTACTGCACGGGCTGCAACTACTGCATGCCGTGCCCGAACGAAGTGCAGATACCGACCAACTTCCGCCTCATGAACTACCACCGCATCTACGGCCTCACGGAATGGGCGCGCAAACAGTACCGCGCCATCTCGCCCACGGCCTGGGGCGAGAACAAGGGCCGCAAGGCTGAGGAATGCAAGGAGTGCGGCGAGTGCGAGGCCAAGTGCCCGCAGAAGATCGAGATCATGAAGCAACTCAAGGAAGTCGCCAAAACGCTGGGGGACAAGAAAGAACGCTGAACGGGGCGCGCGGCGAACGCCCGTTTGCGCTTGACTCCGCGCAAGGTTCTGATAACATACAACGGCCTTCGCGACTTCGGAATCCCACGTGACTCTAACCGGATAAGGTCTCTATGTCTCAATCTCCTGAAGAACGCGGCGCCGCGCCGCACCGATTCGAAGAGGACCGGCAGGCCAAGCTCGAAAAGCTCCGCGCCATGGGGCTGGACCCCTACGGACAGCGCTACGAAAAGGGCCGCACGGTTCGGGAAACGCTCGAATCGTTCTCGGATGCCGAACAGGAAAAACCCGCGCGCACCGCCGGCCGCGTCACGGCCCTGCGCCGGCACGGAAAGGCGGCGTTCCTCGACATCCGCGACTGGACGGGCCGCATCCAGGTCTACCTGCGCCGCGACAAACTGGGCGACGAAAAATGGGCCGTCTTCGAGATGCTCGACCTGGGCGACATGATCGGCGTGTCCGGCGTGTTGATGAAGACCCGCACGGGCGAGATCACCATCTTCGCCGACGACCTGGCCTTCCTGACCAAGGCCCTGCTGCCGCTGCCGGAGAAATGGCACGGCCTCAAGGACGTCGAACTGCGCTACCGGCAGCGCTACCTCGACCTCATCGCCAACCCCGAAGTCATGGACGTCTTCCTCAAACGAATCCGCATCCTGAAGCTCATCCGCCAGTATCTCGACGAGCGGGGGTTCGTGGAGGTCGAGACGCCCATGATGCAGTCCATCGCGGCGGGCGCGGCGGCCAAACCCTTCACCACGCACCACAACGCCCTGGACATAGACCTCTACCTTCGCATCTCGCCCGAGCTGTACCTGAAACGCCTCCTCGTCGGCGGGATGGAAAAAGTCTACGAGATCAACCGCAACTTCCGGAACGAAGGCATCTCCACGCGCCACAACCCCGAATTCACCATGATGGAGATCTACCAGTCCTTCGCCGATTACCACGTGATGATGGACCTGACCGAGGGCCTGATCTGCTCCCTCATCGCCGCCCTGTACGGGCCGGAGACCAAACAGATACCGTACGGGGACAAGACCATCGACGTCAGCCGCCCCTGGGCGCGCCGACAGTACGGCGACCTCCTGAAGGAGCACGGTGGCGTGAGCCTCGGCGACGACGCCGCCATCCGCGCCAAGGCCAAGACCATGGGCCTTGAGACCGGCGCCCTGCCCACGAACGCCATCGCCCACGAAATCTTCGAGAAGGTCGCCGAGGAAAACCTCGTCAACCCGACGTTCATTCTCGACTACCCGGTGGAGGTCTGCCCGCTCACGAAGCGCCGCCCCGACAACGCGGCGCTGGCCCAGCGTTTCGAACTGATCATCAACGGCATGGAACTCGCCAACGCCTACACCGAACTGAACGACCCAGCCGACCAGCAGGCGCGCTTCGAGGAACAACTGCGCATGGGCACCGACGAAGTCCGGGAAATTGACAGCGACTTCGTCACGGCGCTCAAACACGGCATGCCGCCGGCCGGCGGACTGGGCATCGGGATAGATCGGCTGGTCATGATCCTCACCAACCAGCCGTCCATCCGGGACGTCCTGCTGTTCCCCTTGTTGCGGCCGTTGGGCGAAGCGCCCTGACCTGCGTTGGCGGAGAATGCCTATGAAATCCAAACAAATCCTCACCGTTCGGGACATCGAGGGCGTCAAGGTCGCCGCGTTGAAAGGCCACCTGGACCTCGAAACAGCGCCGCAGGTAAAGACGCCGCTCATGGACCTGGCCAAGAAGCCCCATTGCAGGATCGTGCTCGACCTGGAGAACACGTCGTACATCAGCAGCTTCGGCCTTTCGCTCCTGCTGCAGGTGAACGACCAGGTGAAGGCCGTCAACGGCCAGATCGCGCTGGCCGCCCTCCACTCCTTCGCCAAACA
This sequence comes from uncultured Planctomycetota bacterium, assembly GCA_964409935.1. Lineage (GTDB taxonomy): Bacteria > Planctomycetota > Brocadiia > JAADGH01 > CAYPFP01 > CAYPFP01. Next base: position 92 of record CAYPFP010000171.1, on the reverse strand, counting down.
GGTGTTCGACACCACGCAACTCGGCTCCGTCTTCCGCGTCTACCCGAGCGTCGAGGCGGCCCTCAAGGCCCTGGCCCAATGAGAGCCCCCGC
>CAYPFP010000170.1:0-9244 GCA_964409935.1 uncultured Planctomycetota bacterium | reverse complement strand
CGCTCGTATCTCTCATGCTCTCAACACTTCACGCCTTTTCGCAATAGGCTTGAGCCGGGCGTCTGTTGACACGCCGGAGGCTTCAGGGTATTCTTTCCCGGCGCGGGCGCTGAACATGCGCCGTGCGTAACAACCTGGATCGGGCGACACCATGGATGAGCTTGACGCCCTTCTCAGAATCTCGATGGCCGAAGGCGTGGGGGCGTTGCTCTATCGCCGGTTGTCGGCAAGGCTCGGCGGCGCGGAGGAGATTCTTGCGGCGTCGGCCGAGGCGCTGCAAGAGGTGGAGGGCGTCGGGCCGAAGACGGTTGCTTCGTTGCGGGCCGCGCGCAATCTGGATGTCGCCCCGACGCGCAAACGGGCGGAGGCCTTGGGCGTCAGGATCATTCCCGCCTCGCACCCGGAATTCCCTGTCCCGCTGAAATCCATCTTCGATCCCCCCATTCTGCTCTATGTCAAAGGGACGCTATTGCCGGAGGATGTCCTGGCCATAGCCGTGGTGGGGTCGCGCCGGTGCAGCATGTACGGCCAGACGCAGGCCGAGCGGCTGGCCGGCGCGCTGGCGCAGAGCGGATTCACGATCGTGAGCGGTCTGGCGCGCGGCATTGACGTGGCGGCGCATCGAGGCGCGTTGCGGGCCGGAGGGCGCACGATTGCGGTCATGGGTTGCGGCCTGGCCCACGTCTATCCGCCGGAGCACAAGGAGATGGCCGCCCGCATCGCCGAGAACGGCGCGCTGATCAGCGAATTGGCGTTGCCGGCGGCCCCGCAGCGCGAGGCCTTTCCCGCTCGGAACCGGCTGATCAGCGGCCTGTCGCTGGGCGTATTGGTGGTCGAGGCGGCCCGAAACAGCGGGTCTCTCATAACCGCCCGCCACGCCCTGGAGCAGGGCCGAGAGGTCTTTGCCCTCCCCGGCCAGGTGGACAGTCCTCTGAACCGGGGCGCGCATGCCCTGCTAAAGGACGGCGCCCGTCTGGTCGAGAGCGTGAACGACATCATCAGCGAATTGGGGCCGCTGGCCGACGGGATGGCGCGGGAGAGCGAGGAGCCATATGACGACCCCCGGTTGCTGTGCCTGAATCAGAAGGAGGCCGCCATCTACCGCCTTGTCTCTTCCGGCCCAAAGAACCTGGAGGAGATCGTTGAGGCGATGAAACTGTCGGCCAACGAGGCAGCCTGCACCTTGACGATCCTGGAGGTCAAACGCTTTGTGAGACGGCTGTCCGACGGCCGTTTCGTACGGGCATGAGGGCGGCGCGATCTTCTTTCGCAGCCGTTCCCGCGGGTTTTTCCGCAACATTCCGCGCCCTGTCTTCCGTGGAAAAGACTTGCGGCGCGCCGGCGGGGACGTGTTCCTTGAGGATTGCGGCACACCGGCTTGAGGAAGGATGTTTTTTTTGTTATTCGCAGTGGAATCTGGATTGACAGGTGTTTGGGGACGTGATAGTATCGCTCCGACACTAATGGCGGCCACTTCTTCGTTGGCGTGCGTTCGTTTTTCCGAAGCTGTTCGAGCGACGTTGTTTGGGCGGGCGGGGAGAATAATTCAAGTCGGGGTTCGGATCAACGGAAGGCCCCCTACCATGGAGCGCGGCGCGAGGCAGATCACCCACCCGGACTGGGCGCGTGTTCTTGAGGGGCTGCGCAAACGCACGCGTCCCCAGCAATTTCAGACGTGGTTCGCGCCGCTGCATCTCCGCCAGTTCACGGAAGAGCAGCTCGAGCTTGGGGTGCCCAACAAGTTCTACAGCGACTGGCTGGAGAAACACTACCTCGACGTCCTGCGGGAGTCCTTGCAGGAGGCGGTTGGCGCGGTTCCGGCCATTCGCTTTGTGCCCGACCCCGCCATCAAACTGGTCCACCCCGACCAGGAGGGCGCGTCGCCGGCCGAGGGCAAGGCGCCTGCCCCGTCCCTGGCGCCGCCAGGAACGGGGCCTGCGACGGCCGCCCCGCCGCCCTCTTTGCCGACCAAGGACGTCGGCCTGGTTCCGGGCTACACGTTCGAGACCTTCGTGGTCGGGCCGTGCAACCGCATGGCGCACGCCGCGGCGCTGGCGGTGGTGGAGTCGCCGGGAAAGGCCTATAACCCCCTGTTCATGCACGGGGCGGTCGGTCTGGGCAAGACGCATCTGGTGCAGGCCGTCTGCTCGGCGCTGCGGCTCCGGAATCCCGCCCTGGCGCTTCGGTATATGAGCTGCGAATCCTTTATGAACGAATTCATCGGCAGCATCCAGCAGGGCGATACCGATTCGTTCCGAGACAAGTACCGCCGGAGCGATCTGCTGGTGATTGACGACGTGCACTTCCTGGCCAAGGGCGAAAGCACGCAAGAGGAGTTCTTCCACACCTTTAACGCGCTCTACAATACTCACAGGCAGATCATCCTCTCGAGCGACCGTTCCCCGGAAGAAATCCGCAGCATTGAGGAGCGCCTGGTCTCCCGGTTCAAGTGGGGCTTGGTCTGCCGGCTGGACCCGCCGGATTTTGAGACCCGCGTCGCCATCGTCAAGAAGAAGGCCTCGCTTCTCGGCAAGGAGCTGCCGGCCGAGGTGCTGAATCTCATCGCCACGACCGTCGCCAGCAACATCCGCGAGCTGGAAGGCGCCATTAACCGAGTCATCGGCTATGCCCGGCTGGCCAACCGGCCGGTTGACCTGCCGCTGGCGCAGGAGGCCCTTCGCGACATCAGCGCGCCGCGCCGCCGGATCAGCATCGAGGAGATCATGCAGGTCGTGGCCGACGCGTACGATGTGAAGGTGACGGACCTTCAGTCCAAGCGAAAGTCCAAGTCGGTCGCGCTGCCGAGGCAGATTTGCATGCACCTGGCCAGGAAGCTGACCTCTCATTCGCTGGAGGAGATCGGCGGCTACTTCGGCGGCCGCGACCACACGACCGTACTGTATGCGGATGGGAAGATCCGCGCCCTGAGCGAGAGCGATCCCCATCTGGCAGCCACCTTGTCCCGAATCACATCCGAATTCCAGAGACCATGAGCAGCCTCAGCGTAACCGACCGGCTTGTCAGCAATTTGTGCAACACTTGTTCACACCTTCTGAGTCCTATGGTAGTATCTTTGCATTATGGCGCGTCCGCTGGAGCTCTGCTGCGCCTGTGCCCTTTTCGCAAACACGTTATGAATAATCCGCCCACACGATACTCACACCCGTTCTCACCCACCGCTTGGGGCCTGGTCGTGCGGCTCCACAGGCGGCAGTGCTCGCCGTCGCCGCGCCGGTCCTTTACGAACAAGCATATTAGTATGACTATTCTTTAAGATTTAAAAAGGATTCTTAACAGCTACTGGAGACAAGCCTCCACCCGGACCAGAGAAGGGAGCAAGAAAATGAAATTCACCTGCAACCGGAAGGCGTTCAGCGACAGCTTCCAGCTCGTCTGCAATGTGATTGAACCCAAAGTAAGCAAGCCCGTTCTCAGAAACGTCAGAATGGAGGCCAAAGAAGGCGCCCTCAGTCTGGCCGCTACCGACCTGACCACTGGCGCAAGCACAAATCTCAAGGACGTCGTGGTCGAGAAACCCGGCACGATCCTTGTCCCCGGCGAGGACGTCAACAATATCCTGCGCGAGATGCGGGACGAGACCGTGGTCTGTTTGGTAGAGGGAACGATGTGCCATATTGAAGGCTCGGAAAGCGACTTCAAGGTCCCGACGGAGAATCCGGAGGATTTTCCGGAATTTCCGGGCTTCCCCGGGAAGCCCATGCTGGAGATACAGCGCAACGACCTGGACGTCATGATCCGGAGGACCTCCTTTGCTGTTTCCGCCGAACAGATGCGCTACGCGTTGAACGGCATCCTGTTCGTTCTGGGGAAGGGAAGTCTGGAGATGGTAGCCACGGACGGACGCCGTCTTGCTCACACGAAGCGGGCCGCAAAGAGCGAGCGGGCGACGAAAGGACACATAGTCCCCATTAAAGCCGTCAACGAACTCCAGAAGATGTTGGTGGACGGCTTGGAGACGGTGGCGATGAGTTTTGACGACCGGCGCATGTATGCCAGGGCGGGAGAGGCCTCCATGTTTGCCCAGCTTGTGGAGGGGCAGTTCCCCAGCTACAACGAGGTGATACCGAAGGACAACGAGCTGAAGATACACCTGACCGCCGACGACCTTGCCGTGGCTGTGGCGCAGGCCGCGCTGGTGACGACGCCAAGCTCGATGTCGGTGCAGTTCCATTTTGAGGACAACGCCGTCCGGCTCAGCGCGCGATCCAGCGAGCACGGGGAGGCCAAGGTAGAGATCAAGCTGAAGTACAGCGAGGCGCCCCTGGATATCTCTTTCAATCCCGCGCTCCTGCTGGACATGTTGCGCGCCGTCGCCGGCCATGAGACGGTCATGGAGATCAAGGACGGCGAATCCTCGGTAATCTTCCGGTGCGGAGACGATTACGTCTATGTAGTAATGCCTATCAGTATGCGGCAGGAATGACAACAGGCAGTTGAACCGCGCGGGTATTTTTGATATAATGTTTTTGTTGGTTTTCCCGGATCCCAGACGTTGGCGTGGAGGTAAGACCCAGGAACCGGAGCGCCATGGTGGATAACACCAGGGGACGTCGAAAAGCCGCGCCAGGCCCCATGCTCGTCGGCCGGGCCGTCGAGGATTTCCTGCGCACAAGCGGGCTGGCCAACTCCCTGGTCAACAGAGCGCTCCACGAGACATGGAGAGACACGGTCGGGGGGGAGGTGTCCGAACATACGCGCGTGGCCGGGATTCGCAAGAAAGTGCTCATTATCGAGGTTGATTCTGCGCCCTGGCTGAACGAGCTGGCGGGCTTCCACAAGGACAGCATCCTCAAGGAAGTCCAGCGGAAGCTGCCCGACGAGGGCATTGTGGACATCCAGTTCAAGGCCGGGAGCTTTTGACGCGGGGCCATCTGCCGGATGACGCCTCCAGTCGTTTTCCGCTTCTCTCAACGCGTGTTGACCCGGTTGTGTAGATTCCCATACTATGGCCCAAGACGAAAAGACAAACGCCAAGACCCCCCAGGAGGCCGACGTGCGGCAGGACGGGGAGCCTAGATACGACGCCTCGGCGATCAAGGTCCTTGAGGGCATGGAGGCCGTTCGCCGCCGCCCCGCCATGTACATCGGGGACACCAACGTCCGGGGGCTTCATCACCTCGTCGAGGAGATCGTCGCCAACAGCGTGGACGAAGCGCTGGCCGGCTATTGCCAGAACATCTGGGTGCGCATCAACGCCGACGGCAGCGTCACCGTCATTGACGACGGGCGCGGCATTCCCGTGGACATGCACCCCGAAGAGAACAAGCCCGCCCTCGAAGTCATCATGACGACGCTCCACTCCGGCGGCAAGTTCGACCACAAGGCCTACAAGGTCTCCGGCGGCCTCCACGGCGTAGGGCTTTCGTGCGTCAATGCGCTCTCCGAGTGGATGGAGATCGAGGTCCGCCGCGACGGACACGCGCACTTCCAGCGGTACGAACGCGGGAAACCCAAGACGCCCCTCGAGATTCGCGGCGCGGCCAAGAAGCGCGGGACCAAGCAGGTCTTCAAGCCCGATGCGGAGATCTTCGAGACCCTGGAGTTCAACTTCGACCTCATCGCCAGCCGCCTGCGCGAGTTGGCCTTCCTCAACAAGGGCCTCAACATCGAACTGTCCGACGAACGCACCGATCGCTCCGACGCCTTCTGCTACAAGGGCGGCATCAAGGCCTTCGTCCAGCAGCTCAACAAGGAAAAGGGCGGCGTCCACCCGGACGTCGTCCACTTCGAAAAGGCCCAGGACAACGCCATCGTGGAGGTCGCCCTCCAGTACAACGACGGTTACTCCGAAACCATCCTTTCGTTTGCGAACAACATCAAAACGGTGGACGGCGGCACGCACCTGACCGGTTTCCGCACCGCCCTCACGCGCACCCTCAACGCCTACGCCAAGACCGCCGGGCTGGTCAAGGAAGGCGAAGAGCCGCCCGGCGGCGAGGACTACCGCGAGGGCCTCACGGCCGTCATCAGCGTGAAGCTGCCCGACCCCCAATTCGAAGGCCAGACCAAGGCCAAACTCGGCAACCGCGAGATGGAAGGCACCGTCCAGGCCGTCGTCAACGAACAGCTCGGCATCTACTGCGAGGAGCACCCCTCCACGGCCAAGGCCATCGTGACCAAGGCCCTGGACGCCGCCCGCGCGCGCGAAGCCGCGCGAAAGGCCCGCGATCTCGCCCGCCGCAAGACCGCCCTTTCCAGCGGCAACCTGCCGGGCAAACTGGCCGACTGCTCCAGCCGCGACGTGGAGTCCACCGAGCTTTACATCGTCGAGGGCATCTCCGCCGGCGGCACCGCCAAGCAGGGCCGCGACCGCCGCTTCCAGGCCATCCTCCCCCTGCGCGGCGTCATCATCAACGTCGAGAAGGCCCGGCTCGACAAGGTGCTGTCCAATGAGGAAATCCGCACCCTCATCGCCGCGCTCGGCACCGGCATCGGCGTGGCCAGCGAAGCCACCGGCGGCGAGGGGTTCAGCAAGGAAGGCCTCCGGTACGGCAAGATCATCATCATGACCGACGCCGACGTGGACGGCGCGCATATCCGCACCTTGTTGCTCACCTTCTTCTACCGCCAGATGGAACAGTTGATCCAGGACGGCCACGTGTACGTGGCCCAGCCGCCTCTCTACAAGGTCAAACGCGGGAAGAAAGAAGAATACGTCTACGACGACAAGCAGCTCCAGTTGTCGCTGGTCAAGCTCGGCCTTGAGGGCACATCGCTGGAAATCCACACCGACGGCGCCGACAAAGAGGTCCTCGACACCGCCAACCTCGGCGAGCTGCTCGAAGTCCTCAGTCGCATGGAAGAACACGCCGGCGTCATCCGCAAGCGCGGTCTTACGCTCGAAGAGCTTCTGCGCCATCGCCGCGCGGCGGACGGCGTGCTGCCCATATACAAGGTCACCTTCGGCGGGGAGGTCCGGTTCTTCTACTCCGACGAGGACTTCAAGGTCTTCAAAGAGTCCATCGAGAAGGCCCACGGCCGGGAGGTCGAGCTTCTCGAAGAAGAGGACGTCCTAAACGGCAAGGACGCCCGCAAGAACGGCGAAGCGGCGGAACGCATCGCCCTGGAACTGATCGAATTGCACGAGAGCGCCGAGCTGGCCAAGACCGTGGCGCGTCTGCGGGCCAAGGGGTTTCGCCCCGAAGACTATTTTGACCGGGCCGGGACCGCCCCCGGACGCAAGCTGCGCCTGCGCTCCAACGGCGATACCATCGAGGTGGACAACCTGCGCGAACTGGCCGACGCCGTGAAAAGCCTCGGCCGCAAGGGCCTCGACATCCAGCGCTACAAAGGTCTCGGCGAGATGAACTACGAGGAACTGGCCGAGACCACCATGAACCCCGCCAGCCGCACCCTGGTCAAAGTGAAGCTGGCCGACACCATCAAGGCCGACCACATCTTCTCTGTGCTGGCCGGCAAGGACGTCGGCAAGCGCCGCGAATACATCGAGAAACACGCGCTCGAAGTGCGCAACCTCGACGTGTGACGCCGCCCCCATCGCCCCGGCGCCGGCCGTCTCGCAGACCGCGCATGTGGTAAGACATAATCAAAGCGTAAGATATTCTTGTATTGACAGACCTCTCTCTTAGGGTATACTAACCATAGGAAGGAGGATGCGCATATGACGACGACGACCGTAACGACCAAGGGGCAGATTGTCATTCCGGCCAAGATTCGCCGCAGGCTCAACATCAAGCGGGGGACGCGCCTCTGCATCGAGGAGCGGGGCGACGAACTGGTGCTGAAAGCCATCACGCCCGAATATTTCAAGAAGATCGCAGGCGTTCTGGAGACAAAAGGCCGACTGTGCAAGGCCCTGCTTGCAGAACGCGCCCGCGACAGGGAAAGAGAGGCGCGAGGATGAGACGAGTCCTCGACGCGCATGCCCTTATGGTGTTCCTTGAGAAAGAACCCTCCTTCGAAAAGGTCCAAGCGTTCTTGATCGCCGCCGTCGAAAAGGACACGCCGGTATTGATGACCTCCGTGAACTTCGGAGAGGTATACTATGTTGTCCTGCGCGAATGCGGGCAGGAGAGGGCCTCGCAGGTCGAGAAAATCATCGCCACCTTGCCCATCGAGATCGTGGATGTGGACCGCGCGCTTGCCATAGAAGCCGGCCGCCTGAAGGCGAGGAAGAAAATGTCCTACGCCGACTGCTTCGCCGCCGCCCTGGCCAGGATGTCCAAGGCCGAACTGATTACCGGCGATGAGGACTTTCGGGCCGTTGAAAACGAGATCAAGATCGCGTGGTTGCGCTAAGACGCAACAGGGACGTTCAGAACATGTTTTCCCGAGGAGGACCCTGTGCTTCCCACCGTGAAAATCGCCGACAAGGATGTCACCCGCCTCATCTGCGGCGGGAATCCCTTCAGCGGATTCTCGCACGTCAACGCCGAGATGGACTGGGACATGCTGTCGTACTACACCATGCCGCGCCTGCAGGCCTGCCTCGACGAGTGCTGGCGCAACGGCATCAACACCTTCCAGTCGCGCGGCGACCGCCACCAGATGCGCATGTACCTGGAACACCGCGAAAACGGCGGCCGGATGCAATGGATCGCTCAGACGGCCAGCGAGTTCCGGGACATCACGCACAACATCGCGGAGATCGCCCGCTACAAACCCATCGCCATCTACAACCACGGCACGCACACCGACAACTGTTGGCACGCCGGCAAGATGGAAGAGGTGCGCGACCTGGTGAAGTGCATCAAGGACAAAGGCCTGCCTGCCGGGGTCGGCACGCACATCCCGGAGGTCATCGAGCACTGCGAGGACAAGGGCTGGGAGACCGACTTCTACATGGGCTGCTTCTACAACCTGGCCCGCGGGTACAAGGCCGCTCCCGCCGCCCAGAAGGACGCCTACGCGAAGGAGCGCTACCCGAAAGAAGACCCCGCCCGCATGGCCGCCGTCCTGCGCCAATGCCGCAAGCCCTGCATCGCCTTCAAGATCATGGCCGCCAGCCGCAACTGCGCCACTCCCGAAGACACCCGCGCCGCCTTCCAGTTCGCCTTCGACCACATCAAGCCCGCCGACCTCGTGGACGTCGGCATGTTCCAGAAGCACCGCAACCAGGCGGCCGAAAACGCGCAGACGGTGCGGGAGATAGTTGCTGCGAAGGGCGCCGGCCAGGCAGGGGCAGGAAAGGGCATGGAACATCAAGCATAAGCCTGTCGCGAAAAAGGCATTTTTTGAGGGGACATCAAACGCCGAGGGGGGC
>CAYPFP010000169.1:0-9249 GCA_964409935.1 uncultured Planctomycetota bacterium | reverse complement strand
CCACGGCCATCGGCAGCTTTGCGACCAATGTCAGCGCCGTCACCCCGGAGGGAACCTGGACCTACCAGTATGATGCCCTTGGCCAGATTGCCGCCGCGACCCGCGACGGCCGGAGAACCGAGTATCTCGTTGACCCCTATGGCATGGGAAACGTCGTGGGCGAGTACGTCAGCGGGGGCGCAGTCACCCATTACGTCCACGGCCTCGGCCTGGTCGGGCGGGCCGCCGCCGGCAGCATCACCGGCTACTACCAGTTCGACGGCATGGGAAACACCGCGCAGCTCGTCGGCCCGGCCGGGGCGGTCATGAACAGTTACGCCTACGCCCCCTTCGGAGAAGCGGTCTGGACGTCTGAAACCGAGACAAACCCCTACAGGTTCGTCGGGAAACTGGGCGTCATGACCGGCCTGGCCGACGGCCTTCTCTACATGCGCAACCGCTGGTACGATCCTGCCACGGGGCGATTCATCCAGCAGGACCCCATCGGCTTTGCCTCCGGCGACGGCAACCTTTATGCCTACGCGGACAACTCCCCCACAAACGGGGCGGACCCAACCGGGTTGTCGTACTATACGAAGGAGGAACTCCAGGCCCTGCTCGAGTATTGGGAGGCCACCAAGAACACCCAGAGGGCGCTGGAGGCCCAGAAGGCCCTCGAAGCCCTGGAAAGAGGACGCCTGACAGACCTGTCGCATCTCACGGACGAGGCCGAACAGATCCTGAGCAAGGCCAAAGGGGCGATCAAACCCGGCCCTGTCCCCGAACGGGCCTTCCTCAGGGCGTTCAAGGGCAACCTGAAAGGACAGGGCGGCTTCGTCCGGCCGGGCGCTTACCTCGGCGTACTCAGCTTTACGTTTAACGTTGTCACAATATACTTCTCCGTCAAACCCGTGGAACTGGAGGGGGGCGACGACGTAGACCTGACCCCATATCGCAGAGGCTGGTGGCCCTTCATCCGACAGTTGTCGGCGGCGGGCTGGGGGCCGACAGCGATCCAACACGTCGTGAAGCTCCTGACCAGCGGCGACCCCAACGGCATCGTCGGCCCCGAAGGCGCCGGCGAGCAGAACTGGGTCGCCCGCGACACCCTCTACCCCTACACCATCCTTTTCGAGAACATCCCCACGGCCACGGCCCCCGCCCAGCGCGTCGTGGTCACCCAGCAGCTCGACTCCGACCTGGACTGGTCCACCTTCGAGCTTGGCAACTACGGCTTCGGCGACCACGAGTGGACCGTCCCCGCCGGCCTCCAGTCTTACGCCTATCGCCACGACCTGCGCGACGAGTTTGGACTCTATGTTGACTTTACAGCCGCCCTCGACCCCGATACCGGCGAAATATCCTATTCCTTTACCTCCATGGACCCCGTCACCAACAGCCCTACACGAGACCCCTACGCCGGCTTCCTGCCCCCCAACCAGAATCCCCCCGAAGGCGACGGCTTCCTCAAGTACACCATCCGCCCCAAGTCCTTCGTCCCCAGCGGCACCCGCGTGGACGCCAAGGCCAACATCCAATTCGACATCAACGAGTGGATCGAGACTCCCCCCATCTTCAACACCATTGACGCCGTCGCCCCCATGAGCGGCATCCTCACGCCCTCCGGCAACCAGGGCTGCGCCGCCATCTGGCTGACCTGGAACGGCGTGGACGACAAGGACGGCTCCGGTGTGGCCAGCTATGACATCTACGTCTCCGTGGACGGCGGCCCTTATCAACTCGCCCTCGCCCGAATGCCCGGCGCCGGCGGCGCCTACATCGGCGAGCCGAAACGCGCCTACAGCTTCTACGCCCTGGCGCGCGACTGGGCGGGCAACGTCGAAACCACCCCCCAGGACCCCACCGTCGTCATCACGCTCTGGGACGTCGAGCAGTTTATCCTCACCGGCAAGAACAACAAGCGCGCCTTCACCGACGAGGACGGCACACCCGTCACGGTGCAATGGAGCGGCGCAGGCACGGCGGACGTGGCGCGCTGGATCAAGCCCGGCACGACGCAGGGCGACATCTACAAGATTACCGTGGACGGCTCCGACGCCAAGGGCAGCCTCAGCATCAAGCCCAGCGGCGGCGAGACGGACCTGGACATCCTCCAGGTCAACGGCCCCGTCAATTCGCTCGCGCTCAAAGGCGTGAACCTCATGGCGAGCATGGACCTCGCCGCCGCCCCCTCGAAACTCGACCTCGGCGACATCCCCTATGGGGCCGACATCACCGTCGGCCCAGGCTCCACCAAGGGCTACGCCGTCACCTTGGCCCGCGTGATGGAGGATACCACGTTCTCCAGCGGCGCGCCCATCAGCAGCCTGAAAGTCGTCGAGTGGCTCCAGGGGGCGGTCTATGCCCCCTGGATCGGCAGCCTCGCCGCAACGGGCGACAAGCGGCGCCTCGTGAACGGCGACTGGAAGGCCGACGTCATCCTCAGCGGCGCAGGCGTCCCCGCAAAGAAGCCCGCGCTGGGCAGCGCCAAGATCGCCGGCGCCCTGGCATGCGCGTGGACCATCGCCGGCGACCTGGGCAGCCTGAGCGCGAGTTCCGTCGGAGAGACGATCGAGATGAACGTCACGGGCGACATCAAGACGATCAAGACGGCCAGAGGCGGGCTGGGCGGGGCCATCACGGCCGGGGGCGGCATCCGTTCGATCTCGGTCGGCCCGGGGGACCTCAACGCCGCCATCCGCGCCGACGGCACGGCCGGCATGGGAACCGTGACCGTCAAAGGCGCCATGCGCGGCGCCACCCTCAACGCCGCCAACGCCGCCGGCGGCATCAAGAAGGTAACCGTGAGCGGCGGCATCTCGACGGGCTGCGCCATCCAGGCCGGCACGGGCGGCATCGGAACGATCTCCGTGAAGGGCAACGTGGAGAACCTCCTCCTGACCACCACGGGCGTCCTGAAGACCTTCTCGCAGAGCGGCCTGCTGAAGGGCGTTGTGCCGACGCTGTCCGGCCTGTTCGACGTCGTGGTGCTCTCGTCCCTGAAGGCGGGCAAGTCGAACGCCGACAACCTGGCGGTCCGCGCCCGCGGCGGCCTGGGCAAATTCGACGCCCTGAACCTGACCAACGCCCTGCTGTCCGCCGGCACGATCGGCGACATCAAGATCGGGCAGAACCTGGGCGACTCTCTCATCCTGGCCGGCTACGACATCGGCGCCAACGGACGGTTCGAGATGGGCGGCGGGGACGACGGCACGTTCGGCGCGGCCAAGGGCAACATCAACACCATCACCGTGGGCGGCACGATGAGCGGCGCCTCGGTCGCCGCCAACGTCGGCTGCGGCGCCGACCACAAATTCGGCACCGGAGACGACGTCCTCCTGTCCGCCGCCCTGGAAGGCGCGATCAAGTCCCTCACCGTCAAGGGCGCCCTCCTCGGCTCCGGCGACCTGGAGAACGAACACTTCGGCGTCGTGACGCACCGGACCATCGGCGCCGCCACGGTCGGCAAGCTCAAGCTCCAACTGCCCTGGCCCAATCCCCCGGACCCTGCGCTCAATCTGAGGGTTGTCCAGAACATCGAAAACGCCGGTTGAACGGCGTCTGATGACCCAATGCGCGGCAGCCAGGGACTCCCGATGCCCCGCGCCCAAGGACCAGGCGGCGGGTGCGGTGTTCACTGAACGACAGTTGAACAAGGATGCACAGGATGAACAGGATACAACGCAGGCAAGGCGAACAGTACGCGGAGGAACGCCTTCTGTCAAATGCCTTTGCCCTGGAGAACCCTGTTCCTCATCCTGTGCATCCTGCCCATCCTTGTTTCCTCAAAACATGCAACAGGGATCGACCGGATGAACGATATCGGCGTACCAAGTTCCTTGGGCAAGGCCCCGGCCTCGTAGCATTACCGTCCCGTGGTTCTATTGCCTCTTGTCCTGTGTATCCTGTCTATCCCTGTTCGCATTGTGCAGCCTTTTGAATTCCAGCTTCGGGTGCCCGAAGTTGACCAGCAAACCGACCTCAAGGCCGGCGGCCTTCAGGTAGTTGATGACCTGCGCCTGATGTTCCGGCGCCAGGGCCTTGAGCGCCTTGACTTCCACCACCACCTTATCCTCCACCAGGATATCCGCTAAGAAGTCGCCAACGGACTCCCCCCGGAAAGCGACCCCGATGGGAACCTGCGCCTTCGCCGCCAGACCTTTCTGGCGCAAGGCGATCAGCAATGCCTTCTCATACACAGATTCCAGAAAACCCGCACCCAGTTCGTTGATCACCTCAAAGCACGCCGCCAGAATCTTCTCGGTGATCTCCGCATAAAGCACAGTAAGCTCCTTTCTGAACAAGGATGAACAGGATAGGCTAACAGAGAAACAGCGGAACAACCCATCTGGTCAGCGAGGGCACCGTTCCCCCTGGGGCGGCCCGTCCGTTATCCTGTGCATCCTGTCCATCCTTGTCTGCTCAATTCGTGCTTCCATTTCTTGAACAAGGATACGCAGGATGTACAGGATCACACACAAGATAGAATGGCCTCTCTTGGGTCTGGGACTTTGGTCATTCGGGCCGAGATGAACGGCCTCTTTGCCTCTATCCTGTCCATCCTGTTCATCCCTGTTTGCTCAATTCGTGCCTTCCTTCTTGAACAAGGATGGACAGGATAGGACCTCTGAGCCAAGCAGAAGGCAAGAAGACAACGTGTTGCTCCCGTTTCGTTTGCCTGAATTTTGCGTTGGTCATCCTGTGCATCCTGTCCATCCTTGTTTGGTCATTTCGTCGTGGGGAACGATGGTGGGGAACGACGGGGGCAACGCTTGAGACTTGAAAGCTTCGTTCTGAGGCCCTCCTTTCTTTCTCCCTGTCAGCGCGTTCTCGATCCTCCGCTCGTGAGCGCCCCTTTCGCAAGCAGCGCCGCCAGCGACCAGTACGTCGCGCACGACCCGTACCATTCGTCGTACAGGGCGCGAATCCCGCCGTCGCGCAACAGCACGTAATCCGGCAGGCCTTGGGCCTCCTTCTGCTCCGCGCTGGGCGTCCCCGTATTCGTCCACGTCACCCGCTCCGCGCCGAACCGCGCCACCGCCTCTTTCACCAGACTCACATTGGCGTCGCGGTAGGAGTCGCCCGGATACGGACTCGGCAGCCACGGATCGGCAATCCCCGGCGCTTCGGGCCGGTTTCTCACGGCGGCCTTGCCGTGCAGCCAACCCGACTTTCCCCCCAGAGCGACATTCGTCAGCCCCAGTTCCTTGTTGATCGCCGCGTAGCGGTCGAGAAAGAATTTCCGGCACTCGCGGATGCGAAGGTCGGGCATGATCGTGTATTGCTCCGCCGTCTTGGTCTGTTCCTTGGTGCGCAGCCATCCCGTCGGCCACCCGCGGCTCTGCACCTTTTGCGCGGCCAGCTCCACCGACGGCGTGGCGGACCACTTGTACCCCGCCTGGGTCCACGCGCGCCGGTGCGAGTCGGCGACCTGGTGCGGGACCGTCATCACCCAGCCCCAGTTGAACCCGGCCGGCACGACAATCCCGTCGGTCGGATGGTCGAAGCCCGTGGTGTGGAACTGCAACCCGACGGTCAGTATCTCCCGCACAGCATGGTCCTTGTCCGCCTCGAAAATGCGCGCCAGGCCTTTCCTGATGTACATTGCCTTGACGTACGTGTTGGGAACCGAGATGGACATCTCGCTGGCCTGGATGCGCTTGCCGTATCCCTCCATTCGTCTCTCGGTTCCGGGCTTGTTGGGCGCCTTCGGGTCGTACGCGGGTCTGCCCGTGTTCGACTGCGGGATGAACTCCCTGGCATACTTGACGATCAGCGCGATGTCCTCGTCCTTCGCCATCTCCGAGGACTCCAGGTCAAGGCACTGGTACGGCGCCCACGTCACCCGTTGTCTCCGGTCGGCGAACGCCGAGGCCGGCAGAAGCCCGCTCGCCACAGCGGCCATACTCGCCTTCATGAAGTCGCGGCGCTGCATGACATCTTCTCCCTTCTTGCGCGGCCCTCTGCCGGGGACCTGCTCGACACCCCCGCCCTTGTCGTGTGTAAGATAAGGCCCGGCGCAAGGAACGTCAAGGCGTTAGTCCGCCGCCGTGATTGACTTTTCGGCCGCGCTGTGCTATGAAAGTCACCGGTAAGGGCGGCGCTGATCTCTGCTTGCGCGTTTCGATTCACTCATCCTTGGCCGCCGACCGTTGTGCCGCTCGAATCCTGGAGGGCTTCCCGTGCTTATCGGCGTCGCCTATCATCCGGAACACTGGACGCCGGAACGCTGGCGCGAGGACGCGCGTCTGATGAAGGACGCCGGCCTCAACGCCGTGCGCATGGGGGAGTTCGCCTGGTCGCAGCTCGAACCCATTCGCAACAAGTTCCGTTTCCGCTGGCTCGAAGACGCCGTGAACGTCTTCGCCGATGCCGGTATCCGGTCCGTGCTCTGCACGCCGACGGCCTGTCCCCCGCCGTGGCTCGTCGAGCGTCATCCGAGCATCCTGCCCACCGACGCCTCCGGCCAGCGTCTGGGCTACGGCGCCTGCCGCTCCTACTGCGTCAATAACCCCTCCCAGCACAAGTACGCCCAGCGCATCGCTTCGGCCCTCGCCGAACATTTCCGCAGTTGCAGGAACGTCGTCGCGTGGCAGGCCGACAGCGGTTTCGCGCGTTTCGGGACGGCCCGCTGCTTCTGCCGCAACTGCGCGCAGGGCTTCCGCACCTGGCTGCAGAGGAAGTACAGCTCGGTCGAGAACCTCAACGCCCGTTGCGGCACGCGTTTCTGGAGCCACGAATACACCGACTGGCAACAGATACCCCTGCCCGGCCGCGCCGTCGGCAACGGCACGCTTGCCCACAATCCCGCTCTTCTGCTCGACTTTGCCCGTTTCTGCTCCGACTCCTGGGTTGCCTACCAGCGCCTGCTCGTCGAAACGCTCCGCGCCATCTGTCCCGGCATCCCCGTCACTCACAACCTCCCGGCCTCCGTGACCGACATTGATCCCTTCTCTCTCGCCGCCGACCTCGATTTCGTAACGGCCTCTCTGTCCGACGGCGCCCAGGGCTACGGCGCCGATCCCAGGCTTTTCATGGAAATGCTTTACGCCCTCAAGGGCCGCCGGTTCTGGGCCGCCGACGTGGACGACGTCTCGGCCGCGGCCCCGCAGCAATTCCGGCAGATGTTCGCCACGGCCTACGCCGCCCTGGCTCGCGGCGCCGAGGCCCTCTTCTTCTCCCGTTGGCGCCCCGCCCCCTTCGGCGCCGACCAGTTGAGGCCCGGCCTCCTGAACCATGACGGTTCGCCCGGCCTCATGTTCGAGGCCGTCGCCCGATTGGCCCGCTCCCTGCCCGACGACCTCGACCCCCTCCTGCGCGCCCCCGCCGACGCCGATGCCGCCCTCGTGGTCTGCCACGAAAGCGCCTGGGCGCTGCGCCAGAAGCCCCAGCCCGATGTGGATTACTGGGGCTTGGTCGCAGCCGTTTACGCTGCCCTGGCCCGCCACACCTCCCGCATCGCCGTCATCCGGCCCGAAGCCGCCCTTGCCCCCTACAAGCTCATTGTCGTCCCGGCCCTCTACCTCCTGCGCGAAGACGCCGCCACGCGCCTGAGCAACTACCTCGCCAAGGGCGGCCGGCTCCTCGTCACCTGCATGTCCGGCGTCAAGGACGGCGACAACAACGTCTGGACGACCGGCCTGCCCGCGGGCCTCCAGGCCGCGCTGGGCATCTCGGTGCGCAGCTTCACGCGACTGCCCGACGGCGATCACGGTCGGGTGCGCGTCACCGCCACCAACCGCCTCCACAAGACCTGCCTCTGGCACGACCACATCGAGCCGGCCGGCGCCAGGACCCTCGCCGTCTACGCCGACGGCCCCCTCAAAGGTCTGCCCGCCGTGACCGCCCACGCCAACGGCAGCGCCTGCTACATCGGCGCACAGGCCGAGCCGGACCTTTACGATTATTTTCTCGCCCTGGCCTGCCGCGACGCCGGCATTGCGCCCCTGCCCTTCACCGGCGACGGCGTCGAGGCCATGGCGCGCGGAAACGTCCTCTTTCTCATCAACCAGTCCTTCGAACCCAGGCCGCTGACGCTCGACGGCTTTTACGAAGACACCCTTCGCGGCACAAGGCACAAAGGACAGATTGAACTGCCGCCCGACGGCGCCCTCGTGCTGAAAAAAATCGGTTAGAATCGTTTCGTCCTTCGGGTTTCGGGTTTCGGATTTCGAATTTTCTTTTACTCACGGAGGTTCTCAATGGCCAAGGTCCTTGTCGTGTACTACACTCGCAACGGCGCCACCGAACGCATGGCGCAACTCGTCGCCGACGGCGCGAAAGAAGCGCGCGCCGACGTCACCCTCAAGAAGGTCCAGGACACCCAGACCGACGAACTCCTGGACTACGACGCCATCATCATCGGCTCGCCCACCTATTACGGCCTCCTGTGTTGGGAACTCAAGAAGCTCCTCGACGACAGCGTCAAGTTCCACGGCAAGCTTGCCGGCAAGGTCGGCGGCGCCTTCACGTCCTCGGCCAACATCGGCGGCGGCAACGAGACCACCATCCGCAGCATCATTGACGCCCTGCTCATCCACGGCATGGTCGTCCAGGGCACCCCCGCCGGAGACCACTACGGCCCCGTCGCCATCGGCAAGCCCGACGAGCGCGCCTCCAACCAGTGCCGCGCCCTCGGCAAACGCGTCGCCGACCTCGCCGCGAAGCTCTTCGGGTAGCGCGGCGGTCGGCATGATCGCCAATCATCCGTACCTCGCCCTGCCCCGACGGCAGCAAGGGCGAGACTGTCTTCGACATCCGGCAGGGCGTGGCAATATGATTCTTGGCAAGAAATACGTCCTATACGCCCTATCCGACCTATAGGACCAATCAACATGAACGGAAACAACCCACCCAGGCCAGTTGCCCCCCATGGGGGATACCGCAACCTCAAATCCTATCAAATGGCCGAGATCGTGTATGACGCGACGGTGGCCTTCTGCCGGCGCTTCGTGCCTGCCCGTTCCCGAACGCACGATCAGATGGTGCAGGCCGCGCGAAGCGGCAAGCAGAACATCGCCGAAGCGAGCATGGTCTCCGGCACGTCGCGCAAGGGCGAGTTGAAGCTCGTGGGGGTGGCCAGGGCCAGCCTCGAGGAACTGCTTCAGGACTATGGGGACTTCCTCCGCCAGCGCTCGCTGACCCTGTGGGGCAAAGAGCACGTGCAGGCGCAGGCGATTCGCAAGCTCGCCTACGCCCCGAATAAGTCCTATAAGACTTATCCTGAATCCTGCGTGAAAGCATGAGGACTATGATAAGCCTGTCGCGAAA
>CAYPFP010000168.1:0-9264 GCA_964409935.1 uncultured Planctomycetota bacterium | reverse complement strand
CGAAGGACGTGTTGGGGCTTTACTTGGGGAATGCTCTTTACTGCAATCTCCTGCATTCGCTCGGGGTCTGGGTTGACCACCTGGAGATCATCGGACGGCATGACTGACCAAACAGGCGGGCGTCCTTGCGATCACCCGCCAATCCTCTGGGCCGGGAGACGCCAAACAGTATTTCGTTGACACGTTGTGCTACTGGCGTATAATGGAAATTGGCAGGAAGTTGTGGATGTCTCGCCTCGGAACCTCCTGACGGAGTATTGATGAATCTGGTTGTGACGGAAAAGGATATTACGTCCAGCTTTCAGGACGAAGTCGAACAGCACGCCGGCACACGCCCTTCCGACTGCTATCAATGCGGTAAGTGTTCGGCAGGCTGTCCCGTTTGCCCCGAGATGTACTATACTCCAAGCCAAATCCTGCGCCTGATCCAACTGGGTCTCAGGGAGGAAGTGCTTGCTTCGCGCACAATATGGATATGTGCTTCCTGCCAGACCTGCACGACGCGGTGTCCCAAAGAGGTGGATATCGCCGGGATCATGGATGCCTGCCGTCATATCGCCATAGGCGAAGGTAAAGTAAACCCGGAGGTTCACGACATCGTGGCCTTCCACAAGACGTTTCTGAAGATGATAAGGAAGTACGGGCGACTCTATGAGGCCCGTCTGGTTGGCGAATACAAGCTTAAGACGCTTCGATTGATGCAGGATGTCGCCATTGCCCCCTCCATGTTCCTCAAGGGGAAGATCCACCTGCTTCCTGAGAAGATCGCCGATGTGAAGGGATTGCGCAGAATTTTCGAGAAATGCGGCCTGTGAAGCCATGTGCGGGCTTCCGCGCCTCCATGCCATAATATGGGACGACAAATGGATTTAGGATACTATCCCGGTTGCTCCCTCGAGGGCAGCTCGTCTGAATACAACAAGTCCATTCTGGCCATTGCCCCGCTGTTGGGTCTTCGGCTTGTTATCGTCGAGGACTGGAACTGTTGTGGCGCCACCGCCGCTCACAACACCAACCACGACCTGGCCGTGGCCCTTTCCCTGCGCAATCTCGCCCTCGCCGAGGCACAGGGCATAAAGGAACTCCTGGCGCCCTGTGCGGCCTGCTCCAACCGTCTCATCTTTGCGCACCGGGCCGCAACCAAGGACGAGGCGCATCGCAAGAAATATCAGAACCTCATCGAGATGCCGTACAAAGGCTCGGTGAAGATACTCAACCTCCTGGAGGCCATTCGCCTCCATGGCATGGACGCCCTGAAAGCCAACATCAAGAAACCACTTACCGGGCTTCGCGTTGCGTCCTATTACGGTTGCCTGTTGGTGCGGCCGCCCAAGGTCATTGCTTTTGACGATCCCGAAGCCCCGAAGTCCATGGACGAGATTGTGGCAGCCCTCGGCTGTACGCCCGTGGATTGGGAGTTCAAGACGGAGTGTTGCGGCGGAGGCTTTACCCTCAGCCGGGCCGATATCGTCACTCGTTTGGCGCATGAGATATTGCTCGGCGCGAAGGAGGTCAAGGCGGACCTCATCGTGGCTGCCTGTCCCATGTGCCAGACAAACCTCGATCTGCGCCAGTTGGCTGTGCAGTCCGCGTACAACGAACAGTTCAACATTCCGGCGCTCTTCCTGTCCGAACTGATTGGCGTCGCCCTCGGTCTGGAGCCGCGCGACCTGGGTATCACAAAGCATTTCATCAAGGTGGGACCTATCGAGCCGAAGCCTGTCGAGGAGAAGGACGCCAAACCGAAGCTCAAGTCGGACTTGGGAGTCCGCAAACACGCGGCCGCCGAAACAAAAGCTTAGCCGCTTGGAGACATTGTGCTGTGTCGAGAATAGGTGTCTTTGTTTGCTGGTGCGGTGAGAATATCGCGCGCACCGTGGATGTCGAACGCGTGGCCAAAGACGCTTCGCGCCTGCAAGGGGTCATTCATTCCGAGTCGTACAAGTACATGTGCTCCGACCCCGGGCAGGGCCTCGTCAAGAAGGCCATAAAAGACAAGAAGCTTACGGGCGTGGTCGTTGCCGCCTGTTCGCCTCGCATGCATGAGACCACCTTCCGGCGCGCCTGTGCTGAGGCGGGCCTGAACCCCTACCTGTGCGAAATGGCCAACATTCGCGAACAATGCTCTTGGGTTCACGAGAACCGGGGGGAGGCCACGCGCAAGGCGTTCGCGGTCATTCGCACCATTGTCGAGAAGGTCCGCCGCAACCAGCCTATGACGCCCATCTACGTGCCTATAACCAAGAAAGCCCTGGTGATTGGGGGCGGGATCGCCGGCATTCAGGCCGCTCTCGACATCGCCAATGGTGGGCAGGATGTGGTCCTGGTGGAGAAAGATGCCTCCATCGGGGGGCATATGGCCCAGCTCTCCGAGACCTTCCCCACCCTTGACTGCTCCCAGTGCATCATGACGCCCCGTATGGTCGAGGTGGCGCAGCATCCGCGTATCAAGCTCCATACCTGGAGCGAGGTCGAGAGCCTCACTGGCTACATCGGCAACTTTGAGGTGCATATCCGCAAGAAGGCCCGATCCGTTCATCTGGACCGCTGTACGGGCTGTGGCGCGTGCCAGCAGGCCTGTCCGCAGCGCAAGCTTAAGAGTGAGTTTGATGTCGGCCTCGGCGCCCGTCCCGCCATCTATGTCCCCTTCCCGCAAGCGGTGCCCAACAAGCCGGTGATTGACCGCGAAAACTGCCTGCGCTTTCGCGACGCCCGCCGGAAAGGGATCAAGGTCACCGAATCCAAGGTTTGCGGAAAGTGCTATCAGGTCTGTCCCATCGCGCCCGACAAGGCCGTGGATTTCGGCATCGAAGACGAAATCATCACCGAGAAAGTCGGCGCCGTCGTCGTCGCTACGGGCTATGACCTTGCCCCCAACAGCCTCTATGGAGAGTACGGCTACGGCAAATATCCCGACGTCATCAACGGACTTCAGTTCGAGCGGTTGGCTTCGGCCTCTGGCCCGACAAGCGGCGCGATAAAACGGCCGTCCGATGGAAAGGTCCCCGAAACCGTCGTCTTCATCCAATGCGTCGGGTCGCGCGACCCCGCCAAGGGCATCGAGTACTGCTCCAAGATATGTTGCATGTACACCGCCAAGCACACCATGCTCTATAAGCACAAGGTGCATCACGGCCATGCCTTTGTCTTCTACATTGACATTCGAGCCGGCGGCAAGGGCTATGAGGAGTTCGTGCGCCGCGCCGTCGAGAAGGATGGCGCCACGTATCTGCGGGGTCGCGTCTCCCGCATCTTCGGCCGCAATGGGAAACTCGTCGTCAAAGGGACCGATACGTTGACCGGCGCCAATGTTCAGATTGAGGCCGACCTGGTGGTGCTCGCTTCCGCTATGACGCCAACAGCGGGCGTTCAGGCGTTGGCGCAGAAACTCAGCATTGGCTACGACAAAGACGGTTTCCTCGCCGAAGCCCATCCGAAGCTGCGACCCGTCGAAACAAACACCGCCGGCATTTTCCTTGCCGGCGCGTGTCAGGCGCCAAAGGACATTCCCGAGGCCGTCGCCCAAGCCAGTGGCGCGGCCAGCAAGGTACTCGGTCTGTTCTCCTCCGACAAACTCGAGCGCGAGCCTGTCGTGGCGCGCGTCAACCGCTGCCTGCCGCCGGTCTTCTCCACCTGTGTCGGATGCTGGTACTGCAAGACCGTCTGTCCCTATAAGGCTATTGAGGAAGAGGAAATCAAGACCCGCGACGGCAAGCTCATCAAGCGGGTGGCTCGCGTCAATGAGGGTTTGTGTACGGGTTGCGGACTCTGCGCGGCCACCTGCCCCTCAAAGAGTATTGACTTGCAGGGATTTGACAACGCGCAACTGTATGCCGCCATCAATGCGTTAGAGGATTAGGACAACGAATGTCCGATAACAGTTTTCAACCCAAGATCATCGCCTTCGTGTGTAACTGGTGTACCTACGCGGGAGCGGATTTGGCGGGCACGAGCCGCCTGCAGTATGCCTCCAACGTTCGTATCGTCCGTCTGCCTTGTACGGGGCGTATTGACCCCATTTTCATCTTGAAGGCCTTCGAACGCGGGGCGGATGGCGTGCTGGTCTCGGGTTGTCATCCCGGCGATTGCCACTACACGGCCGGCAACTTCTACGCGCGTCGGCGTTGGACGGTCTTCCGGGACCTCTTGGAATTCGTTGGTATCCCTCTGGACCGTGTTCAGTTCTCGTGGATTTCCGCGGCCGAGGGCGCAAAGTGGGCTGACACCATCAACGACGTGACCGCGAAGGTCCGCGCTCTCGGACCTTTCCGCGGTTACGAAATTGCCGCCGAAAGCAAGACATGATTGAACAACTTAGAGCAAAGGCAAAAGAACTTCTCGAGACCAAAGCCGTGGCCGTAGTCATCGGCTACGGCGCGGGAAGCACGCCAACCACTACCCGCCCTGTGTTTATTCGGCGGCCCGAAGACGTGGGCAAACTCATCTTTAACAAATACTGCTACAACAACCTGGCCTACTATCTTACGAAGAAGGACATTGTCCGCTTGGGTAGACCGGCCGTCGTGGTCAAGGGTTGCGACGCGAAGGCGGCGATCGTTCTGGTGCAGGAGTCTCAGGTCCAGCGAGACGGTTTTGTCCTCCTGGGCGTTGCCTGCCCGGGCGTGGAAAATCCGGCCGGAAATAAGTGCAAGTACTGCGATGTGAACACGCCGACGGTCTGTGATTTTGTGTTTGGCGACAAGATCGAGAGCGCTCCCGATATGCAGCAGGCCGTGAGCGACATTGAGGAGTTGGAGAAACTCGCTCCCGGCGAGCGGCGGGATCTGTGGGCTAAGGAGTTTGAGCGCTGCATCCGGTGCTACGCCTGCCGCAACGTCTGTCCGCTGTGCTACTGCGACCGCTGTGTGGCGGACATGAACCAACCGCAATGGATCGAGACCAGTCAGCACGTGCGTGCCAATCTGGCATGGAACGTTGTGCGCGCCCTCCACCTGGCGGGTCGCTGCATCCAATGTGGCGAGTGTGAGCGCGTCTGTCCTATGGGCATCAGGCTCATGGCCCTCAACAAGAAGCTTGTCAGGACGATTCGGGAAAAATTCGGTTATCGTTCGGGTTACGACGCCAAGGCCAAGCCGGTGATGGCCTCGTTTAAGCCCGAAGATGACAATGGGTTCTTCAGATGAAGCTCTACCAATCCTGGCTGGTTGTTTGCGGGCTGGTCATCTACGTGGGAGCATTGGGCGCTCTGACGGCCGATAACGTGTTCCAGTTGAGGTTGTTCCCGTCGAGGCTTGAGCGACTTCTCGCTGGGGAGATCGCCAGGTTGGATTCCCCGGACCCGAAAGTGCGCCAGGCCGCGCAGGATGAGATTGTCGGCTATCACGAATTCTCCATACCGCTGCTTATCAGGGCGCTCCGCAGCGGCGATGCGCAGCGGAAAGAGCGTTGCGCCGAATGTTTGAGCCTGATTGCGCGCAAGTTTTTCCTGTCGGATGCTGACTACGGCCCACACGCAGGGCGCTGGTCGCAATGGTGGCGCATCCAGCAGGCGGCGGATGGTTTCCGCGATGAACAACCTCAGACGCGCAGCGACGCTCTTGAACGGATTGTTGTCTTTGGGAGTGAAGCAATCCCGATATTGATTGACATGTTGCGCGATCCCAACAAGACGGTCCAGGTCCTCGCCGCCGACGGGCTGGTACAGATTGTTTCGGCTCAGGGAAAACCGGCGCCGGACTGCGGGCTTGACCGCGAGAAGTGGTTGGCATGGTGGAAGTCCCAGAAAAGCAAGGCGCAATAGAATGCGGCACGGATAGATTCAAATGCCTGATAAGATTCTAAAAAAAGAAAACCTTGACGCTCTCGTCAAGACGCTGCGCTCGAAAGGCCTGCGCGTCATTGCGCCCAAACGGGTGAGGGATTTTGCCTTGTTCTCCGAGGTGAAGTCCGGTGAGGAGATTGATCTGGACGAAGTGAATACCCAGCGTTCCATCAAGGAATTCATGTTCCCCCGCACGGAGGTTATTCTGTCGTACAACCGCGACCAGGACACGGTTACGCTGGAGCCTCTCGAAGTGCATGCCCCGAAGACGGTTCTGTTCGGCGTGCGCGGATGTGACGCGGCCAGCCTTGCCGCCATGGACGCCCTCTTCCAGTGGGATTACAAGGACGAGTTCTATCTCCAGAAGCGCGCCGCCACGACCATCGTCGCTATCGCCTGCCACAAAGCCGATGCGGCGTGTTTCTGCACCTCCGTCGGCGGCAGTCCGGACAACAGGCAGGGCAGCGACGTCTTCCTCACTCCGCTTGCGGACGGCACATGGAAAGTCGAGGCCGTTACCGATAAGGGAAAACAGCTTCTCGCGGACGCGGCCGAGGCCTTTGTGGACGGCGAAGCCGGCGAGCCCCGCATCGTCGAACTGCCAAAGCGGTTTGACCTGGAGGCCGTGAAGCCCTGGCTCGACGAGAATTTCCAGAACGACTTCTGGAAGGAAATCTCCTATTCCTGCATCGGCTGTGGCGCCTGCGCCTTTGTCTGCCCGAATTGCCACTGCTTCGATATGCAGGACGAGGCGTCGTACAGTCGCGGCGTACGACGCCGGAACTGGGACTCCTGCGGCTTTGCTCTGTTCACCCTTCATGCTTCCGGGCACAACCCCCGGGCTACTCAGGACGGCCGCTGGCGCCAGCGCATGATGCACAAATTCAAGTACTACGTCGAGCGTTTCGGTTGCGTCTCCTGCGTCGGGTGCGGTCGCTGTATCCGGTCGTGCCCCGTTGATATGAACATCTGCGAGTACCTCCAGCGAATCGCCGAGATGCAGGCTGTGGGCAAGAAGTGAGATCGGAAATACACGATGATTCAGAACATCTACCAACCCTATCTGATGACGGTCGCCGAGACCATTGACGAGGCGCCCGGCGTTCGTACGCTTCGCTTGAAGTTCCGGAGCGAGGAAGAAGGCAAGGCGTTTGCCTTCAAGGCCGGCCAGTTTGCGGAATACTCGGTGTTCGGAGAGGGTGAATGCACGTTCTGCATCGCGTCACCCCCGACCCGCAGGGATTTCATCGAGTGCACCTTCCGGCAGACCGGCCGTGTCACCACTGCCTTGCGCAATGCCGAAGTGGGCGACACCGTGGGCTTTCGCGGCCCGTACGGCAACGTCTTTCCCATCGAGAAGTGGGAAGGCAAGAATCTCCTGTTCGTCGCCGGCGGCATCGCTCTGCCGCCGATGCGTTGCGTCATCTGGAACTGCCTCGACCTGCGCAACCGATACAAGGATGTCACGATTGTCTACGGCGCCAAGACTGTGGCCGATCTCGTCTACAAGCGCGAATTGAAGGAATGGGACGAACGTCCCGATGTCGCCCTGGTCACCACCGTTGACCCGGGTGGTGAAACCAAGGACTGGACGGGCAAGGTGGGTTTTGTCCCGACCGTTCTCGAACAGACCGCGCCCCGCAGCGACAACTGCGTAGCCGTCGTTTGCGGCCCCCCCATCATGATCAAGTTCACCCTGCCCGTGCTGGCTAAACTGGGATTTGCGCCGGAGAACATTTTCACCACCCTCGAGAACCGCATGAAGTGTGGCTTGGGCAAGTGCGGCAGGTGCAATGTGGGCGGTGTCTATGTGTGCAAGGACGGTCCGGTGTTCACCGCGGCTCAGTTGAAGGCGCTGCCGGACGAGTTCTAGTGGCGCTCCCCCTCAAGGCTGACCGCCGCCGGTCATGGCCTGGGGCACCAGCTTCTGAATCTCCGCGTCAATAAGCGGTTCGAAGCGAGTCCCCTTCGCCGTCTCTCTCAACTGCATGAAGCGCTTGTAGTTCTCTTTGCGTTCCTGGGGGAAAAGCTTCGCCGTTCGCAGCGCCTGGTTGAAAGCCGTATCGAGTGCTTCGTCCAGCTTTGTGCCTGCTCGATACGCTCCCCACCACGAATACAGCAGCAGGAGTACCGCCAGCCCGAGTGCCGCGCCAAGCGCCGCCACTGTCCAGCGATTGCCCTGCACGGGGACGCCCCGCACGACCTCCGCTGGCGTAGAGGCGGGCGCGGATTCTTTGGCCGTTGCTTGCCTCACGCCCGGAGCCCTCTCTCTGGGCGGTGCGATTAGCAGGCCATGCGTGAGAACCGCCTTCAGATCCTGAATAACATGGTCGCAGTTCTGGTATCTGTCCGCCCGGTCCTTGGCCATTGTCTTGGCTACAACCCGGGCGACCGCATCCGACACCTTGGGGTTTATGTCCTTCGCCCACGGAATCTCTGCGGCAAGGTGCTTCGCCATGACAACGGCCGACGACGGGTCCTTGTACGGCACGTCGCCCGTCAACACGTAGAACAGCGTTGCGCCAAGAGAGTAAATGTCGGCCCGAAGGTCAATGTCGGTTTCGCCGCGGGCTTGCTCAGGGGCCATGTAGTACGGTGTGCCCATCGTCTGCCCCGCCCGCGTTGTCGAGGGGTCGCCGAGCTCCGCTGTCTTCGCCATGCCCAGGTCGCACAACTTGGCGGTGCCGTCCGCGGCCAGCATAATGTTGCCGGGCTTGACGTCCCGATGGACGATGCCTTTGGCGTGTGCGTGGCGGAGGGCATCGGCAATCTCGATGGCGATCTTGATGGCCTGTTGTTCAGGCAAAGGCCCTGTGCGCCCCACCAGCTTCCGCAGTGTGAGTCCTTCAACCATCTCCATGACCATGTAATACCACCCATCCGCCTCGCCGAAATCGAACGCAGCCACCACGTTCTTGTGCCGAAGGGATGCAACCGCCCGCGCTTCGCGCTGGAAGCGCTCCACAAACTTGGTGTCCGCCGTAGCGGCCCGGGATAGCACCTTGATCGCCACGACACGATCCAGCTTTATCTGCCGCGCTTTGTAGACGGTGCCCATGGCCCCGTGTCCCAGTTCCTCGAGTATCTCATAGCCGGCCAGCTTGACTGCCCGGTGGCCGCCTTGCATCAGCTCCAGGACGCGGCGAATGTCTCTGCGCGGCAGCAGCCCTCTCTCCTGGACGACCTGCGGTAGCGTCCAGCGAATGCCGGCTCTGTTGAGGGCCTCACGCGCCGCCAGGCACTCATCCAGTTGCGTCGGCGTGAGCAGCTTCTCGCGTATCGCGATCTCGCCAAATTGTTTGTCGCCGGTCTCTGTCATCTTCCTGGAGTCCGATGAAATAGGCGCGGAGGCCGTAGGCTAACCTCACGCGCAAAATGATTCTAGCCGCTTCAAGGGCCGACATAAAGCGAATTCTTCCCTGTGTCGGCAAAAGCCTGTCGCGAAAAAGGCATTTTTTGAGGGGACATCAAACGCCGAGGGG
>CAYPFP010000167.1:0-9347 GCA_964409935.1 uncultured Planctomycetota bacterium | reverse complement strand
AAGACAATGACGTCGGCCTGTTCGTGGATTTTCTGCGCCATGCCGGACATTCTAGCGATATTCGCGGTTCGGCACAAAGCGCAAAGGCCGCTCGTGCTACGCCCGGCCGTACGTATTGGCGGGCTTCGCAGAGTAGCATTTGACAACGGTCGGCGACTTAGTACAATCAAGGCTCCATTTTTCCTGAAAGGAGTCGTCATGGCGCGAATCCCCTTGCGCGTTGGACTGATCGGGTGCGGCGGCATCGCGGGCACCCATTTGGACTGCTACTCACGGAACCCCCGCACACAAGTCGTCGCCGTCGCCGACGTGATGCTGGAGAAGGCCCAGGCCCTCGCACAGAAGGCCAAGGCAAAGCCCTACCAGGACTACCGGCAGATGCTGAAGACCGAGGACCTCGACGTCGTGGGCCTGCTGACGCCGCCCGATTCGCATCGCGCCATCGCCGAGGACTGCCTCATGGCCGGCCTGCACGTCTTCACGGAGAAGCCCATTGCGTGGAAGCTGACCGACGCCCGCGCCATGGCCGAGGCCGCGCAGAAGAGCGGTCGGCTGCTCATGGTCGCCCAGTGCCACCGCTACCACGAGCCGGTTCGCCGCGCGAAAGAACTCATCCAGAACGGCGAGTTGGGGACGATCTCGACTTACCGCAACCGGTTCGGATACCGCCAGGGCACGCCCGACGCCTGGACGCGCTCGCGCGGCGGCATCTGGCTCGACAACGGCTCGCATTCCTGTTACCTGTTCCGCTTCCTGGTGGGGCCGGTGAAGACGGCGTACGGCTGGGGACCGGCGGAACAGGTCCCGCAGGTCGAAGACCTGTGCCGATGCCTCGTGGCGCTGGAGGCCGAGAACGGCGCGGCGGGCGTCATCGAGCTGGACGGCGCGGCCAAGCCGTGTCCGAGCGTGATCGAGGTCTTCGGCGAGAAGGGGGCCGTGTTCATTGATTACGGCGGCAAGAGCCGGTTCGTCGTGGCCGGCAAGCCGCCGGTGGAGCTGGACGCGCCGCTGCCTGGCGGACACCGCTTCGACCGCGAGATCGAGCACTTCGTCAAGTGCGTGCTCGGCGAGGAGCAGCCGCAGATCGGCGCCGAAGAGGGCGTCAAGGACATGGAAGTCCTGTGGGCGGCGTACGAGTCCATGAAGACGGGCCGCGTCGTGAGGCTGTAAGTGGCGGCGTTTTCCTATTTTTCGACGCTGAGGGTGAGCGAGAGCCTGGCGGCGGTCTTGCGGTCGTCCTCGGCGGATATGACCAGTTCGTGGAGACCCGGCTCCAATTTTGAGGGGTCGAGGACGACGTCGCCTGGGCGGGGGGCATGCGCGCCCGAGTAGAGGGTGCGCTGGTCAAGCTCCACGGATACGCGCTCCAACCGCAGGCCGTCCATGACGCGCACGTCCACGTCGAGGGGCAGGCTCCGGCTCAGGACGAAAGGCTTTTCGGTCGGCGGGGGCGGCTGCTTGAGCGTGATGCGCGGGGTGGTCTGCGGGGCGACGGGGAGGCGGATTTTTTCGGGGCCGTAAACGTTTTCGTAGACCCAGAGATTGCAGGGGGGGCCGGTCTGGCCGACGGCCAGGGCGGGGTCCTTCTCGCTGAACCAATTGTGATGGATTTCGGCGATGTCGCGCGGCGCGCCACGGATGAGCGCGCCGAGGGCCGGACCGTTGTCGAGCATGGTGTTGTGGTGGATGAGGATGCGGTCGCCGGCGATGAGCCGCCGCTGCGGGCTGCGCGCGGCGGGGAGATGTTCGTGCATGTCGAAGCCGTGCGACTTGTGTCCGGCGCCCCAACTCGCGGGAGGGGTACGGCGCACGGTGATGTTGTAGCGGGCCTCGTATCCGGTGCCGGGGTCGCCGGCGCCGGCGACGGTGTGCCAGACCCAGTGGATGATGTTGGCCTCGATGAGGGCGTCTTCGCCGAAGTGGGAGACGACGACGGGATAGGCATGCACGTCGTGGATGAAGCAATGATGGACGTAGGTGCGCTTGCCGTTGGCGTTGACGCCGGAATGGTGGAAGTTGGAGATCTCACAGTTGTCCACTTCGACATCGGGGTCGCGGGCCATGATGGCCATCGTCCAGGAGCGGGGGGTGACGTCGTAGTTGATGTCGGGGAAGTCGACGTCGGGGCCTTTGATACGCAGGCCGGTGACGCGCGCCTTGCCGCCCGCCACAAACAAGGAGGCGTGTTGGGCCAGTTTCGTGGTGAAGAGCAGAGGGCCGGCAGAAGCGTCCTTTCCACGATTTCCGGCGAGCGTAACGCCGTCCGGGATTCGTATGCCCTTATGGCCCGACAGGTCCAAACGGGCGTCGGGGGCGACGTAGACAATCTGGCCGGGCTGCGCCTTTGGGAGCGCGGCCAGGAGTTCGTCGGGGGTGGAGACGGTGACGTCGCCCTTGTCCAGGATGCGCTGATAGCCGGCTCCGCCACCGATGGGGCTGCCGGTGGGGTTAGCGTCGGCGCCATAGACTTGCGGCGGGCGCTCAGGCTGCTGCGCGGGGCAGGCAAGGGCATATGCGGACAATGCCAGGGCTGCGAGGGTCGTGGCACATCTCACGGGCATCCGCCTTTCTGTAAATCATATAAAGCGGTATTGAGGGTGTGAGCGAGATATCTGACCGGCATTTGCGGAGTCGTTTTGCTTATCTTCCGCTACTCTTTCCGCTAATCATTCGCTAATCATCCGCTTATCATTTTTTCGTCCGTCCGCAATGCGCTAATTGCCGTAACCTACTCATACACAAGCCATTGAGACGCACACATATCGCACAGGAGGGTATGAGGGGGGGGGCACCCCCCCACCCCTATCATGCCTGCGATGTTGGGTCGCGGATTCCAAAAATTCGGCGGCAAACGCAGACCCTAGCTTTATTACCACATAAACACATAAAAGTCAAGGGCGGATTGGGGTTTTTTTGCGGCTTGCGGCTCAGGCGGATGGTACGGGAGAGCTACTTGTTCGGCTCCTTTTCCTGTTTGGCGGGTTGGGGCGGGGCGGGCGCGGGGGACGGCGCAGCCTCCGGTTTGGGTGCGGGCGCAGTGGCAGGCGCGGGGGGCGTCGCGGCTTCGGGTTTTGGGGCCGGCGCGGGGGCCGGTGCGGTCTGGGGTTTTGGGGCGGGCGCAGGGGCCGGCGCGGATGAGGGGGCGATGGGTTTACCGGCGAGGATGGCGGCGATGTCCTTCTGGAGTTTTTCCCCGCGCCAGTGCATGGTGTCGGTCTTCTGCCAGACGTGGCCGATGTTGGTGTAGACGTGGGTGTATTCGGGGATTCGCAGGTCGAGCAGGGTGCGGTCGTCCTCGGTGGCGCGCAGGTCGGCGTGGATCATGTACTTGACCTGGCAGGGCTTCCTGGGGCCTTTGTCCTCGGCGTAGGTGTGCACGTCGGAGGGGCCGAGGATGTAACCGGTGACGAGGGTGGCGGTGCCGCCCTCAAGGTTGATCTGTTCGACTTCGAGTTTGTACTTCTCCACGGCCATGGCCTTCTTGGCGGCGTCGTAGACCGTCTTGAGGGGGGCCTTGTAGTATGTGACCGGCTCGTACTTGGTCAGTTGAAAGCCCTTTCTTTGGCCTTCGGTGCAACCGCAGAGGGCGAGGAGGGCAATCACGGCCATTCGCATGGTTTTCATGGCGATATCCTTTCCGTTGGCGATCAACTATGGCACTGCAGACAGCCCTTGTTGAACTGTCCGGAGCGCGCCTGCAGCCAGAGGTAGATGTAGGGGAAGACCTCGATCTCGGCGTACTCGCCCAGGACGAGGTCGTTGTGACCGTAGTTGGCTCGACAGCCGTTGGCGGTGCAGAAGAGGCGGTAGGTCTTGTGCTTGGAGGAGACCTTCTCGTAGGCGTAACGCACGACGTCGGGGGGGGCCATGTTGTCGAGCTGGCCGGCGATGAAGAGGGTGGAGACCTTGACGCGGGGGAGTTCCTTGGTGTAGCTGAAGGAGCCGTCGGCGGAGGTGAACTCGCCGGTCTGGAGGAAGCGCATCATCTGGTCGTGGACGCCGGGGGCGATGTTCTCGATGACCTTGGATTTCAGGTTCATGAGCGTGCCGGGGTGCATGTTGTCGCCGTTGTAGAAGAGGGTGTAGAGGGGGACGTCCACGCGGGGGCCGAGACCGCCGATGACCTGGGAGGGGACCTTGGTGCCCAGGAGGATGGCGACGGCCTTGAGGAGGTTGCGGTTTTCGAGGGTTTCCTTCAGGATGTCGTTGAGCGGCTCGAACATGATCATGGGGGCGGCGATGGCGACGAAGGCGCGGATGTTTTCGGGCTTTTCGGTCTGGAGATAGGCGAACATGACCATGCCGCCCAGGGAATGGCCGATCCAGATGACCTGCTCCCGGCCGGTTTTTTCCTTGACGTACTCGATGATGGCGGGGAGGTCTTTGTGGATGTAGTCGTCCACGTTCCAGTTGTCGGGGGCGCCGGGGCCTTTCTGGCTCTTGCCGGCGCCGCGCAGAGAGGGGACCCACACGTCGAAGCCCTTGGAGGAGAGGTGGGCGGCGAAACTGCCGCCGCGCTCGAGGTTCCAGAAGTTGGCGTTGTAGCTCAGGCCGTGGCAGAGGATGACGGGATTTTTCTTGGGGTCAATCTTGGGGGGCTTGAAGCGCAGGAGCGAGAGCTTCCAGTTGTCGGTTGTGGCGGCGAAGTGCTGCTCGGCGGGTTCGGGGGGCGGGGCGAAGCGCAGGAGACTCGAACCGGCCAGCGAACAACCGCCAAGGGCAAAGAACAAGAAGGCAAGGAGGCGCAGATGGCTTTTCCGCATGAAAGTCTCCTGTCGGCCGAAGAACCGCACCAGCGGAGGGCCGCCCCTCCGCAAAGGCGCCGTTCTCAAGCCCCGTCTGGACGGGGCAAGACTTCGGGAACAACGAAGATTCTATCAAGAGCGTCACTTGCCTGCAACGGCCTCGCCGCCGGGTTTGTGGCAGCGCACGCACAGGGAAGCCTTGGCGATGGGCGCATGTGTGACGCGCTTGCTCTGCTCGATGTCGGGGTGACAGTCCAGGCACTTGTAGCGCGGGACATGCTTCGAGTGCATAAAGAGAACGTCCACGACCTTCTCAGGCCGGGCAAAGTTCTTGATCTCTTTTTCGGCGAGGGGGTCCTTCCATTTTTTGTGGCCGGCGGGCGGTTTGACGGCGTGGCAGTTGACGTTGTTGCGGTTGCAGCCCTGGCGCGTGAAGGGGGCGAAGCGGTGGAGGCCCTCGCGGACGACGTGGCAGATGCGGCAGAGGGTCTCGCGGTCCTGGGTCTTCAGGATCTCCGCCATGCTGGGGAGGTGGACGTTGTGTTTGAACGGAATGGCGGAGGACTCGGCGGCCTGGCGTATCATGCCGCGCGGGCCGACGTGGTAGAAGTGGCACTTGTGGCAGGCCGGGCCGATGGGATGGTCTTTCTTGAGCTTGGCCTGGTGGCAGCCCCGGCAGACGGCGTCGGTGGGGGCGACAGTGGAGGCAAGGGCCGGGACGGCGTGCTCGACATGACAGCGCGAGCAGGCGGGCTGCTTCTCGGGGGGATGGGCCTTTTCCAGGCGCACGTTGGCGTGGCAGGCGTCGGAGACGCACCGGGCGGCGCCGCCGCGCAGGACGTCGAAGGGTCTATGACAGGCGGGGCACTTGCGCCCGATCCACTTGTGCGTGCCGGAGAGCGGGCCGGGCATGAAGATGGCGGTGTGACCGGCGGCCACGTAAACGGCCACGACGAAGAAGGTGAGGAGGCCGGCGGCCAGGCAGAGTTGTCTCATAGAGGAGAGGTCTCAGTAACAGAGCACCGAAAGAACGTGTATGGCCAGGATCGTCAACAGGGCGACGGTCGCCGGCGTGTGGACGTAGAGCCAGACCTTCAGGACGGCCTCGTACCGCGCACAACGCGAGGCAAGGACGGCGTCGGGCGACTTTGCCTCGCGCAAGGCCGCCTCCAGACGGCGCAGTCGGGCGGGGACGAGGGCGTAGATGACCGTCCCGACCAGACCGCTCAAGACGACCAGGGTCATGAGGGACAGGGCGGCGATCCCCACCGGGCTGCGGGCCGAAAAACCGCAATGCAGGCCGACGAAGAACAAGGCGAGGCCCCCCAGGTACTGATGGCCCAGGAGCCAGTTGGAGAGGCTGTGGGCGGGGTCCCTGGGTTCCATGCGGATGTAGGGGCGGCCCTCGGCATCGCGGCGCACGACAAGGCGATAGGCGGCGCGGAGTCCAGCCTTTTTCAGGAGACGGGCCGCCGTGATGCGGAGCGACAGGAAGCGCGGGTCGCCGGATTTCAGTGCGTCGGCCTCAAGATCGGCGAGTTTCTCGCGGGTCTCGGAAAGGGCGGAAGTGCGCTGCGGGGCGGCGTCCTCGGAGGATTTCCAGGCGGGCGGCTCGTATCGGGTGCGGAGCCAGTAGGCGGCGGCCAAGAGCACGAGGGAGAAAGAGGCGATGCCGAGGGAGTAACCGGCCAGGCCGGCTCCGGGCAGGAAGGGGGCGGAACGGCCAAACAGCACATAGCCGGCGCCTCCCGCCAAGCCGAGAGCCAAGGTGAGGGCCGCCCAGAAAAGATGATCCGACCAGTTGCGTTTCACAGGCTAGTCGCGCGCCTCCGGGTCTGTCATGATCGCCCTTTCGCCTTCAGGAACATGGCCTCCGGCTCGACGCGCCTGAGCGCGCCGGTGGGGCAGTTGTAGACGCACGGGGGGTAGTCCAGGTGGCGGCACAGGTCGCACTTGGCGGCTTTCTTGCGGGCCTTGCGGTCGCCGCCTTGGACTTCGACGAGCATGATGGTGCCGTAGGGACACTGCGCGGCGCAGAAGCCGCAGCCGACGCAGGCGTCCTTGATGTGGATTTCGCCGGACTTGTCGCGGAGGATGGCGCCGCGCTTGCAGAGCATGCAGGCGGGGTCCTGACACTGGCGGCAGGCCGTGGCGATGAGGTAGCGGCCGAAGAAGTCGCCCTTGCGCTCGAAACGGGCCTGGCCGCGGGCCTGCGCGCAGGCCTTGATGCAGCGGTCGCAGTGGATGCAGCGGTCCAGGTCAATGACGAGGATATCGCGGCCGCCGACGAGGCCTTCCATGAAGCGGAGCCGCTCGATGCGTTCGGGGTGTTGGGCGAGGAGGCGGTTTTCCTCTTCGCGCTCGCGGATGATCCTTCGGATGGCGTCGGCGGCGGGACCGTGAGACTGGAGGAAGGCCTCGAAATCGGCCTTCATGATCTCGAACGCCTCGACGTCGGTGACGGCGGCGACCGAGGCCATGCGCGGCTCGTTTTTGACGAGGGCCATCTCGCCGAAATAGGCGCCGCTCTTGAGGTAGGCCAGGATGCGGTCGCCGATGAAGACTTTCACGACGCCGCTGACGACGAGGTAGAGCGAATCGCCGGGGGCGCCCTTTTGGAAGATGGTCTGGCCTTTGGAGAAGACGCGCAGGCGGCCGGTGCGCGTGAGAAGGCTGATGCCCTGGGGGCCGGCGTCGGCAAAGAGCGGGACCAGGCGAAGGGCGGGGCCGATGGTGCGGGCCAGGTGGGCCTGTTGCATGGCGTGGGCCACGTGGGGGTCGCCCCGGGCGAGGCGCTGGGCGGCATCCGGGCCGAGGGCGATAAGGTGGAGGCGTTCGGCGGCGACGACGGAGGCCATGTTCATGCCGTCGCTGGAGGCGCTGAGGCGGCCGAACATCGCGCCGGGGCCGAGACGTTCGAGCGCGATGCGGCGGGCCTTGTCGGTGATCAGACTGGTCTCGACGGCGCCGGAGAGGATGAGGAAGAGATGGTCGTCGAATTCGCCCTGGCGGCAGACGGTGGCGCCGGGGTCATGGGAGTGGATGGCGGCCTCGCCGGCGAGGCGGGCAAGTTCCTTGTCGGGCAGATGGGCCAGAAGGGGGATGGACCGGAGGATGCAGGCGGGGTCCAGGCCCTGGAACAGGCCGGTGCCGGCAAGCTCTTCGACAAAGGCTGCGACAGTTTGTCCGGTGAAAGAGACCATGGGCAAGGTTCGGTCAGGTACTCGGGTTGATGTTGCCGGCGACCTCGATGATGCGCAGGCGCAGCATGTTCAGGGCGGCCTTGGCGGCGCGCTCCTTGATCTCTTCGCGGGCGCCGCCGAAATGGAACTCCTGGACGCGGACGTCGCCCGGCACGGCGGCGGCGATGTAGACGAGACCGACAGGCTTTGCGGGGGTGGCGCCGGTCGGGCCGGCGATCCCGGTGACGCCGAGGGCGAAATTGGAGTCGGAACGGGTCTGCACGCCCCGCGCCAGGGCCTCGGCCACCTGGGGGCTGACGGCGCCGTGCTTGTCGATGAGGTCTTTGGGAACGCCGAGGACCTCGATCTTGGTCTGGTTGCTGTAGGCCACGATGCCCTCCAGGAAGAACCTGGAGATGCCGGGGACGTTGGTGAGCTTGTGGGCGATGAGGCCGCCGGTGCAGGACTCGGCGACGGAGAGGGTCATGTTGAGGCGGGCCAACTGTTCGTAAACGGCGTGTTCGAGGCCCTGGGAGTCCACGCTGAAGACGGCGCTGCCGAGGAGGCCGCGGATCTCCTTTTCGACCTCGGCGATGAGTTTGTCGGCCTCCTGTTTGGTCTCGGTCCTGGCGGTGATGCGGACCGAGACGACGCCGGCCTGGACCATGGTGCCGACGTAGGGGTTGCGGGCGGTGTCCATGAGGTGGCGGATTTTCTGGCCGACGCCGGACTCGCCCATGCCGATGCAGTTCAGGAGCCTGCTCTGGATGACGCCCTTGTTGCCGGTGAGACTCTGGAGGCGGGGATAGACCCAGGCGTCGAACATTTTCTTCATTTCGGAGGGGACGCCCGGCAGGGCCATGATGTGGGCGCGGCCGTGCTTGATGGAGAAACCGGCGGCGGTGCCCCAGTCGTTGGGGATGACGTCGGCGCGGTCGGGGATCATGGCCTGGATTCGGTTTTCGGGGGGCATGGGGATGTTGAGGCGTCGGCGGAAGAGGGCCTCGATGCGGGCAAGGGAGGCCTCGTCGAGGCGCAGGGGGGAGCCGCAGAGATCGGCGACGACCTGGCGCGTGACGTCGTCGGCGGTGGGGCCGAGACCGCCGGTAATGATGATAAGGTCGGCGCGGCGAAGGGCGATGTTCAGGATGTCGGCCAGGTCGCGGGCATAGTCGCCGACGCAGGTATGGAAGCGCACGTCAACGCCGAGGGTGGCGGCGCGTTCGGAGAGGTAGCAGGCGTTGGTGTCGGGGATCTCGCCCAGGACGAGTTCGTGGCCGATGGAGATAATCTCTGCGATCATGGTCTTTCCAGGACGGAGGAAGGCGAGCCGCACCTGCGGCTCCTTGAGAGGGGAATGTAACAGAAGGGGGCGGGGGTTGTCAAATGGGTATGGGCGATTGGGGGGTGCGGGGGAAGG
>CAYPFP010000166.1:3803-9432 GCA_964409935.1 uncultured Planctomycetota bacterium | reverse complement strand
CGCGTCGCTGGTACGACGCGCCGCGTCGCTGGAACGACGCGCCGCGTCCCAGATTCTCACCGTCTTGTCCCCCCCGCCGCCGGCCACCCGCGCGCCGTCGGGCGAAAACGCGACGCAAGTCACGGCGTCCCCGTGGCCCGAAAGCGTCCGGATCAGCCGCCCGCTTTTCACGTCGGAGAGCCTGACGGTCTTGTCCCGTCCGGCGCTGGCCAGGGTCTTCCCATCGGGGGAGAACGCGACCGCCCTGACCGTGCCGGTGTGTCCGGACAGATGGCGTTTGATCGCTCCAGTCTGCGCGTCCCAGACGATCACGTCCGAGTCCATGCCGCCCGACGCGAGTAGTTTCCCGTCGGGCGAGAATGCTGCGGAAAACACCGGTGCGCAGTGTCCGGTGAGCGTGTGAAGGGGTTTCCCGGTCTTTACCTCCCACAGCCGCACGTTGGTATCCTCGCTGGCGCTTGCCAGCATGCTGCCGTCGGGCGAGAAGGCCACCGAGCAGACCCACTTGCTGTGGCCGCGCAGCTTCTGGAGCAGGGCGCCGGTCCGGGCGTCCCACACCTGGACGGTCCTGTCCCCGCACGCGTTCGCCAGCAATCGCCCGTCCGGGGAGTAGGCGAGCGAACTCGCCTTGATGACGACGCCTGCGGGCACGGTCTTGTCCTTCGAGGTGGAATGCGAGACCGCCCGGACCACATCGTATTCGGTCTGCCGCGCAATCGGCGCGGGATTGGGATCGAAGGCGTCCCACGTGACGGTTCCCATGTGCTCGATCGTCCGAAGTGTTCTTCCGGTCTGGCTGTCCCATAGCCGGAGGGTCTTGTCGTAGCTCGCGCTGGCCATCGTCAGGCCGTCCGGCGAGAAGGCGATGGACTTTATGGAGTCGGCGTGTCCGGCGAACCGGCGTTGCACTTTTCCGGACGAGATGTCCCAGATGTCTATTGTGCCGTTGCATCCGGCGCCCCCCAGTTCCCGGCCGTTGGGGAGGAAAGCGATCGTCCACACGGAGCGCTCGTACCGGTCAAGGGTGCGAAGCCGAGACCCCGTTTGCGTGTCCCATAGGGCCACCGTGTTATCCACGCTCCCGCTGGCCAGTATCCGGCCGTCGGGGGAGAAAGCGAGGGCGTAAATGTCGTCGCTGTGTCTCTTCATGGCGTGTCTGCGCTGACCGGTCTCGACGTCCCACAGGACCGTGTCCTTGTCTTCTCCGCCGCTGGCCAGTGTCCGGCCGTCGGGCGAGAAAGCCACGGCCCGGACGCTCCCCTTGTGTCCCTTCAACGTGTTCACCAGGTAGGCCGATTCCGGATACCATATCTTGACCGTTCCATCCTTGCCGCCGCTCGCCAGCATTGTGCCGTCCGGCGAGAACGCGATGGAGGATACATGCCCCTCATCCGCCTTGAATGTCTGCCGTGGGCTGCCGGTGCGTACGCCCCAGAGCTTGACGGTTCCTTCATCGTCTGCGCTCGCGACCGTCGCGCCGTCCGGAGAGAACGCGATGGAGGCGATGGGGGCGCTATGGCCCTCCATCACGCGGATAAGTTCTCCCGACCGGGCATCCCAAAGCCGGATCGTCTTGTCCTGCTGGCCGGTGGCGAGCCGCTTGCCGTCCGGCGAATAAGCCACGGCTTCCGCACAGCTCTTGTGGACCCTTGCCAGAACCAGCTTCGGGCGTGCGGATGGGGCGCGCAAGACGACGTTGTTGCCCCTTTCGCCGACGTCCGCTTGTGGCCCTCCGACGTCCGCCCACGCCGCCGTGGCAAGAAACGCCGACACAACAAGGCCGAGCACTCCGCATCTGTCCGCATAACCTGTTCGTGCAATCATGGCCGACCTCCTGACTGGCTTCCGCCGCTCCAACATCGTGCTGTCTCTAGAGCACAAGATGTGCCGTGCGCCGGAATTTCGCCGGAAACGCTCTTGGGGCCTTCTCGTGGCCGTCTGAAGGGGGTTGGGGGAGCAGGCAGGATGCAAACATCGTGAACGGCGCGGGGGGAGGTTTTCCGGCGTACGCTGTCTCTAGCGGCAACGGTCGCGGGATGGCCGCAGCCACAAAGTGTCACGGCGGATGCAAACTTTGTAGACAGCAGGTCGGGTAAAGGGAGGGTTTAGGTCAGACCCAGCCGCTTCATCATCTTCTCGAGGCCCGCCCGGCTGACGCGCAGCAGGCTGGCCGCCTCGGACTTGTTGTTCCGGCAGCGGGCGAGGGCGTCGCTGATCATGTCCTTCTGGAGGCCGGCGACGGCCTCGTGGAGAGAGCCTTCCCGTTTGTACTTGTTCGTGTTGACCATGACCTTGCGGATATGCGGCGGCAGGTCGGCGGCCTCGACGATCTCTTTGGGGCCAAGCTCCAGCACGATGCGCTCCACGGTGTTCCGCAACTCGCGCACGTTGCCGGGCCAGGCATAGTGGCGGAGGATTTGGGCGGCTTCGCTGCTGAAGCCGACGATCTTCTTGTTCATCTCCGTGCAGTAGATGCCGAGGTAGTGGTTCAACAGAGGCAGGATGTCGTCCTTTCTCTCGCGCAGCAGCGGCAGTTCGATGGGGAAGACGTTCAGGCGGTCGAAGAGGTCGGCGCGGAATCGCCCGGCCCGGATCTCCTCCTGGAGATCCTTGTTCGTGGACGCGATGACGCGCACGTCTACTTTGATCGTCTCCGTGGCCCCGATTCTTCGGACCTCGCGATTCTCAAGGACTCGAAGGATGTTGGCCTGGGCTTCGAGGGGCATGTCGCCGATCTCGTCGAGCAGAATGGTGCCGCCTTCGGCGGCCTCGAACTGCCCCTTCTTGTCTGCGGCGGCGCCGCTGAATGCGCCTTTCAGGTAGCCGAACAATTCGCTCTCAACCAGGTGTTCCGGAATCGCGGCGCAGTTTACGGTGACAAAGGCCTTTCCCGCGCGGGCGCTGCCGTAGTGAATGGCGGCGGCAAAGAGTTCCTTGCCGGTGCCCCGCGGCCCTGTAAGGAGGACCGTTGAGTCTGCGGCGGCGGCCTTCCGGGCGCGCTCTTTGGCCGCCTGCAGGGCGCGGGACGAGCCGACAATCCGGCCGAAATCGCACTCCTGCTTTCTCCGCAGGCGGTCGGTCTCTTCCTTCAGGGCGAGCTTATCGCGCCTCAGTTCCTCGAGCAGGCTCGCCTTCTCCATGAACAGGGATATCTGCTGGGCGAGCAGGGCCAGCAGGGTCAGGTCGTCCTCGGCGAAACGGTCTGTGCGGGAGGGCGTTCCCTTCGGTTCGCCGGCGGCGTCCAGGTAGATGACGGTCTCCACCTTGCCCCTGACGCGAAGCGGGGCGCACAGGAAGGCGCCGCAGCCCCTGTCGTCGTCCTGGCGGGGCGGTTCCTCCGACGAATGGTTGGCCATCACGGCAGCGCCGGTCTCCAGCGCGCCCTCAACAAGGCTGCGGCTGATGCCGTCCTTCACCGTTCCGGAGTCCGGCCGGTATCGTCCCGCCCTCAGCGCGAGACGGCCCGACTGTGCGTCGCGGCGCAGGATCAGGCATCGCCTGGCCGGCGGGAAGACGTCCAGCAGTTCGGCGGTCGCCGCGTCTTCGATCTGTTCGGTCTGCGTGAGATCGCGCAACGCCCTGTTCACCTTCTCGATGACGGCCAAGCGCGACTGCAGCCGCGTGCTCTCTCGGCGGTTGCTCACCCCGGCGGCTTCCTTCGCCAGGTCATACCGGGTCGGGTCTACCGTAGCCTGCGTCACCGTCGTGGCGGCGGACCACAGGATGTCCGGCGGTTGGCGGCCCGTTGCGGTCTGCCTCCCGTCCGACGCCAGCAGAAGGACGGTGGCGCCTATCTTGATGGCGGAGCCGGGAGCCATCTCCTGGGGTCTGGAGAGCCGGACGCCGTCCACGAAGGTTCCGTTCTTGCTTCCCAGGTCCTCGACGAACCACTTGCCATCCTTCTGATGGACTCGCGCGTGCCGCCGCGACGCCTTCCCGTCGGGCACGCAGACGAGGCAGTCCCGGTCCCGCCCGATGACCGTTTCATCATGAAGTTCGTACACCCGGCCCGTTCGCTGGTTGACCAGTTTCATCAATCCTCCGTGTGTGTCGCGAGGTCTGCGGCGTCGGCGGTCAGCGCGTTGTAGGCGCAGCGGATGTCCCCTGATAGAGCGATGGGGTTCGGGGAACGGTCTTCCCTGGCCGGGCGGACCATTTTCAGGACGGTGTCTATGGTTTTCCCCGCGGTTCGGTTCTCCTTCTGAAGGCGCTGCAACTCGTCTTCGAGGGATCGGCTCGGGTTGTCGGCGTTGCGGGTGGCGGCGAACGCCGTGGTCCCCATGAGCAGGTGTGCCAGCGTTGCGCCGAGGGAGTAGATGTCGCTCCGGATATCCAGTTCTTGTCCCGCCTTCTGTTCCGGCGACATGTAGTTGGGCGTGCCCAGCAGGTCGCCGGCCTGGGTCAACCGGATGCGCTCCGCCGCCAGTCGCGCCAGACCGAAGTCGGCGAGCTTGGCCCGCCCGTCGCGGCCCAGGATGATGTTG
This sequence comes from uncultured Planctomycetota bacterium, assembly GCA_964409935.1. Classification (GTDB taxonomy): domain Bacteria; phylum Planctomycetota; class Brocadiia; order JAADGH01; family CAYPFP01; genus CAYPFP01. Next base: position 4,948 of record CAYPFP010000166.1, on the reverse strand, counting down.
CTCGGCTTGATGTCGCGATGGATCAGCCCGTGCCGGTCAAGCTCCTGGAGCGCCCTGGCGATGTCCATGCCGATCCGCAGCACAAGCCGCAAGGGTATCCTGCGGCTGGCCGAAGCCGTCTCCGTCATGTCCTGCGCGCCCCCGACGTCGGGGGCGTTCGCCGCGCCGCTCGGCGAGTCCTTCAGCAGCTTGTCAACGCCTTCTCCATCCACGTACTCCATGACGAAATAGGGCGTCCCGTCCGCCTCGTCGGCGAACTCGACCCGCACGATATTCTGATGTCCCACTTGAGACGCGGTCTTGATCTCGCGGTAGAACCGTTCGAGGAACTCGCGGTCGGTGGCCAGGTCGGGGCGCAGCACTTTCAGCGCCGAGACTCTCTCGGTGATGCGGTGGCGCACCTTGAAAACCCGCCCCATGCTTCCGCGTCCGACCTCGTGCAGGATGTCGTACATGCCGATGCGGCGCAGCGGCGGCCGCTGGCCGCCGACCGCCGAGATCGTCTGCGTACGTTCGTTGCCTTTCGGCGGGGCGGCTTGCGATTCCGTCACAAATGTCTGGAACGCCGGACACAGGAGGCTCTGTTCGCCGCCCTGAATGCCCCCGACGTCGGGGGCGCGAACGTACCCCTTGGCCATGACGCGTTGCGTGTGTGAACTCTCGAGCGAAGCCCGGCCGCGGGCCGCCGCCTGACAGGCCGCCTGCTCCTCGCTCGTCAGGCTGCTCCACAGCGTCGGAAACTGCTGTCCGGCCTCCTGCGCGAAGTCGTTTCCGGCCAGGCGCAGGAGTTCGGCGGTGTCTGCATGGTCTGCCATTCTCTCGTAGACCTTCGAGCATCCTATCTGGATGAAGAACGGCCACAGGCCCGTGATCGCCAGTATCTGTCCGGCAAGGGGGGCCAGGGGGCATTCCGCCTTCTCGGACGACCGGCGGATGAACTCTTCGGCCTCGGTCGGGGAGAACGGGCCGAGGGTGAGGGGGGTGAAGATGTTGAAGAAACGTTCGGCGGGGATGCGTCCGCTTCGGCACAAGTACTCCAATTCCAGCCGGGAGAAGATGACGTAGGACAGGTCGTACTCCGACGGCGCCCACCGCAGAAAATCGTAGAATCCTCTATCGAAGCCGGGCTGTTTTTCCGCAGGCCC
>CAYPFP010000166.1:0-3703 GCA_964409935.1 uncultured Planctomycetota bacterium | reverse complement strand
CCGGAGTCGTTCAGGGCAGGCTCGAATTCGTCCAGAAGCAGGATGGTTCTGCGCCCGGAAGACTGCATTTCGCGCAGGGCTTCCTCGAACCCTTGATATCCCGGTTTGATCAGCGAGGCCATCCGGGGTTCGTTGGCCGCGAAGGCCAGTTCCCTCAGCACCCGCGCGAAGAAGCCTTCGGCGGACGGCTCCGGCAAGGCGTGCATGTCCAGCCGCACGAAAAGGTACTGCTCCCACTCCGGCAGATGTTTGCGAACCGTCTGCGGATGGGCGAGGTACCGCGCCAGCGAGGACTTGCCGATCCGGAACGCCCCGCACACCGATGCGGAGTTCGCCGGCGTCGCCGAGATGAGATCGTACAGCTTGGCGACTTCGCGGGATCGGCCGTAGAAATGGGCCGGATCCCGGATCGGCTGACGGTTCAGATACGGATTGGTTCGCACGGCATCCTCCGGCGCCATACCTGTCCGGCCGAGCGCGCTCGCGCCCGGCGCGCTTATTCTTCCTTCCGACCGCCCACGATGTTCCTGATGTGTCCCCAAAAGCTGGTGGTGGGCGTGATGTTGCGCAGTTCCCGCACGTATCGTCTCAAGAGAGCGGGGACCAGTTTGTGGCTCTCGTTGTCCAGCGCCGCGTACCCGTGGTCCATCATGTCCTTCATCGCCTTGGAGTACCGGAGTTCGTCCGGCAGGGCGTCGTTCCTGGCCAGGACCTCGCATATCTCCTGTTCCTCCGGACGGAGGTCGTTCCATGTCTGCGCCAGGAACGGGCGGGCCGTCTCCTGGCAGGCCAGCGCCAGCCTCTTCATCTCGTTGTCGTCCGAGGCGACGCCTTCCGCCTTTCCCTCCGAAAAAACCTGGCACACGATCTGAAGCAGGAGCGGGAATCCGCCGGCCAGGTAGATCATATGGCGTATGCGGTCTTCGCTGGGGGGCGCGGCCTTTTTGTCCTTCATGGCCTTGGCGATGAGTTCGCGCTGTTCGGTGTCCGCGAGCGGGCCTAGCCGAAGGGAGTGGAAGATGTTGGGAAAGGGAGACCCTTTGATGTCGTTGCGTTCGATGAAAGGCTCCCAGAGCGGCCGTTGCGTGGCGGTGACGTAGGCCAGCCGGTGCTTGGGATACTCGGAGGGTATCCATCGGAAAAAAGCGAACAGGTCCAGCGAGAACCGCACGTTGGAGGAGATGTTCTCGAAGTCGTCCAGCAGCAGGACCAGCGTCTTCCCGCGCGCCGAGACCCGGGCGATGGCGTTCTCGAATGTCTTGTGGTCCGGTTGGCGCTTCCAGGCCGGCTCGACCGTTTCGCCCGCGGCTTCCAGCCGGCGCAGGAACTCCAGGAAGAAGGCCTCGACCGGCTTCTCTTTGTAGCCGCTCAGCGGTACGTGAAGCGCCACCGCCCGCGACTCTTTTTCGCATTGCTCCTTGACCAGGCCGAGCACCGTCGTCTTGCCGATCCAGCGCGTGCCGTAAAGCCCAACGCTCTGCGGCTGCGCATCCGCTCCCGGCCTGACCAGGCTGAGGATCTTCTCCACCTCCATCGTCCGCCCCGCGCGCATCTCCGGCGAGACGCGCACCGGCAGCCCCTCTCCGCGCGGAGGCTTTGCCTCAACGCCCGTTGCCTCAACGGCCGAATCGCCGGGTCTGTTGGCCTTGGGTTCCTGCACGACCGCCACTCCAATGACGTCGGTCACGAAACAAGATGGTTGGCGCGGATCCACATCCGCAGCAGGTCCACCTGAAAAGTATACCCCCGTCCCTTCTGAATTGTCAGGATGTTCCTTCGGACCAGATCCCCCAGGATGCTGGGAATCTCGTGGTCGGCCAGGACGAAGTTCAGCCTGCGCCGTCGCAGTTGCCGACGCACTTCGTCAGGGCTTGCGTAGTCCTCTTCGTCGAACGAGATGCGCGCCAGCGCGCCCAGCACGGCGCGGTCCTGCGGGCTGGCCTCGGCCCAGAAGATCGGCAGCATCGGCGGAGGCGTGGCCGACACCGACTCCGCAACCGCCTCCACGTCCTCCAGCGTGATCCCGTCCTTCTCGCCGAGCCGCCACACCAGCTCGTTGCACAGGAGCTGGATGTAGAACGGATGGTTGCCGGTTAAGCAAAGGATGTACTGGATGGCGTGGGGCGTGTAGGTCACGTGCCCTTTCACCGGTTCGGTGATCAGGTTGATGGCCGCCGCGTCGCTCAGGCGCCCGAGCGTGAAGACGATGCCGGCCTTGACCAGGAGTGTGTCCAGGTAGGTGAATCGCTGGTTCTTCAGGTCCCACGGCCCCGCCACGACGATGGACAGCCGCGGCTGTTCGGCCTTCAGAAAGGCCAGGTAGGGGATGACGCCCGTCGTCATCCGCTGCTCTTTGACACGCATCTCCAAGAGTTGCGCCTCGTCGAGCATGAGCAGCAGCGTCTTTTCCGGATACGCCGCCAGCACGCGGTTGAGGGCCTCGGTGAACGCCCGTTGCGCCTTGTCTATGGCGGCGAAATCCAGCGACGTTCTTTCGTCGCCGCTCGGGTTGCCGGCCGACGCCTTCGGCCCTCCCGGCAGGACCCGGAGGAGTTTGTCGGTCAGCAACCCGTAGAATTCCACGTCTCCGCCGACCGGCGTCGCCGCCAGGGACTGCAGTATGGGAATCACGCGATCCCAAAACTCGTCGCCCTTCGCCAGCGCGGCGTGTTGCGTCACAATGTGCTCCATCAAGGAGCTTTTCCCGGACCGCGGCGCCCCGGCCAGCACGATGATGGCCCCCTTGTACATCTTCGACAGGGTGTCCTTGAGCAGGCCCAATTCCTCCTCGCGACCCACAAAGAGCCTGGTGTCTCTGATGGGCTGCCCCACCACATAGGGGCTGGGGAAGGGCCGCGCCGCCTTCACCTCCAGCGGCTGTTTCTTGCGGCTCCGGGTCGCCACCGTCTGGCTGAAACGGTCGAAGATGGACTCCCGCCGGTCGTTGGCGGCCGCCGCGAACAATTGCAGCGCCGAGATCCACAGACTGCCCACCAGGAAAACGATATACGACACCACGTGCGGGTCGTCTTTGCCGGGTCTCAGAAGGATGGCCCCGAACACCAGCGCGGACAGGGGGATCGGCGCCGCCGCCCGGATGATATCCTGCCGCCAGATGGGCTTGTGCCCCGTCAGTTTCGACAGCACCCTAAGCTCACATCGCGACGTCCCCGCCAGTGCGCGTATGCGCCTTCTCGCCGTCCCCGTCATCCGGCACCCCAGGCACAAGAGCCTCATCCCTATCGAGCCGGCAAAAACCCTCTCGCTGACGAACGCAATCCCCCACACGAAGAACAACACCGAGACCAGAACCAGCAGACACGGCCAGATGTCGCCGATCTCGAACCGCTGCCGGTAGATTCTCACATACATGGAATTGACGAACGTGAAATTCACGATCGCCGCCAGCGCCCCGACAACGAGGCACGCCAGGATGTCCAGCAACAGCACCCCGAATCGCGTCCCCAGCCCTATTCGCAGCCGGAATCTCATGGATGCTCCTCCCATGTCTTTACCACCGGGATGGGTTTCGGCTTGCCTGGCGTCCTCCCCTTGGCCGTGACCACAAGGCTTCCGTCCCGCAGCCCGCTCAGCGGTATGGCGAAGACGGCCCGCTCGCAGCCCCTCAATTCCTGCGCGATCCCGCGGCTCAGCTTTATGCCGCCGAACTTCTGTTGATAGATCAGCGCCTGCGGCAGCGGCG
>CAYPFP010000165.1:0-9466 GCA_964409935.1 uncultured Planctomycetota bacterium | reverse complement strand
AAGTACCCGTTAATTATCGCGCCAAAGTGTGCCGCGGAGTGAAAAACATTTCACCTGGAACCTTGAGCGAAGCTCAGGTACAGATGATCAGTGACTACGTTATGAGGAACCCATTTGAGTCACCAGTTATCCTTGTCATTGCCTCAATGGTGGAAGCTGTCTTTGCTCTTGCCAAGAATACACATCCTGTCGAGATGGCTCAATTGCTGGTCTACTTTAGCTACCATGCTGGTAAGCATCTCGATTGGAGGACAACAAAGGCAAAGTATAGTGCCACACGAATGTACTGCAATTACGCTATCGATCTCGGCCTGCTGGCAAAATCAGGCGATCGCGTTTTTTTGACTCCAAAGGGAGTTCGGTTCACCAGTGCAATGCAGCTTCACAAGAGCCTCAAGATGCTCGAATGCTCTGGCCCTATGTAACCGAGCCGTCGATATAGCCACCTCCCCGCTTGCCATGGGCCGGCGAGACCGGAGGAGAGAAAAGCAGAAGGGCGGGAGGATTTCCATGTTGACGCTGGCTGAAAAGGACGCCATGTGGAGAAAGGTTTCCCGGGATTTTCCCACTGACCCCATGCTCCGAGAGCTTCACTTTATCCGGGAACTGATGGACTCGCTGAGAACGCGAACGAAAGTACCCAAGAGCTATCGGGACCTGGGTGTGATGGCGCGAGAAGAATATCAGGAATGGCTTAAGTCGCATCCGGAGCTTCAGAGCCACTAGCTTGGCGGACTTTAGTAGGACTGCATCGCAGAGACACAACGAACACAAGCGAGGGTTCCACTTTAGATTTTGGATTTCAGGTCCCGGACAGGAGGGCTTCCGGAAGCCCCCTAATCCGGAATCGGCAACCAGAGGAGGAACGTTGCATGGCAAAGATGTATTACGACGGCGACGCGGACTTCAAGTATCTCAAGGGCAAAAAGATCGGCATCATCGGCTACGGCAGCCAGGGCCACGCCCAGGCCCAGAACCTGCGCGACAGCGGGCTGGACGTGATGGTCTCCGACCTGCCCGGCACCCCCAATCACAAGCTGGCCGTCTCTCACGGCTTCAAGCCCGTCTCGGCCGCCGAGATCGCCAAGAAATGCGACGTCATCCAGATCCTGCTGCCCGACGAACTCCAGGCGCGCATCTACGCCTCCGAGATCAAGCCCCACCTGCGCAAGGGCCAGGTGCTGGTCTTCTCGCACGGCTTCAACATCCACTTCGGCCAGATCGTGCCGCCGGCCGACGTGGATGTCATCATGATCGCGCCCAAAGGCCCCGGCCCGCTCGTGCGCAGCGAATACCAGAGAGGCTCCGGCGTGCCCAACCTCATCGCGGTCTTCCAGAACGTGTCGGGCAAGGCCAAGGAGATCGCCCTGGCCTACGCCAAGGGCATCGGCGGCACCCGCGCCGGCGTCATCGAGACGACCTTCGCCGAGGAGACCGAGACCGACCTCTTTGGCGAGCAGGCCGTTCTGTGCGGCGGCGTGTCCGCCCTCGTGCTGGCCGGGTTCGAGACCCTCGTCGAGGCCGGCTACCAGCCTGAAGTGGCCTACTTTGAGTGCCTCCACGAGCTCAAGCTCATCGTGGACCTCTTCTACAAGGGCGGCATCACCCTCATGCGCGACAAGGTCAGCAACACCGCCGAGTACGGCGACCTGACTCGCGGCCCCCGCATCATCACCGAAGAAACCAAAAAAGAGATGCGGAAGATGCTCAAGGAGGTCCAGAACGGCCAGTTCGCCCGCGAGTGGATCCTCGAAAACCAGACGGGCCGGCCCGTTTTCAACGCCCTCGAACGCAAGGGCAAGGAACACCTTCTCGAAAAGGTCGGCGCCGAACTGCGCAAGATGATGAAGTGGCTGGAGGAGAAATAGCTAACGGATTGTGCCACGGGGACGCGGAGTTTACAGAGAGCGTTTCTCCGCGTCTCCGTGGTGAAACAGAGGACGGGTTTCGACCATGCGCAACATCATTATCTTCGACTCGACCCTCCGCGATGCCGAGCAGGCCCCCGGCGGAAGTCTCAACCTCAAGGAAAAGCTCGAGGTCGCGCGCCAGCTCGCCGCCCTCAATGTGGACGTCATTGAGGCCGGCTTCCCCATCTCCTCCCCGGGCGACTTCGAGGCCGTCAACACCATCGCCAGGGAGGTCAAGGGCGCGACCATCGCCGGCCTGTGCCGCTGCGTCGCCAAGGACATTGACGCCGCCCGCGACGCCCTGAAGCCGGCCGAAAAGACCCGCATCCATGTCTTCATCGGAACCTCGCCCATCCACCGCGACGGCATCCTGCGAAAGAGCAGGCCCGAAGTCCTTAAGATGGCCGTCGAAGGGGTGAGGCGCGCCAGGTCCTACGTCGAGGATGTGGAGTTCTCGGCCATGGACGCCACCCGCACCGAGCGCGATTACCTCGCCGAGATCGTCGGCGCCGCCATTGACGCCGGCGCCTCCACCGTCAACATACCCGACACCGTCGGCTACACCATCCCCGCCGAGTTCGCCGACCTCATCGCGTTTCTGCGCGCCGCCGTGAAGAACCTTGGGAAGACCGTCATCAGCGTCCACTGCCACAACGACCTCGGCCTGGCCACGGCCAACTCGCTGGCGGCCGTCAAGGCCGGCGCCGACCAGGTCGAATGCAACATCAACGGCCTCGGCGAGCGCGCCGGAAACGCGGCCCTCGAAGAGGTCGTCATGGCCATCCGCACGCGCCCGGACTTCTTCATGAACTGCCAGACACGCGTCATTGCCAACCGCATCGTCGCCACGAGCAAACTTGTCAGCAGCCTGACCGGCCTCCACGTCCAGCGTAACAAGGCCATCGTGGGCGAAAACGCCTTTGCCCACGAGTCGGGCGTTCACCAGGACGGGATGCTCAAGAACCGCGCCACGTTCGAGATCATGCGCCCTGAAGACGTCGGCTGGGGCAAGTCGCGCCTCGTCCTGGGCAAGCACTCCGGCCGCCACGCCCTCAAGGACCGCATCCGCGACCTGGGCTATACGCTCAGCGAAGAGGAACTCAACGCCGCCTTCGAACAGTTCAAGATACTGGCCGACAAGAAGAAAGAAGTCTTCGACGAGGACATCGAGGCCCTCATCGAGGAGCGCATGTCGGAGATCCCCGACGTGTATAAGCTCGAGAGCTTCCACGTCAGCAGCGGTACCCAGACCATCCCCACGGCCACCGTGCGGATGCGCGACCCGAAGAACAACGTCCTCCAGGACGCGGCGACGGGCGACGGTCCCATTGACGCCATCTACCGCACCATGGACCGCATCACGGGCACGGCCGGAAAGCTCTGCGACTACAAGATCCGCGCCGTCACCAGCGGCAAGGACGCCCTGGGCGAGGTCACCGTCGAGGTCGAGTTCAACGGCCAGCGCCTCCGCGCCCGCGCCGTCTCCACCGACGTCATCGAGGCCTCGGCGAAGGCGTACCTGAACGCCATCAACCGCCATCTCGTCAAGAGCAGGAAACAGAAAACCAAGAAATGAGAGAGGGGAGACACGCCGCGTCTGCTTTCTCTCGCTCACCACAACGGGGCGCCCATATGATCTGCGTTTCCATCACGGGTAAGGACACTCCGACGGCTCTGGCCGACATGAAAGCCGCAGCCGGATTCTGCGACCTGATGGAGATTCGTCTCGACTATATCCAATCTCCCGACCTGGTGGCGATCCTGGCGCAGAAGCCCTGTCCGCTCATCGCCACCAACCGCGTGCCCGACGAGGGCGGGCGGTGGACGGGCAGCAGCGAGGATCGCGTGGAGCTCCTGAGCCGTGCGGCTCAGCTCGGCTTCGACTTCGTGGACGTGGAACTGGGTTGGGAGTCGCGCCTGCAACAGCGCGGAAACGCCCGCCTCATCGTCTCCTACCACAATTTTGAGGAAACGCCGACAGACCTCCCGCAGATTCACGGCCGTCTTGTCGCGACGGGCGCCGATATCGTCAAGATTGTCACGACGGCCAACTCCATCCTCGACAACGCGCGGATGTTCGATCTGCTGCAGAACGCGGCCGTTCCCACCATCGGCCTGTGCATGGGCGAACTGGGGATCATCAGCCGCATTCTCGCGCCGAAGTTCGGGGGTTTCCTCACCTTCGCCAGCCTCGCCGACGGCAAGGAGTCCGCGCCGGGTCAGATCAGCGCCGCCGACATGCGCAACCTCTACCGCGTCCACAAGATCAATCGGCAGACGGCCATCTACGGCGTCATCGCGAACCCCGTCGCCCACAGCATGAGCCCCGCCATTCACAACGCCGCCTTCGCGGCCGCGGGCCTCAACGCCGTCTATGTACCCCTAAAGGTCGAGAGGGTGGAGGAGTTCATCCGCGAGTTCCGCCGCCTGAACGTGCAGGGGTACAGCGTCACGATCCCTCACAAGGAAAACGCCATGAAGGCCGTGGACGAAGTGGACGCGTTCGTGCGGCAGATCGGCGCCCTGAACACCATCGTGAATCGCGACGGGCGGCTGTACGGCTACAACACCGACTGGCAGGCCGCCATCGGCGCCGTTGAAAAGGTGATGCCCCCCGTCGTCGGCGGGTCGCCTCTCCGGGGCAAGCGCGTTGTCCTTCTGGGCGCCGGCGGTACGGCCCGCGCCATCGCCTTCGGTCTGAAGCACAAAGGCGCGCACACGCACATCCTCAATCGCACCGTTGAGCGCGCCGAGCAACTCGCCAGTGAAGTCGGTTGCCGGTGGGGGCCTCTCGAAAACCTGGAGCGCCTGGAGTGCGACGTCCTCATCAACACCACCTCCATCGGCATGCACCCCAAGGTGGCCGAGACCCCCGCCCCCGCGCCGTTGCTGCGAAAAGGCATGGTCGTCTTCGACGCCGTCTACAATCCCCCCGTCACGCGCCTCCTGCGCGAGGCCGAGGCCGCCGGCTGCCTCATCGCCAGCGGGGTGGACATGTTCGTCGGCCAGGCCGCCGCCCAGTTCGAACTCTGGACCGGCCGGTCCGCGCCCGCGGACGTGATGCGGGAAGTGGTCCTGCGAAGGCTGACGGGGAAACGATAACGCGTGTAGTCGCAGGCTTTACGCCTGCGGCCGTTGAAGTGCGGAGTTCGCATGCTCACGTGCGAACTCCCGCCGTCTCAGATCATGCACGCCTACGTGCGACACAGGGCACTTGAAGAATTCTGTGCTATAATAACGGCGTAGGGTTGACAAGCCCGGCCTCGCCACAAGGCCAGGAGGGTATTATGGCAAGCTTGCTTCAAATGGTTCAGAGAGAGTTGAAAATCCCAAAAGAGCAGTTGCTCGAAGAGGGCATCCGGCATTTTCTCTCCACGGAGTTGAGGAATCTCGCAATTGAGATTAGGACGCGGGGCAGGAGATACGGCGTGGACTCCTTTGAAGGACTCTGGCGGAAGCTGGAATCCGGCGAGGTGACAGAGGAGGAGTGCTTCGACGATCTGAGCCGGCTTGAATACCTGGAGCTGGAAAAAGAAAAGGTAGCCAGGCTGCTGAAAAAGGCGGGATAGGATGCTTCCCCGTGACCAGGTTTACGCGCGGCTGGCGCAATCGGCCCTCAAAGACTTCTCGGACATCGTCGAAGGGACCAAACTCGTCGAGGGCAAATTGCGCCTTCTGTTGACCGACGGCAGTTTTCTCGACATATGGCTATCGGCCAAGAAGAAGGGGGTGTACGCCTACCACTGGGAAAGAAGGGACGTTGACGGCTGCATCTACCGGCACAACAATCTCCCGGACAAGAAAGCCCGGAAGTTGAAGACCTACCCCAAGCACTTCCATGACAAGACCGAGAAGCACATAGTGGAGAGCGGCCTGAGCGATGACCCGGAGGAGGCGGTGAAGGCGTTGCTGGCCTTCGCCAGGGAACTTATCCGGTAAGGGGTCCTCGCGGTTGCATCAGCGCCAGCGGGGTGGACATGTTCGTCGGCCAGGCCGCCGACCAGTTCGAACTCTGGACCGGCCGGTCCGCGCCCGTGGACGTCATGCGGGATGTGGTGATGCGCCGCTTGACGAGGAGATCCTGAAAGACAGCGCGAACGTCGCTTTACGTCGTTTTTCGTGATTTCTGTGAGGTGGCGTTTCCGTACCCGCCCACGGCCTTTCCCAGCGTCCAGTATTGCCCGCTGAGATAGTGGAATATCAGCGGGTTGCTCTTCTCGCCCTGCACCTTGCCCTCGGCGTCCAGAACCGCTTCGTCCACGTGCGTGGCCACTACTTCACCCAGGAAAAGATGGTGGATGCCGAGCCGCAGCGCCTGCCGCACCACGCACTCCAGATTCACCGGACACTGCTCAATCAGCGGGGCCTTGACCCGCGACGCCGCAACCGGCGTCAACCCCGTCTCTTTGAATTTGTCAACGTCCCGGCCTGATACCCGCCCGCAATACTTCACCTGTTCCACAAGGTCCGCCGTGGGAATATTGACCACGAACTCCCCCGTGGACTCAATCAGAGAATGAGAGTACACCCAGGGATGCACGCCGATGCCGATCATGGGGGGCTTGGCGCACGCAATCCCCGCACACACGACCGTGAAGATATTGGCCTTGCCGGCGGCGTCCACGCTGCTGACCAGCACCAGGGGGGTTGGGTAAAGGGCCGCGGCGGGTTCTCGAAGCCGCTTGGGCATGTCCATCTCCTTTTTCGCGCGCGCGGGGATTTTTCGGCAGGAACGCAGGGGCCCTCGGGCCGGGGAGTCCGGCCCGAGGGCGCCGGTAGTTGCGGACTATTGACCGCAAGATTTGCAGACCGACTTCACCATCACTTGCCCCGACTGGGGGCACTTCATCGTGGAGACCTCAACCTTGTCTCCCGCCTTGAGCGACTTCACCTGCTCACGCGCCTTCGCCGTCACGCCGAATGTTACTTCCTTGCCGCATTCGGTCTTCATGGAAAGCTTGCCGCCCTCAGGACAAGCGGCGGTGACGGTACCCTTGGCCTGACTGCCCGAGCAGTCCGATGCCAGGGCATTGGACAGCCCCAGCGCACCGGCGAAAATCGCCACGACCACGCACAGCGCCATCATTCTCGACATTCTCTCTCACCTCCCTTCGCTGAGAAAAGTCTTTCATAGTTACCGACACAACGACCGATGATCATCCTGCCTTCTGCTCTATCTTTCTCAGCAAACGGCACAACTGGTCTTGCTCCGCAGGGGAAAGGCAGGCGGTGGGAGAATCCGCGAACAACTCCGCGCTCGAAGGAAGTTTCTCCACGAGCCTCTTGCCTTCATCGGTCAGCCGTATCCGCACCACGCGCCGGTCCTCGGCGTCAGGCTGGCGCGCCACCAACCCCTTCTGCTCCAGACTGTCCACCACCCCCGTGACATTGCTTTTTGTGCAAGGGAACACTTGGGGAAAACGACTCATGGGAACGTTGTCCTCCCGTTGCAGCGCCTTCAGGAAACGGAACTGGGCGGGCGTCAGGCCTTCCCGCTCCGCCGCGCGCCGCCAGTGGTCGTAGATGATATGGCTGACCATCAGGAGGCGGCAATCCACCTCATGCACGCTTGGGATGGCGTGCTGCGGGCCAGTGGTCAAACCGGGCCTGGTCATGTGAGAAGCCTCCACTAGTCAAGGCTAAATAATTATACCTCGACAATCGGGATGTCAAGTAACAAAACAAGAAAATTTCCGGCGCCTTCCGCATTTCGCGATCCGTTCCGCCCCTCAAGTGATTACGCTCGAATCAACGGACGATCAGGACCACCCCTGGAACGATCCCGACTACTAGTGGATGACTGATCCAGGTCAGTTCCGTTCAATACAACGGATTCAAACCGCCGATGAACGCGGATCAACGCCGATACGAACGAGCTTTCACTTTCAGGTAAACATCGGCGTTCATCGGCGTGGATCGGCGGTTAGCAATACTTCCCGTACTCCTCCACCGCCTCGAAGAACGCGACGATGTTTTCCCAGGGCACGTCGGGTTCGAGGACGTGCGTGGGGGCCAGGACCAGGCCGCCGCCCTTGCCGCTAATCGCTGGGAGGATGCGTGATTCGCGCGCGACCTGGCTCGATCACAACGAACTCCCCCGTCAATCGCTGTGCATACTGCTGGACCATCGCCACAACAGTCTTCGCTAACTGCTTTCGCGCCGATGCGGGAAACCGAATGTAAATCACTCCGAGCGTTTTCTCCCCATGGGCATAGACGAGGCGACCGAAGTCCCGATCCTCGGTCAGTACAATGCGTCCCTGAGCAACAGCAAGGCGGATGACGTCCGCATCTTCGGCGCTGGGAGTCATCTCGGACACCGCGACCACATCGTAACCCGCTGATCGCAGGGCGCGAACAACGGAGAAGTCGCAACTTTCATCCGCCAGAAAATGCACAGGCGGTCTCCATGCACTTCACTTTGGCATGTTCAGTACGACTGTTTCCTCATGAGCCAGCGTCTCCGCCGCGTAACGACATGCGGCGCGGATGTCCTGCCGACGAAGCCTCGGATAGGCGTCCAGGAGGTCCTGTTCGGTTGCCCCTTCGCTGAGCTTCCGGAGAATCAGCTCGACCGTGATCCTCGTCCCCCGTATGACGGGCTTGCCCAGCATCACCTTGGGATTGATCTGGATTCGTTTCGTTGCGGCCATTGTCAATCTCTCCTCGGCGGACTAATGCGCCCCTTCCAAGAGAAATGCTTTTCTTGATTATATTCGCGAACAATCGGGTTTGCACGGAGAAAGCATCCGCAATCTATGATTGCGCGTAGGCCGCCGGACGGTCCAGTGGCCAGTAGTCAGTAACGAGCCTTTACTGGTCACTGATCACTTCCATTCAATACAACGGACTCAAACCGCCGATGAACGCGGATCAACGCCGATACGAACGAGCTTTCACTTTCAGGTAAACATCGGCGTTCATCGGCGTGGATCGGCGGTTAGCAATACTTCCCGTACTCCTCCACCGCCTCGAAGAACGCGACGATGTTTTCCCAGGGCACGTCGGGTTCGAGGACGTGCGTGGGGGCCAGGACCAGGCCGCCGCCCTTGCCGACGGTCTCGATCATGTGCTTGACGGTGGCCTTGACCTCGGCGGGGGTGCCGAAGGGCATGGTGGTCTGCGTCCCGATGGTGCCCCAGAACGCGAGCTGCCCGCCGTACTGCTTCTTGAGCGCGACGGGGTCCATGCATTCGGGCTGCACGGGGTTCAGCACCGTGAGGCCGATCTCGATGAGGTCGGGGATGATCTGCTCAATCTTGCCGTCGCTGTGGTACCAGATGTGGATGTCGGGCTTGGCGGCGCGGGCGGCGGCGTAGACGCGCTCCCACCGCGGCTTGAACCACTTGCGCCAGATGGCCGGCGACATCATGAGCCGGTCCTGCATCCCCACGTCGTCGCCGGTGACGAGCATGTCCACGCCGGCCTGCGCGCACCGGCGCGCCACGAAGGTCTGGAGGTCGCGGATATGGTCGAGGATGCACTCGGCCATCTCTTCGTTCTCAAGGAAGTCCATGAACAGGTTGTCCATCCGCCGCAGTTGCCAGGCGTTCTCG
>CAYPFP010000164.1:0-9497 GCA_964409935.1 uncultured Planctomycetota bacterium | reverse complement strand
TTATACCACAACCGCACATGCGCTGCAATAGTTATTTACGGATAAGCTCTTAGTGACTGGTAGACCTCCGTCCGGACGTCTTATGCACGGGGGGGTGCCGAATCTGTGGCGCTGACCTCCCCATCCTCTGCACATGCATATTTGGCCCCCGATTAGTCCTCCATCATAGTCTATGTCCGTGATAACTTGTGGCGCACCCCGCCTCTCAAAACCCTCAACGGATGCACTAACGGTTTTTTTCCCCTCATGGAGCGAAAGTAGCAAGTCCTGCACATTCGCTAGAAAAATTGGTTTCTTGTCGGACGTTAGGGCCACCTCAACCCTGCAAAGCATGTCGGGGATCCAGTGGGCGGGGACTCCGACTGCCCCAACTGAGACAGTTCCACTTGCACAAAGCGTGAAGTATCCGTCTGGCTTTACAGACGTAACTCTTGCTGCAAACCTGGCCGTTGCTCGTTTCTGCATCTGGGCCGAAGCGCCTACTGAGAGCATAAGAGCGCCCAAGACCGCCACAAAGGAAAGCCGGAACGACTTTCGCAGACTACCCCTGCCTCTCATGGCTTTTTACCTCTCGCAAGCATGGGGAGAATACTCAGGCATACCTTACCTTTCATATGAGGGCTATATGCGGCGCTATGTGGATAGTGGAGAATGTACTATATACACAGAACCAGGGTATGTCAAGAGCCAACGCATTTATTTTAGGTGGTAGTTCTCGCCGTTGGCGTCCTGTTCCTGGAAAGGGGAAAACTTGGGTAATAGAGGCATCTCGCGTTTTGCTACCAAGCCGAGAAAACGTCCTACATCCGCTCAAAACTCCAACCAGTGCATTGGGAAGCGGGCAGCACAGCAACTGCTACCTACGTACCTCCCTTCGGGGGCGGCTGGTCGGGGAGCGGTTCGTATCGGGACGAACGACGTACCTGGTGGAGATGTCGGGCGAACATGTTCACGTTCAGGCCGAACGAGCGATGGAACCGGAAGCCGGACCGATACTGAAGCCTGGCGGTGAGATTCGATTCCGCGTCGCTGGAAAGACGCGCCGCGTCGTGGGGCGCGGCGTTCTGGTGGAGGATTGTCGTAAGGCGTTGCGGAACGGAGTGCGCGCCCCGTCAGACGGGGCGACGGCACCCGCCCCTGCGACTGGCGGGAGCCAGGCACTTAGTCCGTCTCCAGCACGGCCATTACCTGGCCGACCTTGACGACGTCTTCCTGTTTCACGCGGATATCAACGAGCTTGCCGGAGGCGGGAGAGGGTACGTTGAAGGTGGCCTTCGGCGTAACCATCTCGACAAGATCCTGACCTTTCGTCACCATTTCGCCCTTCTCGCAGTACCAGAAAGAGACCCTGGCTTCGTTGGGCGCCTCTTTTCCCAGGTCCGGCAGTGTCACTTCACTCTTCATCGCCTTGCTCCACACAGGACACTTGATCGCCCTTGGTCAAGGCTATTGCGCCTTGGCCGCGACTTGCGCCGCTGTTTGCGCGTTGCCTTGGGCCCACCGCGTCATGAGATTGGCGAAATCCTCAAAAAGGTACCGCGAATCGTGCGGACCGGGGGACGCTTCCGGATGGT
This sequence comes from uncultured Planctomycetota bacterium, assembly GCA_964409935.1. Taxonomy (GTDB): domain Bacteria; phylum Planctomycetota; class Brocadiia; order JAADGH01; family CAYPFP01; genus CAYPFP01. The sequence goes on along the minus strand of CAYPFP010000164.1, from coordinate 7,923 downwards.
ACTGGACACTGAAGATCGGCAGTTCGCGATGGCGAAGGCCTTCCGAGGTCTGGTCGTTCAGATTGACGTGTGTCGGCGCCAGACCGACAGGTTCCAGCGATTCGACGCTGACGGCGAAGCCGTGGTTCTGGCAGGTGATCTCGACGCGCTTGGTGGCGTAATTCAGCACGGGGTGGTTGCCGCCCCGATGGCCGAACTTCAGCTTGTACGTCTTGGCGCCGAAGGCCAGGGCGATGATCTGGTGGCCGAGGCAGATGCCGAAGATGGGCAGTTTCCCGGCCAGTTCGCGGACGGCCGCCGCGGCGTAAGGCACGCCCTCGGGGTCGCCGGGGCCGTTGGAGAGAAAAAGGCCGTCGGGTTTCTGGCTCAGGACGGCGGCGGCGTCGGTGGACGCCGGCACCACGGTCACATCGAAGCCGTGCGCCACAAGCAGGCGCGCGATGCTGTACTTGAGGCCAAAGTCATAGGCGATGACCTTGAAGCGGCGGGCGTTTGCGGGCGTCGTCACAGAGCGGTCGCAGTCGTCATTGGGCCAGGGGAAGGACGTCTTGCACGTCACCTCCTTCACCAGGTCGCGGCCGATAAGGCCGGGCCATTGACGGGCCTTTTCCACGAGACTTTGTGGGTTCAGATCCACGGTGGAGATAACGGCCTTCTTGGCTCCGGCGCTGCGCAAGTGTTTGGTCAGGGCGCGGGTGTCCACGCCCTCGATCGCGACGATGCCGTTAGTCTTCAGATAGTCCGGCAGGCTCATGGCAGCGCGCCAGTTGCTGACGATACGAGAGTGCTCGCGCACGACAAAGCCTTGGACGTGAGGCCTGTAGGACTCGACGTCCTCCATGTTCACGCCGTAATTGCCGATGAGCGGGTAGGTCATTGTGACGATCTGGCCGTTGTAGGACGGATCGGTGAGGATCTCCTGATAACCGGCCATGCTGGTGTTGAAGACCGCTTCGCCGGCGCTCTCGCCTTCGGCGCCGAAGGAGAGGCCCTCGAAAATCCTTCCATCTTCGAGCGCCAGGATGCCCTTCTGTTTGCCTGTGGATGCCATTCGTTGCCTTGGACTCCGGTGAAGCCTGTGACGCGACGGACAGATTCAGGGCGACTTCTTGCTATGTTAGCAGCAGATTTCGTCCTTTTCAAGTGAATTTGGCGGGACCTCGGAAGCAAGTGCGAGACCGTTTCCAAAGAAGCGGGCACCCGAGGGCAGGAACAGCAAAGCATTTGACTTCCTGCGGACGGTGAACGATAATAACACGATGGATAACGGGTCGAAAACCCAACCGTTTGACGACAAGTGTTGGGGTCTTGTAAAGAGAGGAATCGGGCTATGGCAAGCGGCGTTATGGAGAGGTTGAAGGACTTGGAGGACCGGATCATACATCTCCGGGACTCTCTTTGACTATAACGGCAGAGTAAAGGAACTGGAGCGCCTGGAAGGGGCAATGTCCGCGCCGGATTTCTGGGCGAACAAGGAAAAGGCGCAGGAAGTCGTGAAGAATCTCCGGGCCGTCAAACAGGACGTGGTCCCGGTTCAGAGCATCCTCAAGACCTACCATGACCTGAAGGAACTCGGTGAGCTGGCCGAGGCCGACAACGACGCGGAAACGCTGGCGGAACTCGAGCCGGAGTTGAAGGCGCTTACGGCGGACGTGGAGAAGCAGGAGTTTCGCCGGATGTTCAGCGGGCCGCACGATATCAACGGCGCGTACGTCTCCATCCATGCCGGGGCGGGCGGAACCGAGGCTTGCGACTGGGTGACCATGCTCCTGCGCATGTACAATCACTGGCTGGAGCGGCACGGGTACAAGGTCGAGGTCGTGGACTCGTTGGCCGGCGAAGAGGCCGGCCTGCGCCGCGTGACGGTGCGCGTGGAAGGCGAGTACGCCTATGGGTATCTGAAGAGCGAGATCGGCGTCCACCGTTTGGTGAGAATCTCCCCCTTCGACGCCAACGCTCGAAGGCATACGTCCTTCGCCTCCGTGGACGTCGTGCCTGAGATGGACGAAGACATCGAGATCGAGGTCAAGGACGAAGAGATCCGCGTGGATACCTACCGCGCGGGCGGGGCCGGCGGGCAGCACGTCAACAAGACCTCGTCGGCGGTGCGGATCACGCACTTGCCGACGGGCATTGTGGTGCAGTGCCAGAACGAACGCTCGCAGCACAAGAACCGCAAGATGGCCATGTCCATGTTGAAGGCCAAGCTCTATCAGATGAAAGAACGCGAGCGCATGGCCGAGATCGCGGCGGCCTACGACGAGAAGGGCGAGATCGCCTGGGGACATCAGATCCGCTCCTACGTCCTGCAGCCCTACACGATGGTCAAGGACCTGCGGACCGGCGTCGAGACCGGCAACTCGCAGGCGGTGCTGGACGGCGAGATTGACGCGTTCATCGAGGCCTATCTCAAGCAGCAGATGAAGACGGCGGCGCAGGGCGCCGCAAACTCTTAAGGCCTGTTCGGACCCGGCGGGGCGGGGAGGATGTGGAGGGATTCCGATGAGAGGACAAGAAGCAGCGAAAGCATTCGTGATCGTGTTGGCCTTGCTGAGCGTGGGCTTTTGCGTTTCGGGCCTGGCGGGCGACGTGGTCTGGCTGAAAAACGGCGACCGCGTCGAGGGGCGCGTGATCCGCGAAACGGAGTCTCAGATCACGATTGACTTCGGTTGCGGGGAGATGACGCTCGATAGGAAGAATATCGAGAAGATTCAGAAAGCGGAAAAGAAACCTGTCCCGACCGAAGGTGAACAGGAGGCGGCGAATGAGAAGGGCGCCGCCAAGCCGGCGCAGGGCAAGCCTGCCAAGCCGGCGGCAAAGCCGGCGACTCAGGCCGTCAAGCCGGCGCCGCCCAAACAGGCGCAAGCGAAGCCGGCGCCCCCGAAGAAGACCAAGCCCCCGGCCTCGGAAGGGCCGGCGCAGGAAAGCGCCCCGGGCGCCCTGCCGCCTGCGGCACAGGCGGAGCCGGCGTCAGGCAAGCAGTGAAGTCAAACCGGCGGGCGACCGGCGCGGTTCCGACTAGAGCAGGAAGCGCGGATACGACTTGCACAGGGAGGCGGAACATGGCTGACTGTGTCTTCTGCCGTATCGTCAACGGCGAACTGCCTTCGTCGAAGCTGTTGGAGGATGAGCATTCGCTGGCCTTCATGGATATCGGGCCGGTATCGCCGGGCCACGCGCTGCTGATCCCCAGAAAGCACTATGAACGGCTGACCGAGATGCCCGGCGCCCTCGTGGCGGCGGTGACCGCGCACCTGCCGCGACTGGCGCGGGCCGTGATGGTGGCGACGAATGCGGAGGGCTTCAACATCTTCCAGACCAACGGGGCGTGCTCCGGCCAGGTGGTGCCGCACGTCCACTTCCATATCATCCCTCGACACGCCAACGACGGCAAAGGCTGGCCGTGGAAGGCTGAGAAGTACCCGCCGGGCGAAATGGAAAAGCTGCATGCCAAGATTGCCGAGTCGCTGAAGAAGGCGTGATCCCCGAAGCGCGATGCACGGGAGCGGGTCCCCAATCCCGACTTGCCTATTGCGCTTCATGTCTTGGCAAAGATGCGTTCGCGGGTGGGGCCGAGAAGTTCAGGAACGGGGCGAAGGAACTCCTCGACGACGTATCTAAGATCATCGGGCGTCTTGCCCTCAAAGCGCATCGAAAGCACCGGCTCGGTGACGGACATGCGGGCCAGTCCCCAGCCGGAGTTAAACTCAACGCGCACGCCATCGAGTTTGGACACTCGATGTTTCCCCTCGTGGTATTGGAGCAGGGCCGCCAGGAGGCGTTTCTGGTCGGCGGATGCGCATGGGATTCGCACGGCGGGGCTGATGGCGTAGCGGGGCACCCGTCCTGCAATAACGGAAAGGGGTTCGGTTCTTTCGGACAGCATGCGGGCCGCAAGGCACGCCGAATAAAGCCCGTCGTCGCCTCCGTCGAGCGCGCGGTAGAAGAAGTGGCCGCTCATTTCCCCCCCAAAGATGGCATTCTCGACCAGCATCCGGCGTTTCATGAAGGCGTGGCCGCTCTTCTCCATGAGGGCGAGTCCGCCCGCCTGTCGGACGGCTTCCTGAAGCACCATGGAGACGTTGATGTCGTAGACGATTCTGGGACAGTCCTCGCGCCGGCCGGAGGGGGTCTGCATGGCGCGGAGTTTGGGATCGCGGAGGATTGCCTCGGCCAGGATAACGATCATGGTATCGGGGCCGACGGGAGTTCCTGTCTCGTCAATGAAGGCCACGCGGTCTCCGTCGCCGTCGAAGGCGAGGCCGAGGTGGGCCTTGTGTTCGAGTATGGCGGCGGCGGCCGGGGCGAGGTTGGCGCGCACGGCAGGGTTTGGCTCTCGATTGGGGAAGCGGCCGTCGGGCGTGCAGAAAAGCGGCACGACGTCGAGGCCATAGGAAGCCAGAAAACGGGGCGCCAGGTCGCTGTAACAGCCGTTGCCGGCATCCACGACAAGGCGCAGCTTGCGGGCCGCCGGGCTAGGCCCCAGCAGACGGCGAAGGTTTTCCTCGTACGCGGGCAGAATGTCGCGGCGCTCGACGGCGCCACTGCCCGTTGTGAAATCCCTGGCGGCGACGCGGCGCTCAAGGCGCTGGACGTCCTGCGGCGTGACGGGCATATCGCCGAACATGAATTTCATGCCGTTATACTTGGGCGGGTTGTGAGAGGCCGTGATCATGATTCCGGCATGGGTTGGCAGGTGTTCCTTGGCGAAGTAAAGCGCCGGTGTGGGAATGATGCCGATGTCCAGGGCCTTGCAGCCGGACTCCACAAGGCCGCGAATCAGAGCGTCTTTGAGTTCGGGGGTGCTGGGTCGAACGTCGCCGCCCACGACAACGGTGCGGTGGCCGATCTCGGCGCCGGCGGCGCGCCCGATGGCATAGGCGATGCCGGCATCCAGGTCTTCGCCAAAGGTGCCGCGAATGTCACAGGCTTTAAAGATGCTCATGGCGTTGGGTGTCGGGTCCGGGACTCAGGTATCGGAGTCAGACAATATAGCCTTTTTGCCGGCAGATGTCTTTGAATTTTTCGTATCCCTGCTGGTAGCGGGGGACGAGGCGGGGCAGGGGGGCGGTGCGGTCGGCGATACGGCTCATGGCCGCGGAGGCCGCCGGCAGGTCGGGATAGATCGTATTGGCGGCGGCCAGCACACAACAGCCAAAAGCAGAGTCCGCACATTCGGGGAGCGCCAGCGTACGGTTCAGAACACTGGCGCGGATCATGCGCCATTCCAAGCTCTTGGAGGCCGCGCCGGTCGTGTATATCTGGGGGTTCGCGCGAACTCCGAGGGCCTCAATGACCTCGTAAGACATTCGTTCGGTGTAGGCCACGCCTTCGAGATGGGCCGCAAAATAGACGTCAGGCTCGCACTGAAGGGTGTCGAGCAGGCCGTGCCGGTCGGCGATGAAGCCCCGTGCGTGGGGATTCATGAAGGGCAGACGTTCGCCCTCGCGAACCAGGGGGTAGATGATGAGATCGGTGGGCGCTGTCTGGATGGCCTGGCGGTCGAGAGCTTGAAGATCCTGGTTGGGGAAACGCACGGCCAAGCACTCGCCACCGACGTTGCTGGCCCCGCCCGGCAGCCAGAAACCGGCCGGATGCTTGTGGGAGTAAATGCGTCCCTGGGTATCCAGGACGATCTTGTCCCAGATGCCTTTGAGCACGAGGGTGGTGCCGATGGTGCTGTTGAAGTCGCCGAGCCGTGAAGCGCCGCTGGCCAGGAACGCGGCCGTGCCGTCGCTCATTCCGGCACACACCTTCGTCTGCGTTGAAAGGCCGGTCTGCGAGGCGCAGGGGGCCGACACGGTTCCGAGCACGCGTCCGCACGCCCCGAGTTCGGGTAGTTTGGAGGCGGGAATGCCCAATCTGTCCTCGATAAAAGGCGGCCAGCGCTCCGTGAGAAGGTCAGCGCCTGTTTTCAACGCCGACGAAACGTCGGTGAGGCCGAAATTGCCGGTGAACATCCCTGCGATGTAATCCGTGGCGTGAATGATCTTCCATGCGGTCTCGAAGAGGTCGGGTTTGTGGCGTTTGATCCAGAGAATCTTTGACAGGGCAAAGGACGAGGAGAAACGGTATCCGTGAGTGGCGCAGTGGGCGGAGGCGATGGAGTTGATTTCGTTGGCCTCGGCGGCGGCGCGGCCGTCGTTGTACATGATGGCGTTGGCCAGCGTCCGGCCATCGGCGGCGACGGGCAGAATCGTGCCTGAAGTCGAATCAACGCCGAGGGCCACAATGTCCGTGGCCGACACGCCGGTCCGACGAAGGGCAGTGAGGATTTCCGACAGCGACTGAACCGTCGCCTGCCACCAGACACGCGCGTCCTGTTCGTGAATCGAGGCGCCGGAGTGGGCGGATATCTGAAACGGTCTCGAGGCCCGCGCCAGCACGCGGCCGTCCTCCGAGGCGGCGATAACGCGTGTGCCTTGAGTTCCGACGTCAATGCCTAGAATCACTCTCATGTGGGCCTCAAACACAGGGCAAGCAGCCTGCGCAGAAGCTGCATTCGGCCCCGGCAACTTGTGGGATGAATATAACAGAAATGACGGCCGCTAGAAAGGTTGGAGGCAAGTTATGGTAGGTGTTCAGGTTCCGATATGGTTAGCACAACCGGGCGCCCCTTGAGAGCCGTCCGGCCGTGCCTGACCTCCAATATCCCCGGCGTCCTGGGGCCGGACACTGACTGAACTTCTCCGGCAACTGTGTCCACGGCACAAGCGTCGTGCGAAAAAGCGTCGGGCCAAACGTAGGAAGCAGGCGGCAGGAAGGTTCCTGATTCACAGGCGTTTGGCCCGGCAGCTTGATCAATTCTCTTCTGGCGGGACAGTCCCGGCGCTCGTTGTCACGAGATTCTGGACCAGGTCGGAGTCCCGCAACCGCATAAAGCTCGAATTGTCCAGGAAGCAGCGCAACGGCGAACGCACGATGACGTGCGACAGGTCCTTGGAGCATTTTGAGCAGCGGCGATTTCCAGGACCTGAAGACATGAACGTCCTGTCACAATTGAGGCACTGACGCAGCCTGCGACCCGCTTGCATCCTTAGGCGAATCCTGGTGACCGTTGTCATGGTAATCCTCACTCTCTATGATCCTCTCTGAATCATCTGGTCTCCTCGTTAGCAAACGTTGTGCCAATGCCGGAATCTCCTCATGCTTGCCTAAAGGGTCGTCAAACATGCAGTCCTGGAGGCTACGGAACGATCCATCGGACTTGTGTGCGGGTGTATGCTGAGTCTAACTGTGTCCAAAAAGACACAACGCGTCTGAACCGCGAGTCCCCCAACGGACCGACCACAGCACCGGGAAGTCTCGACTGAAGGCCTCTTTGTAACCCGCAAACACTATGCAGTGCGCTATGCGAAGGCTCGCGAGATCGGCAGACAATCTGTGTTTGCATGGACGCACCGCGACAACCCCAGCCAAAGGGCGAGCTCAGATGCTCTAAACTTCGACTAATTATATCCACATTGCGGCGCAAAGTCAAGTCGCTTCGGGAGGGCTGGCGCGCCCGATCGCTTGTTGGGACAGAAACGGAGGCCGCAAGCCCAAAACTATGGCCAAGTCCGCTCAATGGGCTGCGACAGGAGGTCCGCTGTAACTTCGGGTGCGGTTCAGTATCTGGCGGACTGTATCCCGGAGTTCGCCCAGATCGTAGGACTTCAGGAGGCAGGCCGTGGCGACCCAGGACATGAAATAGGACTCGGGAGACCCAAAACCCGTATACAGGATCAAGGGCACCCCGTCAAGCCTGCTTAGAATCTCGGCGATGACGCCTGCACCATCAGAATGAAGGCCGTTTACGTCCATTATGACAACGTCGGGCTGAATGGCCTGGAGTTTCTCAATCGCCTCCTTGGGAGTGGATGCAAGCACGACATTGTAGCTCTCGGGCGGAAACTCAGCCATATACAGGCGGCGTAGGTACCT
>CAYPFP010000163.1:0-9607 GCA_964409935.1 uncultured Planctomycetota bacterium | reverse complement strand
GTGGGCAAGACGCTCTTCGTGGAGACGCAGGGCGCGCACACGGGCAAACACGCCCTCCGCATGGTCGGCACGCCCAACACCTGGACCACGTGCGCCAGCAACAGCATCTCGGTGAAGCCGGAGACGACGTACTGGATCACGTGGCGGTTCAAAGCAAAGCAGCCGGCAAACAGCCGAACGTACCTCTTCGTGCAGACCAACACGGGCCAGCGCGTCTTCCCCCAGACCGACCGCATGGGAGATTTCGACTGGCGCTTCAACATCGCCAAGTACCGCACAAAGCCCGACGAGAAGACCCTCCACCCCGTCCTGACCATGCAGACCGTGCAGAACGACATCGGCACGTCGTGGTGGGACGACGTCTGCGTGTATGAAAAGCTGCCCCCCGACATCGAGGCCATCTATCGGAAAGACCATCCGTGGGACGACACGACCGTCGCCACGGCGCGCCGCCTCGCCCAGACGCCGTCGTGCACCATCTGGGGCGATCGGCCCGAAGCGCGCATCTATCCCTCCACCCCCGCCCCGACAGACGCGCCCCAGGCCGAAGCCGTCACGCTGACCGCCCCCGGCGGCGGGCACGACGTGTACCAGATCGTCGTGTCGCCGACGCAGGAAATGGCCGTCTCGGTCCGCTTCACGCCGGTCGGCGGGGAGGGCGACGCCTGGCTGAGTTGCCGCATCGCCCGATGCGTTCCCGTCAAGGAGGTGCGCGACAAGCAGTTCCCGCTCGGCCCCACGCCCGACCCCCTGGTGGAAGCGGTTCAGCCCGAACCTGCGCGCCCGGGCCACAGCGCCGTCTTCTGGGTAGAGTGGGCGCCGCCCGCCGGCAGCAAGCCCGGCCTCTACGAGGCAAAGGCAGAGATTGTGGCCGGCGGCAAAGCGGTCGCGGCCATCCCCCTGAAGCTGCGGCGGTGGGCCTTCGACCTTCCCCAAGTCCCCCACTACCGCTCCATGGTCCTGGTCGGCGTCGGCGACCTGAAAAGGCATTACCCCGGCCTGTCTGCGGAGCAGTGTTACGAGATGGCGTGGAACATCCTCTCGGCGCACCGCCTGAGCGGCTTCAACCTGGCCGTATGGCCGAAACCCTCGCTCAAAGACGGCCAGCTTGCCGTTGACTGGACGCACTTCGACAACATCCTCAAGGCCGCCGCGAGGCATCGCGCCAGCGCGATCACGCTCGGCCCGATGTTCGGCGGGGGTTGCAGCCAGGGCTGGCTCCCGAGCAAGTTCCTCGGCCTCACGCCCCTGGCCGACAAGGACTTCGACCGGCTCTACGTCGAGTTCAACCGCCTGATGGCCGAGCGCGTCCGGCAGGCCGGCCTGCTCGACAAGGCCTACGTCTATCCCTACGACGAGCCGGAGCCGGACTACATGGACAAGATTGCGCGCCTGTGCGACCTCATCCACGAGGGCGCGCCGGAGTTGAAGTGCCTCATGACGGTCGCCCCGGACACGGCGCAGCCTCTATGGGGCAAGGTGAAGGCGTGGATCAGCCCCTACACGCTTCGCCCGGAGGCCATCGAGCAACGCCGCGCCGCCGGGGACGAGATCTGGATCTACAACATGACCGCCGCCATCGAGGAGCCGCCGCTGGCGCACCGGCTCTACATGTGGCGCGCGTTGAAGGCCGATGCGCGCGGGGGCCTGCTGTGGAACTCATGCTGGTGGAACAAGATCAACCCGTGGGACAACCCGACCGCCGCCCCTGTGCCGGTAGGCCGCCAGTTCGAACGACTTTACCATTACCAGGCCGGGCAGGCCTCGCTCTATTACCCCGACCCCGCCGGCAAAGGCCCGCTGGCGCCCAACCTGCGGCTTGTCCTCATCCGGCAGGGCGTCGAGGACTTCGACATCATGACGGAGCTTGTGGCCGCCTGGCGCAACTCGCTGCCGCGCCTGTCGGCGAGAGCCGGGCAGGAGATCGCAAAGGCCCGCGCCGCCTTCATCGCGCCCATCATGCTGGACCTCACCACACCCACGACGTGCGCGGCGCGCGCCGAGGCCGTCCGCCTGATCCTGGGCAACGAACTGGAGGCATCGAAACAAGGCCCCGCCGTCATCGTTTACGCCTGTCGGGCAACGGGCAGACTCGCGGCGGCCGGTTGCGCCGAAGCGGGGACACGGCTGACGATGAACAACAAGCCCGTTGCTCTCGACCCGGAGGGGTGTTTTGAGGTTCCAGTCGGGGAAGAAGAACTCGCCGGGGGCCTTCGCTGGTCGGCCTCCAAAGACTCCGCGACGAAGGCGTGGGAGTGGCCGGGGCTGAAATAAGCCCGAAAAAAAAGGAGTTCGCGCAAGCCCGCGCGAACTCCTTTTGGGCCTCCGATGGAGCGGCCTGCTATCGCCACGTCGGGAACGTACTCGACGATTGGCCCCGCATCTGCTGCAACTTGCTCTCCATCGTCTGCAATTCCTTGCGCAACTTCGCCACCTGACCGCGGTTCCCGAAGAAGGCCGTCAAGACAAGGACAGCCAGCAAGAGGATACAGACGTACATCAACACGCTGGCAAACGACACGGGCTGCTCCTCGGCCGCTTCCTGCTTCGCCTGCGCCACCGGCTGAGCCACGGGCCGCACGGGCGGGATCGGTTTTCGTTCCACACGCAGGTCCACGGCGCCGACGTGAAGCCGGTCAAGCCTCTGCCCTTCCGCCGCGGCGGCGGCCGCACCGGCTGCGGCGGCCGCACCGGCTGCGGCGACCGCGGAGGCGGTCTCGACCGTCACCTCCTCGTCCTTCGGCGTTTCCAGGACCGGCGGCGCAACGGCGACAGGCTCTTCGGTTTCCTTCTTCTGCGCCCCCGGAACGGGCGCGGCAACCGTCTCCGGCTGGTTGATCGCCGGGGCGGTGAAATTCACGGAGTGCCCGCCGCTCGGCATCGGCGTCTTGGCCGGGGGTTCGGCGTCCAGCTTCTCAGGCGCCACAACGTTCTCCCGCGCCTCAAAATCGGTCGGACTCACCTCTTTCAGATCGAGCGTCTTCATGGCCAGCTTCTGCGAAGGGGTTTCCGACGGCGGCTCCTCCTGCGGCGGCTTGACCGCCTGGGCCTGCTTCGCCTCTTCGGCCTCGATCTTCGCAAAGAGCGGGATTTCCGTCGGCTTGAACGCCTCATCGCCCTTGGCCGCCTCCTCGATATGCTTCTCAGCGGCGTCGGGCTGGAGGCTTTCGGTCGAGGCGGAAACGGCGAGAGGCGGCGCCTCGACAGGAGGCGTGGTCTGCTGCACGGCGGGTTTCTCCGGCTCGGGCCTGACCGCGTCTTCGGCCGGGGCCGTTGGGGCCGCTTCGGGCTTCTCCTCCGGAGCGGGCTTGGCCGCGTCGCTCGGCGCGGGCTGCGGGGTTTGTGTCAGACGGTCCGTCGCCGTCCCCTGTGTTTCGTCCGCATTTTCGGGCTTGGTGACCTTGATCCATTCCAGCGGGTCCCGGCCCAGCGGAGATCGCTTTATCGCCACGTCAACCTTCCTTTCGTCTTCCTACAGCCACTTTGCGCGCGTTGCAGGACCCGATTCTCAGCTCGTGCTGGAGACGCGGTTCTTGCCGGCGTTCGGTTTGGCCACCTCCGCACTCACCGTCTGAACGGCGGGCTGCGGCGTGATCGTCACCACCGGCTGGGTCGCTTCGGGCAGGGGGGCCTGCGACTGGGTCGCCACCGGCGCGGTAGCCGCCGCCTCTTGGGCGACGACTTCCTTGGCCAACGACATGTAATCCGAGGCGCCGATCGCCTCGGCGTCGTACAGCAGGATCGGCTTGCCATGGCTCGGCGATTCGGCCAGCCGGATGTTCTTGCGGATAACGGTCTTGAAGACCTTGTTACCGAAATACTCCTTGATCTTCTGATGCACGGCCTTGGCCAGGCTCGTGCGCGCGTCGTACATGCACGCGATGATGCCCGTGATCTCCAGATCGTGGTTGATGCGCTTCTGCATCAGTTCAACCGTCTTCAACAGATGGCTCATCCCTTCGAGCGCAAAAAACTCGGTCTGAACCGGGATGAAGATTTCCTTCACCGTCGTCAGCGCGTTGAGGGTCAGCAGTCCGAGCGACGGCGGGCAGTCAATCAGGACATAGTCATACTGTTCGGCGGCCGGAGCGACGGCCTCCTTGAGGATCGCATAGGGCCCGACCATGCCCACCAGTTGGATCTCGGCGCCCGACAGGGCGATCTGCGAGGGCACGATGTCAAGGTTGGGCACTTCGGTCTTCTGCACCACATCCTCAAACGCCGCCTCGTTCATCATCAGGTGATAGACCGACCGCTCGATGTCGTGGATATTGATGCCGAAGTGAACGCTGAGGTTCGCCTGCGGGTCCACGTCAATGAGCAAGACACGTTTTCCCAGGCCGGCCAGGCAGGCTCCGAGGTTGGCGGTGGACGTCGTCTTGCCGACGCCGCCCTTTTGGTTGATGAGCGAAATGGATCGCATAGCCGGCCCTCGCTGACGGCGGTCACCACGGATCAGTTACCAGTGAGCCATCCATTGATCCCACGCCTCTCATCACTGGCCGATTAGCATTCTAGGTACGCCCCGAAATCTTGTCAAGCAAAACTTTCGCGGAAGGGCGCAAGCGGCGCGGTACGCCTATAGCCGGGCAAGCAGCCTTAATGTCCGCCGTCGAAAAGCCAACCTGAATCATCCAGACCTCCTGCCGACGTCTCCGCCCGTCACGAAGGCAATTGGACAAAGATTGGACCATTAACGGGCCTGCCGCGCAATCCGGCGGAAATTTTCCGCGACGCCGTTGAACCCGGCGAAGCAAGGTGCTATAGCCAGGAAGCCGAGGGGAGTCATTCGCGGAGCACATACTTCGGCAACGGGGGGAGCCATGGCCCGAATCGTCGTCATGCACACCAACAAGTTCCTGCGCCTGCTGCATCTGGTGGAACTCAACCGCGACGGCTTTGAGGTTCTTCTGGCCAAGGACGGGCACGAAGCGGTGAAGGAGATTCAGGAGTCGGCGCCGGATCTCTTGGTCATCGCGGCGCCCAGAAGCCGGACGGCGGGAATGGCGGAGCTTGTACGGGTGCTGCGGCAGAACACAAGCCTCCCCTTCATCCTTCAGGCGTCGCCGCCTGTCATTGACTCGGGCGTATGGCCCAGGGAGATCTTCGCCCGACAACAGTACGACCTGTCGAGGTTGAAGGCCATCATCCGGAAGGTGCTCAAGAGCGGGCTGACGGAGAAGCAGAGAAACCGCTTCCTCGATGCGTTCGAGTCGGTAAGCAAGAGCCTTGAGTCCCGCGGCGCGTGACCGCGCCGGGGCCGCAAGGGGCGGATGCCCTTGAGTTTTGACCGTCATCGCGCTATAGTTCCTCGCTATGAGCAGCGAATTCGACGACGTGGAACTCGTCAGGGAGATAGTGGCCGGCGACCACGCGGCGGCGGCGGTGTTTGTTGACCGCTTCAGCGGACTGGTGTACGCCGTGCTCATGCGGGATGTCGGCCTCCCCCAAGAACGCGCGGAAGACGTCTACCAGAGCGTATTCCTGCGGCTGTGGGAAAACAACTACCGCGCCCTGCGACTGTGGGAGTGCAAGGGAAGCCTTGCCGCGTATGTGGCGACCATAGCGCGACATCTGGCCTATGACCACCTTCGCCTCAACCCGAAGCCGCCAGCGCCGCCCCCAGGGAACGACGACCCGCCGCCGGACCCGCCCCAGGACGACCCCGACGCGCTCGATGAGATCATCGCCCAATGCGACCGCGCCACGGTAAGAAAGGCATTAGGGATGCTTTCCGACCGCGACCGCGAGTTGCTCGCACGCAGGCACACCCAGGACCAGAGCTACCGGGAGATCGCAACGGCCATGGGCTTGAGCGTCAACAATGTGGGCGTCGCGCTATACCGGGCAGAGCGGCGCCTGCGAGACCTCCTGCGGGAGGAATTCCCCGGCCTTTTCGGCGACGCGAAATCCCCGCCCCCTGTAATACCCCGAAGGGAAGATCCGTCTGTTAAGCAGTGAGGTGTATATGTCGCACTTGACACCGGAACAACTGACCGCCTTGCGGGACGGCGAGCTTCGCGACCCCGAAGCCCTCCGGCACATCAAGGAATGCCCCGAGTGCCGCGCCCAGTTGGCCGACTCGCGGACTATCCGCGCCCTCGTGCAGGCGTGCGAGGAACGACCCGACGAACGCCATCCCGACGAACGGATTCTGGCCGACTACGCCAGGGGCGTGCTTTCACCCCGCCAGACGGCGAAAGTGGAACGACATCTGCGCGCGTGCGAACGCTGTCAGTCGCGCTTGCCGGCGCAGAAGCCGGCGGCGATGCCGTTAATGGCCAAACGACAGGCGCCGTCGTCGGCGGAGATCACGGAACGCGTGAAACGACAGTTCAGTTCGGGCCACAAACGGCACTCCGTAGGCCGAGCGGACGTGCATGGAACAGGCTGGCGTCTCCCGCCGCCGCCCACAGAGCACAAGAAGTTTTTCATGAGCCGGATGGCCTGCGAACAAACATCGGACATGCCTCCGGAGATGCCTCGGGTGCGCATGGTGCGGAAGACCGAGGAGCCGCCTGCCGCCAAAGATGCGGCCCATGCGGACATGGTACGCTCTTCCAAGCCAGAGCCGGAGCCGGATGTACTCAGGGCCGAGATCAGGTCAGGCTCCGTCCTTGAATTCGGAACCGATACGATCCTGCTCCGGCTGTCCGTCCGGCGCACGGGCAGCGAAAGGACACTGCTGGCCGAAGCATTCGACCGCCATACGCCGCGACCCGTCCACAATGTCGAGATCACGCTCCTGCCGCCCCAAGGCCCACCCCTCACCCGATGGACCGACAGCGGCGGCCAGTGCGTTTTCCCGCTCGCCAACGGCAAATCACGCCTGATGGTCTACACACCGCAAGTGTGGGAACTGATACTCACGGCCCATCCCAAGAAATAGATTTTCTCGCCTTCCGCACACGCCACGGCACAACCGCCATGCCGCCAGGATATTGCGCCCACTGGAAAAAAGACCGGAGCCGGTGTAATAAAACGCCCCCTCAGTCCGTCTTGTATGGTAGAGGTCCGATAAAAGGACCATACACGACTGAGAGGAGGGCGTTCAATGCAGGTCATTCTTGAGGCGTTGGCGCATCTGAAGTTGGGCGGGCAAGTCGCGTTTCGGAATCTCACAATGTTCCCATTGATGAACGGCGCGACCGGCGAGCCGGACTACCTAC
Organism: uncultured Planctomycetota bacterium; assembly: GCA_964409935.1. Lineage (GTDB taxonomy): Bacteria > Planctomycetota > Brocadiia > JAADGH01 > CAYPFP01 > CAYPFP01. Next base: position 2,438 of record CAYPFP010000163.1, on the reverse strand, counting down.
TGCTCGACGAGGCGCTGGCAAAGGGCAGCGCCCACGTGACCGAGGTGTCGAGCAGCGGAAGCGTGCCGGAGTTGCGGTTTGTCAATGACGGCGCGCAAAACGTCCTGCTCCTTGACGGCGAGGAATTGATCGGCGCAAAGCAGAACCGCGTACTGAACCTCACCATTCTGGCTCCGGGCAAGCGCACACTGGCGATCCCCGTGTCGTGCGTGGAGCAGGGACGGTGGACGTCTTCGTCAGCCGCATTCGCCCCATCACCGCACGTGTATTTCTCCAGCGGAAGAGCCGAAAAGATGAAACACGTGAGCCAAAGCCTGGAGACATCGGGGGAACGCCGGTCCAGGCAGGACCAGATGTGGAGACATATTGAGAAACTGTCCCAGAACCTCAAGACCGAATCCCCCACAGGAGCCATGGCGGACATCTATAGCAAGCACGCCGCCTCCATTGACGACTACGTGGACGCCCTCGCAGCGAAAGACGGGCAGACCGGCGCGGTCTTCGCGATCAACGGCGAGATCATCGGCCTGGACCTGTTCGACTACGCCGCGACGCTGCGCAAGCTGCTGCCCAAACTGGTGCGAAGCTACGCGCTGGACGCCCTTGACGCGGAGACGGCAAAGCCCAAAACAGCCGAAGGCAGAGCGGCCCAGGACTTTCTGCACTCGATCACAAGAGCGCAGGCGCAGACGTTCCCGGCTATCGGCGAGGGACAGGACAAACGCCTCACAGGCCCCGGCCTGGTAGGCGCAGCGCTGGCAGCACAGGGACGAGTCGTGCATCTGACCGCCTTCAGGGTGGAAGGCGGGGCAGAGGCAGGCATACGCCAGAGCCGCGCCGTGCGTCCGGCTTCGCGACGGCGGTCGCGTCTGGGCGGAAGGTAACCGCCCGCCAGACAATCCGCTGCGGGAACCGCCGCATGAGCCGCTTCCCTCTTGCATCCCCCGCCAGGCACAGATATAGTGCCGGCATTGTTCCGAGAGAAAGGAAGGCACAGGATGCGAGCCGTGATTCTGCTGACCATAGCGATGTTGCCGACCTGCGCGGGAACCGGCAGCGCCGAACAACAAACGATGACCGCGATCCATGCCTACAGTTGGAGCGAGGTTCCGGCAACGTGCCGACACATCACGCACATGACGTGGTTCAAGAAGGACAGCGACCCTGCGGAGATCGCGAAGGCATCCCTCGCGCGGCCCGCTGAGCGCCGAGCGCTGTTCTCATGGGACATGGAACGAGACCTCCTCAGCCATCCCGACGACGCGGCCCGCACCGCCGACGGGAAACCGACGGAGCATATCGGCGTATGGCCGCAGCAAGGCGCGGCGACGGTCGGAGCGCGATTCGAAGATTTTTTCCGCCGATTCAAAGAAGCGGGAGGCGACGCGCGACTGCTCGTCCTCGATTTCGAAGGCGGCTACAGCAACTGGCACATCGGGAGCAAGAATACCGAACGCTGGCTCGCCATCCAGAACGATCCGCGTTTTTCGCAAATCGCCAAACGGCTGGGCTTCAGCGACCTGCTCACCGTGGCCGACTTCCGAAGCGGCACAAATTACCTGAAATGGAACGCCCACACCGGCCTGCTCGTGGACGAAGCCCTGAACAAGGCCGTGTTCGAACCCGCCCGAAGGCATTTCCCGAAGATACAGGCGTCGAATTACGGAAGCTACATCGTGACCGAGGCAAACACCGTTCCCGACCTCCACGGCCATATGCAATGGCGGGAAGGAATCCCCTTCGGCACGCATCAGTCGCGATCCTTCTACACCAGCATCGGACAACTGGCGTCCAAAAAGCTGGACGGACAAAACCCCTTCGGACAGTCGCCCTTTGCGGGGCTGCTGCTCAGCGTCAACTATATCCGTTCCATGAAACGATCGTCGGCCATACCCATCCAACCGTGGGTGGCGTGGGCGCGGTACGCCGGCGACGGGCCAAACCGTCCGCCCGCCACCGTCGGCGGAACGCCCTACTACCGCGAACTGGTCTGCCACCTCGCCCTGCAAGGCATCGCCGAGTTCCTCTTCTGGAACCCGCACCCGTGGCGAAAAGACCAGAAACCCGAAAGCCTGTCGCTGCCGGAGGACGAGATCCTTCTCGACGAACTCTTGGGCCGAATCAATCAGCGGCTGGAAGGCGCAAGCGGCGAACCCGTCACCGTGGAGGCGGCGCCGTGGAACGCGCGAGTCGTCGCAAGCGGAATGAGAGTCAAAGACAAGATTCTCTGGAGGTTCAGCTTCGCGCCGCAAACCGACAAGGTCGTCGTGTCGCTGGACGGCAAGCCCGTGGAAATCACACCGGAAAGAGGCGAAGCCGGCGCGTGGTTCACGCACGAGACCAGACAACAAATGAACATTCCGCCCACGCCCTAGCGTCATTTCCCTGGAGATTACCCAAATTTACAGGTGTGCCGGTAAGAGGATGATGAGGCCAAA
>CAYPFP010000162.1:0-9749 GCA_964409935.1 uncultured Planctomycetota bacterium | reverse complement strand
TAGGAGGTGCGTCATGCTGGTGGCATTCGATCCGTATTCGGGCACTCTGCAGTTGATGAAGCGCGACCAGGTTTTTGAGGAGGTGGCCAAGGCCGGGTTTGAGGGCCTCGACCTCCTGATGGCGACGGGCTTCGTGGACGCCAAGAACGAGGCCGACATGGATCACATGGTCTACCTGGCGAAAAAATTCCAACTGATCGTGCCGGTGGTCTGCTACGGGCCGCACATCGTGACGACGCCGGGGATGGAGAAGCAGGCGCTGGAGACGATGGAGCTTTGCCTGGGCGTCGTGAAGCGGTTCGGCGCGCCCGTCATCCTGATGTGGCCCAACATGCCCAAGAACGCCACCAAGGCGCAGGCCCTCGAAACCCTGGAGAAAAATCTCCGGCAGATGGCCCCCATGTCCGAGCGCGAAGGCCGCACAATCGCTTTGGAGTTTGAGAAGAACTGCCCCCTCGACAACTACCGCGAAGGCATCGAGTTCATCAGGAAGACCGGCCTGAAGGTCACGCTGTGCGCCGACACCTATCACATGTGGAACGATCAGGCCGACCCCTGCGCCGCCGCCCTCGCCATGAAAGGCGTCCTCGGAACCGTGCATATCTCCGGCTCCGACCGCGGCGAACCCGGCAACCCCAACGACAAGTTCGACTACAAGTCCTTCATGAAAGGGCTGCGGGGCATCGGCTACGACGGCGCTCTGGCCACGCAGTATAAACTGACCGACATCGGATCCCTGAAACGCGCCGCCGATTTCACCAAGGGTTTGATCGCCGCCGGTTAGACGCCATTCACGAAGAAAGGGACGAAGATGGGTTTGAAGACGTTCCAGATCGGCAAGGGCGCCGCGCCCTCGACGGCATTGGGGTTGGGGTGTTGGGCTTTCGGGAGCGGCTGGGGGCCTCAGGACGACGAGGACTCGCGCCGCACGATCCGCGCCGCGCTCGATTCAGGCATCGCCCACTTCGACACCGCCCAGGGCTACGGGGGCGGCCGTTCGGAAAAGGTCGTGGGCGAAGTCCTCGCCCCCGACCGTTCGCGGCTCTTCATCGCCACCAAGACCGGCGCCAACCCAAAACCCGGCGCGATGGAAGCGGCCGTGGACGCCAGCCTTCAGCGGTTGCAGACGGACGTGATTGACCTCTATTACATTCACTGGCCGCGCACGGGCATCGAGCTTGGCCCCGTCATGGAAGGCCTGGAGCGCGCCCGCGCGGCGGGCAAGATCCGCGCCGTCGGCGTGAGCAACTTCTCCGTCAAGCAGATGGAGGAAGTCCAGAAGGCAGGGCGCATTGAGGCCCACCAGCTCTGCTACAACCTTTTCTGGCGTTACCCCGAACGCGAACTGATTCCGTTCTGCGCGCAACACAACATCGCCGTGGTGACCTACAGCTCCATCGCGGAGGGGTTGCTCAGCGGGAAATTCGGGCCGGCCCGACCCGCTTTTTCGGAGGGCGATCACCGGGCGAAAACCGTCTATTTTGATGCCGACGTGTACCCCCGCTGCCATGCCGGCGTCGAGAGATTGAGGGCCCTCGCCCGCGAAGCCGGCCGCGACCTTGTGCATTTAGCCATCCGGTGGGTCATGTCGCGTCCCGCCGTGAGCGTCGTGCTGGTGGGGGCGCGCAGACCGGATCAGGTCCTCGCCAACGTCGCCGCGGCGGCCGGCGAGATTCCGCCCTCCGTCTTCGAACGCATGACGGCCGTCTCCGACGACGTGATGAAACACATCCCCGACACCGGCAACATCTTCCGCTACTATCCGTAGGACGCAAGAGGGGAAGCAGCCCCTTGTGTCCATCGGGGAATCACGGGGCGCGCAGAGACGGTGAAGGCCGGGCCGGCGGGCGCACGGCGGGAATTTGTGCTTGCGTTTCCCGCCCGCCTCTCCCTATAATTACACAAAAGCACGTCGTTGGGAGTACCCTATGGATGGTGTGAGCGCGCTCGATGCGAGTGTCCTTGTTCTGAATCGCTTCTTCGTGGCTGTGCATGTCATCTCGGCACGGCGCGCTTTTTCCCTGCTCTGCAAGGAGTGCGCGGAGGTCGTTTCCTTCGACGACGGGCAGTACAACCTCTACAACCTGAAGAGCTGGATTGACGTGTCCAGCCTCAGGTCCCGTTTTCCCCGCAACGACCACGAAGACTGGGTCCGCACCATCCGCTTCGATATCCAGGTGCCCCGCATCATCCGTCTGCTCATCTACGACCGGCTGCCCCAGCGCACCGTGAAGTTCAACCGGCGGAATATCTTCGCCCGCGACGACAACCGTTGCCAGTACTGCGGCAAGCGGCACCCCACTTCCGAACTCAGCCTGGAGCACGTCGTGCCCAAGAGCCTCGGCGGCAAGAGCACCTGGCTGAATATCGTCTGCGCGTGCACGGAGTGTAACAAGAAGAAGGGCGGGCGCACGCCGGTCCAGGCCCACATGAAGCTGATCCGCAAACCCTTCATGCCCAAGCGCAACCCCGTCGTCACGCTCAAGCTCGGCTCGCGCAAGTACGAGTCCTGGAAACAGTTCCTCGACACCGCGTACTGGACCGTTCCGCTGGAGCAGGACGAGGACGACGACGGCGAGCCATGATCGGCCGCCCGTCGGCGCCCGATCATCCCGCGACGCGCTCCGTGAACAGCTTCACAAACTCCTCGTTCTTCACGTCCGTCGCGATCTCGGTGTTCGCCCCTTCCTTCGGCGGGTCGGCGACGACCGTGAACGCGCGCGTGTGGGTCCCCGTCGTCTCCACCTTCACGGTCTTTTTCTGCCACGTCAGCAGGGCCGGCCGGTAGACCGAGGCGATGGCGAGCGGATCGTGGAGGATGGGGTACTTGTTCTTCTGTCCGCCCTGCCACGCGGAGATCATGCGCCACAAGAGGTCGGTGTGGGGCTTGCCCGCGTCGCGGATGCGCGCCAGGTCGGCGTCGTTCATCCTGCATTTCATCGTCACGTCCAGCCCGCAGGCGCGAATGGGGATGCCGGAGTTGAAGACGATCTCGGCCGCTTCGGGGTCGCACCGGATGTTCCACTCGGCCCCCGGCTTCAGAAAGACCCCGCCCATGACGGCCAGGCCGCCGAGCTTCGACATGGTGGCCGGGTCCTTGACGATGGCCAGGGCGACGTTCGTGAGCGCGCCGATGGGCGCCAGCGTCACCTCGCCGGGGTGACGGCGGACGATGGAGAGGATGAGGTCGGCGGCGTGTTCGGCCGCCGGTCGGCGCTGCCGGTCGGCGTCGGTGAGAACGACGGCCTGGTTGGGTTTGTGCGCGGGCAGCGGGCAGCGCAGCGGCTTGCCCACGCCGACGCCCACCGGCACGTCGGGCCGCCCCAGGACGTCAAGGACTTTCAAGGCCATGGCCGCGCGCAGGACCGTATCTCCGAAAACGCACGTCACGGCGCAAAGCTCCAGCTCCGGCGACCGCGCCGCAAACGCAATGGCCAGCGCGTCGTCAATGTCATCGCCGATGTCCGTGTCAATGATGACCTTCGCAGGCATGCCGCTCCTTTCGCTCAATAAACGCCGTATTCCTTCACCGCATCGCGCATGGCGCGGAGATTCTCCAGCGGCGTGTGCGGGGCGAGGTTGTTTCCTTCGCGGAAGACGAACCGCTTGTTCTCCTTCACGCCGGAAAGCAGGATCCGCCGGCATTCTTCCCGCACTGCCGCCGGCGCGGCGTCGCGCAGCGTCGTCACGTGGATGCCGCCCTGCAGGCGCACCTCCGGTCCCAGTTCCTGCGTTATCCGGGCCAGGTCAATCGGGAATCCCGTGTCGAAGGTCTTGATGTTCAACTCGTCGCGGAGCGTCTTGAAATGGCGCGACGAATCGCCGCACAGGTGCACGCTGTTCGGCCCTTTCTTCGAGAACGCGGCGACGAGCCGCTTGTGCCGAGGCAGGATGAATTGGCGGTACAGGTCGCGCGACAAGAGTTGCACACTGTCGTCGGCGAAGCCCCACGCGTCGTTCGTTTCGGGCTGGCCGAGATATCTCCTCCACGCCTTGATGCGGGCGATGGTGGCGTCGGTGATGAAGTCCAGGAGTTCTTCGGCGTAGCGAGGGTCTTCGTAGAAGTCCAGGCACATCTCCGTAGCGCCCCGCAGCGAGCAGGCCACCGTGAGCGGACCGTCGGTGCCCATACCGCACGGGCCGACCGACGCGATCGGCAACCCCCGATGCGTGAATCCCTCGTCCTTCCGGCGCAACATGTGCTCGTAGAAGTGCCGGTTCTTACCCATCAATCCGCCGAAGGGATCGGGCATGCCGCGGTCAAAGAGCAACCGTTTGCGATCGTCAGTCAGGATGGGGCGCGTGTCGGGCACTTCGTCGCCGCGGTACTCGATCGGGCACCCGAACCACGCGGCCTCATAGTAATTCTGGAAGTCCACGCCCACCGCCCATCCCTTGGCCGGCATGCCCATCTCGGCGTCGTAGACGATGTGGTGGCGGATCCACCACTGATGCTCGGCCTTGCACCGGAGCATCACGTCGGGGTCGTTCGAGAACTCGGCGAAAGTTACCTTGTCCGGGTTCGCGTCCGGGTTGAACATCAAGTAACGCGAACTGATTCCCAGCGTCATCGGCACGCGCAGGGGGCGGCCCTCGTTGTACGTCTTCCACACCTCGCGCACCTCGGCGTTGTGTTTTTCAAAGTCAACGGGTTGCATGATTGTTCCTAGCTTTTCGAATTGTTCTGGCTCGGCGGCTGAAGGGCGCGCGTCGCCTTGGTGATGACCTCCGACGGCGGGATATCTTCGGCCGTGGAGGCGCCCAGCTCCTTGAACCTCCGGGCCGTCACCATCACGCGCGTCTCGAACGAACCGACCGCCTTGTTGTACGCCTCTACGGCGCGGTCGAGGCCCTTGCGCAGATCGTCGAAGTGGGTCCATACCGTGGCGAGCCGTTCGTACAGTTCCTTTCCCAGGTCGCTGATGGCCAGGGCGTTCTCGGCGATGCGCTCCTGCCGCCAGCCGTACGCGACCGCCTGCAGCAGCGCGATGAGCGTCGTCGGCGAGGCCGGGATCACGCGCTGGTTCACGCCCTGCTCGATCAGGCCGGGGTCCTGCTCCAGGGCCGCGCTGAAGAACATCTCTCCCGGCAGGAACATGATCACGAATTCCGGCGTGGGCGAGAATTGGTCCCAGTATTTTTTCGAACTCAGCTTGGTCATGTGGTCGCGCATCTGGCGCGCGTGATCGAGCAGACAGACCCGCCGGGCATCGTCGTCCGGCGCCTCGATCGAACTGAGGTAGGCGCTCAGGGGAGCTTTGGCGTCCACGACGATCCTCTTCTCCGCCGGCAGCTTCACAATGAGGTCAGGCCGCAGGAACCCGTCCTCGGTGGCCACCGAGGTCTGCTCCTCAAAGTCGCAGTAGTTCTGCATGCCCGCCAGCTCCACCACGCGCCGGAGCTGTATCTCGCCCCATCGCCCGCGCACCGACGGGCTTTTCAGCGCGCGCACGAGGTTGACCGTCTCGGCCTGGAGTCTCTCCTGCGTCGTGGCCAGGGACTTGACCTGTTCCGTCAGGCTCCCGTACGCCCCCTGCCGGGCCTTCTCCATCTCCTGAATCTGCCTGTCCACCTTGTCGAGGGATTCGCGCAGCGGGCTGACGAGCGTCTCGATCGCCTTTTGGCGTTTCTCCAGGTCGCCGTCGGCGCCTTTCTGGAAGGTTTCGAGCGTGGTCTTCGCCAGGGTGAGGAACGACTGGTTGTTGCTCTTCAGCGCGTCGGCGGCCAGGGCCGTGAAGGCGTCGGACAACTTGTTCCTGGCGTCGTTGAGAAGTTCGAGCTGCTTCTGCGCGGCCTTGCGTTCCTCCTCGATTCGCGTCTCAAGCTCGGAGATCTTGCTCCGAAGCCCCGTGATCTCCTGCCGGAATCCGGCGATGGAGGCGTCCCGGCGGTCGCGCTCGGCCCGAAGCTCCTGCGCCTGCTGATCCTTGGCCAGCAGGCGCTCGTTCAGGGCGATGCGTTCGCCCTCGCTCTCTCTCTTGCCCTGGTCCACGGCCGCCGCGACGCGGGACTGCAGATAGAGCCAGGCCGCCCCCGCGCCGGCGGCCAGCCCGACGGCGAACATCAGAAACAGATAGAATGGTTCCACGGAATACCCTCCAATGGCGTCTATTTTCCCTCACGGAACCCGATGATGCCGCAAAAGCGTCCCCCCGTGGGGCCGTCGCAGCGATACGAAAAGAAACGGTCGCGCTCGCAACAGGTGCAGACCTCCGACACCTCGATGTTCTCGGCCCGAAGCCCCGCCGCTCGAAGCTGCGTCACGTTGGCGCGGCGCAAATCGAAGCGGAACTTGTCTCCCTGGCGCGACACGGCCTCCGCCCCATGGCCTGCTTCGGCCGCGGCGGCGACCTCGGCGCCCACCTCGTAACAGCAGGGGCCGATGGACGGGCCGATCCCCGCCAGGATGGTCGCCGGATCGCACCCGAACTCGGCGCACATCTTGCGAGCCGTCTTCCCGGCAATGCCTTTCACCGTGCCGCGCCACCCCGCATGCGCGATTCCCACGGCCCTCTTGACCGGATCGCACAACGCCACCACGGCGCAATCCGCCTCCAGCGCTGCCAGCCACAATCCCTGTTCGCGCGAAATCATCGCATCCGTGCCGGGAATCGCGCCGGCCGGCGTCAACGCGCCTCGCCCCGAATCCGCCCTCGTGATGACGGCGACCTCGTCGCCGTGGCACTGCTGCATGAACACAAGGGACTCTATCGGGACGCCCACGGACCGGCAAAAAGCGCGGCGATTTGCCGCCACGCTGTCGGTGTTGCCGGCGGTCCGGAACGACATGTTCGCCTCGCGAAAGTCGGGCGGCGGGCCTTTCCGCGTCGAAAAGCCCTGTACGATGCCTTCCAGCCGCATGAACAGGGAGAGGCGAAAGATACCGGACCTCGTGGAAACCTTCCTGGGGGTCACAATCCTTCCCGCGATCTGCTATAATCGTCTTGCGAGGCAATGTAGCACGCTCGAGGGCAAGTTTCAACGGCATTCTGCGGCGCAGGACGAAAGGGGGACGCGGCAGGCCAGTTTTTTGCTTGACAATGTGCGTTGGCTAGGTACACTAACCGTCATACTGGCGGAAGTCTGTTCGCGGTAACGCCTTGTCGCTGTGGAGTTTCAGCACGGCGGCCGTGGCGAGGGTGTCTTGCAGGAGAAGGAGAGCCTTTATGCCTGAGGTCCGGACCGTTCGCATGCCAAGTGAATCCCCGGTGGCCCTGATCATCTTCATCGTGGCCACCGTCCTCTTGCTCATCCTGTCGTTCTTCCTCTACCAGGGAATGGCCTCGCGCCAGACGACACTGGATGAACTGCAGGCCGGGCTTCAGCGGGAGGTCTATGACCCCCTGAAACAGGCGAACAAGAACCCCGAGATGGAGACCTCCCCCGCGGCTCCCACGCCTTACGGCGCCCAGTTCTTCGGCCTCCTGGGGAAGACCGTCAAGTGGGGCCTTCAGTACGAGCGCATGATCGAACTGGTCGGCTACCCCGGCGACACCGCCGTTGAAGACACGCGCAAGCTCCTCAAGGACTCCGCCGGCACCAGCAGCATCGCGGTCAAGGACTTCATCAAGTCGCTGAAGGACCAGAAAGACAGGCTCGACGAGCAGGTCAAGCAGGCCGCTGCGACCGAGAAGAAACTTCAGGAACAGATTCAGGCGGAGAAGGAAAACGTAACCAAGGCCATCCAGGACAAGGTCGCCGAGAATGAGAAGCTGACCAAACAGGTCGCCGAGAAGGAAAAGGAACTTGGGACGCTGCGTTCCGAGATGAAGACCAAGCTTGATGCCGCCCAGGAGGAGGTCGCCAAGGCCCAGAAAGAATACTCCGACAAGAAGGCCGCCCTCGACGAGGAGGAGAAGGCCTTCGTCGCCAAGCTCGACGCCAACATCAAGGACCTCCGCGAACGACTGGCCAAGATGGGCAGAAAACTGCCCCCCCGCATTGATGTTCCGTCGGAGGAACCCATCAAGGCCCGCATTGCGCTCCTGGGCGACCTCATGGCCGTCGTGCTTCAACCGACCGCCGTGGCCGTCCAGGCCGTGGCGCAGGAAGGCCGGATAGTGAGCGTCAACCTCAAGCTCAAGACAGCCTACCTCAGCATGGGGGCCATGGACGGCGTGAAGCTCGGAACCGTCTACACCGTGTACGAGCGGGGCAAGGCGGGCAAACTGGTTGACAAGGGCGACATCGAGGTCGTCAAGTTGGATAATGTCACGAGCACGGCCGGCATCGTGAGGTCCGACCGCCTCAACCCGATCGTGGCCGGCGATATCGTCATGCCGAAGGCGCCGGAAGTGGCCGCCGCCAAAGTGCCCAAGGCCGCGCCGAAGGCCGCTCCCGCCCCTCCTCCGCCCAGGCCGAAACCCAAAGAGGACATGGAAGACGAAGAGAAGAACTCCGAAAAGGAAGAGGCCAAGGAGGAAAAGAAGGAAGACGGAAATAAGGACGAGGATAAGGAAGAGGGGAAGAAAGAAGACGCAAAGGAAGAAGAAAAGAAAGAAGCCAAGGAAGACGAAAAGAAAGAGGACAAAGAGGAAAAGGCCGAGGAGGGCAAGAAGTCCGACGAAAAGCCGGCCGAAGAGAAGAAGACGGGCGCAAGCGGCCCCGCCGTCAAGGCAATAATGGCACAACTCGCCCTGGCCGGCAAGGCCATCCAGGAGGCCTACGGCGCCAAGAACTGGGACGTGGTCAAGGCCAAGGGCGATGAGATTGCCGCGGCGGGCGACCAGGCTCAGGGCGGCGAAGGCGTCAACGACGAGATGAAGGGGATGTACAAGGCGATGGCCGAGGGGGGATCCGAACTGAGCGTCGCCGCCGCCGACAAGAAGGAAGACGGCGCGATGGCCGCCATGAAGAAGGTGGCCGGCAGTTGCGGCGCCTGCCACGCCAAGTACAAGAAGACCTGACCCCGCGGGCCGGCGCGACCCGGGAACTAGAGACGGGCCTTGCGCGGGAGCGCGGGCCGGGATCGGGCGGTGGCACGCACCGGCGCGCTCACGTCCTTGATTTTTTGCGCGGAGCGCCGCCTCATTCTCCGAATCGCAAATCTCAACGCGACGGGGATTCCAACCACCAACACGATCCAAGCCAGCGCGATTATCGCCACCTCATACGGCGTGAGACGAAGTATGAACACCGTCAAAGGCCTCCTTCAAGTCCCAATCATGCCGTTCTCATTTTACATCATCGCGATGTCTTGTACGCAGGAAAATCGCGCACGGCCGCAGCCCTCAGACCTGTGAAGGGGCCTCCCGTGCTCCTCTCGGTGATCATGCCGGTCTACAATGAAGCGCGCACGATCGAGGAAATCATCCGCCGCGTACGGGCCGTAAACCTCCCCTTGGAGCTGATCATCGTGGACGACGCCTCCACCGACGGCACGCGGGAGAAGCTGCGCGCCATTCCTCCCGTTGCGAACGTCCGCATCTTCCACCACTCCCGCAACCTCGGCAAGGGCGCCGCCGTTCGCACCGGCCTGGCCGCCGCCGGCGGCGACGTCATCGTTTTCCAGGACGCCGACCTGGAATACGATCCCCAGGAATACCACGAACTGCTCAAACCGATCCTGCGCGGCGACGCCGACGTCGTCTTCGGCTCCCGCCTCTCCGGCGGCCGCCCCCAGAGGGCCTATCTCTTCTGGCACAAGGTCGCAAACAGAATCCTCTGCCTCCTCCTCAACGTTCTCTACAACACCCTGGAGATTACCCAAATTTACAGGCATGCCGGTAAGAGGCTGATGAGGCCAAAGG
>CAYPFP010000161.1:0-9821 GCA_964409935.1 uncultured Planctomycetota bacterium | reverse complement strand
CATTGGTTCACCTGTCCTGGTTCAACGTGAGTTGGACAAACGCCCCGGTCCGATAAGAGACTCAGTATCCTCGTCAGCGCCAACTCGCCTTCGCCACTCCGCCTCCGCCAAGATAAAATGGGCAAACTCCTCATTCCCGTTCTGTTGATTCCCACCCATTATGACAAGTATAATCCTTGCTCGTCGCAGGGTAAAGGCAGTAACGCTCGTACCTTCAAAGGGAGAATCTCATGTCAAGACTTTCTGCGATGCTTCTGGCAGTGGTTGGCGTGTTCATGATTTGTTCGACGAGCCGCTCTCAGGAGGAGGCTCCCTCTCAGGTCGGCGTCGTCTCCAACGGCGGTTTCGAGGAGATTGGCGAGAAAGACTTCCCCCGCGACTGGATGCCCGTAACGAATGCGGGCAAGGCGGGCGCGAAGGTCGCCGTCGAGGTGACGAACGACGCGCACTCCGGCAAGAACGCCGCCCGGATCAGGATGGAGGGCGAGGGCGTCGAGGTCGGCCTTAACCGTACCTACTTGCCGGGCCAGGGGCAGGGGGCCATGCTCGGCGTCATGAAGGGCGGCATCGAGTTCTGGTACAAGGCCGTCTCGGCCGGCGGCGGCAAGATGACCCTTAACGTGATCCCCATGAAGGCCGACGGTATCGAGGGCGGCGGAACCAGGCGGGCTACCTTTGAGATTCCCGAGTCCCACGTGGGCGACGGACAATGGCACCGCGTCGGCGTGAAGTATGATTTTACCGCATACCCGGAAGTGAAATTCATCCAGATCGGGCCGCGCGTCAGCCGCGGCAGCGGCGAGATGATCCTCGATGACATCCGCTGGGTTGAGAAGGTCGGCCCGATGCTCGCCTTCAAGAAGACCTGGATTACCGAAACAAAGGGCAGCGAGGGCGGCGAATTCACGCTCCAGTTCAGCGTCAAGAACGATGGCGACCAGCCAGCCGAAGCGAAGGGGCGCATCGTGGCGCCCCCCTATCTGCGCGTCGAGACGATCGCAGATTCGGTCAAGATCGCTCCCGACGACTGGCGCGACCTTGTGTGGCGCATCATCGGCCGCCGCGACAAGACCGATGTGATTCAGCTCTTCGCGACTGTCGGAGACTCCGTCGCCGAGACCAGGGTTGAACTTGCGCCCAAGCTCGAACCGCCCGTCCTGGCCTTCTCGAAGTTCATCGTCCAGGAAGGCGAACCCTTCACGCTCTCCTGCACGTTGCGCAACTCCGGGACCGCCACTGCGAAGGGTGTGGAGGTCTTCATCGCGCCGTCGGACGGCGTTGAACTGGCGGAGAAGGATTCGCTCCAGAGGCGGCTGGACGTGCCCGCCGGCGGGAAGACCTCGACATCCTGGCGGCTCAGGGCGACTCGCCAGGGCTGGTCTTCCGACGTGCTGGCGCGCGTCACCCTGGGCGAGGCGCGGCAGGAGTTCCGTTCAGCCAAGCTCGTCGTCGGCGCGCGGCACGACTCGGGCGCTACGGCGTTTCTCGGAAACGACCGCGTGCGCCTGGCGTTCCCCAAGAACGAGTTCGGTTACGGCGTGGGCTTCATCGAGATCAAAGAGGGGCTTTTCGGCTGGAAACGCGCGGGGGCGATTCCGCGTCTGGCCCGTCTTGTCTGGCAGCCGGCCGAGGGCGTGCGCAGCGATTCCCCCATCTACGGCGACGCCCCCCAGATCGCCAGAGACGGCGATACGACGGCTGCCGTATTCAGGCGCGAATTCTCCGACGCCGATGGGAATCAGTGGACGGTATCCGTGCGTTTCTCGTTGGGGGCCGGCGCAGAACGTTTTGATGTGGAGTCCTCGGCTTCGTGCAGCAAGGACGTGAAGCTCCTGTGCTTTGAAGGGCCGATGGTCTACGCGGGGGAGGGCGGCTTCGGCTCTGAAAAGACGGAGGCGGTCTTCCCCGGACTGGAGTGGCTGGAGGGCGACGAAATCTCCTCAAGCACCCTCGACATCACGACGCCCGAACATGTGCGTTACGTGCCGCACCCCAATCGCGTGACCATTCCGTGTATCGGTGTGCTCAACAAGAAGACGCTCGTCGGCATCCTGTGGGATGCGAGGCGCAAGTGGGATGGCGCCAACGACCGCGTGTCGGCCGTCTTTGCCTCTCCCAACCATTTCGAGGGGACGTCGTCCCATCTGATGGGTCTGTTTGTGCCTTCGGTGCCGGAGTGGGTCACGGAGAACGACCGCGAGGCCTCGACGCCCTACGCGCTGAAGGCCGGCCAGGCGCTGTCTCTCAAGATGCAGATCCTCGCGGAGAAGGACGCCGCCGACGCCCTGGCGGCCATGGACCGGTGGTTCGAGCTTTACGGCGTCATCGAACCCAGGCCCTACCCCCGCAGTTCGGCCGAGGCCGAAATCAAGTTTTCCATGCAGGCGTACTTCCAGTCGCTGTGGATTCCCGAAGAGGGCAAGTGGTGGCCTTATCTTGGCGGCCCCAAACTCCACTTCAAGCCTGTTGTGCCGCCGTTCTTTGTCCATGACCTGTTGAAGGCGGCCCAGATTGTCAAAGACGCCGCCGCGCAGAAGCAGTACCGCGATCGCATCGCCCTTATGCTTCCCCATCTGAAAGGCGGCGGTGACGACAAGGTCTGCTTCTTCCTGGGCAGCGTCGAGGACCGCATCAAAGGGATGCAAGTGGCGGCCTCCGGCTCCATCCAGTCGCAGGGCAACGACGGCGAGTGGCGCTTCAACGCCAACCGCCGCGATCAGGGCATCTTCAAGGGATACGACTATCGCGAACTAGGCCCCGACGGCGCCGTCGAACTGGGCACCTGCGCCGCCAACGCCCGCGCTTTGATGCGTTGCGCGCGCATTACCGGAAACAACGAGGTCCTGGAGGCGGGGCTGAAGGCGTTGCGTTTCATGACGCGCTTCCGCGTTCCGCGCGCCGCGCAGGTATGGGAGGTGCCCGTGCACACCCCCGATATCCTCGCCGCCTCGCACGCGGTCGTGGCCTATCTGGACGCCTATCGTTTGACCGGCGATGAACGGTGGCATGCCGAGGCTCGGCGTTGGGCGCGCGCCGGTCTGCCTTTTCTGTACTTCTGGGACGACGACAAGTTTGACTTCATGCGTTACGCCTCCATCGCCGTTTTCGGCGCGACGTGGTACAAGGGCAACTGGATGGGGCGTCCGGTGCAGTGGTGCGGTCTGGATCATGCCTACGCTCTGTTGCGGTTCTCGGAGTTCGACCAGACTTTTCCCTGGCGCAAGGTCGGCGAGGGGGTCACCGTCAGCGGCATGTACCAGCAGTCTGCGGAGGAGAAGGACATTGCTCTGTGGCCGGACTACAGCAGCCTGATTGACGGCAAGCGTTGTCCCTGGGTGTTCGCGCCGCCTCGCATCACGCAGAACGTCTACTGGGGGCTGGGGCAGGACATCGAGCCGTACACGGTTCTCGTGCGCGCCGAGGGGGGCGTGGCGCATATCACGGCGCCGTCGAAGGTTGCTGTGACGGCCGAAGCCGTGCGGGCGGACAAGACGCTGGAGTTCACGAGCGATCTCGCTGTCCCCGACCCGTACTACATCCTTGTCATGCCCATCGCAAAACCGGACTTGGTTACTCTCGACGGGAAGTCTCTGCCGATTGTCTCCGATGTGGAGGCTTCGGCCCAATCGGCGGCTCGCTACACGCCTTCGCGCGGGATGCTCGTCATCAAGGTGGCAAAACCCGGCCGCGCTCTTCTCTCGGTCGGGCCGTTGAAGCGGATCGAGGTCCCCCTCAGCGCGCGCGCCGTCAAGGCGATTGATTTTCAGTTCAACCGCGCCGGCGACGACGAAGGATGGACGCCGGTCCGCGACATCGAGCCGATCTCGGTCGCAAACGGCGCGGCCGTGCTCAAGATCACGGGCGTGGACCCCTACATGGTTCGCCACAACCTCGACGTGAACGCGGCCGGGGTCAGGACGATTGTTGTGCACATGAAGGTGACCGCGGGCGAGGGCGCGCAGATTTACTGGACCACGAAAGACTCGCCGGCTTTCGGCGAGGACAAGGTCGTGCGCTTTGCTCCGAAGGCCGACGGGCAGTTCCACGAATACGCCGTGGATATGGCGGGCCATTCCCTTTGGGCCGGCGTCGTGACGGCCTTGCGTCTCGACCCGGTGAGCGGCTCGAAGGCGGTGGGCGCGGTAGCGGAGATTGATTTCATTAAGGCGAAATGATCGCTTTGCGGCGCGGCGAGGTCGGCCGCGCCGTTTGTCCTATTGCTGGAACACCATCTGGCCGAACCGTTCCGGATTCCCGAACGGTCCGTAGGTGCACGACCAGCAACTGTACTCGCGTTCGAGGCCGGGCTTGGTCTGCCGCGATCGGCAAAGGTTGATTCCCCACGTGTCTCCCGGCTTCGGCGCCCCTCCGAGGGCCGCGAAGGGAATGCATATCTCGATGGTCCACGACTCCTTGCCCAGCGCCGCCCTGGCCTGCGCGCCTGAATCCCATTCCGCGCTCGCGCCTCGTTCGTCGCGGATTGTGCCTGCTGTGTTGGCGACGATGTGGTAGAAGTCCTGCGCGTTATTGCGGTTCGGTTGCAGGTAAATCTCCACGCTGTCGTCCGTCCACACCTGCCCGTCGTGGTGCTTGACTTCGGTCGCCAGGGCCTTCATCTGCGGTTCGTCGCAGCGGTAGGCTACGTAGAGGTCCTTACCGTCATGCGTGACGTAGGCCCGCGACGCCGCCTTCGCCGGCTGTCCGCTTACATTCTGGGCAAAGTCGCACGCGGCCTCGGCGGTCTGCCAGCACGCGTCGTCGAGCAGGCCGTCGAGTTTTGGCGGCGCAGAGGCCGGTCGCGCGGTCAGTCTGCGCGGCGGGCGAACCTCGACGGCGGTCTCCTGGCTTCCCGCCGCGTCCGTCGTCAGCGCCGCGCGCACCGTGTGGGTGCGCCCCAGGTCGCTCGGCGGCATGGTAACGCGGATTATGCGTTCGAAGAGCTTCTTCGCCGCAAGGCGCACGGGCATGGGTTTGGCGGGGTCGGCGCGCCAGCCGTCGGGAAGGACGAGGCTCAGCCTGCCCTCGATCTCGCGCGAGAGCGCGTTATAAATGGACACGCGCAGCAGTCCTTCGCAGGGCAGAAGCGGCCCTTTCTCCATTGCGTCCAGTTCGGGGTGCGCTCGCGATTCCCTCGTCAGCCGCATCTCGCCGAGGCGCCACGTGTATGTCCCTTGTTGCGACAGGTATTGCTCGTAAAGGTGGGGCGTGATGGCCGTAATCGCTCTGCGCGGGTATCGCGTGAGGTCGTCCTCGATAAGCGTCCATTGATTCACTGGAACCGAATGCCGCGCCAGCGCCTGCCATCCTGAATCGTGTCCGCTGATCGCGATGCAGATGTCCCGTGTCTTGATGGCGGGATTCGAGTCGGCGCAACGCACCCAGCAGCGCAGGGCATTGTAGCTCGACCAGTCCATGGCTTCGGCGAATTCCGCTCGGATGCGGCCGTAGGCCTCCTTGCCGTCGCCGTCGTAGGCAAGCTCCGCCTTGAGCGTGGGCTTGCCGTCGCGCGCAAACTGCGCGTCGGCGGAAAGCGCGGTCACGTTTGGCGAATTGGGCCGCCAGTGCCTGATCTCCAGCGCGGGGGCCGCCGCGCGTTCGAAAGGCTCGTGGACGAAGCCGGGTCCGGCGCTGATGCGCAGCAGCGGCGTGACCGGCAGGAGGCGCAGCGTTCCCCGTCTTTCGCGCTCATCGCTGCGCAGCGTGGCGTTGAGCAGAATGGGCGCGTTTTCCGCCGGACATCGCGCCAGCCGCGCCGCGAAGAGCTGCGTCGTTTTCTTTCCAGGTTCGAGGCCGGCGAAGGTCGCGGGGGCCTTCGGCTCGATCTCCACGACGCCGTTCGGCTCGGCCTCGACGCTCAGCGTGCCGCCGATCGGCCGGTCCGATACGTTCTCAAACGCGACCGTCACCTCGACCCTGCCGCCCACCTCAATCTTGTCCTCGGCGCATTCGATGACGAGCGCGGCCAGCGCCCCGACGCTCTGCAGCTTCGCCGCCTGTCCCGTCTCTCCATCGGCCGAGACGCGCAGTTCGTCCATCGGCCGGCTCGCGGCGTTCAGCAGGCCGGCATGGAAGGCCCACTGGCCCGGCCAGGTGTTGCACACCTTCACCAGAATCCGGTTCCATCCCTTCATCAGCTTCACCGGCGTCGCGTACTCGTTCGTGACGAGGCCGGTGGCGGCGCGGTCCGTCAGAACGATGCGGCCGTTCAGCCAGACCGTTGCGCGGCCGGTCGAACTAAACGAGAGCAGCGCGGGACTGTTCTCCGGCACGTGGACCTGGGTGGTTGCGTAGGCCACGGTCTCGTCGAGGTCGCCGTAAATGAGATTGAACGGCACGATGGCGAATCCGCTCTCGCCGCCGGTGCGGTAACGCCGCCACGCGCAGGGCTGCTTGCCGGGATAGCGGGCTTTCAGGTCAATGCGTTTTTCGGGCGGGTAGGCGGCGGTCATGCCTTCGCAGGCGTCGTCGTCGAAGGGGCCTATCACGAGCCAGTCGCGAAGGCTGCCCTGGGCCAGGTCGTTGTGGCGGGCGGCCTCGGCGCGGACGGGCGTCAATGTCTCGCCGGCTCTCTCGATCAGCAGCCCGTTCACGACCCACGTCGTCGGTCCGACGGGGCCGTCCACGCCGAAGACCTGTCTGGTGTCGTATCCGACGAAGCGGAGGTTGAGTTGGCCGTCGTTGACCGTGACGGGGAAACTCCTTGCGCTGACCAGTCCGCCGTGCGGGAGGACGCCGAGCAGACGCGTCGCGCCTTCGGCCTCGACCTGGGTTACGGCGCGCGGGTGCGTCTCCGCCGTCGTGATGACGGTCACGACGTATTCTCCCGGCGCCGTGTCAACATGGAAGGCGCGCGTGAGTCGGCCGGCGAGCGCGTCCTCGATCGGGAAGGCGTCGCCCGCCGGATCGTCCGGCTTGCCGGCGTCCCGCAGGGCGATGCCGGCGGTGTTCTCCCATCCGTAGCCCAAAGTCCCGTCGTACTTCGTGTCCTTCGTTACGCTCTTCCATCCCGGCGGGGCTTTCTCGTTGCCGAAGTCGAAGGCCGCTACGGCGGTTCTGGCCCTTTCGATGAGCGACGACCGCGTGTGCCGTTGAGTTGCCTCGTATTCCTGCGTGAGGTTGCGCAGGTGGCGTTCGAGCCGCAGGATCGTTTCCGGGCCGGCCGAGTCGGGTTGCGCCAGCTCCAACGGCGACGCGGCGATCGCGTCTCGGAATCGAAGGCCGTTGACCACCGCGATGCGGTCTCTGAGCCGCCGGGCGCGCGCCTGATGATTGGCGGACTTCATCTCGTCGCCGCTCGTGAACACGACGATGGCGTACGACCGCACTTGCGGGACGACCGCCTTCAGCATCTCGCCCTCTCGCGCAAGGGGTACGTCCTGGGGCGCCGCATCGGGCGCGAGGACGACGGCCTTGTCGAATGCCGTTGCGTCGTCGGGCTTTATCGCCACCTCGACGTTGTTCGCCGGCGTGATCGTGTCTTTATCGAGGTCGGCGTTGTAGTTCACGAGATGGACGGCGAGGCGGCGGCCCTGTTCCTGCGTCCAGGCGTTGATCCACACGTTGTTCGGGGCGTTTGTCCGGATGATGCGGCTTGGCCCCGCCGTTTCATCGGTGGTCCCGCAGGCGTCGTTCAGAGCCGACCGAATCTTCTGGAGTCCGGCCTCGCGCGTCTCTTTGGCCATGAAGGCGTCCATGTCCTGCTGCGTGATGACGATGATCTTCCCCAGCCCCGCCGGGAAGACGCCGCTCTTGGTGAGCTTTACTCCGGAGAATACCCGCCGCCATCTCGTCCTGTATTCTTCGTCTCGTTCTGCGAAGTCGCCGCAGATGACCAGCGCCCCGCCGCCGGCGACGTACTCGCGCAGCGCCTGGGCGTGTTCGTCGGAAAGGCAGTCCACGCCGGGCAGCACCACGGCCCGGTACTTCCCCAGCGACGGGGCGTGCGAGTCCTCCCAGACGTCCTTGTGCCCGAAGAGGACGACCTCGTAGGGCAGGTGGGATTCCTCCATGATGCGCGCCATCGCGGGAAAGCTCTGCTGCGCCGGGAACCGCACGCTGAGCGACGAAAACCTCCGCCACATCCATGTCGGGAAGGA
This sequence comes from uncultured Planctomycetota bacterium, assembly GCA_964409935.1. Classification (GTDB taxonomy): domain Bacteria; phylum Planctomycetota; class Brocadiia; order JAADGH01; family CAYPFP01; genus CAYPFP01. Next base: position 1,725 of record CAYPFP010000161.1, on the reverse strand, counting down.
GTAGACCAGGCCCACCTCGGCCAGGCGTTCGCGTTGGGTGAAGAGGGCGCGGTTCTGCGCGAGGAACGCCGAGAACTCCTTGTGAATGTCGTAGCACGCCGACCCGGGTCTTCCTACGCGCTGCACCACCACGCCGCCGTTGGCGAAGGACTCCGCCAGCACGATCCGTATGCGGCTGTTGGAGTAGCGGTTGTCTTTGCCGGCCTCGGCGTAGTCCATCGGCCAGAGCCAGACCGGTCGGGCGGAGCCTCCCGCCGCCTGGCCGACCTTTGACACGAGCGGCCCCCAGGCCTCCGTCGGCTTGTTCCAGTATCTCCCGAAGCACCCGCACTCGATCCACACCACGTCCACGCGCGACGAGAGCGCCGTGGCGAACGGCAGCTCGCCCCACGCGCCGTATTGGTTCCCGTAGAGGGCGGGCAGGGGGCGGCCTGCGGCGGCGGCCTCTTGTCGCGAGTCCTCGCAGATGCCCTCCCAAGCCCGCAGTTGGGAGACGTACTGGTAGCGGATATACTCGCGCGCCAGGGCGTCTTCCAGCAGACCTTCCGCTCCCAGGACGCGCCGGCGCTCCAGCAGGTACGCGCGGGGGTCGAAGTTCGCGCCGCTGCGCACGCCGAACCTCTGGAACGCAAGCGGCCCGTAACGCTCTCTCATGTACTGCCTGAATCCCCTCGCGCACCACGCGCAGAAGTTGCCGGCGCCTTTGTTGAGCGGGCAGCCGATGTTGTCCTGCGTGAGCGTCTGCCCGTACGGGATCAGCCGGAGGATTCCCTGCTTGACGGTCTCGTGCCACTTGGGGGCGTTGTGGCACATGAAGTACGCGCCGTTGTACTGATGCGGGGGGAAGTGCGCCCGCCGCCCCTCCAGGGTGACGGCGATGCCCTTGTCGCCGAAGAGCGCCTCGGTGTCCGCCTTGGAGAATTGCAGCGCTTCCTGGTACTCGTATTCCTCCGGCCCGGAATTGCGCACGCCGCGCGCGCGGAAGTAGTTGCCGCGGTTCATGCCCGTGCCGCAGTACCAGTCCAGGAAGTCGGCGTCGAAGTCGCGGGCGACGGCCTCGCGGACCTCGTCGGAGGGCTTGTCGGCGTACAGCACGATCAGCGCCTCATTCAGCCAGGCAAGGCCTTCGGGCGGGACGGGCGCGGCGGCGCCCTTCCGGGGTTCCGGCACACAGCCCGCGCCGGCAGCCAGAATCCACAGCGACAAAACCAACTGGAGAAATCTCATTTCGTAAGTTCCGTATCAAGAACGGTTTACAGCACTCACCACCAAGGACGCAAAGAACGGAGTAAGATTGAAAGCAAGGCGACGTAGGGCGCACACTGCGCACCAAATGACTCGCCGTTGTCTTTTTTCTTCGGCGCGTCATCGGCGTTCATGGGCGGTTCCGTTCCCGTTGCCGTTTCCGTGTGCTTCAGCGTGGTTCCGTGGCTATCTGCCGCCGTTTGCCGTAAGGCTCACAACACAACGGCCTGAGCCGCGGAATCACACGGAACCACACGGAAAAAAACCTGGCCGCAAAGAGGCGCAAGCACGGCTTCAGTATTTTCTCTTTTGCGCTTCCTGTGCCTTTTTGCGGCTTCTCCCGCCGTTGTTTTTTTCGGCGCGTCATCGGCGTTCATCGGCGGTTCCGTTCCCGTTGCCGTTTCCGCGTGTTTCAGCGTGGTTCCGTGGCTATCTGCCGCCGTTTGCCGTAAGGCTCACAACACAACGGCCTGAGCCGCG
>CAYPFP010000160.1:0-9840 GCA_964409935.1 uncultured Planctomycetota bacterium | reverse complement strand
GAACCTTATGCACGGAAGTTGAAAGATATCCTGGGACCAAACGCATTCGGCATGCCCGGTCAAAGCGGCCTGGACCTGTACTGGGTACTTGTCTGCAAAAATGAGCTTATCGAAAAGCGCCGAAGACCATCCCCCCACCTCATCTCGATTGTCCTTGACGAATCCCCACGATGCCCCAGACGCTGTCCGCGCTGTCCGGCGGCCTACCAGCGCCGCAGGGGGCGCGGGCCGCGACGGCGGCGCATGAAGGGGCGGAAGCCGCCCGAAACGGGCGAAGGCATCGCCGGTTTCGGTTGCCGCGACAGGGGCGCCGGAGAGGCGTACGGATGTTGTTCGACGGTGTGAACCTGCTTGCGGATCATGCGCTCAATGTCGTCGAGGTTCGTGCGCTCCTCGATGCTGCAGAAGGAGATCGCCGTGCCCGATGCTCCCGCGCGCGCGGTGCGGCCGATGCGATGGACGTAAACCTCCGGCTCGTTGGGCATATCAAAATTGATGACGTGCGAGATGTCTTCGACGTCAATGCCGCGCGAGGCGATGTCGCTGGCCACCAGCACGCGCGTGCGCCCGGCCTTGAAGCTGTCAAGGGTGCGGGTGCGCTCGTTCTGGGACTTGTTCGCGTGGAGGGCGGCGGCTTGGATGTTGGCGTCCTTGAGCCGCATAACGACGCGGTCGGCGCCGCGCTTGGTTCGCGTGAAGACCAGGGCGCGCGTGATCTCCTGACGGGCCAGGAGATGATGGAGAAGCGCCTGCTTGTCATGACGCTCGACGAAATAGACGGTCTGATGGACGGTCTCAACCGTCGGGGCTTCGGGGGTCACGCGGATCTCGATCGGGTTGCGGAGGATAGAGTCGGCCAGGCACTGAATGCTCTCGGGCATCGTCGCGGAGAAAAAGAGGGTCTGTCGCTCTGCGGGCAGATGGGCGATCACGCGGCGAATGTCGTGGATGAAGCCCATGGCGAGCATGCGGTCGGCCTCGTCGAGGACGAAGATCTCAATGTTCCGCAGACACAACAACCGCTGGTTCATGAGATCGAGCAGGCGGCCCGGCGTGGCCACAAGGATGTCCACGCCTCTCTTAAGGGCATCGGCCTGCGGACGCTGGCTGACGCCTCCATAAACCACAGTGTGCCGCAGGCCGGTCTGGCGGCCGTAGGCCGAAAAACTGTCGCCGATCTGGGCGGCCAGTTCGCGCGTAGGGGTGATGATCAGGGCGCGGATGGGACGGTGCGCGTGCCCGTTCCCGGTTGCATGAAGGCGCTGAAGGATCGGCAGCGCAAAGGCGGCCGTCTTGCCCGTGCCTGTCTGGGCGCACCCCAGGAGGTCGCGGCCTTGAAGCACATGCGGGATGGCTTGCTCCTGAATCGGGGTGGGCTGAACGTAACCTTCGGAACGGACGGCGTGAAGCAACAACGGGGTGAGGCCAAAGTCTTCAAAAGTCATGTACTCTCGTTTCGGAATGAACAAACTCGCATGATAACGTGCATGGGGACGTGCCCGGCTCTGTGCAGGACAATGAATACATTATACACAACCCTGCCCGCAATGCAAGAGCCAATTGTCTTTATTTTACAGGCAGCTCACAGCGGCGGCCTGGGGTGCCAGGAAGGCCCCGGCGTCGGGCCTGGGCGATCCAGATAGAACACGGAGACGTGGCCTTCGAGTTCGGCGATGCGCGTGCCGGTGAGGCCGGCTTCGCGCAGCCACTCCGGGGCGATCAGGCCGCAAAGAGCAACAACACCGTGACGGCTCCCCGTTTCATGGCTTTCCCTTTCATAAGACAAAACCACGCGCACGGCAAAAGCCGAGATCGCCCGTGTGGAATGTGCAATCCGAGGGGCAAAAAGCAGACTACTCCTCGGAACGGAGTTTGTCAAGTCCATTAACGCGGCCCGGCCCGCCGGGGGGACTCTGTCCGGTTGCCGTATTTCCATGAAGGCGGATGTATGGTAATCTAAATCGGCGCACAGGAAGAAGACACTTTTGCGAGGGAGCAGAGATGATCAAGATTGCGCCGTCGGTGCTGTCGGTGGACTTTGCGAGGATGGGCGAACACCTGCGCGAGGCAGAGGCGGGCGGAGCCGACTGGATGCACCTGGACATCATGGACGGCCACTTCGTGCCGAACATCTCGTACGGGCCGGTGATCGTCGAGGCCGTGAACCGCGCGACCAACCTGCCGCTGGACGTGCACCTGATGATCGAGAACGCGGATTGTTACATACCCGACTTCGTCAAGGCCGGGGCGGACTACGTGACGGTGCATGTGGAGGCGTGCCCCCACCTGCACCGGTCAGTCCAACTCATCAAGAGCCTGGGCGTCAAGGCGGGGGTGACGCTGAACCCCGCCACGCCGGTCGCGACGCTGGAGGAGATCATCCCCTATGTGGATCTAATCCTGGTGATGTCCGTGAATCCGGGGTTCGGCGGGCAGTCGTTCATTCAGACATGCCTGCCCAAGGCGGAGCGGATCGCCAAGATGGCCAAGGCCGTGAATCCGAACATCCTGATCTCGATAGACGGAGGGGTAGGCCCCAAGCACGTGCCCGCGCTGGTGAAAGCCGGGTGCGAGGTGTTCGTGGCCGGGTCGGCCGTCTTCGGAAAGCCGGACGTAGCGAAGGCGATCAAAGAGCTTCGCGAGGCGGCGAAATAGAGGGTTCGGGGTTCGGGAACGGCAGGGAACGAAGAAATTCGCCGCAGAGGGGTGGCGGGTGCGGAGAACGGGAAAGGATAGGGGGAACAGAAGGGAATGTAGTCGCGCCCTTTGTGTGTGCGACAGGAAGAGTTGCAGGCATGAAGTCCGCGACTACATATTCGCTCGCCGTCTCTTCGGTCACGCCTTCAGATGTCAGACGCGTGTGCCCCACCCCCCCGTCCGGTTGTCATATGTCTTGAGTTGGCCCGTGCGTTTGTACTGCTGTGCTGGCGGCTCGAGATCCATCATTTCAGCAGTTTCTTGAGCATGCCCACGCGGTTCTTCAGAAGGCGCGGAGCCAGATTCATTTCAGGCAGGTCGGGACGCATGACCTTGATATCTGTTTCAAAAGTCGCCAGGTCAAATGCAAAGTAGAAGAAACGATCTAGCTTGCCCGACTTGGTCTTGACTCTCGGCAGGAACTGGCCCATCTCCTCATCAGTAAACACCAGCACGGAAGTCTGCCAGAAACGTCGCTGTTCGCGAACATGATAACCAAGTTCGTAAACTGGGTAATGAGCAGTGAAAGCGTATACGTCAGCGGCGCCTGGTCGGTAGAGGCCCACGAAGTTGTTGTACCAGAAGATATAATGGGGCGGCATGTCCTTCGCGTACCAGCGCGAGATCTTCACTTGCACCCGGAGCATCCGCTGGGATCGGTTGTTGAGAACCAAGAAGTCAATGCCTTCCTGCTGTCGACTGACCGGAATGAAGATCCCAAACCCCTCCTTCTTCGCGAATGCTCGCCCGAACTGAGAGATCGCCTCGAACTCGGCAAAAGGAAGATGAAATACCGGTTCCATATTGCACTCCATAGGTTTGATGAGACTCGGCGGAATACAAATGGTTGTTTGCGCCCGCAGTCTGCAAGCAAACAGTGCCCCCTAGAGAAGTCCTCGTGCGAACAATACCATGGGCACAAAGGCATGGACTAGCAGGCACGCGGGCGCGCCGGCAGAATCCCGTCGGCCTTGCGCCTACACAAGGTCCAGTTGCGCCTTTACCGCCTGTCCGACCTCTTGCATATCCTCGACCGAGAGGATTCCGGCGCGATTGAGCAAACGCTGTTTGCTGACAGTAGCGAGTTGGTCGGCCATAGCCTTGGCCTGTTTTCCGTTGAGGGTGACGTAGGCCTCGCTGGGATACAGGTGCCCCACGTTGCTCGTGAGCGGAACGACCTGGACCCGGTTCAGGAACTTGTTGGAAGCATCATTGCTCACAATCACGGCGGGACGTCTCTTGCGGATCTCTCCGCCAACGGAAGGCTCGAAGTTCACCCACCAGACCTCACCTCTCCGCATCGGTGGTGTCTCCGAATGTCCCCTCGGCCCATTCCAGGGCCTCTTTCTCACGTCGGGTGTCTCTGGCCATCTGCGCGTAGGCGGATTCCAACTCGTGCTTGATGACGTGGGGACGCACCAGCCCCTCGACAAACCGGCTTATCTTACGTCGGCCAATGACCTTGTGCAGGCCCGCATAGACCTTCTCATCAATGGTCACGGTTAGCTTTTTCTGCATTTCCGTTCCTCCTGAGCTTACACGTACACTATACGTATAAGCGTCGCGAAGGTCAATGAGATTCTGTGGCTCGATAAAACGAGTAAGGGCGGGTCCGGGACCCGCCCTTACAAGGATTACGGTCGTGTCGTTTCGCGGATGACGTTACTTGCCCACCCGCACACTCGCTCGCTTTCTCACTTCTTCCACGGCGGCTTTTCGGGGAGGTAGGTCATGAACTTCTCGATAAGCTGGTTTTCGTAGTCGCCGGCGTAGGTCCCGGCGAAGAAGCGGTCGAGGGCTTCGTTGAAGAAGAGTTCCCACGAGGCCTCTTCGTGGCCGGGGTTGACGGGGAAGAAGAGGGCGTCGTTGGGGCGGGCGGCCTTGAGGTCGCCTTCGGCGTCGCCGACCATGAGGATGCGATTCTTGGCGTACTTGCCCTTGGCGGTGTGCTGCAGGTGTTCTTTCTTACTGCCCATCTCCTGTCCGGCGATGACGGCGGCGTACTTCTGGATGCCGTGCTCTTCCCACTCGCGCACGAGGGCCTCGCCGGGGGTCTGGGAGACGCAGATCATGTCGGCCTTCTTCGACAGGCGCTCGAAGCTTTCGCGCACGAAGGGGAAGGGGGGCACGCCATGAACCATGTTCGCGATGGCGTCGTTGACGGCGCGGGACCATTTGTAGCCCCTCTCGAGTTCCGCCTTCTCCTCGCCGCTTGTCTTCTTGATCAGGTCCAACAGGGCGGGTTCGCCGAGGGCGACGCCGGAGGCGATGAACTTGCGGATGTAGGGGGCTTCGGGAATCTTCACGCCGCGGCGCTGCACTTCGGGCCGCTCCTTCAGCAGGTCGAAGGCCTTGGTGAGCGCGGGCCAGCGATTGACGCCGCGGTCGCGCGAGTAGAGGTTGACGAACTCGGCGGCCTCTCGGGCGTACTTCGACACGGCCTGCAGGCCCCAGTGGGCGATGATGTTGGGGATGAAGCACTCCTTGTGCTTGATCTCCATGGTGTCGAAGACGCAGCCGTCGGAATCGAAGCCCACGAAGAAATCGTGTTTCGGCTTGAACTCCTTGAGTTTTGCATGCGGGTCAATCGCCATAGCTTTCTCCTTGAAGAAAGGGATCGGGGTTGAGGTTCCGGTTCAGACTCCGCTGAAGGCGGAGAAACCGCCGTCCACAGGCACTACGACGCCGTGGACGAACGACGCCCCGGGCGACAGGAGCCAGAGGATCGTGCCGACCAGGTCGTCGGCCTCGCCGAAGCGGCCCATAGGGGTATGGGCGATGATGGTTTCGCCGCGCGGCGTGAGTTTGCCGGTCTTTTCGTCGGTGAGGAGGAAGCGGTTCTGCTCGGTGAGGAAGAAGCCGGGGGCGATGGCGTTAACGCGGATTCTCGTCGAGTAGTTCTGGGACATGTGAACGGCCAGCCACTGGGTGAAGTTGCTGACGGCGGCCTTGGCGGCGGAATAGGCCGGGATCTTGGTAAGGGGACGGAAGGCGTTCATGGAGGAGATGTTGATGATGGAGCCTTCCTTCTTCTCGGCCATGACCTTGCCGAAGACCTGCGAGGGCAGGAGCGTGCCGATGAAGTTGAGGTTGAAGACCCACGTGACGGCGTCGGGGGGGAGGTCGAAGAAGGCGAGCTGGGGCGAGGTGGTGGCGTCCTTCTTGTTGCCGCCGGCGCCGTTGATGAGAATGTCCACCGCGCCGAAGGCGTTGAGGATGGTCTTGCAGGTCTCCTCGACGCTCGGGCGCTCCAGGACGTTGCACTTGACGGCGATGGCCTGGCCGCCCCTGGCCTTGATCGCATCCACGCAGGCGCCGGCCGCTTCCGGCTTGAGGTCCAGGACGGCAACCTTGGCGCCCTGTTCGGCGAGGGCGCGCGCCATGGCGCTGCAAAGCACGCCGCCGCCGCCGGTGATGACGGCAACCTTGCCGGAGAGGCCGAAGAGGGACTTGAGGTCAAAACTCATCTGACGCTCCTTCAAAAGGCGCGCAGCTCGCACGACGCCAGGCGCAGGAAAAAAACCAGAGGCTATTTGTTACCACATTTCAGGAGAATTTTCAACGCGCCTTTTCGGGAAGCGCGGCGGAATGCGGCGAGACCCTCCTCGATGGGATAAACGGCGGCGATGAGGGGGCGAACGACGACCTTGCGGGCGCGCAGGGCCTGCAGGGCGGGCGGGAAGGGGCCGCAGCGGGAGCCGATGACGGTGACTTCGTTGACGACGAGCGGGGCGAGGTTGAGGGACGCGGCGGCGGCAACCGTGCTCTTGAGGACGATCGTACCGCGGGGCCGGACAAGTCTGGCGGCCAGCTCGAAGCCGGAGGGAGAGCCGGTGCAATCCACGACGATGGTAAAGGATTCGTTCGGAAGCCGGTTGAGGCGGGCGGTGCGGATGCCGAGCTGTCGGAGTATCTTCAGTTTGTCCGCATGTTTGCCGATGGCCAGCATCCTGGCGCGCGCGGTGGACAACACCTGGGCGACGATGAGGCCGAGCTTGCCGTCGCCCAGAACGGCGACCGAATCGCGGCGATTGAGGGGCGGCAATTGTTCGAGGATCTCAAAGGCGGCCGCGACCGGTTCGGCGAAGACGGCCTCCTCGTCGGGGATTTCCGGCGGGACGACGTGGAGGTTTCGCACAGGGAGGGCCAGCCGCTCGGAAAAGGCGCCGTTGCGTCCGAGGATGCCAAGCACGGTGCGGTTTGGGCAGTGGCGTCGGAGGCCGCGGCGGCACAACCGGCACTTGGCGCAGGCGCAATTGATCTCGCCGACGACGCGTTTGCCGACCAGGGCCGCGTCGGGCGCGCGCTCCACCACGCCGACAAACTCGTGGCCCGGGATGCCGGAGAACCCCATGTAGCCCCGCGTGATCTCCAGGTCGGTGTTGCAGATGCCGGCCAGCGTGACGCGAACGATGGCCTCGCCGGGCGACGGCGCAGGATCGGGATGGTCGGGAACAAATCGAAGACGCTTGTCGAAGACCAACGCTTTCATGGAGGCGTCCTCCCGAAACCCGTCAGATTGTCCGACGCGGCGCAGGCCTCACATCCCGCGTTCCTCGAACTCGATCGTTCCCCAGTACCGCGCATCATGGTTGTTGCCCATGGTGGGGGAGAAGGAGGAGATCTCCTTCGGGCCGGTCGGCGCGGCGGGGACGCCGGTCCTGCAGGGAGAATGGGATCGCTATTCTCTGACGGGCGGAGCGGCCTTTTTGGCGGCGGCTTTCCAGCGGGTGCGGGGGGCGTCGCCCCAGAGCATTTCCAGGTCGTAGGTCCTGCGCGCCTCCTCGTCGAAGAGGTGAACGACGACGTCGCCGTAGTCGAGGAGTATCCACATGGCCTCGCCCCGGCCTTCGCGGCCCAGACAGCGGATGTTCTCCTGTTTCATGCGCTTCTCGATGTCGTCGGCGATGGCCTGAAGCTGGGGCTTGTTGAAGCCGGTGGCGATGACAAAGTAGTCGGTGATGAAGGTGAGCTTGCGGATGTTCAGGACGACGATGTCCTCGGCCTTCTTGCTGTCGGCGATGCGTGCGCATGTAATGGCGATGTCGCGTGGCGTTATAGCAGCAACTCCTTTGTGAGAAAGGCGATAGACCGGTTCAACGAGGAACGTGCCGCGAGCGGCCGCCGGGCAGGCCTCACGACTCATGTTTTTTCTCCGGTTCCTCCGCCGGCGGTTCCTGCACAAGCGGTTTGCTCTCGGGAGCAGGCTGCGCGCCGAAGGCTTCCCGCACTTCGTCCAGATTCGAGCCGCAGAACTGGCAGAAGTTGGCGTAGCGGGGGTTGATGTCGAGGCAGTTCTCGCAGCGGCGGAACAGGAGCGTTCCGCACAGGACGCAGAAGTTGGCCTTGGGATGATGCTTGTCGAACTCGCAGCCCGGATTGGGACAGCCCTTGCTGATCAGTTCCGAATCGGACATCACCCGCCTCCTTTCGGTGGCCGGGGCGGCGCGGGCGCCGCCCCGGAGAACGAAGCGATCCGTTGCGAATTACTTCCCGGCCGCGGCCGGTTGAGACGCCGGTTTCTTGAGAAGTTCGCCCGTCTTGGGGTCAATGTTGCTGACGATGGAGCCGCGCTTGGAGAAGGCGACGGCAATGCCCAGCATCACGGCGCAGGCGATGGCGATCCCCCAGCGGACAACGGGGGCCATCTCCTCAAATACGCCTACGGCGACGACGGGCGCGATGAGAATGGCAACCAGGTTCATGACCTTGATGAGCGGGTTGAGGGCGGGGCCGGCGGTGTCCTTGAACGGATCGCCGACGGTGTCGCCGATGACGCCCGCCTTGTGGGCGTCGGTGCCCTTGCCGCCGAGGAAGCCGTCCTCGATCTTCTTCTTGGCATTGTCCCACACGCCGCCGGTGTTGGACAGGAAGACGGCCATGAGCTGTCCGGTGAGGATGGCGCCGGCGAGGTATCCGCCGAGGGCGGCGGCGCCGAGGGCAAAGGCCACGAGCAGCGGCGTGGCGATGGCCAGGACGCCCGGGGCGAACAATTCGCGCTGGGCGGCGGTGGTCACAATGTCCACACACTTGCCGTATTCCGGCTTGGCGGTGCCTTCCATGATGCCGGGGATCTCGCGGAACTGGCGGCGAACCTCCTCAACGACCTGGAAAGCGGAACGGCCGACGGCCTTGATGGCAAACGAGGAGAACAGGAACGGGACGGCGCCGCCGATGAGAAGCCCGATGAAGACATCGGGCCAGTTGACCTGGATGCCCGTTTCGGGCCGGATGCCCGATTCTCCGATGAAGGACTTGAAGAGCGAGACGGCGGCGATGACGGCGGTGGCGATGGCCAGGCCTTTGGTGAGCGCCTTGGTTGTGTTGCCGATGGCGTCGAGGCGCGCCACGATCTTGCCGGCCAGCGAGGACTCTTCGGTATGGATGCCCGACATCTCGAAGATGCCGTTGGCGTTGTCGGTGATGGGGCCGTAGGTGTCCATGGCCAGGATGAAGCCGGTCGTGGTCAGAAGGCCCAGACCGGAGAGGGCCACGCCGTAGGCCGCCAGGCCGCCGCTTTCAGGGAACAGGTAGAAGGAGACGGCGATGGTGCCGCAGATGGCGACGACCGACCACACGGTGCTCTCCAGGCCGATGCCGAAGCCGGTGAGCGTCAGGGTGGCGGGGCCGGTCTTGGAGGCGTAAGCGGTCTCGGTGGCGGAGCGTTTGTCGGGGTGGGTAAAGGTGTTGGTGATCCACAGGATCGCGATGGCGAGCAGGATGCCCGTGACGGCTGCGATGGTGAAGCGGAAGTCCGGCGAGCCGTCCGGCTTGAGCAGGTAGAAGCTGTTGATGACGGCGATGCCGAGGGCGGAGACGCCGCCGGAAACCACGTAGCCCATGTTGATGGGCTTCATGGGGTCGCCGATGTCGGCGGAGCCGGCCGCCGGCTCCTTGCCTCTGACGCTCCAGGTGCCGATGATCGAGGCGAAGACGCCGACCGCGCGCACGAGCAGGGCGAACATGACGAGCTTCATGGCGAAGGATTGGGCGTTGGCCCCGAACAGTGTCATGAAGGCCTGGTCGTGAAGGCAGATCATGGCCAGGATGATGGCGGCCACGAGGGTGACTTCGTAGGATTCGAAGACGTCGGCGGCCATGCCGGCGCAGTCGCCGACGTTGTCGCCGACGTTGTCGGCGATG
>CAYPFP010000159.1:1861-9930 GCA_964409935.1 uncultured Planctomycetota bacterium | reverse complement strand
GAGGGCGCGGGAGAACTGGTAGATCGACGCGGAGAGCTGCAGCTTGTCGCGGAGGCGATGCCCGTCCTTCGCGCCGCGCTCAAGGATGACGATACCTGGCTTCGCTCGTCTGCCGCCGCGGCCCTCGGCCGCCTGGGGGCCACAGAGGAGGCGATCCCCGTCCTTCGCGCCGCACTCAAGGACAAAGGCTCTTTTGTTCGCCGGTCGGCGGCGAATGCGCTCTGGGAGATTACGTCTTCGTAGCAGATGTCCGCACTCGCCGCCGGGGGACTCTCGCCGTTCCATTCCGCCGTGCCGAGTTCCGCCATGGGCCTCGTTCCTCCTTGACGCGCCGCGCTCGCATGGCGTATAGTAAGCGGCGTGTCTTTTTTGTTCAGATGGAAGGAGATGCTGAATGAACGTCGTGTTTATCATGTGCGATACGCTTCGTCGGGATTACCTGGGGTGTTACGGAAACACGTGGGTCAAGACGCCGGTCCTGGACAAGTTCGCCTCCGAGGCGCACGTCTTCGACCGCGCTTACTTCTCCTCGTATCCGACCGTGCCGAACCGCTCGGACATCCTCACGGGGAGGCTGAATTTCACCTACGGCGGCTGGCAGCGGCTCGACGACCGCGAGGTGACGCTCGGCCAGGCGCTCGGCGCGCAGAAGACGATGAGCATGATGATCGCCGACACCCCGCATATCTTCAAGAACGGCTTCAACTATAGCCGCGGTTTCACGGCATGGGACTGGATTCGCGGTCAGGAAAACGACCAGTACCGCACCGACCCCGCCGACCCGAAGCTGCCCTGCGCCCCCCACAAACTGCGCAGCCCGGAGTTCTCCGTGAAGCAGTACCTTCGCAACATCGCGCGCTGGCGCAGCGAGGCCGATTGCTTCGCCCCCATGACCATGTCGGCGGCCGGCGACTGGCTCGAACGCAACTACAAGAGCCGCTTCTTCCTGTACGTGGACACCTTCGACCCCCACGAGCCGTGGGATGCGCCCCAATACTACACCGACCTGTACGACCCCGGCTACAAGGGCGAGAAGGTCACGTACCCCAAGTATGCCCCGTCGAACTACCTGACCGAGGCCGAGATCAAGCACATCCGCGCCATGTACGCCGGCGAGGTCACGATGGTGGACCGCTGGATCGGCCGCGTCCTCGATGCCATTGACCGTCTCGGCCTGCGCGACAACACGGCCGTCATCATCACGACCGACCACGGTTTTCTCCACGGCGAGCACGGTCTCATGGGCAAGTCCATCATCGCCGAGGAGTACTACGAGAGCGTTGCGATGTACGAGGAGATCGCGCGCATCCCGCTGTTGATCCGTCTGCCGGGCCAGAAGAAGGGCAAGCGCCACGGCGCGCTCGTGCAGTCCATTGACATGATGCCCACGATCCTGGAGATGGAGGGCGTCATCGAGACGACGGCCGTCGAGGGCAAGACGTCGGTGCAGTTGCTCCAGTGCGGTTTCTACCAGACGCAGAAGTGGAACCTCGACCTGAAGAAGCTCCACGGCAAGTCGCTCATGCCCATCCTGAACGGCGACGTGGACAAGATTCGCGACGCGGCGGTGACGTCCTGCTCGCTGATTCAGGGGACGCCGCGCATCGGTAAACTCGCGGTTACGTCGGAGGAGTGGTCGCTGTTGTACTGCGGCGAGTCGGCCGACCCCGCGAAGGAGCTTAAGCCGCCGGCCATCGAGTGCGGCAAGCAGCCCGGCGATTATCAGATCGGCGACACCAGGCCCGCGCTTTTCCACCTGCCCAACGATCCCGGACAGAAGAAGAACGTCATCAAGGAGCATCCGGACGTGGCGAAGGACCTGCACGCCAAATTGCTGAAGGTCCTCGAGGACGCCGGCACGGCCGAGCAGCATCTGAAGCTGCATCGGAAACTGAACCTCTGATCCCTTCGAGCGGAGCGCCGCCATGCGACACGTAACGGCGTTGGCGTGGGCCGCCTGCGCGGCGGCCTCGACCGTTTTGGCCCAGCCGGCGCGGCGGGAGCCGCCGCCGTTCCACCCCCCGGCGGACGTGGAGGTCGTGCGCGACGTCGAGTACGGCACGGGCGGCGGGCGGCCGCTCAAGCTCCATCTGCTTCGCCCCAGGACCTTGCCCAAAGACCCGATGCCCGTCCTGGTGTGGGTGCACGGCGGGGCGTGGATTGGCGGCAACAAGGACTCCGGCCTGCGAATGCTGGCCCCGTTTGTCCAGCGCGGCTACCTCGGCGCCACGATCGAGTACCGGCTCTCGCGGGAGGCCAAGTGGCCCGCGCAGATCGAGGACTGCAAGTGCGCCATTCGTTTCCTGCGGGCGAAGGCGAGAGAGTATAACATTGACCCCGACCGCATCGGCGCGTGGGGTTCGTCGGCCGGCGGGCACCTGGTCGCCATGCTCGGCCTCAGCGCAGACGCGCGGGACCTCGAAGGCGCCGGCGGGTGGCCGCAGTTCTCCAGCCGCGTCCAGGCGGTCTGCGACTGGTTCGGCCCGAGCGATTTCCTCAAGATGAAGGACTCTCCCTCGCGCATTGACCGCACGAAGCCCACGTGTCCGGAGGCGCAACTGATCGGCGGCGCCCTCGACGCCATCCCCGACAAGGCCGCCAAGGCCAGCCCCGTGACGTACATCTCGAAGGGCGTCCCGCCTTTTCTCATCATGCACGGCGACAAGGACGATGTCGTGCCTTTCAACCAGAGCGAGATCCTCCACGAGGCCCTGAAAAAGGCCGGCGCCGACACGACGTTCCACCCCGTCAAGGGCGCGGGCCACGGCTTCGGCGGGCCGGAGATCATGAAGCAGGTGAGCGACTTCTTCGACAAACACCTCAGGCACGCCCGGCCGTAGGCGCCCGCCCCCAGTGGAGGAAACCTGTCATGCGGTATACGCTTGTTTGCTGTGCGATCGTGCTGTTGATCCTCGCGGGCCGGCTTCACGCGCGCGAAGTCGAGGCCACTGTCAGGAAGGTTGACGCCGACAAGGGGGTCGTGATCCTCTTCGCCGGCGGGCGGGATCGCACGCTGCGCGCGCACCCGGTGCGCGTTGCCCCCGACGCGCGCTTTCGCGACGCCCAGGGGAAGGACCTGGCCGAGGGCCTCAGGTCGGCGGAACTGAAGGAGGGGGCCGAAGTCACCGCCACCGTCGAGATGGGGGAAGGCGGGCCGATCCTCAAGGCGATTCAGCTCGGCCGGCGGCCGGCCCCTCCCGCCGCCGCGGGCCGCAGTTCGGTGGGCCTCAAGCCGTTGACGGAGATGTCGGCCCGGGAGAACTACAAGGGCGAGAACGGCGGGTTGTACGGCGACGGCAGGAACCAACCGCCCGACGCCCACCGTGCCGCCGCCCTGAGGGAGATCGCCGCCGTCGCCCCCCTCAACCTCGAAGGCAAGCCCGCCACCGACGGCACGGTTGTGCTCGTCTCCATCAGCATGTCCAACGCCACGCAGGAGTTCTCCGTCTTCAAACGTCTCGCCGACGCCGACCCGCAGAAGTCTCCGCGCCTGACCATCGTGGACTGCGCCCAGGGCGGCCAGGCCATGGCCGAGTGGGCCGACCCCAACGCCCGCCCCTGGGCGGAGGCCGAACGCCGTCTGAAGGCCGCCGCGGTCTCTCCCGCGCAGGTCCAACTCGCCTGGGTCAAGCTGGCCAACAAAAGCCCCTCCGGCGACCTGCCCGAACACGGCCGCAAGCTGCAGAAGGACACGGTGGCGGTCCTGAACAACGCCAAGTCCCGCTTCCCGAACCTGCGCATCGCGTATCTGGGGAGCCGCATCTACGGCGGCTATTCGGGGGGCCGCCTGAACCCCGAACCGTACGCGTATGAGGGTGCCTTCGCGGTGCGCTGGCTGATCCAGGACCAGATCAAGGGCGACCCCGCGCTCAACTTCGACCCCCGTCGCGGCGAGGTTAAGGCCCCGTTGCTCCTCTGGGGGCCTTATCTGTGGGCCGACGGCGTCACGCCCCGCAAGAGCGACGGCCTGGTCTGGAATCGCGACGACCTGGCCCAGGACGGAACCCATCCTTCCCCTGCGGGCCGCGAGAAGGTGGCCGGCCAACTCCTGGATTTCTTCAAGAACGACCCCCTGGCCAAACCGTGGTTCACCGCTCGGTAGACCAGGCATGGATGACACCAGTAGGAAGATCGGCATGGACGACGCCGTTGCGCACGCCGTGGAGCAGGCCCACGCCGAAATCTGGCGCCGTTTCATTGACCCGCGCGAGGGCACGTTCTACGACTACGCGGGCCTCGGCGGCGAGGTCTTCGTCCCGACGCCCGAGGACTGCCGGCAGTGTCGGCCCAACGCCCTCGCCTGGTGGAGTCCCATCGAGAACGGGGCGTTCTTCGGCGGCCTTTACCTGGACGCGCTGTGCAATCGCTCGCTGACGCGCAAGGACGACAAGGCGGCGGACAAGGCCCGCGCCATCGCGGCGGGACTCGTGAAGCTGGCCCGCGTCGGCCGTACGCCGGGCTTCGTCGCGCGGGGGGTCTCGACTGACGGCCGGAGCCACTATCCCATCGGCTCCGACGACCAGACCTTCCCCTGGTTCTACGGGCTGTGGCGCTACCTCAAGAGCGGTCTGCCCGCCGCCCAGGAGCGCGCACTCCTGCTCGGCCTCCTGAAGGACGCGGCGACGGCCCTGGAAGAATCCGGCTGGCAGATGCCCACCGACCGGCCGGGCATGGGCTATCGCGGTTCTTTCGCGGAGGCCAACTTCATCCATGCCGCGCGGCTGCTCTTTGTCCTTCGGGCCATGCACGACCTGACCGCCGACGCGCGCTGGCTGGACGTGTACGGCGCCAGGCGAAGCGAGAAGCTCGGCCCTGCCACGCGCCTGGACCTGTGCGAAGCGGGGGCGGGCTACGAGGCGCCGGGACCGGTCTATAAATGGAGCTACCCCGTGAATCCGCCGTTCTGGATATCGGCCAGTTCGCAGGCGGCCCTGCGCGGCCTGGTCGAGATGGAAGACGACGCGGCGGTCCGCGCGCGCTATCAGGCGGGCCTCGACGCCAACGCCGCCTCCGCCTCCGCGCACGTCGCGCGTTACCGGCAATACGACAACGACAATACGCTGCGCCATGAGTTGGACTGGCGTTTCCTCAACGAGTTGTGGGCGCCTCAAGCCACCGTCGCCGACGCGCTGGAGACCGCCCACCGCCAGGTCCGGGAATGGGACAGGCGGTCGCCTCGGCGGAGGACGGAAGGCAATGACATGCGCGAACCCCTGTGGGCCGCGTGGGTCGTCGTTCTCTCCAACAACCGCCGCCTCGTCGGGTCGGCCCGGGCCGACATATGCGCGGCCCTGCGCCACTATCGCTGGGAGCATTTGTATACTTCCCTGTTCTTCATGGCCGAGTGTGTCTGGTTTCAGCACGAGAAGGATAACCCCGTTTCATAGAAGGAGCGTCATGAACACCCTCGACTTCGGCCGTTCGTTCGTCACCTTCGTCACACGCGGGCGCGGAAACAACGCGCGCATCCAGGTCGAGGCGCGCTGCCGGATCGCCGACGCGCAGTCGGGCGCGGAGGAGGAGTATTGCCTCGTCGCCTCCTGCAAGGGCGAGGACACCTACGGCAAGGGCGTGCTGTTCCTGGACCCCAACTACGATTTCTGCGCTATCTTCTCGAACAAGGAATTCATGATCATCCGCGTCGGCTGTCCGTACAAGCCCGCCAACACCGTCGCGGCCAATCAAGACCGCTTCGACGACGTGCTCTTCGGCCTCAAGACGGCCGACGGCGAGACCCTGCAGGACGCCGCCGCCGTCGTCAAGGCCACGCTGGCCGGCCGCGTCGTGAACGGCCGCACCGAGATCGCCGACCCGACGGGCCGCCGGCGCGCCATGATCGAGTACCCCGTCAAGACCATGAACGTCAACGACATCAACAACATCTACCAGGTGGACACCGGCCCCATCCTCCTGCCCGATTTCGCCGCGAAAAAGGAACGCATGGTCGAGCGCTTCCAGCTTGCCTTCGTCGCCTACAACAAGGCCGACGAGGCGTACTTCGTGATTCAGGAACCCATACCGGCCGTCGCCGGCCAGACCGACGGCCCGAAGGTGTGCCACTACTCGCGCATCGTGCGCATGGACGCCGCGAACTCGCTGATCGCCCTGAAATAGTCCCAAGTCGCGTGACGATAGGTGCTTGGGATGCGCGCGCCGGCGGGTCGGGTATCCGCTGCGGCCGTATCGTCCGACCCCGGCGAGGAAGGCCGCGCCGAGGGCGGGGCGATGAGAAGGCGTCCGGCAAGAACGCGGCGCGCACGGAAATTTTTTTTCATCGGTTTTGCGCTTTCTGCTAAATTGGTGGCGATGCGCCGGCGCGCAGCCACATTGAAGGAGACCCGTTGCGTGAATCTTCAACTTCTGCTCAAGGCGAAAGACATCGCCCCCGCCATAGACACTGCCACGGCCCGCAGGCTTGCCGAAGAGATCAGCCGTGCGTTCTTGAAGCACGTCTATCCGAGTTCTCTCGCGTTCAAGTCCGGCATGCTCTACTGCCTGGCGCGGCTGGGCCTTGAAAAATTCCTGTGCCTGGTCGGCGAGCCGGATTCGCGCCTGGTGGCGTGGCACGACTTTTGGGGGGACGAGAGCACCCAGACCGTGCTGGGCTTCCGGCCCATGCTCAAGTGCTGCCGGTTGACGCACAACAACGCGCGCAGCCTGCGCCTGCATCTGCCTTTCACGGCCCCGCGCGTGATGGGCGTGGGGCGCGCCATCGGCACCGGCGACCGCCTGGGCCTCTCGACCCCCGGCCACATCCGCGCCGTGCGCGGCTCCGGCGTCGCCGTCTTCCTGCCGCAGCAGTCCATTCGCGAGATGAACCGCACCCGCCGGACCCCGCAGCAGGTGGTGGACGACGTCACCTGGGGCGTCCTGCAGGAGGGTTTCCGCGACGGTTTCGGTTCCGACGCCGACCACCTCAAGACGCCCGAAGACATTGACGCCTGCCTCGAAGCCGGCTTCACGATGTTCACGATTGACCCCGGCGACCACGTGGACAATGCCGCCGACGCGGCCCCTCTCTCGGAGTTGCGGCAGCGATTCGACGCCCTGCCCTGGGACGGCCTGGAGACCAGCGCCCAGGACTGGCGCACGCGCTACGCGGGAAAACGCTTCGACGCCGCGCCGAACCTCGCCCTGGCGTTCAACGAGGAGACGCTGCTGCGCGCGGCGGTCAAGTACGGGAAACCGCTGGCCCACACGGTGCGCATGTACCGCCACCTGGCCCAGAAGGCCGGTCGCAGGCCGTTCGAGATGGAGGTGTCGGTGGACGAGACCGAGAGCGTCACGACGCCGCTGGAGCACTACTTCGTGGCCAACGAACTGAAGCGGCTGGGGGTGAAATGGGTGAGCCTGGCCCCGCGCTTCGTGGGGCGCTTCGAGAAGGGCGTGGATTACCTGGGCGACCTGCGCGAGTACGAGGAAACCTTCGTGCAGCACGCGGCCATCGCCAATCACTTCGGACCGTACAAGATCTGTCTGCACTCCGGCAGCGACAAGTTCAGCGTCTACCCCATCGCGGCCCGGCACGCCGCCGACCTGGTGCACGTCAAGACGGCGGGCACGAGCTACCTGTGCGCGCTGCAGGCCGTCGCGCGCATCTCGCCGGAATTCTTCCGCGAGATCCTCGCCTTCGCCTTCGAGCGGTACGCCGAGGACAAGGCGTCGTATCACGTCTCGGCCAAGCTGGAGAAGGTGCCGCCGGCGCGCGAGTTGCTGCCGGCGCAGATGGAGGGCCTGTTCGACCTCTTCGACGCCCGGCAACTCCTGCACGTGACCTTCGGCTCGGTGCTCACGTGGAAGAACCCCGACGGCGGCTACCGTTTCCGCGACCGGCTTCTGCGCCTGCTGCGCGAGAACGAGGAGGTCTATTACGGGGTGCTGGAAAAACACATCGGACGTCACGTCGCGCCGTTCAGGAGGGCGTAACGGGATCGGCGGCGGGACCGTCAGCGGCTTGCGGCGGCCTTTTCCGGCAGGCGCGCGCGGGTGTCGAGCCAGCTCAGGATCGCCGGGTAGACGTCCTTGGGGGCGTGGCGGCCCAGGATGAGGTCGTCGTGGCCGTAGTCAAT
>CAYPFP010000159.1:0-1761 GCA_964409935.1 uncultured Planctomycetota bacterium | reverse complement strand
TCCATGTTCTTCTCGTTGTAGAAGAACACGTCCATCGGCGTGCGGAACTGGCCGAGGGTCAGGGCCTGCCCCAGCGACTGCCAGCGGTTGTTGATAGCCGTCGCCGCGACGTTGAAGTGCTTGAAGCCGTTCTCGAACATGGTGGCGGGCTGGGGCACGATCATGGGACTGGCGATGCCCACGAAACACCCGATGCCCGAATCCTGTCCGCGCTGATGGGCGCGTTCGAGCCGGCACAAGCCGATGATGCCCCCCAGGCTGTGACCCACCCACGCGACCGCGGGCGCGCCGGTCTCCTTGCGCACCAGGTCTACGGCCGCCGGCGCGTCCTTGAGAATGTAGTCCTCGATGTCCCAGGTCACCTTCGTGAAGTCCACGTCGCCGTGCTTCACGACGGCCGTGTCCGGCCCGCGAAGCCAGTACCAGATGGGCTTGGAGCTGTCGCCGCCTCCGCGCAGGTCGAGTATCCACGCGTCCCACCCGTGCCGGCGCAGATACTCCGCGACGTTGTGGGAAGAGTCCAGGTCCCAGAAGTAACCGTTATAGCCCAGCCCGTGACACAGGAGCACGGGCATGCGCGAGAGGTCGTGTTTTTCGGGCGCGTAGCGGTGCAGGGCCAGCTTCCAGCCGTCTTCGGTGCGCGCGTAGTAGTCCTTCACGTAGGCCGGACGCGGGACCACGAAGCGCGCGACGTCGGCCAGGGCCGCGTCCTCTTTGCGTTCGCTCTGGCAGCCCAAAAGGGCAAGCGCAAACAGCGCCGCCATCGCGAAAACGCGCACACAGGTCTTCTCGGCATTCATCAGGCTACGCAACACCCATTCACAAACGATGGATCGCAAAGGGAGAAACCGCGACGTGCGCCCGCTTTGGGGCGGGCCTTGAAGCCGTCATTATGCCTGAACGGGACGCCTTTTTCAAGGGGCCGACACGAGCTTTCAGGCCGCGAACCGGCGGGGGCTTCCCAATCACCGGGCCGGCCGCCTCTTGGCGTCGGCTTCCCGGGCGCGCCGCAACAGTTCGGCGTTGAGCCGCGTGATCTCCAGCATGTCCCTCTGAACGGCCTGGCCGTTCTGCACCCAGCGGCGCACCTGCGCTTCCAGGCGCTGCGGCACGTACACCGACTTGCTCCGGCGCCCCTCGAAGATCGAGACGTAGAGATAAGGCCCGTGCTTGCGCCCCTGGGCGCAGCGGCAATCCTCGCGGCCGCAACGCACGTAGAGCCGAGCCAACGACCCGCGCATCAAAGCCCCTTCGCGTCCCAGGCGACGCGCCAGCCGGGAGATACGTCGACGAATCTCGCCCTCGCCCGCTCTCTTGTCCATGCCGCCTCCTCTGTTTTCGGGATATCTGCGTTAGGGATATAAGTATCTCTAAGAACATGCTCCGCATCAACCCCCCCCTTGCCGCTCCTTCACCGCGATCAGCCTGGAGTCAAGGCCCCCGACCGTTCCCGCCCATGCCCGCTCTCTTGTCCATGCCGCCTCCTCTGTTTTCGGGATATCTGCGTTAGGGATATAAGTATCCCTAAGGGCGCGCCTCAGATCAAACTCTCGCGTCCTGTCAGCGCAATCAGTGTAGAGGCTAAGCTTCCGACCGATCCGGGCCGCGCGGTGTCTGCCGTAATTCCTCTCGACCTGCTTAGGGATACAAGTATCCCTAACAATAGGGTCCATGGCAATTGCCAACCGCTGCATCATCGCGGTCAGCCTAGTCTAGTGTCTCATCAATAGCCTTGATGATGAACTGCGCATCGGTTAGACT
>CAYPFP010000158.1:0-9959 GCA_964409935.1 uncultured Planctomycetota bacterium | reverse complement strand
CCAACGAGAGTTTGCCTTCATGAAGCCACCCCCTGAAGAATGGGTAAACTCCAGCGGTCTATGCCCTTGACCTGCCGCCCGCGCAGTCGTATAATGACGCCTTGACTTGCGGAGGCGGACAATGGCCGAGAAGATGTTGATCACCGGCAATGAGGCGGCGGCCGAAGCGGCGATCCGCGCCGGCTGTCGTTTTTACTACGGGTACCCCATCACCCCCCAGAACGAACTGACGGGCCACATGGCCGTGCGCATGCCCGAAGTGGGCGGCACGTTCATCCAGGCCGAATCGGAGCTGGCCGCCATCAGTATGGTCTTCGGGAGCGCGGCGGCCGGCGCCCGTGCCATGACGTCGTCCTCCAGCCCGGGCATGAGCCTTAAACAGGAAGGCATCTCCTACATGGCCGGGGCCGAGTTGCCCGCCGTGATCGTCAACGTGCAGCGCGGCGGACCCGGCCTGGGCGACATCTCGCCGTCGCAATCGGACTATTTCCAGGCCACCAAGGGCGGGGGACACGGCGACTACCACTGCATCGTCCTGGCGCCGCACACGGTTCAGGAGTTCGCGGACCTGATGTACGACGCCTTCGACCTGGCGGACCTGTACCGCACGCCCGTCATCGTCCTGGCCGACGGCCTCCTGGGCCAGATGATGGAACCGGTGGAGTTCCGCGAGCCGCCGAAGAGAGACCTGCCGCCGAAGACGTGGGCGCTCGCCGGCGCCAAAGACGGATGCCGGCGGAACATCGTGAAGTCCTTCTACCCGGTCAAGGGCGACTTGGAGGTGTTCAACAGGAAACTTCAGCAGAAGTACGCCCTTATTCGCCAGACCGAACCGCGCGCGCAGACCGTGGACGCGGCGGATGCGGAGATCCTCCTGGCGGCCTACGGAACTTCGGCGCGCATCTGTCGGGAGGTCCTGCGCATGGGCAGGGCGCAGGGACTGCGGCTGGGGCTTATCCGCCCCATCACCCTGTGGCCCTTTCCCACAGAGATCGTCCGGAACGCCGCCGAGAACGTTTCGGGAATCCTGGTCGTGGAGATGAGCGCGGGCCAGATGGTCGAGGACGTGCGGCTGGCCGCCGAGGGGCGCTGCCGAGTCGAGTTCTTCGGCCGCACGGGGGGCGCGGTGCCGACGTCGGCGGAGATTCTGGAGGCGGCAAAGGCGCTTCGCGCATCATCGCACAAGACGCGCCGCCGGCCTGCCGGCCAGAGACCAGGACGCAAAGAACAGAGCATGAGCAAGGCGTCCTGAGGCGCCGCTTCTTGGCGCTTGGGAATCTTGACGGCGCGAGCCGCGCCGGCGGAGTTTGCAGCGAGGGACGGATGAGCGACGTGAAGGTCGTGACGCACAAGGAACGAGGCTACGCGAGGCCCAAGAGCCTGCTACCCGTGCCGACGCATTACTGCGCCGGCTGCGGGCACGGGATCGTGCATCGGCTCATCGCCGAGATCGTGGACGAGTGGCGGATTCGCGACCGCATCATCGGCATGGCGCCGGTCGGCTGCGCCGTGCTGGCGTACAACTACCTGGACTTCGACATGTGCGAGGCCCCGCACGGGCGCACCCCGGCCGTGGCCACCGGCCTTAAGCGCGTGCACCCCGATCACATCGTCTTCTCGTACCAGGGCGACGGCGACCTGGCCGCCATCGGCACGGCCGAGATCGTGCACACGGCCAATCGCGGCGAGAACATCACCGTCATCTTCATCAACAACGCCATCTACGGCATGACCCAGGGCCAGATGGCGCCGACGACGCTGCCGGCCCAACGCACCTCGACGACGCCCAAAGGCCGCGACATCAAGCTGCACGGCAGCCCCATCCGCGTCTGCGAGCTTCTGGCCACGCTGGATGGAACGGCCTATCTTGTCCGCACTTCCCTCTCATCTCCGCGCGGCGTGCGGGAGACGAAAAAGGCCCTCGAACGCGGATTCCGGACGCAGCAGGAACGGCGGGGCTTCAGCCTCATCGAGGTTCTCGCGCCCTGCCCCACGTACTGGCGCATGGAGTCCGACGAGGCCCTGCGGTTCATTGACGAGCAGATGACCAAGACGTTCCCCCTGGGGGTGTTTAAGGACTGGGGAACGCACAGTGATTCGTGACCAGCGGTCGCTTCCGTGCCAGGCGCAATGCGGGACTTCAGATGACTGAACGAGTCATAATGGCCGGTTACGGCGGCCAGGGCCTGATGCTCATCGGCAAGATCCTGGCCTACGTCGTCATGCGCGAGGGCAGACACGTTACGTTCATCCCCTCGTACGGGACGGAGGTGCGCGGCGGCACGGCCAACTGTCACGTAGTCATCTCGACGGAGGAGATTTACTCCCCCGTCATCGAGGCCGCCGACACGCTCCTGGTGATGAACCAGCCGTCCTACGAGCGGTTCAAGGGCTTCCTCAAACCGGGCGGCAGGCTGCTGACCAATTCCTCCATGGTCAAGCCGGATTCGGCTGCCAACGGAGCGGAACTCATCGAGATTCCGGCCACCGAATGCGCCGCCGAGCTGGGCAACGTGCGCGTGGCCAACATGGTCATGACCGGCGCCTACAACAGGCTCAAGAAGCTCGTCAAGGTCGAGAACCTCCACGCGGCGTTCCAGATCGCCTTCGCGGGCAAGAAAGCCGACCTGATCGAGATCAACAAGCTGGCGCTGGAACGCGGCGCCGGATTTATTGCGGATACGCCTCCCCGAAAGCGCTAACAGCGAACACTTACATGTCCTGCGAAGCCGAGGTCATCGCAAGGAATCTGTCCGAGGTGCGCGGCCACATCCAGGCGGCGTGCCGCAAGGCGGGACGCGCGCCGGGCGACGTGGCGCTCGTGGCCGTGACGAAGACGGTCGGCCCGGACGCGGCGCGGGCGCTGGTGCGGGCCGGGGCGGCGGACCTGGGGGAGAACCGCGCCCAGGAACTGGAGCGCAAGGCCGGAGAACTGCGCGACCTGCCCGTTCGCTGGCACATGATCGGCCACCTTCAGCGCAACAAGGTGCGCGCCGTGTTGCCGCTGGTGGACCTGGTCCATTCGGTGGACAGCCTGCGCCTGGCCCGCGAGATGGACCACCAGGCGGCGAAGCTCGGGCGCAAGGCCCGCGCGCTCATCGAGATGAACATCAGCGGCGAGGCGTCGAAGTTCGGGCTGCGCCCGGAGGAATTGCCGCCGCTCCTCAAGGAAATGAGAGCGCTGGAAAACGTGGTCGTCGAAGGCCTGATGACGATGCCGCCCCTGGCGGACGACCCGGAGAAGAGTCGGCCTTGTTTCCGCCGCCTGCGAGAACTGCGCGACGCCCACGGCCTCAAGCACCTGTCCATGGGCATGTCGCAGGATTACGCCGTGGCCGTGGAGGAAGGAGCGACGTTTGTGAGAGTGGGGACAGCGTTGTTCAAATCGTTGACATGATCGGGTTCCGACGACGGCCACGATGCGAGGAGCGGTCGTTGATCAAGCTTGCCGAGACAGCCGACGGCGTGATCCTCCCCGTCTGGGCGCAGCCGAGGGCAAGGAAGGACCGCATCGTCGGCGAGTTCAACGGCTGTCTCAAGGTGGCCGTGACGGCCCCGCCGGAGGGCGGGCGGGCCAACGAGGCCATCGCCGAGGTCATCGCGGAGGCGCTGGGGCTGCGGCGGTCCGCCGTGCGCGTGGCGGGCGGGCAGACGTCCAGGCAGAAGCAGGTGGTGGTGGAAGGGCTGAAGAGCCTGGAGGTCGAGCGCAGGCTGCTAAGAAAGGACTGAATCTCCGTCGTTGAGGTCTGGGCGTGCGACACCGACGACGATAACGATTTCGAGAAGGAGAGAGCATGACCGAACTGACCCGCAAGATCAACGAGGCCGTGGACGCCATCCGCAAGCGCGTGAAAGTGAAACCCGAAGTCGCCATCATCCTGGGCACCGGACTGGGCGCCGTGACCCGGGACATCAAGAACAAGGTGAACATCCCGTACGCCGACATTCCGCACTTCCCGCTCTCGACGGTCGCCACGCACGCGGGCCAGCTCGTCTTCGGCAAGCTGTCCGGCAAGACCGTCGTGGGGATGGAGGGACGCTTTCACTACTATGAAGGCTACACCATGCAACAGATTGCGCTGCCGGTCTGGGTGATGCGCCGGCTGGGGGCGTCGGTCCTCATCGTTTCCAACGCCTGCGGCGGCATGAACCCGCAGCACCAAACGGGCGACATCCTCATCATCGAGGACCACATCAACCTGATGGGCGACAATCCGCTCATCGGCCCCAACGACGAGGCCCTCGGCCCGCGCTATCCCGACATGTGCGAGCCGTACGACAGGAAGCTCATCGCTCTGACGCAGGACATCGCCATGAAGGCCGGCATCCGCGCCCACACGGGCGTCTACGTGGCGGTTTCCGGACCCAACCTGGAGACGCGGGCGGAGTACCGTTTCCTGCGCGCGATCGGGGCGGACGTCGTGGGCATGTCCACCGTGCCGGAGGTGCTCGCGGCCGTGCACTGCGGGTTCAAGGCGCTGGGGCTGTCGGTCATTACGGACCGCTGCCTGCCCGACGCGTTGAGACCGGCCGACATCAAGGAGATCATCGCCGTCGCCAACGAGGCCGAACCCAAGCTGACGCGCATTGTGGAACAAGTCGTGGCGGCGCTGTAACGCAGCGTCCCGCCCGGCGCGATGGAAAAGAGGAACCGTTGCCGCCCATCCAACTCCAGGTGGTGCTGCCGGTCTATAACGAGGCCGAAAGCATCGAGCGAACGGTCCGGGAGATTTACGACGAGATATCGCCGCAGGTCTCCATGGCGTTCATCGTCTGCGAGGACGGCAGCACCGACGGCACGAAGGAGGTCCTCGAGCATCTCAGCCGGCAGATGCCGATGACGCTCGTGACGGCGGCGCAACGCAAGGGCTATCTCCAGGCGGCCGTGGACGGCTTCCGCGCGGCCGATGCGCCGTGGGTGCTGGCGCTGGACTCCGACGGCCAGTGCGACCCGAAGGACTTCGGGGCCTTCTGGAAGATGCGCAACGACTTCGACGTGATCATCGGCTGGCGCGTCAGACGGGCCGATTCGTTCTTCCGGCGGTGCATGTCGGGCGTCTTTCGCTGGTTCCACAAGCGCCTCTTCGGCGTTCCGGCGCACGATCCGAGTTGTCCGTTTGTGCTCATCCGCAAGCACGCGCTGGACCGGCTGATCCCCGAGATCGGCGCGCTGCCGCAGGGCCTGTGGTGGGAATTCACGGCGCGCGCGCACCGGCGCGGCTTCCGGATGGGCGAGGTTCCCATCCGCCACCGCCCGCGCGCAGCGGGGAAGACGCGGATCTTCCACTGGTGGAAGGCGCCGGTTCTGGTAGTATCTTTTCTCCGGGGTCTGTTCAGGATATGGCGCGAACCGTCCACGTAAGCGTTCAGGCCGATCGAGTGCCCGCCCGCAAGGTTGGTCTGCTCCTGGCCGTCGGGCTGGGGCTGTGGCTCGTGGGCTTTGGCGCGCGCCTGGTCTCGCACACGGACGTCTACAACGCCGTCCCCTACGCCGACGGCGGCCAAATTTCGCTTTACGGCGTGGACCCTCCGTTTCACATCCGGCGCATCGCCCTCACGATGCGAGCGTTCCCGCAAGTGCCGTATCACGACATGTACCTGGCGTATCCCAGCGGGTCGTGGTCGGCGTACTGGCCGCCGCTTTTCGACTGGGTCCTGGCCGCCGCCGCCAAAGGGCTGGGCTGTTCTCCCGATGACACGGAGGGGCTGATCCGCCTCACGCTTTTTGTCCCGCCGCTGCTGGGGGCGTTTACGGTCCTCGTGGTGTGGCTCATCGCCCGACAGGTGATGGGCGCGGGGGCGGCCCTGGGGGCGGCGCTGCTTTTTGCGGTCTTTCCGGGCCACGTGTTCTACTCCCTGCTCGGCCGGCTGGACCACCACGTGGCCGAGGCGCTTGTCTGCCTGCTGATGATTTTGTTCCTGCTGGCGGGGCTGCGGCGGGTGGAGGCCGGCAAAGGCGCCCTGGTCGCGGCCGCCGGTTGCGGGGCCATGATGGCGTGCTCGCTGACGATCTCGCTCGGCTCCTCGATGCCGATCGCGCTGGTCGCGGCGTTCCTTCCGCTCAAGGTATTCGAGCAGGTCGCCGCCACGCGCCGCGCCGAGTCGTCCGCGCCGCTCCTGCGATTCGGGGCCGTCGCATTCTCCGCGGCGCTCGTGCTGCTCATCCCGTTCTGCCTGCACCCGCCGCAGGTGGGCGCGCGACAGGAGACGTACGTCGGCCTGTCCTGGTCGTACCTGTATCTGGTGGGGGCGCCGGCGCTGCTCTTCCTGATCGTGGAAAGGGCCTGCGGCCTCGGCTGGCTGCAACGCAAACCGCACCTGGCGGCGCCGGCGGTCTTCGCCGCGGCGTCGCTCGCGTTGTTGGCCGTTCCCGCCCTGGCCTATCCGCCGCTCCTGAAACCGC
The DNA here is from genome assembly GCA_964409935.1 of uncultured Planctomycetota bacterium. Lineage (GTDB taxonomy): Bacteria > Planctomycetota > Brocadiia > JAADGH01 > CAYPFP01 > CAYPFP01. The sequence goes on along the minus strand of CAYPFP010000158.1, from coordinate 3,556 downwards.
TCCTGATGGCGGCCGGTTACGTCACCCAGTCCGACCCCTGGACCCAGGCCGTCAGCGAGACGCAGTCGCTGCTTTTCAGCGGCGGCTTCTACCGGCCCGCGTTTGCCGAGGTGCTGCTCTCGCGCTTCATCTTCCTTTATCCCCTCATCGTTCTGGCCCTCCTGATCGCCAGATGGAGATACGGACAACGCTCGTGGGCGTACGACTTCTTCCTCTTCTGGTCGTTGCTCATGGTCCCCCTGGCCTTCGGCAAGAAGCGGTTCGTGTACTTCGCGGCGGTGAACCTCAGCCTGGCGCTGGCCTATTCGGCGGCATGGTTCGTGAAATGGCTGAACGGCGGCCCCGCCGGCAGGACGCGGCATCCCGTGGTGCGGGCGGCGGGCCTGACCGGCCTGGCGGCGTGTTTCGCCTTTGCATTTCAGCCGTCGCTGAATTTCTACTGGCCTCTCTGCGATAAGTGGAAGGTCGGCGGCGTCCCGTTCTACACCGCCCCGGCGGCGGTGCGGGAGGCCTTCGCCTGGATGCGCGACTACACCCCCGCAACCAGCTACTACTGCTTCCCGGGCCGGCGTCCGGAGTACGGCGCTATCTGCACGCCCGATTACGGCGTATGGGCGGTATTCTACGCCCGCCGCCCCGTCGTCACCGGCCCGACCTTTTGTTTCCAGGACGACGACCGCGAGCGCACCGCCGAGGTCTGCCGATTCCTGCTGGCCGAGGAGGAAGCAGAGGCCAATGAGATATGCGACCGCAACCAGGCGCGGTACGCCCTGACCGTGCCGCTGCTCTTCCAGATGCAGAACTTCGCCCGGATCGCCGGCCTGGACCCCGACCAATACCTGGTCCTGACCAACAACGCGGAGACCGGCGAACCGCTCTACCGCGTGACCGACCGGTACTGGCGCCTCGTCGGACTGCGGCTGCACGAGGGCGACGGCATGGCCCTGCCGCCCCCGCCCGAATGGGCGGACGCGACGGCGCCCGATCCCCCGCCAGCCCTTCAGCGCTACCGGCTGCTGTACGAAAGCGCGGAGTTCACCGACTTCGCCTCGGGCCATCCGGCCGTCCTCAAGATCTTCGAGTACGTTCCGGGCGCGAAGCTTACCGGCCAGACCCTGCCCGACGCGGCCGTTCGGGTGGAGGTGGACGTGCTGACGAACCGGGGCCGGAAGTTCACGTACCGCGCCGCGACAACGGCCGGCCCGCGCGGCGAGTTTGCGCTCGTGGTCCCCTACGCTTCCAATGAAAGCGCGGCGCAGACCCGCGCCGTTTCCGCCTATCGGGTCAACGCCCTGGGCATGGAGGTCCCGGCGGAGGCCGCAGAGGCGGACGTGCTGGGGGGACGCGAAGTCAAGGTCGTCTTCCCCCGTGTTCCCCGCCCGTAGCGCATTGCCTTCGGCGCTCGGCGGGGTATTCTGAACTATAGGCGGGGAACGCTCTGCGCTCCGAGAACCGAGGTGAACATGTCCAGAGAGATTGTGGAACTGCGCGGCCACCTGATTGACTCGCTCATTTTGCCGAAAGTGCTGGACATTATTCTGAGCCACAAGGCGTGCTACGAGATACAGAAGATCAAGATCGGCACCCGTCCGCGCGACCCCAGCCTGGCCCGGATTCTGGTAGAGCATCGCGATCCCAGGTCGTTGGAGATCATCCTGCGCGAATGCGCGCGCTACGGGGCCGAGCCGGTCGAACGCCGCGAAGTGCGCGTGGCGGCCGCGCCCAGGGACGGCGTCTTTCCCGACCGGTTCTACGCGACCACGCATCTGGAGACCTTCATCTACGCCGGCGGACGGTGGACGCCGGTGAAGAACCCGGAGATGGACTGCGGGATACTCGCGAGGCGCAAAGGAAAGTCGTGGCGGGCCGAGACGATCAAGATGGGCGCGGTGAAGAAAGGCGACCCGATCGTCGTGACGCACCGGGGGGTGCGCGTCGTGCCCCTGGAAAGCCGGCGGCGGGTCGAGGGCTTCGAGTTCATGACAAGCGAGGTCTCGACGGAAAAGCCCAAGGGCGTGGTCATCGCGCGCGTGGCCCGGATGCTGAAGGCGGAGCGGCGCGCGCGAAGGCCCATCCTTTTCGTCGGCGGCCCGGCGATCGTGCATTCGGGCGGCGCGCCGCTGCTCCAGAAGCTGATCCAGGCCGGCTACGTGCAGATTCTGTTCTCGGGGAACGCGCTGGCCGTGCACGACGTTGAGTGCGCGATGATGGGCACATCGCTGGGGGTCTCGATGCACGAGGGGGCCGTCACCACGAGCGGCCACGAGAACCACCTGCGAGCCATCAACGCCATCCGCCGCGCCGGCGGCATCCGGCAGGCCGTGCGCAAGGGGCTTCTGAAGTCCGGGATCATGTACGCGTGCGTGAAGCGCAAGGTGGACTTCGTACTCGCCGGCTCCATTCGCGACGACGGTCCGCTGCCCGAAGTGATCACCGACTCGCAGGCGGCCCAGCGAGAGATGCGCAAACGCTGCCGCAAGACCGGGCTGGCCGTCATGGTGGCCACGCTCCTGCATTCGGTCGCCACGGGCAACATGCTCCCCGCGCGCACGCGGGTGGTGTGCGCCGACATCGAGCCGAGTTCGGTGGCCAAACTGCACGACCGCGGATCGCTCCAGACGGTGGGCATCGTCACCGACGCGCAACCGTTCCTGAGGGAGTTGCTGTTGGAGTTGGGGATAGAGTAACGGAAGGGTTCGGAGTTCAGGGATCAGGTTTCACTGACGGAAGGAACGGCATGCGCCCTGCCTTCTTCATGTGCAGGCCGAAGTATTACGGCATCGAGTACGAGATCAACGCGTGGATGGACGTCCACCGGCAGGCCGACCGCCGCCTGGCCCTGAAACAGTGGGACGCGTTGCGCCGAACCCTCCAGCGCGAGCTGGGCGCAAGAGTGTACACCTGCCGCGCCCGACCCGGGCTGCCCGACATGGCCTTCACCGCCAACGCGGGACTCGTGTACAGGAAGTTCTTCATCCCCAGCCGCTTCCGGTACAGGGAACGCGCGGGAGAAGAGCCGCATTTCACCCGCTGGTTTCAAAGGCGCGGATACCGGATCGTGCGGCTGCCGGCCGATCATCGTTTCGAAGGCGCCGGCGACGCCCTCTTCGTCGGCGACAAGCTCTTCGCGGGCTACCACTACCGCACCGACGTCCAGGCGCACGCCTTTATCGGCGAGGCGATCGGCGCGCGCGTGTTCTCGCTCGAACTCGTCAACCGTTACTTCTACCATATAGACACCTGCTTTGCGCCGCTCGGGCCGTCGGCCGCGGCCTGTTATCGCGGCGCGTTCGACGCGTACAGCCTCAAGGTCCTGCGCGAGAACGTCGAGGACGTGGTCCCGGTCTCCCACGACGAGGCGCACCAGTTCGCCTGCAACGCCGTCGTCGTCGGGAAGAAGGCCGTCATCCACGCGTCGTGTCGAAGGTTTGCTCGCGAGTTGAGGAAGCGGGGGTTCCAGGTATACCCGCTCGAATTCTCCGAGTTCATCAAGGCCGGAGGCGCCGCCAAGTGCCTGACGCTGCGCCTGGCGTGACGCCGGAGGCCGCGCCTTTTC
>CAYPFP010000157.1:0-10032 GCA_964409935.1 uncultured Planctomycetota bacterium | reverse complement strand
TCGCCAAGCGCCCCGACAAGCTCGCCGCCTGACCGAGAGAAACTACATGCACCCAACTCCCGTTGCGGTCTTGACTTGACGCCGGACGTTTGTACAATTCACCCTTGTTTGCGATGCGCCCCGATGACCAGACAAACGCGAAGGAGCTTATATGCCTCGGATCAAGCAATCGTTCTGCTATGGTTGTTTCCTCAAGCAAGGAGTGCAGTTGGAGACGCTCATCAAGGAGGCGGCCAAGATCGGCTATGCCGCCGTCGAACTGTGGGGACGCAAACCGCCCGTTCCGTTCGATGAATTGTGCGGCCTGGCCAAGGCCAATGGCCTTGTCGTGGCCAGCATGAGCGGACACGACTCGCTGCCCGATGGTCTGAACCGGCGCGAGAACCACCCGCGCATCGAGCAGGAACTCCTGGCGAGCATCGAGACGGCCGCCCAGCGCGGCATCCCGGGCCTGATCTGCTTCAGCGGGAACCGCTACTACGGCCGGACCGACGAGGAGTGCATTGACATCGTGGCCGAAGGGCTTGTGCGCGTCAAGAAGGCGGCCGAACAACACAGGGTCAATCTCAACCTGGAATTGCTCAACAGCAAGGTTAATCATCCCGGCTATCAGTGCGACAAGACCGCCTGGGGCGCGGAGGTCATCCGCCGGGTGAATTCGCCCAACGTGAAACTCCTGTATGACATCTATCACATGCAGATCATGGAGGGCGACGTCATCCGCACCATTCGCCAGAACATCAAGGGCATCGGCCACTTCCACACCGCCGGCAACCCCGACCGCCGCGATATGGACGACACCCAGGAGATGAACTACGCCGGCATCTGCAAGGCGATCGCGCAAGCCGGCTACGGGTTCTACGTCGGCCATGAGTTCAACCCGAAGGGAGACGTTATCGAGGCTCTTCGGGCGGCGTTCACGCTGTGCAATCAGGAATGACGGAAACAAAAATGGGGAGGGGCTTTCGCGCTGAAAGCCCCTCCCTTGTTTAACGGCGGCCTAGTTTTTGTCCTTGAGGAGTGTTTGCAGCGCAGCCTCAGCCTCCAAAGGGTTGAAGCCCTTCGGGCCTTTGGCGCCGTAGTAGGCGATCTTGCCGTTCACGTCCACCACGCACAATCTGTCCGGCCATCCGCTGTAGGCCTTCTCGGTCGTGTTTTCCATATTGTCGAGCAGGCAGGGGAAGCGCAGGCCGAGGTCCTTCTTGCACTCCGCGGCAATCGCTGCGCGTTCCTTGAGCGTCTTGGGCTGCTTGAAAATGACGCCGTCGCGCTCGTTCTGGCTTACCTGCCAGCCGTCGCTCGGATGGGCCTCGCTGATGTAGATAAGGAAGAACTGGGCTTGGTCCTTGTACCTGTCGTAGATGGCGTTGAGGGTCCCAACATGGGACCGGAAGGGGGGTCAGGTGTAGCTCGAGAAGATCAGGAAGACCGGCTTTTTCCCGCGAGAAGAGGAGAGTTTCACCATCGAGTCCCGGCGGGTTGCATTCCCGGACTTTGCCGATGGGGGGACATCGGCGTTGCCGAAGACGGCCTCAAATTTCACAAGCTCGAAATCGGGCGCCATCATACCGGCCTTGAGGGCGTCCGGTTTGCGGTAGCCTTCCGGTACGCCAGGCCGCGACCGCCCCTCCCTGGGCTGTGCGCCGGCTGTTGCGGTCAGGATGAGGAGCAAGGCTCCTCCCCAAACAGCGGTAGTCCGTCCAATAAGGCTGTGGTTCACGTTGTCGTCCCAACTTGAATTGATACATTCAGTTACTTCAGCATAGGACATGTGCGAGCAGGAGTCAAGAGGGGGGCAAATAAAAAATGTTGATTTCGAGGGGGATTTTAGTGTTAGCATCTATGACATGGGATGAGCGACGTTTCCGGGTTCCTTTCCGTCCTCGCGATTCTACAGACTAGGGAAGCCACATGAACCAAAGGCCTGCCTTCGTGCGGAAATATGCCGTTCCGCTCCTGTTGTTGGCCGCGACGACCATGGCTGTCAGCCTCTTGTACCATGTGACACAGCCCGCGCAGGCGCTCCTGATTCGCGGCGACCACGCGTATGCGCGCAAGGACCTGCGCGGCGCTTTGAGGCTCTACCAGGAGGCCCGCCGCCTGCGGCCGGACAACGAGACTATTCTCCGGAAGACGGCTTCCGTCGCCGAGGAGATCGGCGCGTACGCCGTCGCCCTGGAAGCCCTAGACAAGCTGCTCGCCCGGCATCCCGACGACGACAGTCTGTTGGAGGAAACGGGAGACGTGCGTTTGTGGCTCAGGAACTACGATGGAGCGGCGACGACGTATGCGAGACTTCTGGAGCGCAGGCCTGGCGACCTCAGCGTAAGGTTCAAGCGGGCGCGCGCCTTGCAGTGGAGGGGCAAGTACGAGCAGGCCATCGAGGAGTTCCAGAGAGTTCTGGCCCGCAACCCGCAGTCTTCAAACTTGTACCTGTGCGTGGCGCAGAGCGCGTTCTGGGGCAAGCTGTATCCTCAGGCTTACGAGGCCTATGAGAAGTACCTCTCCCTTCGCCCGGGGGAACCGTCCGTGCTCCTGGAGTATGCCGACGCCCTGAGCGCCGGCGGGCAGTTCGAGAAGGCTATTAAGGTCTACGAGCAGGCGCTTCAAACGGCCCCCGCTTCGGGGCGCGTCGCCTTGCGCCGGGCCGAGACGTTTCTGTGGTCGCGCAGGTACGCGGAGGCGGCGGCCGCCTTCGAGAAAGTCCTGGAGTCCTCGCCCTCAAACGCCGAGGCGCTGCGGGGCCTCGCCGATGTCTACCGCGCCTGGGGCAGGTTGGACAAGGCGGCAGAATGCTTTGAACGTTTGCGCGAGGTGAATCCGCAGGACGATTCCGTGGCTCGCTCCCTTGCGGAAACGTGGCTCGGTCTGAAGAAGTGGGAGGATGCCGCGGGCCTGTTCGAGGCGCTTCGTCAGAAAGAACCCGAGGACACGGTCGCCTTGCTGGGCCTTGCGCACGCCAAGCTCTGGGGAGGGAAGTTCAAGGACTCCATTTCCTATTTCGAGGAGGTCCTCCGTCTCGAGCCGGACGATATGACGGTGAAGAAGGAACTGGCGCGAGCGCACCTCTGGGGCAAGGACTATGCGGAGGCCGCGGCTCTTCTGGAAGAACTGAGCCGGAAGGATGCCGGGGACGTGAGCGTACGTGTAGACCTGGCGCGCGCCTGCGCCCACCTGGGACAGAAACAGAGGTGCGGGCAGATCGTGCAGGAGGTCCTCTCCGGACCGTTGGACAAGAGGGGTCTCCTGAAAGAACTGGCCGAGATCCAGATTCTCGCCGGAAACACCGCCGAAGGGTCTGATCTGTACAAGCGATGGATAAGCCAGAACCCGGATGACTCTGCCGCCCGCAGACGAGCCGCCGAAGTCCTGCGCGCCAAAGGCGACCATGCCGAGGCCTGGATATGGTACGAGCAACTGGCCAAGAAATACCCGAACGATCTCGGCCTGCTTGTCGCCGCGTCGGAGGAAGCGGGTTGGTCGGGCAAGTGGAAGGAAGCCGTTGCGCTCCTGGAGCAGGCCCTGGCCAGACAGCCGCAGAGTGACGATCTTCGGCGCCGGCTCATCGCGGCCTCGTTCGCGACGAAGGACTATGCGGCGGCGGCCAGACTCAGCGAGCAGCGCGCCGGCCTGAAGCTGGCAGTGACCAGGAAAGACACCTTGATCTGGGCCAAGGCCCTGGAGCTTTCCGGAGATACGAAGAAGGCCCTGGAAATCCTGGCCGGTCTGCGACGGGAGTCGCCGAACGATACGGAAGTCATCGCCGCCATGGCCGATTTGCGCACAGCGCTGAAGGAGTTCGGGGCAGCCGCTCAGGATTACGAGTCCCTGGTTCGTTCACAGCCGGAAAACGCAGAACTGCGGCGGAAGGCGGCGCAATCCGCCTTCTGGGCCGGCCTGTACCCGGCGGCGGAGCCGCACTACCGGTGGCTCCTGAGCAAAGGGCCGGCCGATTTCCAGACACGTCTTGACTTCGCGCAACTCCTCAACGCGAGAAAACAACACGCCGAAGCGGCGCCTTTTTTCAAGGAACTGTGTAGCGAGAAGCCGGGCGACACCGACGCGCTCAAGGGACTTCTGGATGCGCAGATGGGCATAAAAGACTTCCGGAGCGCCATCGCGACATGCGAGAAGCTGGTCGCCTTGTTCCCCTCCGACAAGGGCCTGCTGGAGAGACTGGCGGACCTGTACTCCTGGGCGGGCGAGGCCAAGAAGGCCGCGGAGTGCTACGAGAAACTTCTCAAGCTGAAGCAATCCGGCAAGCCGACTCGCGAAAAATCCGCGTATGATATTCTCCGTACGCGCCTGTACGCCGCCGGCGAAGGCTTCAAGGACCAGCCCGCGCCTCCCTTGCCCGCCGACGATAAGGTACTCCGAAAACTCGGCGACGCCTACCTGGGCGCCCACGAATTCGGTAAGGCCGTGGAGGTCTTCCAAAAACTGCATGAGAAACATCCCGACGACCTGGAGATCGAGGGCCAACTCTCCACGGCGCTTTACCTGAACCGGCAGTTCGAGGAGGCCAAGAAACTCCTTCGCGCCATGCTCGAACGCAAGCCCGACGATCTGAAGAGTGCGCGGCTGCTCGCCCAGATCCTCATGGAGCAGGAGCAATACGCCGAGGCCGTCTCTTGGTATCGCAAGGCCCTGGCCCTGGGCGACAAGAGCCGCGAGACCCTTGTGCGCCTTGCCCGCGTCCTGAGCTGGAACAAGAACTATGACGAGTGCTACAAGCTGTACGATCAGTTGATCCAACAAGACCCCAAAGACTGGAAGATGCGCCGCGAGAAGGCTCGCGCCCTGGGTTGGAACAGGCGCTACCGCGAAGCGATCCGCGAATATGAGAACATCCTGAAGGACGATCCCGACAATAAGGTTGTTAGGGCGGAAATGGAGGCCAAGGCGGCTTACTACCTGGACCGCGACGAGACAGCGATCGCCAGGTATGCCGAGTTGATCGCCATAGAGCCGAACAACCTGGAAGCCCGCTTCGACCTCGCACAGGTCTACTCCAGGCAGGTCATGTGGCCGGAGGCCAGAACCGCTTACCAGGACGTCATGGGGATCTACCCCGGGCATTTCCGAGCCCGCGAGGCCGCCGAAAAGGTCGCAGCCCTGTCGCAGGGAACGTCGCTCAGTTACGACTACCTGTTTGACCGCCGTCGCAGCCCCCAACGCTTCGTGGACGTCACCAAGCATGTGACTGGGCCGAGGGTCGAGCACTGGCTCAGTGACCGCGTGATGGGCAGCTTTGAGTACCAGTTCGAGAACTTTGGCTTCTCCGACGCTCGCGACGCCCAGGGCAACCGCTTCCGAGCCGGCTTTGACTACGTGGCGCACCCCTCCTGGGAGATCGGCGGGAGCATGGGCGCGCTGGCTTTCGCCGACTCCACGGAAGACCATTGGCTGTACGACGTCCATCTCCGGATGCGGCCCTTCGATGCCGCCGACATCACGTTGTTCTCGCAGCGCAGAGAGTTTGTTGAGAACTTCGCCACCCTGAACCAGGGCATTGCCACTCAGGATGCGGGCGTCGCCTTGGGCTGGCGGCCCGCCCACCGCCTCTTCCTGCATACCGATTACGTCTTTTCCGATTTTGTCGAAGACGACAACGAGAGGCATGTCCTGCGCGCCGAAGCCCGCTACCGGCTCCTGTGGGAGCCGACGCGCCTCGATGCGGGCTACCGTTTTGAGCAGTGGAACTTCACGAACCCGGCCCCCATCTACTTCTCCCCCACGGATTTCCGCATGCACAGCTTGTTCGTGGACTGGCGGCATTACCTCAACAAGCACGAGCTTTTCTGGGGGGCCAACGACACCTACTATGACCTGGGCTACACATTCACCTATGACTCGCAGGGCGAGTCGGCCCACACGTTCAAAGTGGGTCTGCATCACGACCTGTCCAAGAGGTGCAGCCTGCACGCGGACTACTTCTTCACGCGCGGCACGGTCTACCGCGAGGACATGGCGATGGTTTACCTGACCTGGATTTTGGGCGGCGGCAAGAAATGAGGTGCCCTATGGCCGAAGCCGTACAGACGGATAAGCAAGTTCCCCCCGCGAGCGGCGCGCGATGGGCCGCACTGCTTGTGGCGACGGGCAACCTCCTGGTGGTGTGCGGGTGCGCCTATGTGATTGCTCGCGCCCTGTTCCTGTCGCATGCCGGGTATGCCCCAATGCACCTGTTTCTGGGGGTTCTGCTCCTGACCAGCGAACTCTTTGTCCTTTTCCACGCCATGGCCTTCCTGATGAACCTGATCGGTTCTCTCAGGCACAGAGAACCTCCCGCCGTTCCGATCCTGGACTGGGCCAAGGCGCCGTCCGTGGCTCTCCTGGTGCCGGCGCGCCATGAGCCGAGCGAGGTGCTGAGCGCAACCCTCGTCTGCCTTGACAATCTGGACTACCCTAACAAGACCGTCTACCTCCTGGACGATTCCTCTCTGCCGGAATACCAAAGGGAGGCCGAGGCGCTGGCCAAGCGGCACGGCGCCCGGCTCTACCGCAGAGAAGCGCGCCACGGCGCCAAGGCGGGGATATTGAACGACTGCATTCGCGGGCTACAGGAGAAGTACGTGGCGGTCTTCGACGCGGACCAGGAGCCTATCCCCGGTTTCCTCAAGGCGATCGTGCCCCACCTCGAAGCCAACCCCCGCCTGGCGTATGTGCAGACGCCCCAGTTCTACACGAACCATGAATCCAGCCCCGTCGCCGCCGCCGCCAATATCCAGCACTGCATCTTCTACGAGTACATCTGTGAGGGAAAAGGCGCCTTGAATTCCATGATCTGCTGCGGCACGAACGTCGTGCTGCAGCGCGAGGCCCTGCTCGCCGTGGGCGGTTTCGACGAAACGTCCGTCACCGAGGACTTCTCCACGTCGGTGGACTTCCAGATCAACGGCTGGCAGAGCATGTATCTCGGTCATGTCTACGCCTTTGGTACGGGTCCGGAAAGGCTCGCCCCTTATCTGAAGCAACAGTGGCGATGGTCGCGGGGTAACCTCGGCGTGCTCCGCAAAGTCCTTGCGAACCTCATCCGACGCCCGGGCGCGCTCAGCCTTTGGCAATGGGGGGAGTACCTCGCCACCGGCAGCTACTACCTGGTCGGCTGGGCCTACTTCTTCCTGATGTTGTGCCCCGTGCTGTACCTCTTCTTCCGGGTGCCTTCCTTCTTCATGTCGCCGGAGATTTACCTTCTCACCTTCGTACCCTATTTCTCCCTCGCGGTGACCCTGTTTTACGCGGGCATGGCTCGCCGAAGGTACCGCTTCTGGCAACTGTGGAGCGCCATGGCGCTGGGGTTTGTCGCTATCCCTGTGTATATGGCCGCCGCCGTCGCTGCGCTTTTCAACACCAAGGCCAAGTTCACGGTCACGCCGAAGGCTGCCGGCGTCGTCACACCTTATGTCCTGCTGTGGAAGCAGATTGCCCTGTGGCTGGTCAATTACGCCGCCGTCGTCTGGGGGTTCAACAGGATGCTCGCCGAGCGCGACCCCGCCATTGCCGTGTGCCTCGTGTGGGTTCTGTTCCACTTTGTCGTTCTGTCAAGCCTCTTCTATTTCCGAGACGGTGGACGACGGACCGAACCCCTCCCCGCCCAAGCCCAGACCGGAAGCGCCGATGCCGCCTGAGCGCCATCGCCCACCGGCGGGCCAACAAAGGAGAGATAGCCGTGATAAGCAGAGAACGATTGCTCCAGATGATTGAACATGGGCTCCGAACCGAGGAGGCGGCCATTCCCCTGTATTACAAGAACTATGTCTCCGCCTTGTCGTGGGTGGTGTTCGACGAAGATACCCGCCGCCATATCCGCAGGACTCTTGAGCAAATGGGGAGAGAGTCTCAGGAACATAGACGGTTGCTCGAAGACGCTCGCGACCGCATCCTGAAGGAGACGCGCCATGTTTACTAGAGAAGACTTGACCCGGTTCCTCGCCGATATGGAAAAGCTTGAGACGCAGATGGCCGACATCTACCAAGCCGTCCTCAAGGAGATTGAGGATGACGGGTTGCGGGCGATTTTCAAGAGAATGCTTGCCGAAGAGATGGTCCACGCGAAGAACCTGAAGGAGCTGGGCGAAATGGGGCGCAGCGGTTAAGGCGTCAAGGAAACCTCTCTTTCAGGCGTTCCTCGCCGAAGCCGTTCGAGGAATGGATCCGCCAAGGAGACACGAATGATCGTTGACTTTCACGCGCACGTCGGCGACTTCCGCACCCGCCGCAACGACCCGCGCAAGCCCCTGACCTGGGAACAGCTTATCGCCCTCATGGACGCCGAGGGCGTTGACAAGGCCGTGCACCTGCCCGTCTACAACGCCTCCCCGGAGGGCACTCCGCTGGGCTTTATCTTCGGCAAGGGCATGTCCGTCTACGACCAGGTGGTGGACGCCGCGCGCTACGCCGACCGCATCGTTCCCTTTGCCAACATGGACCCGCGCTGGGGGAGCAACAGCCCCAACACGGACTTCGGGCCTCTGCTGGACTGGTTCCAGGAACACGGCTGCAAAGGAGTGGGGGAGGTCACTGCCAACATCCCCTACGACGACGCTCGCACCATCAACATGTTCAGGCAACTCGGCGCGCGGGGAATGATGGTCACCATCGAGAGCACGAACATGTTGCCGGGGCATTACGGCTTCCAGGACGAGCCGGGCGCGCCCCGATTCGAACGGCTCTTGCAGGCCGCGCCGGAGACAATTGTTATCGGCCACGGTCCGGGCTTCTGGGCCGAGATCGGTTCGGTGCGTTCCATGGTCGAGAAGGGGGGCTATCCGAAAGGCCCTATCGAACAGGAGGGGTCGTTACCGGGCCACTTTCGCAGGTTTCCCAACCTGTACGCCGACATCTCCGCCGGCAGCGGCTTCAATGCCCTTACGCGCGACTCCGAGTACGGCGTAAAGTTTCTCATCGAGTTCCAGGATCGCCTGCTCTACGGCACGGATGCGGTTGCGGCGGACCTGTCGCTTTGCGAGCGGCAGCGCCGGCACATCCAGCAGATGCTCGACGCTCTGTTCGCCGACCGCCGGTCCGACCGCAAACGCTTCGACGAACTCTATGCCAATCACCTGTGGCACACCGGCATCATGCCGCAGATATACTACCTTCGCAAACTACTCAACGAAGACCGCATTACCCAAAAGGTGTACGACAAGATCACGTGGGAGAACGGCATGAAGCTACTTGCTAAATCGTGATCGTCGTCGGAATCTAGATTTGGGGGTTGACCGAGCACCACGATCTTGACAAGGAAGTCCAACAGTGGGAGAATTCACGTGCGTTGGTCTAATTCAGTGCGGGTATCCCATGTGGCCGAAACGGCGGAATGGCCCACTCATCGCATGAGTGCAAACGCACCCGAAGGCAAAACCGGATATGATGCAGGATAGGCAGGAGGATGAGTATCTTGCGATACTCGTCAACGCGATTCGGGTCTGCGCGAACTATAAGCCGAAGCTTGGACATGGGGGCGGTGAAGGCTACAGTCTGGCGCAATTCCAGGAGATCTACCGGGGCGATCCGTTCTATAGCTGGATGGGGCTCGACAACCCGTTGATGTACGCAGCCCACAAGGCAGCGGGAGGGATGACGAGCATCTACCGGCAGATTGGCATCGGCTGTGAGTGCCTTTTCAGGGAGTTGCTCAAGGATTGTCTCGAACTCGATGACGCCGATGTGAACTGGTCGTACAATGTCAGAAAGGCCAGGGGCAAGTCGCGGACTTTGTACCTGGATGCCCGGATTCCGACCGAAAGGGTCAAGGATGAGGCCAGAAGAAAGAAGATCGAAGCCTGGATTGCAGAAGCCGGGAGACTACTTGACATTAACAGCAAGGTCGTCGCGTCAGTTGAGGGAATAGTCTTCGAGCTCAGGCAAGGATATAAGAGCAAGGACTCAAAGAGACAGAACGCGGACATCGCGAATGCAGCGACCGCGTACTCCAAAGGCTATCTGCCGTGCGCGGGCATCCTATCAATGCAGATTGATGAGGACATTGCGATTCGATATCGAAATGAACGATGGGTTCTGCTCACG
>CAYPFP010000156.1:0-10144 GCA_964409935.1 uncultured Planctomycetota bacterium | reverse complement strand
CCCCCCTCGGCGTTTGAGGTCCCCTCAAAAAATGCCTTTTTCGCGACAGGCTTGACCCGCCGGGCCGCGCGCGTCAGGCATAGCGCCCGTACCACTTCACCAGGGCGGCCACCCGGCAGTAGTCGGCGAAGCTCACGGAGTCGGGCACCGAGTGGTCCGAGTGGTAGATGTAGCCTCCCCCCTTCCTGGCGGCGGTTATCTTGGTGCGGATCTCCTCTTCGATGGCGTCGCTCTGAGACATCTTGCGAACGTCAATGCCGCCTTGCAGGACGAGGTCTGCGCCGTGCTTCTCCTTCATCATGACGAGGTCCATGCCCGCCTTGGTCTCGAGCGGGTTCAGGCCGTCCAGGCCGATCTCGATCAGGTCCGGAATCAGTTCCAGGATGTTCCCGCACGAATGCATCATCGTTCTGGCCCCGTGCGCGTGCGCCCAGTCGAAGGCGCGCTTGTGGACCGGCTTGAGCACCTCGCGGTACATCTTCAGCGAGAAGAAGAGTCCGTTGCGGTAGCCCAGGTCGTCCGGAAAGGAGAAACAGTCGAACCGGTAGCCGCGTTCCCACACCATGTCCAGCAGTTGCAGGTTGACCGTCAGAGCGTGATCGAACATGTCGCGGCACCACTCCGGGTCGTCCGCCATGGCGATCAGCATGCGTTCGGTCCCGACGTTCCAGCTCGCGAACACGTCGTACCCGAACCATCCGCCCGCGACGATCCACGCTCCCTTCTCGACCCACCTGGCGTAGTTCTCGTGCAGATGTTTCCAGTTCACGCGGTCTTCGTTCGCCGTCATGCGCGCCTTGGCCTGCGCCCATGTCTGACGGTCCTTTATCACAAAGTCAACGAACTCCGGCGTGGAGGCGGAGTTCTTCCAGTTCTTCATCGTGGCGCCCCACGACGTCGTCGTGATCCGGTAGGTGTCCGTCTCTTCAACGGTCTTCGCCGGGAAACGCGGGCTGTTGTCCACGCCGATGCCGGCGAGGGTGTCGAAGCCGAAAAACTCGGCCCAGTTCACGCCGGGCGGAAGTCCTTCGCGCTGCCAGCGCCGCAGCGTCACGCCCCAGGGACCGTCCGTCATCGGAACGCGGTCCGGCTCGCGGTGCTCGTAAACGGCCTGCATTCTCTCCCGCGTCGTCATTTCTCTTGCCATCGTCGCTCTCCCAAGATTGCCGTCAGGGCCGCATTTGGCCCACTATTCTTATCGTTTTCGCGCCGTGAGTAAAGACCCTTGCCTCCAGACCCGCCTTTGGTGGAGAATAATCCGGTAACGGACAATCGCGGGGCGGTCCGCTCGTCGGCGCTTTTCCAATCGGAGGCCGCATGAAGATTGTCGAGAGCCGGTTCATCTACGAGAACATGGAGGGCTTCCCTTCCTGCCATGCCTCCTCCATTGTGGAGTGCAAGGGCGACCTGGTCGCCGCCTGGTACGGCGGAAGCGCCGAGGGCGCCTCCGACACCGCGAGCCTGGCCGCGCGCAAGCCCGCCGGAAGCCCGGCGTGGGACAAGCCTTTCGTCCTCGCCAAGCAGCCCAACCGCGCACACGGCAACCCGCGCCTCTTCCTGGACCCGGCGGGGGACATCCGCATCATCTACGCGGTGAATTTCGGCAAGTGGTGCCAGGGGGGTTCGCGCCTCTTCGAGCGCAGGAGCGCCGACGGCGGCAAGACCTGGTCGGCCGAACGGGAGTTGGCCCTGGGCGCGCCCCTGCTCGGCAAGAACAAGCCCATCGTTCTCATGAGCCGCGAATACCTGCTCCCCGTCGAGGACGAGGTCCGCTGGCGGAGCTGCGTCCTCATCTCGACCGATCGTTGCGAGTCCTGGATCCGTTACGGAGACATCGCGGGCGAGGGCGGCGAAAAGGTCATCCAGCCCGCCGCCGCCCAACTCAAGGACGGCAGCATCCTGATGTTGCTGCGCACCGACGTCGGGCGCATCTACCAGACCCGCTCGCAAGATCGCGGCCGAGGATGGACGCCCGCCGTCCCCACCGTCCTGTCCAACCCCAACAGCGGCATTGACATGACGCGCCTGCGCGACGGCCGGCTGGCGCTGGCGTACAACGACAGCCCCCGCAACTGGGGGCCGCGCACACCCTTGTGCCTGGCCCTCTCCGAGGACGAGGGGCTTACCTGGCGCGACGAACTGCGCCTGGAAGAAACCCCCGGCGAGTACTCCTACCCCGCCATCATCCAATCCTCCGACGGCCGCCTGCATGTGACGTACACGTGGCGGCGCGTGCGGATCAAGCACGTCGTCATCGGAGATTGAATGAGCGCAACCTCCTGCCCCAAGACCGCGCCGCTCGTGGAGGAGGCCCTTTGGGCCATACGCGA
This sequence comes from uncultured Planctomycetota bacterium, assembly GCA_964409935.1. Taxonomy (GTDB): domain Bacteria; phylum Planctomycetota; class Brocadiia; order JAADGH01; family CAYPFP01; genus CAYPFP01. Next base: position 7,814 of record CAYPFP010000156.1, on the reverse strand, counting down.
AAAGCATCCCCGCAGCACGACGCTCGAACGGCTGCGCCTCGCGCACCAGGCCGACGCACAGACGCAGGGCCTGCCTCAACCCCGCCGGCTGGGAGAAGGCGTCTTCCACATCCTCTCGCGCATCGCAACGCCCGTAAGCCCCAGCGACCTTCTGCTCGGGCGCATCGCCGAGGAGGTTCCCGACGCGCAGGGCGAGGCGTTCTTCCAGAACACCGTCAAGGACTGGAAGGGGCGCGGTATTCCGCCCTGGATGCCCGACGGCGGGCACGAGTGTTTCGCGTGGGAGCGCGTCCTGCGCCTCGGTCTCGGCGGGCTGGAGGAGTTTGCGCGCGCCGAGCGCGCCCGCCGCGCAAGCGACGGAGCGAACTCGGCAACGCTCGACTGGCTCGACGGCGCTATTCGTATCTACGAGGGCTTTCGCCTCTACGCCCGCCGTTACGCTCAGGCCGCGCTGGACGCCCAGGCCCGACGGTGCGAGAACATCGCCGACCACGCGCCCCGGACGTTCGCCGAGGCGCTGCAGCTTATCTGGCTCATCACGCACGCCTACTCCACGATGTTCTCCGTGAATTCCACCCTCACGATGGGCCGCGCCGACCAACTGCTGCTCGGGCTGTACCGCGCCGACCTTGCCGCCGGCCGCCTGACGCCCACCGAAGCGGCCGCCCTCATTGACGACTTCTACGCCCGCAACAACTTCATCCTCGGCCGCGGCGAGCATCAGATGAGCGGCGGTTGCCCCACGGCCACCGGCTGGGCGCGCAACCTCTGCTACGACTCGCCCCAGTACCTTCTGCTCGGCGGCCGCCCGCCCGACGGATTGGCGGGCTCGCCCTGCGTCAACGAACTGACCGAGTTGTTCGTGCGCCGCATCAACCCCGCCTTCGAAAATCCCGTCATCATCCTGCGCTACACCCCGGACTTCCCGGAACCGCTGTGGCGCGTTGTCTGCGACAAACTGCGCGCCAACGCCAGCATCCTCGTCTACAATGACGAGGTCGTCATCCCCGCGTACCGGAGTTCCGGCCTCTCCGAGCGCCAGGCCGCCGACTGGAGCCTCTACGGCTGCAACTGGCCCATCACCAACGGCCAGTCGCGCACCGTCGTCCAGCGCCGCCCGTTCCTGCCCGAACATTTTCTCAAGGCCTTTCTGGCTGACGGCCCGATCGAGACGATGGAGGCCCTTTACGCCCGATTCGCCCAGTCCATTCGATCCGAGGCGACGGCCCTCTGCGAGGAGTACCGCCGTTGGGAACGCGAACGCGACTCCCGCGCGCCCGGATTGCTGCGCGTGGACGACTGCTTCCTGAACGGCCCCATCGCGGCGGCGCGCAGTTGGCAATTGGGCGGCATGCCGCTCAGCACCGTCACGGTCGGCTTCGCGGGAACGGCCACCGCCATTGACTGCTTCGCGGCCGTGGACCACCTGCTCTTCGAGTCCAAGCGGGTCGGACTCGACGAACTCCGCCAGGCCCTGCGCGAGGACTTCGCGGGGCGCGAGGACCTGCGCCGCCTCTGCCTGAACGCCCCCAAGTTCGGCGCCGACGACGACCGCGCCGACCGCCACGCCGGCCGAATGATGAGCCTCATCCTCGACGAACTCGACCGCGCCGCGCATACCGGACAGCCGGACGCCGTCTGCATCCTGAAATCCACCACGACCGACATGTCGCAGAAGACGTTCGGCGCCAAACTCGGCGCCACCCCCGACGGCCGCCGCGCGGGGCAGCCCATCAGCGAGAACACCTCCCCCACGCCCGGCTCCTGCCGCAAGGGCATCACGGCCATGTTCCGCTCGCTGGCGAAACTGCCTTTCCGGCGCATTCACTCCGGCCCCCTCAACGTCCGCATCCAGCCGAGACTCGTCAAGGGAGAGGCCGGCCTGTCGAACCTCTGCGCCCTCCTCCGCGGCTACTTCAAGATGGGCGGCATGCAGGTCCAGTTGAGCTTCGTCAGCGCCGAGGAACTGCGCGAGGCCCAGACCCATCCCGACGCCCACCGCGACTTGATGGTCCGCATCACCGGCTACAGCGCCGTCTTCGTGGACATGTCCGGCGACGCCCAGGCCGAGATCATCCGAAGAGAGGAGATGGATTCGTAAACCTGACGCGCTCGCCCGTTCCCGTTTGCCGCCCTCGATTATCAAAGGGGAAACACAATGAGCCGCGCCCTGAAAATTTTCGCCCTCGCACTCGTCGTCCTGACCGGCTGCGAATACGGCCCTCTGCGCAACATCCGCGTCGCTGGTACGACGCGCCGCGTCGAAGGACTCGCCCCGCAGATCGAGAAGGCCAAAGACGGCTTCGTGATCCGGAACCCCGGCAGGATCACGGCCGACATCGTACGCGACCCGGACGCCTTCCTGTGCCGGCTCGATCCCCAGCCCAATCAAGACGTCGTCCAGATGTCCATCGGCCGCGTTGAAAGCCTCCGCTGCAACGCGCTCTACAACCCCTACACGGACACGGGCATCGTTTTCGACGGCGCGAACGTCGTCCTCAACTGGCGCAAGAACCGATACGCCGTCTCCGCCGACGGCCCGCTCACCGTTCGCGCGCTGCCCGACGTCTACAAGGCGGGGCGCGGCCTCAAGTGGCACAAACCCCTCGACAAGTCCGTCTTCAGGCGCGCGCCGGCCGGCTGGTGCTCGTGGTATATCTACTACCAGAACGTGACCGAGGAGGAGGTCGTCCGGAACACCGACTGGCTCGCCGCAAACCTCGGCAAGTTCGGCTGCGAGTATGTCCAGATTGACGATGGATGGCAAACCAAGGGACACGGCCACGGCGAGAACCGCGACTGGTTCGTGACGTACGACAAGCAGTTTCCCAAGGGCATGAAGTGGCTCGCCGGCTATATCAAGTCCAAGGGGCTGGTGCCCGGCATCTGGCTCTGTCCCTTCGGCCAGAGCGACGCCAGGCTGTTCGCGGAGCAGCCCGACCTTTTCGTCCGCCGACCCGACGGCACAAGCATCGGCGAAGACCCCGAAGCCGCCGACCCCGCCCGCCGCATCAACTGGGTCGGCCGTTATTTCATTGACCCCACCGGCCCCGCCGGCCAGGCGTACCTCAAGAAGCTCTTCGCCATGCTCTGCCCGGAATGGGGTTACGAATACGTCAAGATTGACGGACAGGGCGGCATGCAGCACGTTTACGGGATGTGGCAGAAACAACTGCAGAACCCGCAGATGCCCGGCGATATCGCTTACCGCTACGGCCTTGCGGCCATCAAGGACGTGATGGGTCCCCGGCGCTTCCTGCTCAACTGCGGCGGCGGCTGGGCCAGCCCCGGTTTCTGCGAGGGCATCCGCACCGGCGGCGACGTCGGCGCGAACTGGTCCGGCATGCAGCCCGCCATCCTGTGCACGATGAGCCACCTGTACAAGAACAACATCGTCTGGTGGACGGATCCCGACGTGGTCTGCGTGCGCCCGCCGCTCACGCTCGAGCAGGCGCGGGTGTGGGCCACCCTCCTCGGCATCACCGGCCAGCTCCTGATGTCGAGCGACAAGATGTACGACCTGCCCGAAGAGCGCGTCGAACTCCTGCGCCGCATCTATCCCGTGGCCGACATCCGCCCGATGGACCTGTACCCCATCAAGGGCAAGGCGCGCATCTTCGACCTGCGTATCTCCAAGCCCGGCGTCGGCGACTGGGACGTCGTCGCGTTGTTCAACTGGAACGCCACGCAGTCCGAAAGGATTTCGCTTTCGTGCGCCGTGCTCGGCCTTCCGCCGGGGAGATACATTTACTATGACGTGTGGGCGAAGAAGCTTGTGGCCGTCGGCGATGCGCCCGTGCAACTCTTGCTCGCGCCGATGTCGTGCCGTGTGCTGGCCGTCCGCAGGCAGGGCGAGACGCCGCAACTCGTGGGCGTCTCGCGCCATCTCACGCAGGGCGCGGACGATCTTCTCGAAGCACGGTGGGACGCGGCGACGGGCGTATGGTCCGGCACAAGCGAGGTCGTGGGCGGCGACGCGTACGAGATCCGTTTTTCGCTTCCGCCCGGATGGACGGCCGAGGGCGAGGGCGTCGCGGTCGAGGGGCCGCTGGCCGCGCTCACGCTCCGGCGGGAAAAGAGCGGCCCCGTGAAATGGCAGGCGCGATTCAGGAAGGCCGCCGCGGCGCCTGCTCCGCCCTCAGCGCGCGACGCCCGTCTCGAAGGCAAAGGCGGCACGGTGACGCTCACATGGTCGGGCGCCAACGCCCTCGCGTACCGCGCCTACCGCAACGGAGAACTTCTGGGGCAGTTGAGCGAGACGCAACTGACCGATCAGCCCAAGCCCAGGAAGGCCTCCTTCGCCTACGAGGTCGCTGCCGTCGGCTGGGACGGCGCGGAATCGGCGCGCGTGAAGGCCGGCGCGTTCACGCCGAGCGCCCTGCCGCCGACAACGGCCAAGGACGTCTGGCTCGACGAGGTCGCCGCCCTCTCCGCGACTCAGGATCACGGTCGTCTGGAGAAGCGCAAGAGCGTGGACCAAAATCCGCTCCGCGTCGGCGGGAAGACCTACGAGCGCGGGCTGGGTTCTCACGCCAACGCCGAGATCGTCTACTCCCTCAAAGGCGGCTACAAGACCTTCGAGGCCGAGGTCGGCGTGGACGACGAAAAAGGCGGCGCCGGCACCGTCGTCTTCCAGGTCTACGTGGACGAGGAGAAACTCTTCGACAGCGGCGTCATGAAAGGCAAGCAGCCGGCGAAGCGCGTCAGCGTGCCGTTGGACGGCGCCGACGAACTGCGCCTCGTGGTCACCGACGCCGGCGACGGCATCAACTGCGACCATGCCGACTGGGCCGACGCCCGCCTGATCGGAAACAAGTGAGACCCCGCGCCGACCGAATTATTTGCCCATGGCCTTGAGGGCCTTCAGGCAACGCTCGACGGCTTCGAGCGGCGGGAAGGCGTCGCTCTCGTACTCGACGATGTACCAGTCGGTCGCGGCGGTCGTCTCGCAGAGGCGGAAGATCTCCTTCCAGTTCAGCTCGTCCTCGCCGATGACAGGGCGGAAGCCCTGGCGCGGGTCGGCCTTGCCGGCGGACTTGGAGTAGGGCTTCAGATGAACGGTGCCGGCGCGGCCCGGGTATTTCTTCAGGATCGCGACGGAGTCGCCGTTGCCGTAGAAGGCGTTGCCGGTGTCGAGCTGCATGATGACGCGGCGGTCGGTGTTGCTGAAGAGGGTGTCCCAGGGCGTCTCGCCGTCGAGGGGCGCAAACTCGGTGTGGTGGTTGTGGTAGCCGGTGACCATGTCGTGCGGGGCGAGTTTGTCGGCGAGCTTGTTGAAGACATCGGCCATGGCCCGCCACTTCTCGCGGGCGCCGACGAGGTTCCCCGGCAGGCCGGGGATGACGATGCGGCGGTTGCCGACGATCTTGTTGAAGGCGATGGTCTCGGCCAGCTTGTCGTCCTGCACCAGGGCATAGGGCGTATGCCAGCCGCAGCAGACCAGTCCCGCCTCGTCGAGGATGGCGCGCAGCACGCGGGCGCTGTGCTTGGGGGGGCCGGCGAACTCGACGCCCTCGTAGCCCATCTTTGCCACGGCCTTCAGCGTGCCGTACACGTCCTTGTCCATCTCGGTGCGAACGGAGTACAGCTCCAGTCCAATCGGAACCCTCACCATGTCTCGTCCTTTCGTGTAAAGAAGGCCTTCCGAACAGTCAGATATCATTTTTCAGGACCGCGCCCAAGTCAAGGCCGGCCGCCGGCGGCCGGAAGGAATCGGGGCGTTTCATTCCTCGGACAAGCGGGCGGCGTAGACTCCGGGGTAGTCCTCGGCGATCCATCGGGCCAGGTCCTTGCCCCGGCTGGTACGGCGGTAGAGGTCGAAGAATTCATCCATGGCAAGCGCGTCCCCCCAGGGCAAGTGCCCGTACCGCCAGTGGAGGTTGTTTCGCACCGCGACGTCGAGATCGTCGCCCTCGACGACGATGCGGTACATGGCGCTGGCCAGGCCGGTGCGGTCGGCCCCGGCCCAACAGTGTATGAGAATGGGATAGGGACCGTCGGCAAAAGCCTTGAGCAGCATGGCCGTCTTCCTCGGCGACGGCAACTCGGTCGCCCTGATTCCGATGTCGAGGTACTTGAGGCCGAGCTCCTCTGCGACGCGGGTCTCCTCCGAATACCACGGCTCATTCCGCGTCCGACAGAGGTTGATGATGGTCCTTATGCCGTAAGCGGAGACCCTCGACCGCAAATCCCGCGCGGACATCTGCCCGGAACGATAGGCCTTGCCGGGGCTTAGCACGTGGAAGTTGGAGTAGAGAAGGCCGGCGGAATGAAGTCGAAGGGCCGTGAACGCCGCAAGGGCCGCAACCGCGACAATCACGAATTGGCGTCTCAGGACTTTGCCTTTCCTGGCGCCGGTCGGGCGCGACTCCGTGATGGGGGACGGCCTGATTTCGTCAGATACCACGCGGCTTCTCCACTTCGGCAAATTGGGTCAAAAGAACCGGCGCGTCGGCCGCGCACGCCCTGAACGGGATTCCTTCAGGGCACGCCCCCGACGTCGGGGGCGCCGCCGCGCCAGAAACCACAAAGAGTACACCGACAAGGAACCTGAACACTGTCAACTCCTGACCGGAGACGAGGCCATTATGTCAAAAGGACAGGACGTGCGCCAGCGCCTTGTGGCGTCCGCGACGGGTTTGCGAACGCAATAATTCTGAAAAAAGTAGAAAAAGGACAGACCTTGTGGTATACAAGCGGAAATATATAGTGGCCGGGCGAATCCGCCCCACCGGCGGAGGCGTCCGATGAGTCGTGCCGCCGGACAAGGCGCACGGAGCGCCTTGTCAAACACATGGGAGGTGAACCATGACCCTGAAGCCTCTGGCTTGCCTCGTGGCGTGCCTTGTTGCCGTCGGATGTGCCGCCTTGCAGCCGCAGTACCCAAGACCCATCAAGATCAAGCACACCAAGGAGTACGCGCGGGACCGCCGCTTCTGGGCGGGCGAGATCGGGGACGTGCAGGGCTTCGTGCTTCCCCTGGCGCTGGTAAGTCCGACGAAGAACCAGGCGATTCAGAACGCGACAAAAGGCTCGTATACATTCTTCGTGGTGGCCATGCACCACAAGACATCCGACGAAGGGCTGAGCACGGATAAGATGACGCCGAACATCGCCCTTTCCATCGGAGGCGCGATGGTCAAGAACGTGGACGCGCCGGCGCTTGTGGGGCCTGTAATCAAGAGCCGCTTGAACGAACTGGCGGCGGAAAAGAACCGGCTTGGACGCGAAGTCGCCACGAGCGTCACCGCGCCGCCGCCGACGGCCGAACCCGGCGCAACCCCCGCCCCGCCGCCCGATGCGCGCGCCGAACTGGCCCAGGTGGAGAACGAGATCGCCCTGCTCGACCAGGTCCGCACGTACCTGAACCCCGGCCACGTCGGCACCAAACGCGGACTGGTGTGGTACCAACTCCTCGCGATTCAAACCAAGGAAGATATTGCCGCCATCCAGCATCTGCAATGGGGATACGCCGAGAACCCGCCTGTGGACCTTCAGGAGTATGGATACAAGTTCGAGCAGTTGGACAAGCTGAAACTCAAACAGTTCGGTGAACGCCCGATGCCCGGCTGGCTGCAGAAACACCTCACCGGATGGGTGGAGCCATAGGGCGGGAGTGGCGCACGAAAGGAAACTTCAAGGCGCCCGCCAATCCGTCTGGCGGGCGCCTTACGCTTTAAATAGAGTGGTGCGGCCAGCAGGACTTGAACCTGCAACCTCCAGCTTCGTAGGCTGTCACTCTATCCAGTTGAGCTATGGCCGCACTGAAAAAGACTATACGCTATTTCGCAGGCGGTGTCAAGGAAGGATTGAGC
>CAYPFP010000155.1:0-10215 GCA_964409935.1 uncultured Planctomycetota bacterium | reverse complement strand
AAGTACCCGTTAATTATCGCGCCAAAGTGTGCCGCGGAGTGAAAAACATTTCATCAGATCAACACACACAAGCACATGACCGTCGGCGACATCATCACGTTCTCGGCCGGATTCTCTGAGGTCATGAGGTCTTTTCTCCTATATCTCGATGACAACCAAGTCCAGGGATTTATCAGCAACATCGACTCATATTGTGATGACCCGCAGAAACTCCACAAGGCGTTCCCCGACTTCTGGGCGGGCGTGAAGGATGCTAGCGCTCAGAAAACAATTATGGCCATCCGGAAGCGTATCCGCCACTTCATAGATGAGGGAGGGGTGCATTCTTCGAGTTCTACTTTGCTTGAGGACGCCTTCAAGGCGCTGAAGCAGGGAAAGACCGTGATTATTGACCTGTCCCTTAGAGACGCGGTAGACGCATCAATCATCTCCACGATGATTGTTCGGAGACTATTCGAGGACAATAAGCGGAATTACACAGAGGCGAAGGGCGCGAAGATCATCCGTTGCGTTATAGTCGTCGAGGAGGCGCAAAACGTTCTGTCTGAGGAACTGGTTCGGACTGGCGCGAATCCGTTTGTGCGTGTCGCCAAGGAAGGCCGGAAATTCGATGTGGGACTCGTCGCAATAACGCAACGGCCTTCCGCGATCTCCGAAGAGATACGGAGCCAGGCCGAGAACTTCTTCGCATTCTATATGGGTAACACCGATGACATCAAAGCCCTTGTAAGATCAAACGTCAATTACGATGGGGTGATTAGCAGCTTCATCCAAAGGGAGACCATACCAGGGAACCTCTATTTTGTGACGTCGTCGCATCCCTTCGTCATCCCGATCCGGGTGGTAGAATTCGACAAGCTGGTTGCGAAAAGGATCTACAAGTGAACGCCCCGGATGCCGCCAGAAGTCCGCTCTCCCCCCGCGCACGCAGGTTACGAGCGCGGCTCTTCAGCCTGTTGCGGGAGCAAGGATTTCGGGTCGGCCAAGACCACATCCCCCTCCTGCGCAATTACCAGAAGGACCAGATTCGAAGGATCCATGCGACCTCACGTACTGAAGTGCTTGCGCATGAGCGTCCTTTTGTGCGCGAATGGTTGCCGCGGCTGTTCCGGTATTTTGCCTCCGGCTCCGAAGTCTCCCCCTCCAACATCGATCCGTATCCGGTCCTCGTTGAGGATGATGAGGAGATGGCAGCTCTTTTCCGGCTAGCTTGCCTCTGGTGGAGCGTGCCTGTCTCACGTGGATTTGGCAGACGCTTCCGAATCCTGGTTTTCGATAAATCCAATGAAAAACTCCTTGGGCTGCTAGCTCTAACGGACCCCGTTTTCAACCTCACGGCAAGGGACCGATGGGTTGGATGGGGAGCGAATCAACGCGAGGAGCGTCTGGCGCACGTCATGGATGCCTATGTCTTGGGCGCAGTTCCACCTTACAACTCTCTCCTGGGTGCGAAATTCGTAGCGCTTCTCGCGGCGAGTGATTACACCCGGAGTGTATTTCGCCTTCGCTACCGAACATCCACATCGGTAATTCGAAGGCGCGAGTTTGATGGCCGCTTAGCGATGGTCACCGCAACGAGTGCCCTTGGGCCATCGTCAATCTACAACAGACTTCGATTCGCAGGGGTTGACCTCTTCCTTCCCGTAGGCTTCACCCAGGGGTACGGCCATTTCCACATTGCGAACGGAACCTATGAGAGACTCCGGGAATACTTGGAGGAACTTGGCGAGGAAGAGGTCACACGATACAAGTTCGGAAACGGACCCAACTATAAGATTCGGGTCATCCGGAAAGCCTTAGAGTCTTTGCGCCTGCCCGGCGAGATGCTCCGGCACGGTATCCGCCGTGCAGTGCATGTTGCTCCGTTGGCGGAGAACGCCGCCGCATTTTTGCGGGGGGAAAGCCAACGATTGCAGTGGTACAGAAGGCCCCTGGAAGACATAGTGGAGTTCTGGCGCGATCGGTGGATGCTTCCCCGCGCATATCGGGATTCATCATATCGAGGCTTCGATAGAGGCATTTGGAAGTTGATGACAGGCTTATGATCACAGCGCGTTTTGAACGCTGTCGGGCGGGGGCAGGCTCGGTTTGGGGCCGGTATGGAAGGGGACTTGCGGGGCGGGTCAGGACTTCGTCTTTTCGCGGATGCCTTTCGGTTCGGGGGCCTTGTCGTGGCTCTTGTTTTCGTCGGTCAGGAGGGCCTGGAGCTCTTTGCCCTCGACGACTTCCTTCTGCAGAAGGGTCTTGGCGAGCCGCTCAAGGATGTGGCGGTTCCGGATGATGATCTCGCTTGCGTTGGCGGCCGCGGCGGCGAGGCGGCGCTGGAGAACTGGCGCTACCTCCTCACGCCGCGTTCGACCTGCCGGAAGGACACCCACATCCACCCCTTCCTCTCACCCGACGGGACGATGGGCTTCTTCAATTCCGACGAATCGGGCCTCTTGCAGGCGTACATGGTGCGCGGCCTGTGACGGGCGGGCCGAGCCGTCGTTGCCGCGGCCCATCATACCACACTCGATGCGATAGTCAGAAAAGTAGCCTGACCCCTTTGCTGCCGGCTTGGAATGCGCCGGCTCACGCCTCGGCGGTCGCCCCTCAAGGGCCTAGACTTTGCGCAGCGTAATCATAACATGCTCATATGCTGCATGATATAACTTGTCAGTGTGACAGGCACACCCAACAGTGCGGTGAGCCGGGCCAAGGCGCCGGCCGACCGGCCGGGCTTTCAGGTCGCGATGGATCTGGGCACCTTGAAGGGCATCGAGACGTTTGCGGCCCTGCCCATCCCGCACAGATCGCACACGGCGGTGGAAAGCCATGTGAGCTATCTGACGTTCTTGTACCACGCGATCAAATGTCTGGAGCCGGCGATTGACCAGGCGGCCAAGGAGACGCCCGAGAGTTACGAGTGCCAGGCACGCGCCAAACGTCAGGCGCGAGCCAGGCACTACCGCACGGTGCCCGCGCGCGCGCGGGATCGGCAGCTATCTGGCCCTGTTGATCGCCAGCGAGGTGTTCGACATCGAGCGATTTGGCAATGCGCGACGCTTCGCCTCCTACGCCGGGGTGGCGCCGGGGTCGCGGTCGAGCGCGGGAAAGGTGTATGCCCGCCATCTGTGTTCCAACGTGAACAAGTATCTTCGATGGGCATTCGTCGAGACCGTGTTGCATTATACCAGGGCGTGTGCGTGGGCGCAGGCCAAATACGAGCGACTGAAACGCTCGAAGGGGTGGAAGACGGCGCGGTTGGCGATTGCGCGGCATGTAGCCTCGGTCGTCTTTCACCTCCTGAAGGAGCGGCGGGCCTACCGGGAGACCCCGCCGAAGCCCGCAGCGGTCCAGGCGTGACAAGGACCGCGTGCCCCGTCCCTGGCACCGCCAGGAGCGGGGCCAGGCCCCGGAGCCTTCGGGGAGGAGTTGTCCGATCGGGCCCGCAAGGCGGTGGAATGAAAAAAGAGGTTGGGCTGAAGCTTCGGACCGAGGCGCGGCCGGACTCTCAAGGGGTCTGCGGGGGTTGCAGCCGACCGCCCGCGATAGCCTGATTAGAGCGGCCGCGCCTCTGATAAATATCATGTAGCCCGAATCGAAGCGGGAGCTAATGAGTGACTGAGGGTCCCAAGCCGGGACGACCTCGTCCGGTAGAATTTGGCCCGAAAAGACCCAACCGAATCCATACGGCTATATCGAAGCCTATGACCACTCGGCTTCACGGAGAGAATTTCTGTCGCTTGACAACCGGGAGCATGAGTGACCCTTTTTGTTCTCCGCTCGTCTTGCGCGGGGCAGGTGTGGTAGAATGAACCGTGTCAAAAACGGCGTGTGGGAATGGGTCGGGCGGCAGCGAAACATGAAGCGACTTCTGCGCCAGTGTGCCATTGTCACGGCGGCGGTCCTCTGCGCGGGGCTTGCGCGGGCAGGGCCGCCTTCGCCTCCGGATGAGTTCGCGGACCTCCTCAAGCAGATCGCGGCGAGAAAGGACTGGGACAACGCGCGCCTGGAGCGCGAGGTCTTTCGGCGCGAGGCCCTGGTCCTGGAGACCGACAAGACCCCCGTGGACATCGTGTGGCGGCGCACGCAGGCCCTGCTCGCCGATCTGCGCGCCGTGAAAAACCCTCCGGACCTGTCGGCCGAAGCCGCGGCCCTTGACGGACTGAAGGCCGAGGTCGAGGCGCTCAGGAAGCAGGACGCCCCCGAAGCCCCGCGACTGCGCGAACTCTTCGCCAAGATCACGGCCCTGCGACGCCGCATCGCCTTCAAGAACCCCCTCCTTGACTTCGACGCCATCCTCTTTCTCAAGCACAACCGCGCCTCGGTCGGGCACATGGTGGACCAGTATCTGGGTTTCAACGCCGAAAAGGCGGGCGGCGTCTACGTGCTCGAAAAGCCCTTCGGCGAGAAGCCCGCCGTGCGGAGCCTGTTGAAGGATTCGGCGGTCGTGAACGGCCGGCTCAAGGGGCGCAACCTCGAAAACGCCGGGGCGTTCACGGGCCTGGACCTCGACTACGACGCCAAGACGATCCTCTTCGCGTTCGCTGAGGCCGAGCGCGAAGTGCCCGAAAACGCTTCCTACGACAATCAGTACTGCACGAAGGAGGAGATGGTCAAGCACAAGTGCGCCAAGCACTACTATTACCGTCCCGAAAGCGCCTACCATATCTTCAAGGCGCGCGCCGACGGCTCCGCCCTCGCGCAGCTCACCGACGGCATGTGGGACGATGGCGATCCGTGTTTTCTGCCCAACGGGCGCATCGTCTTTGTCTCCAGCCGCGCGTGCGGACAGGCGCGCTGCGGCATGCGGCCGCTGCCGGCCTCCGTCCTGTACGCCATGATGCCCGACGGCAGCGACATCATCCCCCTGAGCTGGCACGACACCAACGAGTGGCATCCCAGCGTGGACAACCACGGCATGATCGTTTACACGCGCTGGGACTACGTTGACCGCGACTCCAACATCGCCCACCACATCTGGCACTGTTTCCCGGATGGCCGCGACCCGCGCAGCCTCCACGGCAACTATCCCGACCGCCGCGAAATGCGCCCGTGGATGGAGATGTCCGTGCGGGCCGTGCCCGGTTCTCACAGGTATGTCGCGGTGGCGGCGCCGCACCACGGGCAGGCCTATGGGTCTTTGGTCATGCTCGACCTGCGCCGGCCGGACGACCGCGCCATGTCGCAGGTGCGGCGCGTGACCCCGGAGACGCTTTTTCCGGAGTCCGAGTCCGCCCCCGGCGTGCCGCACCCCAAAGGCCGCCACACCCCCAACGGCGAGGTCTACGGCTCTCCCTGGCCGCTCAGCGAGGACTACTATCTTTGCGTCTACGACACCGGCCGCCGGCGCTACGGCATCTATCTGATGGACAGCTTCGGCAACCGCGAACTGCTTTACTTCGACCCCGCCATCGCGTGCCTCGACCCCATCCCGCTGCGGCCGCGAACCCGGCCCCCCGTCATCCCGACAGCCACGATCCAGGCTCAGGCCGACCGCCCCGACAAGGCCGACCTCTCGACCGGCGTGGTGGCCGTCATGAACGTTTATGACAGCGAGTTCCCCTGGCCGCCGGCAACGAAGATCACGGAGATCCGCGTCGTGACCATCTTCCCGAAGGACAACCCTTTTGCCGACATCCCGCGCATCGGCCGCGCCGCCCAATCGCTGGCGCGCGGCGTGTTCGGCACGGCGCCGGTCGAGGAGGACGGGAGCGCCCATTTCAAGGCGCCGGCCGGCGCGGCGATCTACTTCCAGTTGCTCGACGAGAACGGTCTGGCCGTCCAGACGATGCGGTCGGACACCTACCTGCATCCGGGCGAGACGCTGGCCTGCGCGGGCTGCCACGAATCGAAGACGCGCGCACAAAACGCGTCGGTCCGCAAGATGCCGCTCGCCCTGCGCCGCCCCCCCTCGGCCCTGAAGCCCGAGGCCGAAGGCTCTTACCCCCTCACCTTTCCGCGTCTCGTGCAACCGGTGCTCAACGCCAAGTGCGTCGGCTGCCATGAACAAAAGCAGAACGAGAAGAAGAAACCGCCCAGACTTCGCGGCGACCACATCGTCGCCTACGGCTGGTCCGAGGCGTGCCTCAACCTGCACAAGCTGGCCTGGGGCATGAGCGGCGGCAACGGCACGGCCTTGCGCGAGAAGCAATACTCCCTTCCCGGGCAGGTCGGCGCGCTCGCCTCAAGGCTGTACCCCCTGCTCGCGAAGGGCCACCACGACGTCAAACTCACTCCCGCCGAGATGCGCCGTATCACCCTCTGGCTCGACTGCAACAGCAACTTCTTCGGCGCCTACACCGACGCGGACAAGCAGGCCCGCGGCGAGGTCGTGCGCCCCCGCTGGGGCCTTCCCCAATGGACCGACTTCGCCAAGCTGGTAAGATAGAACATGAGAAGCCTCCGCGGCCGTCGCGTCCATCGTCCCGAATCGCTCCCCAACGCCCTGTCATCGGGCATCCGCAGGTCCGGGGCGCGGCAGGGCGGAATAGCCGTTGACTCTGCCGGGGCGCGGCTCTAAACTTCTGGCGGCGCTTTGGTGAAGGAGGGATTGCGCGTGCCCGACGTGCCGAAACCCGATATGGACAAGATTCGCCGCGTCCACAGCTCGCTTCGGCGCCAACGGGATATCACCGCTCACGAGCGCTTTCATCGCATGGCCGTCGTCGCGCTGCTCATCGTCGGGTTTATCGGGTGGGTCTTCTTCAACCACCTGAAATCTCTGGTGTACGTCGCCGCCATCTATTTCGCGGTGGCCGTCTGGCGGGGGAACATCACGTTCCAGGGGCGCCGTCTGGGCCGCAGGCGGCGGAGACGGTTCAAGGAAGACCAGGTAGAGGACGACGAGGGGAACGAGGATCAGGTGGTGGAGCGTCCGTAGCTGCGGGCGAAGAACTCCGCCGTTCGCCTCAACCCCTCCTCGAAATCCACAACCGGCCTGTAGCCGAGCAGGCGGGCGGCCTTGGCGATGTCCGCGCACGAACGCGGCAGGTCGCCCGGCCGAGGCGGGGCATGGCAGACCTGGCGCTCCTTGCCCATGATCGCGCACAGCTTCCCGGCCAGCGCCGCCACCGACACGCTGCCGCCGCAGCCCACGTTGATCACCTCGCCGCTCACATTCTCCGCCCGCGCCGCCAGAAGATTCGCCTCCACCACGTTCTCGACGGGCGTGAAGTCGCGCGATTGCGCGCCGTCGCCGTGGATCGTCAGAGGCCGGCCCTCGCAAAGGGCCTTGATGAAACGCGGGATCACGGCGGCATAGAGCGAATCGGGGTCCTGTCCGGGGCCGAAGACGTTGAAGTAGCGCAGCGCCACCGTCTCCATCCCGTAGGACTTCGCGAAGGCGACGGTGTAACACTCGCCGGCCAGCTTCGAGACGGCGTAAGGCGAGAGCGGGCGCACGGGCTGGTCTTCGCGCTGCGGAAATTCCGACGAAGGGCCGTACACCGACGACGACGAGGCGTAGACCACGCGCCGCGCCTTCGCCTCCCTCGCGGCGATGAGGACGTTCAGCGTCCCCGTGACGTTGACGGCGTGGGTGGTCGCGGGGTCGTCCAGCGAGCGCGGCACCGAGCCGAGGGCGGCCTGATGGAAGACCGTCTCGACCCCGCGCGCGGCCTCGCGCACGGCGGCGGCGTCGCGGATGTCGGCCTCGATGAGCCGCACCCGGCCCGCTATCGGCGCGAGGTTCTCGCGCCGGCCCGTCGCAAAATTATCCAGCACCCGCACCTCGTGCCCCTCGCCCGCCAGACGCCTCGCCAGGTGCGAGCCGATGAAGCCTGCGCCGCCGGTGACCAGGACATTGCTCATGGGTTCACCCAACCACGTTGAACTTCCGCAGACGGAACGCCACGCCCAACTGCTCCGCCAGGCGCTTGACGGCCGCCATGTCCACGCCGGGGGCGTCCACAGCGGTGACGGAGACCTCCGGCAGGACCGCCTTGCACTCCTTGATGAAGGCGAGCATCGCCGGATAAGCGGCCTCGGCGTCTTCGGGACGGCACAGCTCGCGGTACTGCTTCGGGTCGGCCGTGTTGAGGCTCACGCAGGCATGGTCCACCAGGCCGACCAGCTCGCCCGCGATGGAACGACGGTTGATGAGGTTGCCGTGCCCGTTGGTCACAAGGCGCACCTTCACGCCGCGCGCCTTGACGTGCCGCGCCACGGCCTTCACCACGTCGAGCCGCATCGTCGGCTCGCCGTAACCGCAAAAGACAACCTCCTCGTATCGGGCCGGGTCGCCCAGCGCCGCGATAATCTCCGTCACGTCCGGCTCGTGTTCGAGCTTCAGGTGATGCCCCTTCACGAACGACGTGTGCTGCCGCGCGCAGAACACGCACCGGTTCGAACAGCGATTGGTGATGTTGAGATAGCGCGACCGGCGAATGGTGTAGGCGACGGCGCCCTTCGGCGGCGGCGCGCCCACCTTGAAGAGATGGTAGGCGTTCAAGGACGTGATGCGGCCGACGTCCTCAAGGGTCAGCTTGTGAATCTCGGCCAGTTTGCCGGCCGTCTCGACCACAAAGGCCGGCTCGTTGCGAGGCTTCTCGGTCTTGGGCAGCCTCTCGAAAAGCCGCGCCCGAACCGGCTCGGGCACAAGGAACGGACAGTCGGTCTCGACCATCGTTTTCTCGATCGGGATCGTGCGCGCCGTGTCGCGCAGCGCCGTAGCGCTGGGGTACGTAAGCTGCCCCGCGAACGACACGTGCAGGCCGAGCGCCAGAAAACGCCTCGCCGCCGCCTCGCCCGCCGAAAAACAGTGAAGCACGCCCTGGATCGGCCGGCGGCCCAGCCCCTCCAGCAGGTTCAGGCACTCGTCGGTCGCGTCGCGATTGTGGATCACGATGGGCAGGTGCAGCGACTCCGCCAACTCCAGTTGCCTCAGAAACCACTTGACCTGCGTCTCGCGCGGCGCGCCGTCGCGGAAAAAATCAAGCCCCGTCTCGCCGATGCCCACCACCTTCGGCTGCCGCGCCAGGTCCTGAATCACGCGCCAGCCCTCCTCCGTCGCCTGCTCGCAATAATTCGCGTGGAACCCCACCGTCGCGTACACGTTCGGATATTCTTGCGCCAGGGCGATCGCCCGGCGGCTGGACTCCACGTCAATGCCGATGGTGATCACCGCCTCGACGCCCGCCGCCTTTGCGCGGGCCAGCACGTCGTCCAAATCCCTCTCGTAGTTGGGAAAATCAAGGTGCGCGTGAGTGTCAACAAACATTCCTGTGCTCCAATCCGGAGGCCATGACGCCAGGCCGGATTCTATCAAAGCCCCGAGGGCAAATACAAGCAACCGCGCCCTCCGTTGCGGATTGCGCGCGCCGTGTGATATAATAGGAGAATGGAAGACGAGAAAGGCATCGAGGTCGTCGCGCGCAACAGGAAGGCCACCTTCCACTACCTCCTGCTCGACAGGTACGAGGCGGGAATGGCCCTGGTCGGCACGGAAGTCAAGTCCCTGCGCGCCCGCGAGGCCAGCATCACCGAAAGCTTCGCTCGAGTTGAAAACGGGGAAGTGTTTCTGTATAATATGCAGATCAATCCGTACGAGCATGGCAACCGCATGAACCACGAGCCCAAGCGCGTGCGGAAACTGCTGTTGCACCGCAAGGAAATCGAGCGAATCGCCGGCAAGGTGCAACAGCGCGGCTTCACGCTGGTGCCGCTGTCCGTCTATTTCAAGGACGGCTTCGCCAAGGTCGAACTGGCCGTGGCCCGCGGCAAGAGCTACGCCGACCGGCGCGAGACGTTGAAGACCAAAGACGCCCAACGCGCCATCAAGCAGGAGATCTTGCGGCGCAAGACGGCGTCGCGGGGAAGACGATAGAAAGGAAGTTCGGGATTCGGACTTCGGGTTTGCTCTTTGACAAGTGGGGGCGAAAGGATTCGACCGGACAAGCGAGGCAAGAGCTGCGTACCGAGGTTGTCAGGCGGCCTCGTAAAACACCTGGCGACACTAATAAGTGCTGAACCTGTTCAGTACCGAATGGCCGCCTAAATAGGCGCCACCTTCCGCCTGGCTTGCCTGCGAGCCGGGATGTGAAGGAAAGCAGCAGGCTGGCCGCGCGTTGCGCCTCATGGCGCGCGGCGAGAAAACAAAGTGAGGCTGGCGCGAGTGCGATCCTGTCAATCGGAGCGCACGAGGGCGATGACGAATAGATTGACTACGTGCGTAGATGCTTTTGTCGGACTGTCACGGGACGGGGGTTCGATTCCCCCCGCCTCCACCAT
>CAYPFP010000154.1:0-10597 GCA_964409935.1 uncultured Planctomycetota bacterium | reverse complement strand
GCAAGAACGATATGCGCAACCTCCCCCCCGGCGATCTGCGCCTGCGCGGCGTCCCCTTCCGCATTCTTTCCGAGAAGGACGGCGGCCGGTCGTGCATCGTCCTGAAGGGCAAGGGGCGCGAGAACTTTCCCGACTCCGCCGCGATCCCCGTCGGCATGAAGTGCGACACGATCTACTTCCTGCACGCCTGCGCCTGGGGAAAGAACGACGCCGTCGTCGGCCGCTACGAGATCGTCTGGGAGGACGGGGCCGCGACCCGAATCCCCCTTCGCTGCGACCGCGAGATCGCCGACTGGTGGCGGTGCCGCGACACGAAGGAATCCGCCGTCGGCTGGGAGGGCGCCAACGCCGAGAGCGACGCCGTCGGCCTCAGCCTCTTCCCCTTGGCGAACCCGCACCCCGAAAAGGTCGTCAAGGAGATCCGGTTCTCGTCCGTCGGGCAGGCCGTGCCGATCCTCGTCGCCGTCACGCTGGGCGACGGCCCCGCCGCCCTGGTGGACGCCCCCCTGCGCCTCGACTTCACCGACACCGCGAAGTGGTACCCCTTCAGCTTTCCGCTCGACGACACCAACCTCGACACCATTGACCTGACCTCGCTCCTGGACGCCCCGGCGGGCAAGCGCGGGTTTCTGACCGTACGCGATGGCGGGCGCT
Organism: uncultured Planctomycetota bacterium; assembly: GCA_964409935.1. Taxonomy (GTDB): domain Bacteria; phylum Planctomycetota; class Brocadiia; order JAADGH01; family CAYPFP01; genus CAYPFP01. Next base: position 9,943 of record CAYPFP010000154.1, on the reverse strand, counting down.
TCTACTTCCAGGACGGGACGCGCGCGCGCTTCTTCGGCACCAACATCTGCGGGCGGCGCGCCTTTCCCGAAAAGGCCGAGGCCGAGATGCTGGCCGCGCGGCTGGCCAAGTACGGCGTGAACCTCCTGCGCATCCACGCCGTGGACGCCGGTTGGGGCCTGGGCCTCATTGACTACTCCAAAGGCGACTCCCGCCGCCTCGACGAGAAGGCCCTCGACCGTCTCGACTACTTCTTCGCCGAACTCAAGAAGCGGGGCATCTACGTCTATTTCGACGGCCTGGACTACCGCCGTTTCCAGGACGCCGACGGCGTGAGGGACGCCTCGAAGTTCGAGCACGGATGGAAAAACTCGATCAAGGGAGCGACCTGCTTCAACGACCGCCTGATCGAGCTTCAGAAGGAGTTCTTCGAGAAGTTCCTCACGCACTACAACCCGTACACGAAACTGCGCTACGCGGACGACCCCGCCGTGGCCGTCGTGGAGATCACCAACGAGAATTCGGTCTTCTATTTCCAGAACACGGCCCTCACGCTGCCGAGCTACGTGGACGAACTCAAGGAGCGGTGGAACCGGTGGCTCGCGCAGACGTTCGGCGACCGCGCGGCCCTCGCCAGGGCGTGGACGAACGCCAGGGGCGAGTGCGCCCTGCTCCCCGACGAAGACCCCGCCCGCGGCAACGTCGTCCTGCCCCTCGGACGCCTCTATCAGAAACCCGAAGACTCGCCCGACGTCGGCGAGCGCAGCCCGGCGCGCGTCAACGCCATGGTGCGGTTCTTCTTCGACCTGGAACGCCGTTACTACGCCGAGATGCGCGATTGCCTGAAAAAAATCGGCGTGAAGGTTCCCATCACGGGCACCAACCAGACCTTCTGCCCCGCCAGCGTCTACGCCGACGCCTGCAACGAGTTCATGTCGCGCAACAATTACTGGTGCCACCCGAACATCCACGCGAAGCCGTTCTTCACCTTCAGCAACAAGGCGGTCGTGAACTCGGACCTGGCGCGCGTCTCGAACCCCGTCACCGAGGTGGCGTCGAGCACGGTCGCCGGAAAACCCATGATCGTGCCGGAGTTCAATTTTCCCTGGCCCAACGAGTATCGCGCCGAATGCCTGCCGCTCATGGCCGCCTACGGCTGCCTGCAAGACTGGGACGGGCTGCTCTTTTTCGCCTACGACACCGAAGGCCGGACGCTCAACTGTTTCGCCAACCAGTCCGACCCCGTGCGCTGGGGCCAGGCGCCCGCCGCCGCCCTCATGTTCCTGCGCCAGGACGTCTCAACCGCGAAAAAGACCGTGCACGTCGCCTGGCCGGAGGCCGACATCTTCACGGGGCGCCCTTCGCACGAACGCGCCGAGGCCTCGCCGTTCCGCCACTGGACCTACCTTTCCAAGGTGCGCAACATCTTCTTCAAGGACAAACATCCCGGCGGGGCCGACGTGGTCGTGATGCCGGGCGATCTGCCCGCCGAATACGCCACAACACCCCGCCTCGTGAGCGACACCGGCGAACTGGCCCTCGACCGCGCCGCCGGCCTTTTCACCATCGCCTCGCCCCGCACCAAGGCCGCCGTCGGTTTCCTGGGCCGGGCCGGGCGCATTGACCTCGACGGCGTCACGGTCGAGTGCGCCACGCCCTTCGCGGCGGTGTGGGTGACGGCCCTCGACGCCAACCCCATCGGCGCGCGCCCTCCCGGCGCGCCCTCTCAGCGTCTGCTTGTCACGGCCGTGGCCCGCGCCGAGAACACGGGCCAGGCCTTCCATCGCAACCGCACCTGCGTGCCCGAACAGGGCCGCGCGCCCGCCATCGCCGAGCCGGTGGAATGCCGCCTCTCGATCAAGACGCCCGCCGCCGCGAAGGCGTACGCCCTCGACGAGACCGGCAAGCGGCGCAACGCCCTGAACGCCGTCTTCGAGAATGGCGCGCTGCGCCTGGACCTCTCCGAGGCGCGCAGCCCCTGGTGCGAGGTGGTGATCGAATGACGCAGGAAACCCGGCCACCGCTCGTCTCGATCGTCCCCGCCGCCGGCGCGCTGGACGAACAGGTCGAGCGCCTCATCGCTCTGGCGGGCGCCGGCGACGTCGTCCAGCCCGGCGACGCGGTGCTCCTGAAGCCGAACCTCCACGCCCCCATGCACTACGCGACGGCCAGCACGGTCAACCCGGCCATGGCGGCCGCCCTGGTGCGCTGGTGCCGGCGCAAGGGCGCGGCGAGGGTCGTCGTCGGCGACGGCCCGTTCTACGGCTGCAACGACCCGCGAGCGGTCTTCACGCAGACCGGCGTCGCCAGGGCCGTCGAGGAGGCCGGCGCCGAGTGGGTCCTCTTCGACGAACACGAATTTCGTCTCTTCGACATCGCCGAGGACGGCGTTCCCACGCGCATCGGCGTCACGCGCTTTGCCTTCGACTGCACGAAGATGATCAACTTCGCCCTGCTCAAGACGCACCTGGACACCATGGTCACGCTGGGGTTGAAGAACCTGAAGGGCTGCATCCGCCCGCAGGACAAGGCGGCCTTCCACAAGGGCGACATCACGCGGTCGCTGACGGCCCTGAACCGCATCCTCAAGGCCGACCTGACGCTCATTGACGGCACGCTCGGCATGGAGGGCATGGGACCGGCGACGGGGCGGGTCGTGAACTTCGGGCATCTGTTCGCGGGGCGCGACGTGCTGGCCGTGGACACCGTGGCGGCGGCGGCCATGGGCTTCGGGCCGGACGAGTTGCGCCTGCACCGTTTCGCGCGGGAGGCCGGCATCGGCTGCGGCGACCCGGCCCTGATCCGCGTGGCGGGCGAAAACCTGGCCGCCATCGCCCGCCGCTTCGAGCGCCCGTATGAGGAGATCGTGCGCGCCTTCGGAGACATGAAGATCGTGGCCGAACACGCGTGCAGCGGGTGCAAGCTCTCGGTCTTTCGCGCCCTGAAGGAGACCATCGCCGTCCTCAAGGCCGGAGGCCGCGTCGCTGGTACGACGCGCCGCGTCCCCATGCGCACGATCGTGCTCGGCAGGGGCGGTTCCGACGACCCGCACGGCGTCTTCATCGGCCGGTGCGCGGCCAAGGCCGCCGGCGCGCGCCGCCACCTCGCCGGCTGCCCGCCCGCCCTCGACGCCGTGAAAGCCTTTCTTGTCAAGTGCGCCCAGGAGCCGTGAACGGATCGCGAATCCGGGATCGGGGTCCCGTTGTCTTTGTCGTGCCTGGCGCGCGCCTTCTTGTTCGCGGTTTTCTTTTTGAACAAGGACACGCAGGATATACAGGATCACACAGAGAACAGAATGGAGCTTCTTCCTGCTCTATGCACTTGGCCCCTCCCTGCTGCCTTTTCTCATCCTGTGCATCCTGACCATCCCTGTCAGGTCGGTAGCGTTTCTGCCCAAGCGGGACAGAAGGGCGATTGGAACTCCAGGCCCGCGTTGATAAGAGGATGCAAAGGAGACTGGCGGGTCTGAGAACGAAGCTTCCAAGCGTCAAGAGGTGACCCAGAATGGCTCCCTATCCGGGACGCAAACGCGCCCATCGTATGTCGGTGTAGTCCGTTTCGGGGCCGGCGTAATAGACCACCAGCACGTCGCCGCCGGGCAGGGGCGCCGTGGTCGGCAGACCGAGCGAGAATCTCGCCATCTCCGCCCAGGCGTCCTGCATGGTCTTCTTGCGCCGGGTCTGTGAAGGCGCGGCAGGACTGTGGATGACGCATTCGGTCCGGGACGGCCAGGTCCTGCCGCCGTCGGAACTGGTTCGCGCCTTGATCGCGGGCGCGCCCGAGCGGTCCACGTACACCATCGCGATGCGACCATCGGCCAGCGAGACCGGCGGGGCGGGTTGCCCAGGAACCCCCGTGTCCCACATGGGCGACCACGAGCGACCGCCGTCCCTCGACTCGCGGGCGTGGATGTTCAGGTACGTTGCCGCGCGATTGTCGTAGGTCCAGAAAAGGTCCAGAAGCCTCCCGTCGCGCAGGACGGCTGGGCGCTGGTCCCAGTAGAAGAAGCGGTTCTTCGGATCGCTGCTCGTGACGGCGTGTTCGGGCCACGACCTCCCGCCGTCCCTGGAGAACAAGAGCGCCGAGGAATGCCGCCAGACCGCGGCGTCATAATAGGGCTTGTTCAATTCGAACTGGCAGGCTAGGGCCTTGTCGGGAAGGAGCAGCACGGGGCCGGTCAGGGGCGTCGGTGCGCGGAAGGGCGAGGTGTCCATCAATTCCGGTTCCGACCAGGACTCCCCGGCGTCCTGGGATCGCGACAGAAAGATGCGCGTGTCCAGCAGCCCTTGGGTCTTTTCGTTGAAGAACGGCAGGGACGGGTCGGAATGGTCCACCCAGCACAGCGCCGCCAGGACCTCCCCCGCCGACAACGCCGTCATGTACGCGGCGCGGAAAAGGCCCGGCCTGCCCTCGATGGGCGGCGGCGTGAAGGAGCGGAAAGGCTCGCGCCAGGAGCGGCCTTCGTCGTCCGACCAGGCGAGCAGGACATGCTGCCCGACCGTGCCGCCCTTCGCGGGGGCCGCGCGGCAGGCGCACAACCAGCGCCCCCCCGACAGGACGCAAAGCCCCGGAAAGGCGCAACTCCCGCGCGAGGACTCCTTCGAAGCGGCGATGGCTGCGCCGCCGGACATGATCTTCATAAAGAGGCCCATCCTTCCGTATATTCCATGCGCGCCGGGGTCTCCTCGTCCGCGAGGATCGCGGGCGCTATGAGTATACTCCCCCCGCGACCGCAATCAAGTGCGCGAAACCGCATGATGCCCGAACGCCGGTCTTCGTGTATAATGTCCCAGGCCCGTAAATCCAGATAAGAATGAGGTGGGTTATGCGATACAGGCTGATGACGGCGCTCGCGCTTCTAACGTTGCTCCTGGCCGCTGACGGCGTCCGCGCACAGGAACCGGAGGCCTTCGGCGTCCCGTACAAGCCCGACCCTCCCCCCGCCATTGACGGACGCCTGGACGAATGGGAGCCCATCCCGAACGCCCGGAAGGTGGACACGCGGGAGCAGGCGGTGTGGTCGGGCCAGAAGTGGGCCGGCCCGCAGGACCTCAGCGCGAAGGTGTGGCTCGCGTGGCGGCAGGAGTACCTCTACCTGGCCGTGGACGTCGCCGATGACCGCCACGTCCAGAAGGGCCACGGCGATGCCATGTGGAAGGGCGACCACATCGAGCTTTACCTGGACGCCGCGCCCGACCTCGAACCGGACCGCAAGGGCTTCGGCCAGGGGCAGATGCAGTTCGGATTCAGCCCCGGAAACCTTGAGAAGACCGGCGACCCCCTGACCGACATCGCGCCGGGGGCTGTCGTCTTCACCCCGGAAGGTCAGAAGGCGTCGGGCGTGATCGTGGCCGCGCAGAAGACCGACAAGGGGTACGCGCTGGAGGCCGCCGTGCCGTGGGCGCTCATTCAGTCCCTGGCCAAACAGCCGCCGGACACGCCGGCGGCGGGGCGGCCGATCAACATCGAGGTCGGCGTCTCCGACACCGACGGCCCGGAGGCCGCGCAGGAGAAGATGATGACGCTCCTGACCGCGACGTGGGGACCGCGTAACCGGGGGCGGCTCATGGCGGCCGTCCTGGCCCCCTCCGACGGCAAGGCCCCGCCGATCGTGCGCGGCGTCGAGCTCTTCAAGACGCTGGAACTGAAGACCGGCGAGAAGAAGGAGATTGGCTTCCAGGGTCTCGCGCCCGCGTCCGCCAAGCCGTCGGGCGGACGCGCCGCGCCGGAGAAAGAAGCCGTGCTGACCCTGAAGGCCCGGCTCGACACCCCGACGGTGGCCGGCTACACGCGCGCCCTGCGCCTGACCCTCAACGGCCAGGCCCTCGACGGCAAGCGCCTGATGAACCGCAAGGCCGAGGAGTTGCGCGCCGACGGCAGAACCATGTCCGCCGCCGCCGGCGAGATCTTCAACACCACTTACGCCCCCGACTTCGCCGCTCCCGACAAGAACACAAGTTACGGCCTGCGCAGCGGCGCGAAGCTCTGCGTGTTCGACCTGCGCGTGACCGATCTCCTGCGCGAAGGCGCGAACGTCCTCGTCGTCGAGAACCGCGCCCTGCCGGAACTCAAACGCTCTCTCGTGGTCGGCGACGGCCAGTTGCAGCTTCGCGCCGTCGTGAAACCCAGGGTCCGGCGCCCCGCCCCCGCAGGACCGCTGCCCGTGATCGAACCCGCCCATACCTTCAAGGTGAACTACAGCCTGACCCAAAGCCCCGATGGCGCGATGACGCTCGCCGTCGGCGCGCCCCGTATTCGGGGCGGCGAGACGTTCCGCGTCGAGTCCGAATTCTCCACGCCCGAACCCGCCTGGGTGAAAGGGTCGAACAAGTACTTCGACTTCAAGCGCGAAATCGAGCAAAAAGACGAGGCCATTCTTGTCCGCGACACCTTCGCCAACCTCACCGGCGAGATCCTGCCGCTCATGCAGCGCCACAGGATCGTTTCGGCCGCCAACCTCAAGAAGGTGTGGCTGGCGGGTCTGTCGCCCTCGACGCTCAACAGCACGTCCACCCACGCCGGAAACCCCACCAGCTACGGCGTCACCGAGAAGGCCGGCGTCGGCGTCATGGCCTGGGAGGATGCGCTGCAGGTCCACGTCACGAACTTCAGCACGGAAAACAGCGTCGGCCTGGCCGACAACCAGTTCGTCCTCAGGCCGCGCGCGAAGCACACGTCGGAATGGGTCATCTTTCCGACGAACGCGCCGGACTACTACGCCTTCCTGAACGCCGCGCGCCGCTTCCGCGACGCCAACTTCAGGCTCGACGGCTCCTTCGCGTTCCTGTCCATCGGCCCCAACCGGATCACCGACAAATGGAGCGACCAGCAGTTCCGCGACTTCATCCGTTTCAAGAACGCCTACTTCGTCTGCGACGGCTATCTGTGGCCCACGTACAAGGGCCGTTTCCCCCACGGCACGGTCTTCCAGTCCATGGACTGGACCTATTTCCGCAAACAGCTCGAACGCGTGAAGCAAATCGAGCCTGCCGCGAAACATCTGTTGTACTTCCATTGCTTCCTCGATGTCCTCGACGAAGGGCCGGAGAAATACGCCGACGCCCGCCTGCTGCGCATTGACGGGACGCAGGCCGACTACGGCAAACCGTTCGACCGCATCTACGTCCCCACCGAAACCAACGCCTTCGGCCGCGACATGGCCAGGAACGTGGACCTCATCCTCGGCCCCCCGCCCGATGGCTTCGGCTGCCACGGCGTCTACTGGGACGAGTTCGAGTACAGCCGCTACCAGTACCACTACGACGATTACTCCAAGCCCGCCCCCCCCATACCGTGGGACGGCGTCAGCGCGGACATTGACCCCAAGACCATGAAAGTGGTGCGGTTGAAGACGTCGGTGACGCTCGTCTCGCAGCCGTACCGCATGGCCCTGGCCCGGCGGATCATGGAAGGCGGACGCCCCCTCATCGGCAACGGCCAGCCGCATACGCGGACGGCCGTGAACCTTCGTTTTCCGCGCTTCGTGGAGACCGGCTCGATCAGCCGTTGCGCCGACGCCCAGATTTTCTCGCCCATCGCCTTGGGCGACCACCTGACCGAACGCAGCGAAGAAGACGCCTACGGCGTGATGCTGGGGGCGCTCAACTACGGCTGCGTGTACTACTGGTACTCGTGCGAGCACGTGCCCGTCAGCCGCCCGCACCTGACGCAGTACATGTTCCCCATCACGCCGATGGAACTCCGCGAGGGCATCATCATCGGCAAGGAGCGCATCATCACCAACCGCAGCGGCCTCTTCGGCTGGGGCGACAACGCGTCGCTGGAAAGACGCGCCGCGTCGCTGGAAAGACGCGCCGCGTCGCACGAGGTCCACGTCTTCGACGAGCAGGGCAAGGAAGTCCCCGACTTCAAGACGCCGTCCGTCGTCAAGGACGGCAAGACCTACACGGAACTGCGCCTGGCCGAGGACTGGAGCGCCGCCATCGTGCGCCGGTGACCTCGAGGCGTAAACCGCCACAGGGGAGCCGACCCAGACCGTCGAAAAAGGGACTGCGGCATTATGCGGGGCAGACCCTCCGCATAAGCCCTCCGCCGCCCGTGGAAATCCTCACGGGGGAATACCCTGAAAATGTCGCGCGCTGGAGGAGACCGGCGCCCCGCCGAGGGGATTCCGCTTGCCCATGGTGAGAAAGGGGGATATATTATAGACTTGAAAGGTCTTATTTTGTGCGGCGCATTGTGACGAACGCCGCGTCCGTTGGGAAAGCGCTTCCATGGCGACGCACCGATCCACAGACCGCCGCCGATGTCCGTGGGGGGTCGCTCTCGTGCTCCTCGGACCGCTGCCGGCCCTCCTCATCGCAGGCGCATGGTGCCTGAGCGCGCATGGCCAGGCCGGAGGGGCGCATGGGCCTTTGCCCGCCCCCTGTGCCCCGCCGCCCTCCTGGACGCCCCCTGCGACGCTCGCGGCTCCGGCCGCCAACCTCCCCCCTGAGCCTCGCCGAACCCTGCCGGGGGACAAGGGCGGTCCGTTCGACCCCGCCGCCAAAGACCCGAAGATTGACCTCTTTCTGCCGGTTCTGCCCGAAACGCTCGCCCAGGGCCATCCCGACGTAATCGTCGAGACGCCAGACGGCAATCAGGTCGAACTCTGGATGGACGACACCCTCGCCGTTCGCTACCGCGACGGCTCGGTCAAACGCAAACTCCCGGATAACACATGGGTCGAGGAAAAATTCGAAGGCGTCGCGGGCGTGGCCACCGTGGGAGGACTTCTGTGCGAGAGGCGGCGCGACAAGGATTCGGCGGCCGGAGTCATCCGCCTGACGTGGCCTGACAGGCCGAACCTGTTTCTGGACATGCGGGCCGACGGCCGCAAGACCTGGGCCTTCCCCGACGGCAGCGCGGCGGAGTTATTCCCCGATCTCAGTCAGAGAGAAATCCGACCGGACGGCGCCGCGTCCGAAAAACGCCTCCTTGTCCACAAGGGGTTCACGCCGGATGAAGACGCCGATATCTCCCGCATTGACCTCTGGGATCAGGAATGGCCCGACGGGACGAAGGCCGTAAGACGCCTCTCGGCCTCCATCGTTCGCGCCCCCAACGGAACACTCGTGGAGAGCCGGCGCAACGGCGCCCGGATCATCGTCCGTCCCGGCGGCACGGGGTACGCGATCAGCCCCGACGGCGCGATCCGGTCGCATTTGCAGGCGACGCCGACGACATTGGCCGGTGCGGACAAGGTGTACCTGGGGAAATGGGACGGTCCCATCTTTGTCGTTCTGCGCGACGGCACGCAGGTCATCACCCACGCCAACGGCGCCGTCACATGGCTCCATCCTGTCGAAGACAAAGCGGTCACGGAGGCGGCATCCAAGATTGCCCCTCCGCCGGAGACGGCCAAACCGCCCGAAGTTCCCGAACCGCAGATCGCGCAACTCCCGCTTGAAACCGTCGCGCCAAAACCGCCCGAAGCGGTCGAGAAGCGCGAAGAGGCGCCCGTGATCGTCATGCAGGAGCGGAAAGACATCCCCCCTGTGCCAACGCCCGCCCCCGACACGCCCGCGCCGCAACCCAAACCGGAGACGCCGATCAAGGAGATTGCCGTCGAGGTCACGCCGGCCCCAACCCCGCCGGCGAAGACGGTCGAAGCGAAAGAGGTGCGCGTAGAGCCGGAACCCTCGGTCTTCGAATCAGCGCGGCGAGTCCGGGAAAGGCTTATCGCGTACGGTGTATCGCTGCTGGCCGGTTTCTGGACGTTCGTAATCGTGGCGCAATCACTGAGCAGGAAGGCGGGAGTGAAAGTGGATATTGAGGCCATCAGGCGGAAAACGCAGGTCTAAGGAGGAGGAAAAGGAAATGTTGTTCAGGAAAAAGGCGCCTGTCGTGAGCATCCAGGATGCGATTGCGAAGGGTCTCATTTCCGTCCAACTGACCGGGGCGGGCGGGGGGGACACATCGAAAGTCTTCCTGCAGATCAAGAACCTCTCAGACGCGCCGGTCA
>CAYPFP010000153.1:0-10746 GCA_964409935.1 uncultured Planctomycetota bacterium | reverse complement strand
GCGCCACCGGCGGAACGGCGTTGCGGCCCGATGGTATCCCGCGTTTTTCCGTATGCCTCCCAAGAAAGTACGCACTCTCCGCGCGTCGAATTCTGTTGATTCCATCGGCGCAAACTGGTAGAAATGGAGCGAGTTTGGGCCGCGCAAGGCCCGTCTGAGCATATGTCAGAAAGGAGAAAGTCGGATGAAGGTCATTATCGTGAAGACGAAAGAGGAAATGGGAAAGGTCGCCGCAGACCTTGTCGCACAGGACATGGCAAGGAAGTCCCCCTACGTCCTGGGGCTGGCCACCGGCAGCACCCCCATCCCCCTGTACCAGGAGTTGATCCGTCTCTACAAGGCGAAGAAGCTCGACTTCTCGACCACCATCAGCTTCAACCTCGATGAGTACGTGGGACTCAAGCCCACCCACGATCAGAGCTACCGCTACTTCATGAACGAGCAGCTCTTCGACCACATCAACATCAACAAGAAGAACACCTTCGTGCCCGACGGCATGGCCAGGAACATCGAGGCCCATTGCGTCGAGTACGAGAAGATGATCAGGAGCGTCGGCGGGATTGACTACCAGGTGCTCGGCATCGGCTCCAACGGCCACATCGGCTTCAACGAGCCTGGTTCGTCCATCGGCTCCATGACCCGCATGGTAAAGCTCACGGAGAACACCATTAAGGACAACTCGCGCTTCTTCAAGCGCATGCAGGACGTGCCCACCAAGGCCATCAGCATGGGCATCGGCACCGTTCTTCGCTGCAAGAAGATCGTCCTCGTCGCCAACGGCGCCAACAAGGTGGATGCCCTCGCCAAGGCGATTGAAGGCCCCATCACCGCCACCGTGCCGGCCAGCGCGCTGCAGCTTCACCCCAACGTGACCTTCGTCGTCACCCAGGACGCCGCCACCGGTTTGAAGCTGGAGTGGTGAGTTCAGCCTTTGGCCGCAGGAACGCAGAGACACCACGTTCTCTCTGTGTCTCTGCGGCTCCGCGGCCCTATTATTCGGGACAACCATGGACCTCATCGCTCAATTCAAGAAAAAAGCCCGCACGCAGGCCAAGACCATCGTCCTTCCCGAAGGCGACGACGACCGAATCGTTCCCGCCGCCGGTCAAATCCTCGCCGAGGGCATCGCGAAGCCCGTCGTCCTCGGTACGCAGGCCAAGATCACCGACGCCGCCGCAAAGCTCGCCCTTGACCCTGCGCAGGTGAAACTGATTGACCCCGCGACCTCTCCCGACCTGGATCGCTACGGCGACATCTACTGCCGACGGCGCGAAGGCGTGAGCCTACCGGTCGCCAAGCGGCTCATGAAACATCCGCTCATGTTCGGCGCCATGATGGTGGCCGTCGGCGACGCCGACGGGATGGTCGGCGGCGTCTCGTGCCCCACCGCCCGCGTCATCTCCGCCGGCGCACTGACCATAGGTTACCAGCCCGGCGTCACCGCGGCCTCCAGCTTTTTCGTGATGGTGGTGCCGGACTGTCTCGGCGAGAAGGACAAGATCCTCATCTTCGCCGACTGCGCCGTGAACCCCGACCCCTCGCCGCAACAGTTGGCCGAGATTGCCGTGGTGTCCGCCCGCAGCGCGAAGTCGCTTCTTGGAATCGAGCCGTGCGTTGCCATGTTGTCTTTCTCGACGAAGGGCAGCGCCGATCATCCCCACGTCGCAAAGGTCGTGGAGGCCACGGCCCTCGCCCGATCACTGGCCCCCGAAATCAACATTGACGGCGAGTTGCAGGCCGACTCCGCCCTCGTGCCGCGCGTCGCCCAGCGCAAGGTCAAGGAGAGCAGCGTTGCCGGCAAGGCCAACGTCCTGGTCTTTCCCGACCTCGACTCCGGCAACATCGCCTACAAGCTCACCCAATACCTCGGCAACGCGCGCGCTTACGGCCCCATCCTGCAGGGCTTTGCCAAGCCCATCAGCGACATGTCGCGCGGCGCAAGCGTGGAGGACCTCGTCGGCGTGACGGCCATCATCTCCGTCATGGCGCAAGGCGCCACACACGGAGCATAAGACGTGAATGCCGGATTCGGTTTCTCCTCTGAGGGTCAAGCCATGAAGACCGTACTCGCGGCCGGGAGGTTCGTCGGAGCGGCTGTGCTTGCCTCGGCTTTCGCCTTCGACATATCGGCGCAGGACGCGCCATCGCTGTGGCTGGTGAAGGACGGAACGCCTTCGGCGACGATCCTGCTGGGCAAAGAGCCTGCGCGCGCGGCGCAGCTCGCCGCGTTCGAGCTACAGCACCATGTCCGGGAGATCACCGGAGCGGCGCTGCCCATCGCGCAGGAGCCGGCGCCGGCGCAGGGCGTACGAATCCTCGTGGGGGAAAGTGAGGCCGCCGCCGCTCTGGGCCTCAAGAGCGCCGACCTCAAGCCCCAGGAATATCTCATCCGCTTTCTGCCCGACGCCCTGGCGCTTGTGGGGCGGGACAAGGAAGACCGCGGTCCGGTCCAGTACGACATACCCGAGAGCTTTCCCGGTTTCTGGGATGAGCGGGGCTCGCTCCACGCCGTCTACGAATTCCTTGAGCGCTTCTGCAACGTGCGCTGGTTCAACCCGACCGAGGTGGGCACGGACCTGCCGCACAGCCCCAACCTGCGCGTGACCGGCAAAGACCTGCGCGCGGCCCCCGTGTTCCGTTTCCGCGACGCCGCCGGGGCGCGGGGCGACAACCCCGCCTCCTACGAGGCCTACACCGCCCTCTGGCCCGCGACCAGCGACGCCTTCAAGAAATATGAAGCCGAAGCCTATTCCCGACTCCACCAGACCTATCCCAAGCCGCCGGACTACAACCGCGCCAAGGCGCGCGTGAGCAGGCTCTTCCTGCTGCGCATGCGCAACGGCGGCGAGATATCGCGCTGCAACCACTCCCTGTACGGCTACTACGACCGTTTCTGGGAGAAGAATCCGAAATTGCCCGAAGTCTTCGTTGAGAAGCGCGCCGACTGGTTCGCGCAGGGCTACGAGGGCAAGCCGCCCCAGATGTGCTACACGAGCCGCGGCCTCATCGCCCAGCTCGCGCAGGACGCCCGCGACTACTACGACGGGAAGAAGACCGGAAAAGACCTGTGCATCTTCTGGAACCCCACGCCGCCCAACCCCTTCCCCGTCGAGCCGATGGACAACAGCGCCTTCTGCAAGTGCGCCCAGTGTCAGGCCTGGTTGCCGGCCTCGGCAGAGGAGCGCACGGTCTACTCGACAGGCCGACATAGCGACTACTTCTTCAATTTCGTCAACGAGGTCGCCAAGGAACTCAGGAAGACGCATCCCGACAAGCCGATCATCACCCTGGCCTACATGACGCACGCCTTCCCCCCGCAAAAATTCAAGCTCGAACCCAACGTCATCGTGCAATACTGCTTCGCCTCCAACCGTATGCCCTACGCGCTGCGGGAGTATGAGAACGATCTCAACGCCCTGGCGTCCTGGGTGGAGGAGGCCAAGACGAGCAAGCGCGAGTTGCAGTTGTGGTTGTACTATACTTTTCCCGTGGAGGTCGCCAACAACGGGAAGTTCCACTGTTTCCCCGGCTTTTTCGCGCACAAAATCGGGGAACAGTTCAGGCTGTTCCACAAGTCCGGCATCACGGGCATGTTTCACTGCGGCTACGGGCAGGAGGTGGAGGCCTACGTGACCTTCAAGCTGATGAACGACCCGACGCAGGATGTGGATGCGCTTCTCGACGACTATTTCCAGCGGATGTACGGCGAAGCGGGCGAGCCGATGAAAAAATTCTACCTCGCCGTCGAACAGATTTACTGCGATCCCGCCAACTATCCCAAAGAGCGCGTCGGTCACCAGAACGCTCAGATCGCATGGGGCCGCCTGGGCACCAAAGAGCGTATGGAGGACCTTGAGTCCCTCCTGAACAGAGCGCGGATGCGCGTCAAGACCAACGAAGAAAAGCAGCGCCTCAGGCTCTTCGAATTGAGCGTCTGGTCCTACATGGCGGAGGGCCGCAGGCGCGCCGTAGCGCGCAAAACCGCGCCGATGCCCGCCCTCACGGCCCCGCGTGTTCCGGTGGCGGCCGGCGACCCGTCGAAAGTGAACCTGGACACCGCCGCTCCTCTGGATGGCCCCTGGTACGATCGCGGGCAGGACGTCCCTGCCGCCCGCAAGCTTTCCGGCAGAATCGCCCACGACGGCAAGTTCCTCTACCTGGAACTGACCGATTGCTGCGACCCCGGAAAACTGATCACGTCCGCCACGGTCTTTCCCTGCGATGACTGGGAGGTGTTCATCGCCAAACAGCGCGCCCTTCCCTACCGGCAGTACGCCGTCGGCCCCACCGGCATCGTGGCGGCGCTCTCGCACGGCGAGGTCAACTGGCGTATGAACGTGCGGATGGAGGACCACGGCATCAAAACCGTTTCCGACACCTCCTCTCCCGACCGCTGGGTCACGCGGATGGCCGTGCCTCTCGGCAGTGTGGTGGCCGGAGGCGTCTTGCCCGGAGAGAAGTTGTACCTCAACGTCATCCGCGTGAGTTCGCCGTCGCTCAAAGGCGGCTCGCCGTTGGGCATTGACACCTGGGTCTCCTTCTGTACCGTGCACGAGGTGGATCGCCTCGCCGAGATCACGCTGCAAGAGTAACACGGAGCCACTGGACACAAACAAATGAAGATACTCGTCATAAACAGCGGAAGTTCGTCGCTCAAGTACATCCTTTATGACATTGCCCCCTCCGCCGAGCAGGTCCTCGCCAAAGGCGTCGTCGAGAAGATCGGCGACAACCTTTCCCTTCTCAAACACAAGGCCGCCGCCAAAGAATCCAAGCGCGAAGTCCGGGCCAAGAATCACGAAGAGGCCTTCCAGGTGGTCATCAACGCCCTGCTCTCCGACGAAGCCGCCGTCATCCGGAACACCGACGAAGTGGACGCCGTCGGCCACCGCGTCGTGCACGGCGGGGAGACATTCTTCGAGTCCACGATCATTACCGCCGAGGTCGAGAAGGTGGTGCAGGACTACTGCCGTCTGGCTCCTCTGCACAATCCGCCCAATCTGGTCGGCATTAGCGCCGCCAAGAAGTTCTTCCCCAACGCGCCCCACGTGGCCGTCTTCGACACGGCCTTCCACCAGACCATGCCCGAGGTCGCCTACGTCTACGCCCTTCCGTACGACCTCTGCAAAAAATATGGGATACGCCGTTACGGCTTTCACGGCACTTCGCACCGTTTCGTGGCGATGCGGGCCGCGCAGATTCTGGGGATTCCGTTCGATCGCCTCAATGCCGTCACGGCCCACCTCGGCAACGGCGTGAGCCTCGCCGCGATCAAGGGCGGAAAGTCCATTGACACCACGATGGGCCTCACGCCCCTTGAGGGAACCGTGATGGGCACGCGCTCCGGCACCATTGACCCCAGCATCATCCCCTTCCTGATGGAAAACGCCGGGATGACCGTCCCCCAGATTGACCAGATGCTCAACAGGAAGAGCGGACTGCTCGGCATCAGCGGCATCTCCAACGACGCCCGCGACCTGTGGGCTGCCGCCGAGAAGGGAAATGAACGCGCAACACTCGCTCTGGATGTGTTCGCCTACTCCGTGCGCCGGTTCCTCGGCGCCCGCATGGCGGTGCTGGACCGCGTTGACGCGGTTATCTTCACCGCCGGCATCGGCGAGCACCACCCCGGCCTGCGCGAGAAGATATGCTCCGGCCTTGAGCACCTCGGCATCGAGTTCGACGCCGACCGGAACCGCGCCTGCATCGGCAAGGAAATGGAAATCTCCAGGCCCGCCTCCCGCGTCAAGGTCCTTGTCGTGCCCACCAACGAGGAACTCATGATTGCGCGCGACACGGCTGAGGTCGCCGGCAAGGCGCAGGGCACACGCGGTTAGCGCGCCGCCACCGAAACGTATACGGCGCGCGCTCCCGCCGCCCGCAGAACCCGCGCGCATTCGGACGCCGTTGCGCCGGTCGTCATCACGTCGTCGCACAGCAGGATGGTTTTGCCCTTCACCTTCTCGGGACGCCGCACGGCGAACGCCCCCCGCAGGTTCTCCTGCCGCTGCGCGCGCGTCAGCGCCGTCTGGGTCGGCGTGTCTTTCACGCGCACAAGCCGCCCGCGCAACAGCGGCACCTTGAGACGGCCCGCAATGCGCGCCGCGAGCAGCTCGGCCTGGTTGTATCCGCGCTGCAGCCGCTTTCGCCAGTGAAGCGGAACGGCCATCGCCAGGTCAACGCCCTCGCTTGTCTTTGCCGCCGTCACGTCGCGGACCATCAGTTCCGCAAACCCCGCCGCCAGGAACGTCGCGCCCCGGTACTTGAAGGCATGTATCAGTTCGCGCACCGTCCCTTCGTACCGGCACGGTGCGCCGGCCCTTTGGAACCGAAGGTCGGCCCCTTCGCAGAATGGACACTGGTTCTTCGGCTCGGCAAACGGCCCCAGCGGCACGCCGCACTTCAGGCAGCGCTCCGGCCCGATCCACTTGACCGTGGCCGCGCACCCCGCGCATACGTGGCCGCAACGCGAGTGCTCGATCCACACCCCGCACGTCAGGCAATGTCGCGGGTACACCACGTCCAGCGCCGCCCGCCACAGGCGCGCCAGCCTTCCCTCGGCGGACACATCCTGGCCGAAAAGGTCCCCTGCGTTCGCCATGATCGCGCCTCGCTACAACGAATACACTCGGTGTCCCTGTCCAGGCCCAAAGAAGAGGATGTCCACCAACAACGAGATGCTGATTCCCGCAAAGTGCCCCGCCACCAGGCCGATGAAGAAGGGCTTGCCGCTCTCATAGGCCCGGTGTCCGCCGACCCTCAGAATGATCCACTTCGCCAGCCACGCAAGAAACACGCTGAACGCGATCATGGTCGTCGGGTGTGTGGCGGCAATCGTCATCCCGATGGGATGAAGGGGCCACCACGCAAACCGATAGTGCAACTGCGTGATGGACAGAAAGGCCGCCGCCCCGATCGCGAAAAACCCCAGGCATCGCCAATTCGTGGGGACGGGGTTGAGCATCTTGGTCACCACGCTCTGATAGGGTATCGTGCATCCGGCCTTGAACGCCCACCCGTCAAAGTTCTCCGCGCCGTAATAGTACCCCGCGGCGATATGGTAAATCAGCGTCGTCGGGACGGCCACCGCCAGCGCCCAGCACAAGGCCCGCCCGATCGTCCTGCCGGAGATTTTCATCAGCTCCGCCGCGCGCGCCGCATGGGCGGCCACCGGCATGAAGAAGAAGACTGTGTGAATCCACGAGTACGTCAGCCCCAGCGCCGCCATGCCCTGCGCGGGCGCCCCGACGCTGCCCAACACGCCGATCGTGAAGCTCTGCGCGGTCAGCGGCGCGCGCACGAACACAATGCCGCACTGGATCACGATGCGGCTCAGCCCCAGGAAGATCACGTACGCCGCGAAGATGAAGATTCCGGCCATGAGCGCCTCCATCCCCGCCCGCCACAGCCAGAACAGGATGTAACCCCAGCCCGCGATCATGCCCGCGAACGCCGTGCGGTACCCGAAGAGGTCGGCCGGCTCCGGCGGCTGCCGCGCCGCAAGCGCCTGCCGCAACGCTCGCCCCAGGTGCGAGCGCGCCATCCACAAGCCCCACAGGACCATCGCCGCCATCGCCCCGAATCCCTGCCAGCCCATCGAGGGATGGCTCGAACAGTAAATGTCCGCCGGTCCGAGTTGGAACCCCACGCGATTGTACGTCCCCACCTGGATCACGCCCATCAGGTAAAAAAACCAGACGCTCAGCAACGCCCCGAGGTTGACGAAGTACAGGAACCCGATGATGGGAAAGATCACGAGTGTGCGAATGCCCGGAAAGTCCCGCGCGATCTGCACCCACCCGAAGTCGAGCCGAATCTCCGGGAACCCCGGCGAGAAAAAAGTCCCGATGTTCCAGGTCACGACGAAAAACGGAATGAAGAAACCTGCCAGGAACAGCCGGCTCCGGAATACCGCCGCCCACCACGCCCTTCCTTGCGGCGCGGCCGCCATCGCCAGCGGCACTTCCATCAGCGGGAACGTCAGTCGTTCGTGTTCCGACCACTGCTTGCGCAGCACCACCACCAGACACGCGCACACGAAGAACGTCGCCGCAAAGAGGCTCAGCCACCAGAACAGCGGCACCGCCCACACCGTCCAGGGTATCCGGCCTCCGCCCGGCAGCCCGCTGAAAAAATGCCGGATCTCCCCGCCGGCGTTTGCCGGAATCAACCACGCCGAGATGTGGGGCAGCAGATGGTCCAGCCATCCGTTCTCCGGAGAGGCGTAGTACGATGGGGCGGCGATCAGGGCTATCAGAAACGCGGCCAGCCCGTCGGTCGAGACCGCCGTCGTCGTGATCCCCATGATGAACAGAAGCACAAGCTCCTGCGGCGTGAACGCCGTTCGCCCAAAGGCCCCCTTCACCGCCGGGTTGACGACGCCGGTCAGGATCAACAGCCCCATCATGACGCCGAACGGCAGGAATTCTCCGTCCAGCAGCGACGACGGCAGGATGTTGCGCGTATACGGAGCGCCCATCGCCAGCAGGCAGCAGAATACCGCCCCCGCGATCCACACCCTGAATCGCACCGCCTTCGCCGCGCTGTCCGCTTCCGGCAATTCCAATCGCGCCTCCTCCGGCCATAGGTGTGTCGGCTATGGTAGAGTCTTGCCGGAGCGAAATCAAGCCGCGTAAAGCATAACTGCGACTGGAAAAGCCCCTCGCAATCATGTACAATCTTTCACTTCGAAACGCCGTTGCCAAGCCTATGGTTTTTTTCATGGAGGTTGGATGGATGAAGCTGTGTATCTATGAAGACGCCAGCGCAGAGAACTTCTACCCCCTCACGTACCTGCGCCCCGTCTTTGAGCTGAAGTCTGGATGGACGACGCTGCGCGAAAAGATTCAGCGCCGGTTCAAGGCCGCGCCGGTCTGCTGCTTTGTGCGCGACTGGATCGAGCCTACCTACAAGGCCGTCGCCGGCGCGCCCGTCAACGACATGAGCGCCCTCAAGGGCGACGTCCTCTTCGTCAACGGCTGTCTGCTGCTCATTGACCTGAAGCTCGACCTGAACGGTCCCGAAGAGGCCGGCGTCTGCCAGCCGCTTCCCCCGACGCCCGAAGGCGCCCCGCCGCACGTCGCCTACATCCGGGCCACCGCCGCCACTGTCGAGAAGTGCAAGGCCCAGGCCAAAGACTTCGACGGCCTCATCGCCGCCCTGCTCGGCGTCGTGAAAAAGACCGAGGTCAAGGCCACCATCGTCAATTATCCCTGGCACCTCATTGACGAAAACCCCCGCGCCATCACCGACGACTTCGCGCACTTCGGCCGCACCGGCATCGAAGGCCGGTTCTCCGAACAAGCCGCCGTCTGGGGCGACAAGGGCAAGGTCTACGTCGGCAAGGGCGCCGCGGTCCACCCCTTCGTCTGTCTCGACACCGAGGCCGGCCCCGTCGTCATCGAGGAAGGCGCCGATATCCACCCCAACACCCGCATCCAGGGTCCGGCCTACATCGGCCCAAAGTGCTGGGTGCTCGGCGCGAAGATCCGCGAAGGCACGGTCCTCGGCCCCATGTGCCGCGTCGGCGGCGAGGTCGAAGAGAGCATCTTCCACGCCTACTCCAACAAGTACCACGACGGCTTCATCGGCCACGCCTACGTCTGCGAGTGGGTCAACCTCGGCGCTCTCACGACCAACAGCGACCTCAAGAACGATTACAAGACCGTGGAGCTTTACGTCAAGGGCGAACTTATTGACTCCAAGTCCCAAAAGGTCGGCTCCTTCATCGGCGACCACACCAAGACCAGCATCGGAACCTGCATGAACACCGGCACGGTGGTCGGCATTATGTCCAACCTTGTGGGCGGCAGCGGCATCCTGCCGAAGGTCCTGCCGTCCTTCATCACGTTCCTCAACGGCAAAGCCTTCAAGGCCGGCTTCAACAGCCAGCTCGCCACGGCGCGCACCGCCATGGGCCGCCGCAAGAAGGTCCTCACGCCCGAAGACGAGGCCCTCCTCAGCCGCGTCTTCGACCTGACCAGGGAAGAGCGCGACGCCATGGTGAAACAGGCCCGCGCGCAGTTGGCGAAGGAAGCGGGGATTTCCTGAGCGCAAGACCGCATTTGTGGTAACCTATTTTTTTGGACTAACCGGAGGCAACAATGACCGTCGAAGAAAGAGTCAAGAAAGTCACGGCCAAGATACTCAAGATTGACGAATCCAAGATCAAGCCCGAATCCAGGTTTGTGAAGGACCTGGGCGCCCAGTCCATTCAGAGCATCGAGCTGGTCGCCGCTTACGAGGAAGAGTTCGGCGTTGAGATGGACAGCGATGAGGCGTTGCAGGTGAAGACCGTCGGCGACGCGGTGAAATTTATCGCCAACCTCCTCAAGTAGCGCATCGTCCGGCTGCGCGCGGGGGCGCACACACGGCGCCCCTGCCGCCGCCTTTTCCTACAACAACAGCAACACCACCGCCGACAGCCCGATGATGCTCCCCCCCACGATGAACGGCAGGCTGATCGCCATCTCCGGCGAAACCAGCGTCGTCGAGGCCAGGTAGCCCGCCAGAATGTGCCCCGGCACCAGCGTGATCGAGGACAGCCCCACCACCTTCGCCACGTCCATCGCCCGCGAAGCCGACCGCGAATACCGCTGGATCAACTCGCTCTGAATGGGTATCCATATCCCGGCCCCGAAAAAGTCGTGCAGCAGCCACACCCCCGTCGCCAGCCAGAAATTCGGGATCACGCCGGGGGGGGGGGGGGGGGGGGGGGGGGGGGGGGGGGGGGGGGGGGGGGGGGGG
>CAYPFP010000152.1:0-11245 GCA_964409935.1 uncultured Planctomycetota bacterium | reverse complement strand
CAGGTTTGTTTTGAAGAGCGCATTGTCACTCTATTATGCGAACCTCAATAGGTCGCGGTCCGCCTCAGCGCGCCGACGAAGTCGTCAACGTCGAACACAAACCCGAACGCCAGCGCGACCCGCCACAACCCAAGCTCCTTGCACAGCTCCTTTTTCGCTGTTTCCTTATTTTCAACGGCCGTCACGGCCTGGCGGATCGCCGAACACATGATGCCTCGTCTTGACATCTCGGCCATACCGCCAGGCGACAATAGCAGGCACCAGTTGATCGCGAAGCCGGTATACACAAGGTGATTCAGGTTCTTTTCCTTGCACAAGGCAAAAAGCTGGTGTCCGTTCTCAGCAATACCCTCGTCTCCGACCGGCTTCGCTTCGGGCAGGAAGTCCACACGCTTGAACCCGCGATTTACATCGTCCCTGTTGTGTTTCCCGACGAAGACATGCTCCGCCCTGAACTCCCGCAACCGCTTCAGCGCGTCATCGGCAACAGCTTGCTCCGGCGCACTGGGCGCCGGCCCTGCCAGATCCACCGCACGTTGGTAACCCGGATATTTCTTATAACAGTCCCCGCCGCCAACCACATGAATCAACGGCAGCGGCGAAGAACGGATCGCCGAAAACAACGTGGGGAATACGGTTCGAGAGATGGCGTTGGCCCTCGGGATGTATTCCACGCACCGGTACCATCCCGGAAATTCCTCGGGCGTGCCGCAATCCCAAGCGTGCATCACCACAACGGCAGTGTGATCCGCCGCAATCTCCACCTCCGCCCTTTTCCAGCCGCCGTACCCCTCCGCCGGCACCTCCAATCGGTAGTCAGCGTCAAACTGCTGGTAGTAGTTGGCGGCCAGGCGTATGGTCCTACCGGCTTGTCCTTGCGTCATCATTCTGTCTCCACTATTCCAGCGTCGCCTCATACGAAACAGTTGATCCCCTGACCTCAAACACCACCACCCGGTGGATTCCGTTCCGATTTGGCGCCTGCCACTTCTCCATCATATTGCCAACGCACCCATCAAGAACCCGCAATTTGTATTCATGGCCGGCGTACCGGACTTCCACACGGTCTTCATGCACCTCTATTTCAGATCGGAACTTCCCGTCGGTCTCAATCACCGGCACTTGCAACCGCAGCCGCGGCGCGCCCGGCACCCGGATTGTGCCTCCAAGCCCCACCGGCGTAAGCCTGTACGTCTCTTGCACGCTCGAAGCTCCCGGCAGCCCCTTCTCTTTGCTCGTGTAGGTCACAGTGAACTCAACACAATCTCGCTCTTCTCTGTGAACCTGAAGCGCAACCGAGTGAGTCTGGCGATTCGCCGATGCCAGATACCACCAGTCCTCCTCGAAGGGCCAGCCGACGCCAATCGCCACCGACCGCTGCGCCTGTTCCACAGGCAGCATGTAACTGGGGGAGGAAACGATGCTCATGTTCAAGCCGGTCTCGATCGGCACCCCCGCCTTGTGCAGGCGGCCAAGCCCCGTCGCGTCGTAGCCCGGTTGCCCCATCGTGTCAATCTGGATGTGATATGGACCCGCCGTGGCCCAAACCCGATGGAACGCATTTGGCAGGTGCAGGACATACCCGCCGATATCGGCGGGAGCAGGAGCCGGCGCGATGGTGCGGTCTGCAACATGGTGCGCGCCCGCAAACAAGTTTGCGGCAAGCAACCCGTAACCGCTGTGCGCATTCTGCTTCCGGCCGTAACCGTCCTGACCAAAAAACGGCTGTTCCCTTATCTGGTTCTTCAGGCTGCGGTACGGTTTCTGCAACGCCCAGCGCGATACCGCCTCGGCCCCGGCCAGAGCCATTCGCCGAAACGCTCCGGCCAGACGCCCATTGCCTGCCTGCGCTTCCTGCCTGGCCTGCCATTCGCCGAAGTAGGCAATCATGCCCTCCATGATGTGGAATTGGTTCGAGCGTCCCCCGAATGGCGCACAGCCGGTAGGTGACACAAACAAGAGCGTTGTGAGCGCGCCCTTCCGCAGTGTATCCCGCGCCCATTCCGCGTACGCCCCTTGGTAGCCGTTTTCCAACATCATCGCCAGACACTGCCGGACGGTCAGATCGTATGTGACGGGGTCGTTCGGGTCGCGGTACATACCATCGGGTGTCCACCACGACATTTGGTCTTCGAGCATGCGGTCACACCACGCCCACCCCTGGGATAGCCCATGCTTGATCCGCATGGTCTCTGCCGCAACGCCGTAGAAGACCCAGTTTCGTTCGCCCTCGTAGATGTCTTCCGCCGCCGGTCCTCGCAGTTGCTCCGTCCATCTTTGGAATCGCTCCCAAGGCGCCGTTCCTTTCAGCGCCTCGTACAGCACCATCATGTCTTTGAGGTTGAAGTTAACCGCCGGCCACTTCCTGCCTGTCCTCCAATGGCTCGCGAACTGGCTGCAACACCAGTCCATCGCTCGCATCGCGTTTTCGGCAAGGTCTCGGCATCTCCCCGCGTGCGCCAGATGGCCCAACGCAGCCGTGTAGCGCGCGGTCGCCGTAATGGATTCAACCCCCTTCTCGTTGTAGGGGTCGCCGATCATGCCGTCCGGATACTGCCATTCCGTTGCCTGGCGCGCGATGTTCTCGGCGATGTC
The DNA here is from genome assembly GCA_964409935.1 of uncultured Planctomycetota bacterium. GTDB lineage: Bacteria > Planctomycetota > Brocadiia > JAADGH01 > CAYPFP01 > CAYPFP01. The sequence continues at coordinate 8,650 of CAYPFP010000152.1, read as the reverse complement.
CAGGTAGAGGTCCGGATTCCCACCGACCGCGCTTTCCCCGCACGCCCCCAGCGCCTTCGCGACCCTCCCCTCAGTATCCATGGTTTCGCCGCGTTCAACCTTTATCCTGGCGCTCGATGACTATCGCTGTGTGGATGTTCATCTCCGGGACAGTTGTCTCGACGGCGCCGCCCGCAAAGACCCACTCCAGCGGGCGGCCCTCAGGCTGCTGAACAACCCGAACCGGTTCCCGGCTCGTGAGCGCCCTGACCCGAATATCCCGCAGTCGCGGAATCCTTTCAACCACCGGCGGATTCCCGGCCCGCCGCTCCGCGTGATAGGCGAGCAGGTGGACAATCAAGGCGCCCGGTTTTCTCGCCAGGGCGATTTCGACCGTCGTATCGCTTGCGAAGACTACCGAACGATCCGGCACGGCGTAGTTCAACATGCCGCTCAGCACATGCTTGGCCCCGCTGTTTGCGCGCTTGAAATAGTCCGCAGCCAGAGAAAGGGGGCAGAACGCCGCCCTGCCCTTCCCCGCGGAATGCTTGGTGATGCCGGCAAATCTCGACGGCTGGGCCGGGGCCTGTGCGCCGATCTGGAACTTCGCTCCCGGCAGAACAACCGGAGCGACAATTTCCGCCCCCGCGCCCATGACCAACGGATACCGCCCGTGAACGAGCACCCAAGGCCGCACCGGCTCCCACTCCGGCCAGAATTCCGCTGCGTGTTCGTCGGGCACGCGCAGATAAGCTCGGTCGCCGTCGCTCTCCCCCTGCGCCGATACTCCCAACACGTCTTCCAGGGAATCCCCGTCCACGCCCCTCGGCACACTTCCGCAAACGACCACTGCGCCGCCGTTCAGTACGAACTTCCGGAGCAGATCGCACGCCCCCGCGACCAGCAGCCTGGTGTCGCACAGGCACACGGCTTTGTATTCCGCCAGGTGCTCAGCCAGGTCGCTGTCCAACAGGACGTGAGCCGTATGGCCCGATTCGACGGCGGTAAGAAACGCGCCCCGCAAGGCGGCCTCGTCCCGATTCGGCCCCGCGCTGTATTCCAGGTGATCCGCAGTGCCGTTTACCAGGGCGATGTCGGCAGCAGGCCGCGCACCTTCCATCACGGAGCGCCGCGCGCGCGCGAACTCGAAGCCTTCCCGTGCGAGTTCCATCACGTGGACATCCGGCATTGACGTGTCCGGAGGGAACAAGTCGCCCAGGAACAGCGATCCCCCGCGGGCGATGGCCGCCGCATACTCGGTCTTCAACGCCGCCGCCGGCCGGCACGTATAGTCGGACCACCAGTGCAGCATCCTTGCGTTCATCACGTCGCAGGGCAGTTCCCGCCAGCCCCATCCTGACAGTTGGTAGGACGTCCATATGGCGCAATTGTCCGATACGGGAAAGTCGGCGGTCAGATAATCCACCCCCGCCGGCGGACGAACGGCGTACCGATTCGCAGCGAGGTAGTTCACGCCGACGAGCACTTCGGGCCGGACTGCGTGAATGAAATTCCCGGTCTCGGCGCACCACGCGTCGAGCCATTCCTGCTGCCATGCGAGAAACCTACGCCACCCCGGATGCACCGCGCCTCCGGGAATCTCCTCCCCGAACAGACGCCGGCAGTGCTCGCAGTAGCAAGTCTGATGCATCGCCGGAAACCCGTCAAAGAAGAGACCGTCCACCTCGTAGTTCTCAAGAATCTCCTTCAGTTGAGGCAAGAATACTTCTTTCCGAACCGCCGAATTCATGCACGAGATGAATCGCCCTTCTTGTTGGACCGGCTTCCCGCCCTTGTCGCGCATGAGATATTCGGGATGCCGCTCGGCGATGACAGGCGGAAGCACCTCAATGCAGTAGTAGCCGATCAGCCTGATCCCCTCGCGGCGGCACACGCGAAGGGCCTCGCCCAGCAAGTCCTTCTGAAGGTGTGGATGCCGGGCGCCGATTGTGGTCGGGTAATGCGCCCAGCCAAAGGCACTCTTGGCAAAAAAGCAGATCGCGTCGGGCGATGCGATCTTCAGGCGCCGGACGAACTCCTCCGGGTCAAACGCGGCGGCAATCTCCCTGACGGCCTCCGGCGTATGCATGTCGAAATGGAGCTTGCAGTACGCCTCGCGATACCAGTTCCGGCCGGTCCTCTTCATCGCTCAGGGCCTCATCATCCTCTCTGAAGTCCGAACCCCATTCCGTATCCCTACGCTCCGGCTCAGCCGCCGCCCACCATCTTGCGCAGATGGTCGAGGTAGTTCTCAAACCGGTATCGTGGCGTCCAGCCCAGGATCTGACGAGCCTTCTCAATCCGCGTGACCGGCCAAAGCACAGGACGTATCGGCACACCCGCCTTCTTGAGCAGCTCCACAGATCCCGGGTAGTGTTTCTCCAAGACCCCTTCGGGATTCGTCATGCCCTGGACCACGTCTTGCGAAGTCAGCCGGTTTGCCGGACCGATATGAAATACGTCGTCCTCTACGCGGTCACTTTCCGCGGCGAGCAGGTTCGCCTCCGCGGCATCCCTCGCCCAGACCCATCGCGCCACCAGCCCCAGCGCCACCTTTTCCGGCGCTCGTTCGTCAAAGGACATGTAGCGGAAGATGGCCACCTTTATCCCGTGGATTCGATGAAAGAAATGGCACGAGACCTCCCCCATGTACTTGGTCAGGCTGTAGATGCTGTCGGGTCTGGACGGCGTTTCTTCGTCCTGAACGCTCGCGCCCCATGCCGCCCAGTCGCGTCCGGCGGTCACTTCCATGGTGGATGAGTAGCAGACCTTTCTGATCCCGTGTCTTACCGCGGCCTGCAAAACATTGTGAGTCCCGGTGACATTGATCCTGATGAAATCAGCCTGGGCGTGTGTTTGGAGGTGCGCCCCTGTAAGACCCGCGGGATGAATTATCGCCTGGCAGCCCTCCGCGGCCCGAAGCACGTCCTCCAGGTTTGAAACATCTCCCACGATGAAGCCCGCCGGCTTCTTTCCAGCGGGTTCGCGGATGTCAAAGGCAATCGTCTCGTGGCGTCCTTGCGCCTCCGCCAGAACGGCCTCTCCAAGTCGTCCTGCGGCTCCGGTCACAAGTATTTTCATGGTTCACCTCATTCCGTCCGTACCTTGGGACGAACTTGGTTATCCCTCCTTCCTCACGCGCTCGGCCCCTTCGCGCAGACGCTCCACGACGTTCCCGTCAACCTCCTCCGTGCCGAGCAAGACGCTGTCCCTATATTTCCCATGACAGTCGGACCCCCCGCTCAACAACAGGCCGTGTTTCTCAGCGATTCGGGTATAGAACTCAACCTGCGCTGCGTTATGCGTGGGATAGCGAACCTCGATCCCCATGACGCCCGATCTCACCAACGCCGGGATCAACTCGTCGCACTTTGTCAAACCCGGATGGGTATACACGGGGACCCCCCCGGCGCTCCGTATCAGCCCTGCGGCTTCCGCCGGAGTGACGGCCTTGCGCGCCACATACGCGGGACCGTCGTCTGAGATGTACCGCGAAAAGGCCTCCTTAACGTTTCCCACCTGCCCGGCGCGCACCAACGCTTCCGCCACATGCATACGCCCCGGCGCGCCGCCCCCCGCCACGGCAAAAACTTCCTCCGCGCAGATATTGAGCCCCAACGCCCGCAGCTTGGCCGTCATTTCATAGATTCTTCCACGTCTCTCCTCGCAGCGCGCCCGCAGAAATGCCCGTAGCCCCCCCCTCTCCCGGTCTATGAACAGGCCCAGGATGTGTATCTCCGACTCCCCCATTCGGGTGGAGATTTCAACCCCAGGCACAACCTCCACCGCCGTTCCCTTCGCCGAACCTTCGGCCTCCGCCAGGCCTTCTACCGTATCGTGGTCGGTGATAGCGACGTACGATAGCCCCAGGCAAACTGCCTTTTGAATCACGTCAGAAGGGGAATACGTACTGTCTGAGTACGTCGTGTGGACGTGAAGGTCGGCCCTCACGGGCTTCGCCGGAGCGCCCTGCGGATTTTCAGCTGCGTTTGATGCCCTTGACGACTTAGGCGAATCCGTGGTAGAAACTTTCGTGGTCCCTTCACGTTTGCTTGCGGGTCTCCGTCTTCCCGTTGTCGGATTCAACAACCTTTCCAAGACACAGGCGAACTTTGTCCAGAATCCCATTCACAAACTCGCCCGAGTTTTCTGTGCTGTATTTTTTTGCGAGGTCAATCGCCTCGTTGATGGTCACTTTGGGCGGGATGTCCGCCCGAAACGCCAGCTCGTAGGTGCCGATTCGCAGGATCGTCCGATCAATAGCAGCCATCCGGCTTACATCCCAGTTCTCGGCGGCGGCGGCGATGTGCTCGTCGAGTGTCTTGATCGTCTCCACGCAGCCGGTCACCAGCTCAATGGCGAATGACGCAACCTCGACCTCCCTGGTCTCCTTCCGGCAGAACCCCGGCAGGTCGGCCTCAACGTCCTTGCCCAAAAGGTCCCACTGATACAACGCCTTGAGGGCAATCTCCCGGGCAAGCCTGCGCTTTGTCACGCGCTTTTTCATCCGCCGTCGCTCCATCCCGCCCGCACCGGGATACTCCGGGGCCATCCTTCGCCTTTGCCCGACTACGCCCTGGCGCCGCTTACACCCCCATATCAAAGAGCAGTAAGTCCCGCCGACGCATCTGGGTGAGTCTACTTCGAACCCGGCATCTGGTCCAGCAGATTCGCCATCTCGATCGCCGCCAGTGCCGCGTCAGCGCCCTTGTTCCCGGCCTTGGTGCCCGATCGCTCGATGGCCTGCTCAAGATTGTCCGCCGTAATGATGCCGAACACCGTGGGAACCCCGGTGGCAAAACCGACATGAGCGATCCCTTTGGACGCTTCCGACGCAATGTATTCGTGGTGGGGGGTCCCTCCGCGAATGATCACGCCCAGACAGATCACGGCGCTATACTTCTTGCTCTCCGCCGCGCGCTTGGCCGCCAAGGGGATTTCGAAGGAACCCGGCGTCCAGAAGACGTCTATGGCTTCCTCCGAGGCGCCGTGTCGCACCAGGCAATCCACCGCCCCATCCAGCAGCTTGCGGCTCATGAACTCATTGAAGCGGCTCACGACAATGGCGAAACGCTTCTTGCCGGCGATCAAGTTGCCTTGAAACACGTTGGCCATGCCCAATCCTCCACCATCCTTTAGCCCTCTACGCAATCTCCATGCGCCCGATCACCATGGGCGCCTATCATACTTCTCCTCATCGCAGCGTTCAAGGAATTTCTACGCCCGCCAGCACACCCCTGGTCCGGACTTTTTCTTGCCGCGATTCAGGCCCCATTTTATAATTGCAGCCCATTGCAGACGATGAGGAGCGGCATGAAAACCAGGTACGCCTCGGAAACCCGTGAACAGAGACAGAGGCGCGCCTTGACAATCCTGCGCCGCCTTCAAACAGCATACCCCGACGCGGGATGCGCCTTACGCCACTCGAGTCCCCTGGAACTTCTCGTAGCCACCATCCTTTCCGCGCAATGCACCGATAAACAGGTGAATATCGTTACGCCTGCCCTCTTTCGCAAGTACCGAACGGCAGAGGCCTTTGCGCGGGCCCCGCAGAACGTGTTGGAGAAGGACGTGCACAGTCTCGGCTTCTTCAGGAACAAGGCCCGCGCCATCCGCGAAGCCTGCCGGAGAATCTCCCAAGCCTACGCGGGCAACGTTCCCGACAGCATGGACGACCTGCTCACCCTGCGGGGCGTGGCCCGCAAGACGGCCAACGTGATCCTGGGGGTCTGGTTCAACAAAGCCACCGGCATTGTCGTGGACACCCATGTGATTCGCCTTTCCCAGCGCATGGGCTTGACGGCCCACAGCAACCCCGACAAGATTGAACGGGACCTCATGGCCCTTCTGCCGCAGTCCCTGTGGATCCTGGCGGGGCATCTGCTCATTTTCCACGGCCGACGGGTTTGTGGCGCCCGCAATCCCCAGCATGACATCTGCACCGTCCGCGATATCTGCCCCAAACGAGGAACCGAAGCGGAGGAATAGCGCAATGTTTCAGAAGTTCTCAACCGCGCAACTCAAGAGCGGCGAACCGATGGAGATCGGCGTCGCGATCGCGCCGGAACCGCCCCTCAAGGACAAAATCGTGGCCCTCCTTCAACACAAGGGGGGCGTCTGGAACTGGCACGTTGAGCGGAGCATGCGCGAGAGGCTAGACGGCCTCGAAACGCGTTACCATATCGGCTCGATTGCCGGCGAGCCGGTGTCCAACGTCATGACCCTCGAATACAAGGGGATCGGCATACTGGGCCATGTTTTCACGAAGCCCGAACATCGCCGCAAAGGCGCCTGCCACGCCATCATGCGCGAGCTGATGGAGGATTTCCGCAGACGCGGCGGCCGCCTGCTGCACCTGGGAACCGGCTTTGAGTCCCCTCCGTACTGGATTTACCACAGTTTCGGCTTCCGCAGCCTGGCCCAAGGCTCCGGTCACATGAGATACGGCGCCGAGGCAGACCCCGAAGCTCGACTCTTCGCGCCTTCGGCCTGCCGCATCGCTGATGTCTTCTGGCATCATTGGCCAATGTTGACGACGCTGACCTCAACGCAGCAGGGCGATTACCTTCGCAACATGTCCTACCAGCACTTCGGCTTTGCCAACTTCGAGAGCGGCTTCCTCGACCTGAAGAAATCTCTGGAAACGGACCCGGGCCGCTACCGCTGCAAGGTCCTGGAGACTGAGACCGGCGCCACCGCCGGATATGCCATGGTCCGGCCTTTTGCCCAGTGGCGTGGAATGGTCAATGTCGTAGAAGTGTTCGTCCACCCCGGATTCGCCGCCAAGAGCGCCGAACTCCTGGCTGCTCTGCCCCTGCCCCCCGGAAAGGCGCAGTGTTACGCCGACGCTGACTCACAACAAAAAATCGCCGCCCTCAGGCAATGCGGGTTCGACCACGAGGCCACCCTCGCACAACAGATCACACGGGCGGACCGCCGGCTCGACGTTCTTGTCTTTTCCAAGCGGGTGCCCTGATTTTCAACGAAGGACATTCGGCGGCGGAAGCAGCGACCGGAAATGTGCGATGCATTTCTCGATGTGTTCCTGCCCGTGAGTAAGGCAGAACATGCCGTGCCCGGGCATCAGCGCGTCCACTCCCAGCTTCCCCAGTTTCCCGATGCTCCGCCGGTATTCCTCAAGCGACGAACCCGGACAGTTGAGCAGGAGAATCTCGCCCTTTAGAAAAACCGCGTCGCCCGAGAAAAGGTACGTGCGTTCGCGTCCTCTCACCAAGTAGCAGGTGGCGCCGGCACTATGCCCCGGCGTATGGATTGCCCGGATGCTCAGGACACCCACGCTGAATTTCTCGCCGTCGCGAACCTCTATGTCCGGCTTACATGCCTTCAAGCGGTAATCTGCCGGATAGAACCCCTCCCGACGCGCGATCGTCAGGCCCAGGGCGTCTTCATTCGCCGTGCGCAGGTATTCGGCTTCGGCCTTTCCGATTGCGACGCGCGCTCCCGTACGCCGGCGGATATCGCCGGACGCGCCGCAATGGTCGGCGTGCCCGTGGGTCAACAGGATCATCTCAATCTTGCGGGGGTCAAATCCCTCTTTCCGGATGTTGTCCAGCGTGGTCCTCACGGCCAGCCCGCAGCCGGCGTCAACCAGCGCAAGCCCCTCGCCCCCGTCCACAAGGTACACATGAGAGTCATACGCGCTCGTTATCCACGCCCCGCTCCGTCCGCTTGCGACCAGATACACGTCCTCCGTGATCTTCATCGCTTCTCCTTCAAGGATTCCATCACACTCTTGCGCGGGGGCCGCGGTACGTCCTTTTCGGTCAAAACTGTCTCCCGGACCTGCCGCTCGCTAAGCCCGATCTCATTCAGCAGGCGCCTGTGATGGTCGAAGCATCCGAGTTCGTCAATTCGGTGGGTATCCGTGGACATCGCAAGCTTCACGCCCCGGTCCACGGCCATCTTCACGAACTCTCCGTCCGGATCACACTGAATGTGGTTGTTGATCTCGATTGCAACCCCCCGCTCTGCGGCTTTGCGCGTGATCGGATCGTATGTCTCCCTGGGCACGGCCACCTTGCCCCGTCGGAAGATTCGCGTTGGGTGCGTCAGGATGTCAATGGGCTGTTCGAGCAACGCCAGCGTACAGTCCAGGAAGCCTCGCATAAACTCTTTTTCGTTCGCCCTGTCCACCCCCGGCAGACCGTGAACGCCTGCCAGCACGACGTCGAACTCCGAGAGGAAACGCGCCGACAAGATCAGTTCGCCCTTTATCGTCGGCTCGACCTCCACCCCTGCGCGGACGCCCTTCGCGTGGAATCGCCGCAGATTCGCGATGTACGCCTCGATGCGGCGGTCACCTTCATCGCGCACTTCCTCCCACCGCCCTGTGTTGATCATGTACTTATACTGCCATGCCTCCGGGGTGTCAAAGTACAGGTGCGAGCTGTGATCCGTCACGGCAAAGCCCGCAAGCCCCCGCTCCTGCGCCAGCGCCACGAGATTCTCGACCGTCAACTCGCCCTCATGGCAGTATGAAAGGACTGTGTGAACGTGCCAGTCAAAATTGAACGGAGATTTCTTCGACGTCGTTCGCTCCAATCGCATAGTCGTCAGTCTTGTCGCCTGCGCCTCCAGCCCTATTCCGTGCTCGCACCGAAAATGGCCCGGTTAATCCGACTCATCAGATCGGCATACTCCATTCGCGCCT
>CAYPFP010000151.1:6432-11274 GCA_964409935.1 uncultured Planctomycetota bacterium | reverse complement strand
TAATCCATCACATTCAGCTTGACGCTAAGGACGAACAGTCGTAACATTCAGCAGAGAGGGTGAATGGACGTTCTGGAAGTCTGAAAGTCGGCGGAATTGCAGGAAGGCTTGATGAGCCAGTTATTTGGCATTATACGCAGACTCGTTGCCGACGAGAGATATGTCGTGAGCGAGCATGCCGCCGAAAGACTTGAGGAAAGAGGTATCCTTGAATGGCAAGTGGTTGTCGGCCTGGAGGAAGGCGAATTGATGGCCGAGCGTCCCCTTGACAAGCCCAATCCTGTGGTGGAAGTGCGCGAAAGACTCGCTGACGGGACAGAAGTGAAAGCGGTCTGGGCGTATCTGGCGCGGAGCGGCGCGGCCAAACTTGTCACGGTACACTTTTTCGATGAAGGTGAACGATGAAGATTCCTGGAAGACGTGTCAAACGCACTCGCCTGGTGCGGACGCCAAAGTATGTGGTGGCCGTCCAGGTCGAGGCAGTATACCCCGATGATGACCCGAGCGAGGCGTGCTTTGAGAGTGAAACGGTGCGCTTGCTTCGCGATGTCCAGGAGCATGCTGAACGCGGGGATATCCAATGGCTTCAACGGTACGGCAAGGTCTATCAGGCGGTCGAGGCGTGATGCTCAACGCCGGTGGCCAAGGTCCTCAGCAGTTCGGTAAGTCTGATCGTTGGGAAGAGTCGCATGGAAGCCGTGCGATATGCTGCCGATTGAGGAACATTCCTCGAAAATTTTCTGAACGCCATCAGGCCGCTGCTTGATGGAGAATGAGAGGGTCGCCGCCAGGCCCAGAACGTGCCCTGAACGAGACCCGTTCAGGGCAGGCCCGCGCGTGCCGCGCAACCCGCTGCGCCCCGACAGCGCCTCCGCTCACCTCCGCTTCTTCAGCATCATGTCCAGCGACACCGCGCCGATGAGCACCGCCCCCAGCACGACGCCGTGCCAGTACAGGCTGACGTCCAGCAGCGTGAGGGCGTTGGAGATGAGGGCCATGAAGATGATGCCGAGGAAGCCGCCCAGGACCGTGCCCTCCCCGCCGGCCAAACTGGCCCCGCCGATGACGGCGGCCGAGATCGTCTTGAGCTCGACGCCCTGTCCGGCCATGGGCGTGGCCGTCATGAGCCGCGAGGCGAGCATGATGCCGCCGAACGCCGACAACAGGCCGCTCAGCACGTACGTGAAGGTGCGGACCTGGTCCACCTTGATGCCCGAAAACCGCGCGGCGCGCTCGTTGCCGCCGATGTAGTAGACCTGCCGGAAGAAGCGGTGCTTGCGAAGGCACAGGTCGCCCGCCGCCACGATCACGGCCATCACCAGAACGCTGACCGGCACGAAGCCGATGACGCCTTCGCCCAGGAACTTGAAGTGCGGCGGCAGGTCGGTCACGGAGTATCCCTGCGTGATGACGAGGCTCATTCCCCGCGCGACGCTCATCATGCCCAGCGTCGCAATCAAGGGGTTCACGCCGATCCGGGTCACTACCAGGCCGTTGATCAGCCCGCAGGCCCCGCCGAGCGCCAGCCCGCCGGCCGCTCCGAGCGCGATCCCGTAGCCTTCCCGCATGATCAGGCCGGCGACCACCCCGCACAGCGCCATCAGCGCCCCCACCGACAGATCGAACCCTCCCGACACGATCAGGATCGTCATGCCCGCGCAGACAACGGCTTCGGGCGCAAACCCGATGGCCACCGACCAGAGGTTCGACGCCGTCAGAAACGACGGGCTCCAGACCGCCAGCGCCGCGCCCGTGGCCAGGACGACGGCCAGAAGCGCCAGTTCGCGGACACGCACGAGGCGCTTGAGAATTTCCCGAAGCTCCATTCCTTGTCCCGTTCCTAGAATTCCTGAATGTTCGCGTGGCCCGTGGCGCACGCCATAACCTTTTCCTCGGTCGCTTCGGCCCCGTTGAGCCGCCCGCCGATGCGCCCCTCGTGGATGACGATGATGCGGTCGCTCATGCCCAGTATCTCGGGCAGCTCGGAGGAGATCATGATGACGCCCACGCCTTTGTCGGCGATCTGCCGCAGGAGGGCGTGAATCTCGGCCTTGGCGCCCACGTCCACGCCCCGCGTCGGCTCGTCCACGATGAGCACGCCGGGCAACACCGCCAGCCACTTGGCCAGCAGCACCTTCTGCTGGTTCCCGCCGCTCAGGTTGATGACCTGTTGGGCGACCGAGGGGGTGCGAATCCTCAGCTTCTCGACGAAATCGGCGCTCGCCGTCGCCGCCGCAGACCGGTCCATCCAGCCGAAACGGCTGAAGCGCGAAAGCCCCGCCGCGATCACGTTGTCCAGGAGCGTCATCTGCAGGAACAGTCCTTGCGACTTCCGGTCTTCGGACATGTAGCCGACGCCCTGGCGGATGGCGTCCTGCGGCGAGCGGACGCGAATCCGCCCGCCCTTCAGGAAAATCGCGCCGGCGTCGCACCGGTCTATGCCGAACAGGGCGCGCGCGATCTCCGTGCGCCCCGCGCCCACCAGTCCGGCGATCCCCAGGATCTCGCCCTTGCGCGCCTCGAAGCGGATGTCCTGGAACGCCCCCCGGCGCGAAAGCCCCTCGACCCGGAAGACCGTTTCGCCGGTTTCTTTCGCCTTGTCGGGGTACATCTGCGAGAGGGCGCGTCCCACCATCATCCGGATGATGGCGTCCGCCGTGGCGTGTTTCGTCTCGACCGTCGCGACCTTGCGCCCGTCGCGCAGCACCGTGGCCCGGTCGGCGATCTCGAAGATCTCCTTGAGCCGGTGCGTGATGAAGATCATCGTGACGCCGGCCGCCTTCAGCCGCCGCATGATGTCGAACAGCCGCCGCGACTCCTCGTCGGACAGGGCCGACGTCGGCTCGTCCAGGATGAGCAGCCGCGCCTGAAGCGAGAGCGCCTTGGCGATCTCCACAAGCTGCTGGTTCGCCACGGAGAGGCCGCCGGCGACGGCGTCGGGGGGGATGTTGATGCCGAAGGGCCGGAGCAGTTCCTCCGCCCGGCGGTTCATCTCGCGGCCGTCAATGAAGCCCCACCGGCGGACGGGTTGGCGATGCGCGAAGATGTTTTCGGCTACGCTCAGGTTGGGGCAGAGGCTTAGCTCCTGGAAGACCGTCCCGATGCCCAGCCGTTGGGCGTGGCGGGCGTCTTCGCCCCTCGCCGGCCGGCCGTCCAGAAGGATGCGGCCGGCGTCGGGCTTGTAGATGCCCGCGAGGATGAGGATCAACGTGGACTTTCCGGCGCCGTTTTCTCCGAGCAGGGCGTGGATCTCGCCGCGGCGCACGTCGAGGTCCACCCCCGTCAGCGCCTGTACGCCGGGAAAGTGCTTGCTGATGCCCTCCATGCGGAGAGCGAACCCCGAATCCATCATTTCCTGTTGTGCTTGAACTGCTTGTAGTTGTCCCGCGTGATGATCATCACGCCGGTGTCCACGGTCCGAGGCAGCGGAGGGGCGTTGGCGGCGCGCCAGTCGGGCAGGTGCTCGATCTTGCCGTGCGCCAGGGAGTGGAGCAGGTTGAGGGCGAGCCACGCCATGAGGTACGTCTTCTGCGCCACCGAGGCCTCGATCGTGCCGTCCTCGATGTACTGGAGCATGTCCTCGTCGCGGTCGAAACAGACGATCTTGATCTTGCCCTTCTTCCCGGCGGCATGGACCGCCCGCGCGATGCCGCCGCCGGAGACGGCGTCCAGCCCGGCCATGCCCGTGATCTCCGGGTGCGCCGCCAGCAGGCCGGAGACGGCCGTCACGGCCTGCGCGGGGTTGGCCTTGTCGTCGGCCTCCCCGACGATGCTGATCTCCGGATAACGCTTCAGCGCGTCCCGGACGCCCCGCATGCGCTCCTCGATGTTCCACTGGCCGACCAGGCGCGAGACGCCGACCTTGCCCTTGCCGCCGAGGGTCTGCGCCAGCAGATCGCCCACCACGATGCCCGCGTTGTAATTGTCCGTGCCGATATAGCCGTAGCGTTTGCTGGAGGGCGAGTCGGTGTCCACGGTCAGCACGGGGATGCCCGCGTTCATGGCGCGGTCAATGCCGGGCCTCAGGGCCGAGGCGTCGGCCGGGCACAACACGATGCCCGTCGGCTTCTTCGAGATAATCTCGTCCAACTGGCGTGCCTGCCCCGCGGGGTCCCAGTCCCCCGGCCCGGTGAAGACGGCCTTGACGCCCAGTTGGCGGCCGCCCTCCTCGAACCCCCTGCGGGCATCCACCCAGTACATCACCGAGGTGGAGATGCCGATGAAGTAGTACGCTTCGTTGGGGATCGTTTTGCCGGCGGCCGGCGCCGGCGGTTCGGCGCGCTGACAACCGGCCAGCACGGCCAGCAGCACTCCCGCCGCGACGAAAAGACCCGCGCCGTATCGAAAGTTCATGGCCTCTCCTCCGGGAAAAATCTAGGGGGCGAACCATTCATCGGACTCGTCGAAGGCCGGCACGACGACATTGATGATCCGCATCTTGCCGACGGCGCGATGGCGAGTGCCCGGTTTTATCAGAACGGTCGTCCCCGGCTTCATCGGAATTCTTTCATCATCCGCTTCAAGATGCCCTTCGCCTTCGAGGACATAGTAGATCTCGGTGAGTTTCCGGTGGTAGTGTGTGCGGGCGTCCTGCCGGATGTCCACGACGTGGAAGCTGACCTTCTCGGTGTCCAGTCCCGTGATGATGCGCCGCGCCCGGCCGCACGGACAGCGCACGGGCTTGACGTCGGCGACGGCGCGCACCACATATCCCTTTGACATGGCCTGCCCAAATGGCGAAAAAGGCGTTCTCGGAAGCCCTCAAGCGCCCGAAATTGTGCCTCACCCCGCTCCGCCGGGCAAGCGAAAACCGGCGCGGCGCGCCGTCAACGGCGCGGCGCG
>CAYPFP010000151.1:0-6332 GCA_964409935.1 uncultured Planctomycetota bacterium | reverse complement strand
CGGCGCGGCGCGCCGTCAACGGCGCGGCGCGGCCACGGCCCTAAATGGAGACGAAGCTGTCCCAGTTGGTCAAGAGCCGTTCCACGATCTGCGGCGCTTCGCGGGCGGGCACGACGGCTGTCTCCTGCGCCAGCACCGGCGTCCGCCCCTGACCGCCGCGCGCCAGAACGCGGAAGCATTCGGTTCGCACGCCCTCGATCGTCCTGACCAGGCCGACCAGTCCGATAGCCGCCACGCCGCTCTGCGCGCACTGGTTGGGGCATCCGCTGATGCAGATGGGGACCGGCTGCGCCGTGCGCACGCGCCCGACGATCTCGCGCAACCGCAGGGCCATGGCGCGGGAGTCCGCGATGCCCTTCGTGCACAAGGCCGCGCCCGGACACGCGACGATGGAGACGGGCGGCAGACACGACGAGAGCGCCTCCTCGTCTTGCAGCGCCTGCTGCACGGCCTGTGCCCTCGGCCCGAAGAGCCGAATCCCGTGCTGGTTGTCGAGGTTGGCCCAGGTCGCGTGGGCCTCGCACAGGTCGGCGAGCCGCCGCGCCTGCGCGGGGGCCACGTCGCCCAACGGCGGCAGGAGCCGCGCCAGCGGTTTGACCCCCGGCGCGATGGGGGCGATCTCCTCCTCGGGAAATCCTCCTCCGGCGCGCGCCCCGGCCAGCGCGGTCTCCATGAGCTGCGCAAACGCCTCAGGGCCTACGCGCTCCCGCACATGCCGCAGCCGCGCCCGCATGCGGCGCTGGCGGTCGCCGTGCTTCTGGAAGACCTCGATGGCCGCCCGCACGAAGGCGAACACGTCGGCGACGCCGACGGCCCGCGCCAGCAGCATGCCCGTGCCGGGCCGGAAACCCAGCGAGCCTGCCCCGATCACGTCGAACAGCCCGGAGTCCACCGCCACAAACGCCAGGTCGTTTATCCAGGGCTGCGCGCACCCCTCCGGACAGCCGGAGAAACTGATCTTGAACTTGCGCGGAAGGGCGTGGATGTCGGGGAGCTTTTCCACGTACGCCTTGACGGCGAGCGCCAGCGGCATCAGGTCGCCGTATCCGCCGCACAGTCCGCCGCCCGGACAGACGGTGATGTTGCGAGGCGTGTCCCCGCAGGCGCCCAGAGTGGTCAGCCCCGCCTCGGCGAGGGCGTGATGAAGGCGGGGGATTTGTCCGGCCGGCACGCCGTGCAGCTCGATGTCCTGGCGCGTCGTGAGGTGGAGGGGATGGTCCGGCGTGAAGTCCTCCGCGATCTTCGCCAGCCTCCGCCACTGCTCCGGCGTGAGCCTTCCGCCGGGAATCTTGATCCGCTGCATGAGCAGACCCGGCTCGCGCATGCCGTACAGGCCCAGCAGCCGCTGCAGTTTCGGGTCCTCCGGCAGCGCCGGGGCCGGGAACTGAACGGGGCCGAGGAATTCCGAGGAAGCCACGATGCTGCCGCCCCTCCATGAGTTCAGGAGACAGAGACGTCCGTGTCGCGTAATTATGGACGTATCTATTCTACATTTTCGGCGTCGGGCTTTCCAGCTTCTTGACGGCGTCGAGTATCCCCTTGTCGGCGGGGAAGCGCCTGGCCCCGGCCTTCAGCGCCTCGAGCGCCTCCGGCTTTCTGTCCAGGCCCTGCAGGATGTCGGCCTGCTCCAGGAAGTCCGCCGGCTGGGCGCGGGGGCTTTGCGCGAGCGTCTCCGCCTCGACCAGGGCGAGGCGTTCCTCCTTCTGCCCGCGCAGGCACTCCACAAGCGCCCGGCGCGCCGCCGCGTACTCCGGCTCCAGGAAGAGCGATATCCTCAGGGCCGAGACGGCCTTGTCGAGCCGCGGCGGCGACGTCCTCATGAAGACCCGCGCCAGTCCCAGGTAACCCTCGGCGTCGGCGTTGTTGCGCAGGTAGGCCAGTATGGCGCCGACGGCGGCTTCGAGCAGCCGCGTCCGCTGCTCGTCGGAATCGGCCTGCTGGTCGGCGGCCTGCATGTAGAGCAGCCCCAGTTTGAGATTGCTCCGCCGCGCGTTGGGCGAGACGCTCTGGAGCGCTTCGAGCGTGCGGATCGCGTCGTTGACCAGGCCGGCCTTTTGCAGGGATTCCGAGAGATACATCGCGGCGTTGACGCGGTCCTGGAAATAGACCAGCCGCCGCAGGGCGGTCTGGTACTCGCCGCAGGCCAACCGGTACGACCTGAGGTTCTGCGAGCGCCGCGCCTCGCGCAGGTTCATCTGCCCCGCCAGGTCCGCCAGACTCAGGAGACACCAGGCCGCGCCCGCCACGCACGCGCCGCCGGCCAGGGCCAGCACGCCGAGCCGCTTCCCCCTGCCCAGGGGCGGCGCCTCCCGCTCCGGCGGCCCGCCGGACTCGCCGGCGAACGCCAGCAGGAGTCCCGCCAGCAGCCAGTAGAACGGGGCCGCGTCCCAGAAACGCAGCCCGACGTCCAGCCAGCTCTGCACGTTCAGGCCGATGAAGCCGGCAAGGGCCGCCGCGAAGGCGGGCGTCCGGGGGTCGGAGCGCGGGCCGGTCAGCGCCGCCGCGATGAGGGTCCCCAGGAAAGCCAGATACACGACTACGCCCGGCAGACCGTACTCCACGCCGTACTCGAGCATCTCGTTGTGCGGCGAGATGGCCGAGGGCTTCAGGTAGTCGTAGAGGTATTCCTGCGGCACCTTGATCGTGGCGTGGAAGGCGCCGAAGCCGCCCGCGCCCCAGCCCAGCGCGGGGCGGGCGGCGATCATGCGCGCGGCGTCCGTCCAGAGGAAGGACCGTGCGACGTTGGTGCCCCTCAGGGATTCCTCGGCCACCCACCGGCGAAGGCCGGGCACGAGGGCCGCCAGCATCGCGGCGCACAGCACGAGGGCCGCCGCGCCACCCAGGACGGCCAGGCGCGGCTTCCGGCCCAAGCGAAGCAGGATGAGGACGAACGCGCCGCACGCCAGACCGACGGCCCCGCCGCGCGAGCCGGTCAGCGCCAGCGTCAGGAAGAGCACGGCGGCGGCGCCGATGAGCCAGGCCCGTTTGCGGGGAGTCCCGGCGTCTGCGTTTCCCGACAAGGCCCAGGTTGCGGCCAGGAGGAGGGGCGTGATGAGGTAGCCGGCCATGAAGTTGGGGTTGCCCAGGGGACGGAAGAGGCGGTGCGTCGGTTCGCCCCAGAGGTCGGGGTTCGCCACGATGCGAAGGACATAGTCGAGCAGGCCCAGCAGCGAGGCGGCCAGCGCAGCGATCAGGTAAACCGTAAGAAGCGTCTCCGCGCCGTCGCGGCTCTTCCCCCAGAGATAGACGAGGATCATCCAGACCAGGTTTGTGGTCAGGAAGAGGGCGCTCCATCGCCAGGCGGGAGGCGAGCCGGCCCACAGGCCGGAGGCCAGGCTGAGGGCGAGCAGGAGCAGCAGGAGCCTGAACGGCCACAGCCTCATGAGCAGGGACAAGGGCGTCCAGCCGCGCCGGACATAGTCGGGGAGGGCGCCGCGACGGAGGACGGCATGGGCGGCGCCCGCCGCGCCCGCGGCCATGGCCAGACCGCACAGGATCATCTGGAGCGAGAACTTGCTGTAGGACTCGTGGAAAGTCGGCAGGGGCAGACCGAAAGTGAGCAGGAAGACAACGATGAGGGGGAGGAGAAGGTCCTTCCGGTTCATTGCGGAGAAAAGCGCCTATTGGCGACAATACGAGTCCACATTCGTGATGCTGTTGGGGTCTTTAGGCTCGTAGATGTTGTCGTCGGGTTCCTGGCTGGCGAAGGGGCTTTTGGACCATTTCACGTGGCCGTCGTAGTAGAGGACGTTCTGGCCGGTGCCGCGGTGGTTGGCGGAGATTTTGTAGCTCTGCGTGCCGCCGCCGATGCCGATGCTGACGCTGACGACTTCCTCGCCGGGGGCGGGGAGGGCGTCGGCGGCGATGGCCACGTCGGGGGGCGTGGTGTTGTCCTTGGTGTCGTCGTAGGCGTAGCTGCATTCCTTGCGCTTGCTGCCTTGCGGTGGCTGGCCTATGCCGTGCGGGGCCAAGGTTTCGCCGGCGACCAGGTCCGTGCAGCGGTCCAGCGTCGAGGGGCAGGTAAAGGCGTCCTTGGAGCCGACGTACTTGTCGAACAACATGGCCAGCGAGGCCATGGGATTGCTGACGGTGCTGCCTTCGAGAAGCACGGAGGGATAACGGTCTTTGTAGTCCTGGGCGAACTGGATGCAGCCCTGGCCGATGTGGCGGAGGTTTTCGCGGCAGGAGGCCTTGCGGGCTTCCTCCCTGGCGCGCGTGAACGAGGGAAAGAGCAGGGCAGCCAGCAGGCCGATGATGGCCATGACGGTCAGCAGTTCGACGAGGGTGAATGCCTTTTCGGGATGGCGTCGCGGGTTGCTCGGAGGTTTCATCATAGCACCGCCGTGTGCGCTCTTGCCGTGTTATCGGTCGAAGACAGCTTATTGTTGATGTACATAGGAATCGGTCGCGCCGGGATTCCTGGGGTCCACGGCTTCATAGATATTATCGTAGTCCATGCCGCAGGTTGGATCCGTGAACCACTTGACGGTGCCGCTGTAAAAAAGGACGTTCTGGCCGGTGCCGCGGTGATTGCCGGAGCGCAACAGGCGGCCGGCGGCCCCACCGCCGGGTCCGGTAGCGCTGACGCCGCCGGTCTCCTCTTCGGGTGCGGGAGGGGAATCGGCCGCTATCGGCACGTCCGGTTCGGTGAGGGGGCCTTTGGTGTCGTCATAGCCGTAGCTGGTCTGTTTGAGCTTCGGCTCGGCGCGGCCGGCCAGACCGTGAGGCGAAAAAGAGTCACCCGGCTCCATGTCCACGTTCATGTCCGCCGTGGAGGGACACAGGAAGACCTTCTTGACCGGGACGAAGTTGTACTCGAAGAGGAGGGCGAGGGACTTCAGGGGGGTGCTGGTGACGCGAGGGGCATCCACGACGCTGGGGAAGTAGTCGCCGAATTCTGTGGAGTAGAGGATGCACGCCTGACCGATCTGGCGGAGGTTGGTCATGCAGGTCCGTTTGCGGCTTTCCTCGCGCACGCGGGTGAGCGAGGGGAAGAGCAGGCCGGCCAGGACGGCGATGATGGTGATGACAACGAGCATCTCAACCAGCGTGAAGGCTCGTCTCATTCTCGACCGCTTGCGCATGATAGCGAATCCTCTAGAAGCCCGTCCGTAAAGAAGATAGGGGCACGGAGTCTGGCGACAACACTTCCGCCACATCCCGTGCCCCTATTGACTCAGAACCGGCTGCGAGAACATCGGCCCGCGATGGGCCAGACGCCGGCGAGATTACGGGGTAGTCGAACTGGCGCCACCGCCCTGGCTGACATAGGAGTCCGAGATGCCGGGGTTTAGCGGGTCGGCCGCCGTGTAAACGTCGTCCTGGTCGCGCAGGGGGTTGGTGGAGTTGGGGATCCACTGCACGGTGTCCACGCCGTAGAAGAGGATGTTCTGCCCTTCGCCGTTGTGGTTGTCGGAGTTCCTGCGTCCACCGGCGGCGCCGCCCGCGGTGGGAGGGGCGTCGGCGGCGATGACGATGTCCGACGGCGTGTTCACGCCGCGGGTGTCGTCGTAACCGTAGCTGCATTGCCGCAGGTCGCCGCTCTGGGCCTGGGCGCTGTGAGGCTGGAAGCTGTTGCCCGACTGCAGGTCCTTATTGTTATCCGTGGTGGAGGGACAGACAAAGATCTTGCGGGCGGACACATACTGGTCGAAGAGCAGGGCCAAGGAAGCCAGCGGGCGGCTTGTGGTAGTGCCCGGTTCTCTGACGCTCGGATAGTAGTCGTTGAAATCGCCGGAGTAGATTACGCATCCCTTTCCTATTTCGCGCAGGTTGCTCATGCACACCCGGCGACGCGCCTGCTCGCGCGCCTTGCTGAGCGTCGGCAAGAGCATGCTGGCCAAGATACCGATAATCGCAATAACCACGAGAAGCTCTACGAGTGTAAAGCCGCTTCTCCACCTTCGTGAGCGCGTCATTGGCTTCCGCCTCCTTTCCCAGAACGTGCGACACAATGCCGTAAGGCAAGTCTACTGTACCCTTGGGAGGGGCAATTGTCAAAGCAAAAAAATCCCAAAACGGTTTGTGCGCCTGACGGCGTCGGCGACAGGGCCGGGGGGGCCGCTCCTGGGAGTCGGAAGGCTTGTCGCCGTACGGCAAGGCCCGGCGGGTCGTCTGCGGCGGGCCGTCATTGCGCCTGACGGGGCGAGGCGCATGGCCGGATAAGCCGTTTGCGGCGGGATGGCCTACCGGTGCGCGGCTCTGTCTCGATCTAATCATATAATGCAGTAGCTGGGGGATGAGCGGGGGGTTTGACCCCAGGTCTGCTTGGGGGTCCAGGTAATCATTCCGCTCATCATTCGCTAATCATCCGCTAATCATTCGCTTATCAT
>CAYPFP010000150.1:0-11309 GCA_964409935.1 uncultured Planctomycetota bacterium | reverse complement strand
CCGGCCCCCGCGCCAGCGCCCGCACCCGCGCCTGCACCTGCGCCTGCGCCCGCACCCGCACCTGCGCCAGCGCCTGCACCCGCGCCTGCGCCCGCACCGGCGGTCCCGTAGAGACGTGACGTTTGCTCAAGACGCGCAAAGCCGCTAACATGTGCCGTCACACAGGCCGTGCGATGGCTTGGAAGGGGCGACACGGTCAGCCAACTTGACCCTCTGAAGGCAGCCATTTCATGATATGGGACAGCATCGTCGGGTTCTTTTCGCACGACATGGGGATTGATCTGGGCACCGCCAACACGCTCGTCTGCCTGAAGGGACAGGGCATCGTCCTGAACGAGCCTTCGGTCGTGGCGGTCCGCAAGGGCAGCAACACGGTGATCAAGACGGCCGAGGGAGAGGCCGTGGGACGACGCGCCAAGGAAATGCTCGGCAAGACCCCCTCCAGCATCGTGGCGATACGCCCGCTCAAGAACGGCGTCATCGCGGACTTCGCCATCACGGAGGCGATGCTGCGGTATTTCATCCAGGAGGTGCACAAGCGGCAGTGGTTTGTGCGTCCGCGCGTGCTGATCGCGATCCCATCGGGCATCACCGAGGTGGAGAAGACGGCGGTGAAGTCCTCGGCGGAGCGGGCCGGAGCGCGCGAGGTCTACCTGATTGACGAGCCGATGGCGGCCGGAATCGGCGTGGCCCTGCCCGTGATGGAGGCCCTGGCGAGCATGGTGGTGGATGTCGGGGGCGGAACGACGGAAGTGGCGATCATCTCGTTGGGCGGGGTGGTCACGTCGGCGTCAATCCGCGTCGCCGGGGATGAAATGGACGAAGCCATCATCCAGCACATGAGGCGGGCGTACAACCTCATGATCGGGGAACGAACGGCGGAGCAGATAAAGATACATATCGGATCCGCCGCGCCGCTGGACAAGGAAATGACCATGGAGGTGCGCGGGAGGGACCTGATTTCGGGACTCCCCCGGTCCACAGTCGTCAGTTCGGAGGAGATCCGCGAGGCCCTGCAAGAACCGCTCAGCCAGATTCTCGACGCGATCCGGATAACCCTGGAAAACACGCAGCCGGAACTGGCCTCGGACCTCATTGACCGGGGCATCACGCTGGTCGGCGGCGGAAGCCTGCTGCGCAACATAGACAAGATCATCGCCAAGGAAACGGGGCTTCCCGTGCGCGTGGCCGACGAACCGCTGACGGCCGTTGCGCGCGGCACGGGCGTGGTGCTCGAGCAACTGGATAGTCTGAAGAACGTGCTCGAAGGCAGTTCGAATGAGGCTTAAACAGCCTTCCAGAAGGATCGTTTTCATCGCCCTGATCCTTCTGACGGCGTACTTCATCATCATGCCCCGGCACTGGACCGCGCCCCCCCGCGCGCTGCTCATCTCCCTTGTCTCGCCGGTGCAAAAACAGGCAACCAACGGCGCCCGATTCCTCGGCAAGATGTGGTCGGACTTGTCCGCACGGCGGAACCTGGCGGACGAGAACCGCTCCCTCCAGGACCGCATTCTCCTGCTGGAAAACACTCTGGTCCGGATGAAGAACGACATCATCCAGGCCCAGGAGAAGATGCGGAGCTTCGACGCCCTGTCCAAGCTGCCCATGGAGGAAAGACTCCACGGAGTGGATGCGAATGTGATAGCCGTGGATTCGTCCAACTGGCGCAGCAGTATCGAGATAGACCAGGGCACGAGCGGCGGAGTGGCTCCGGGACAAGCCGTGGTGTGGAACGATGCCGTGGTGGGGGTGGTGCTTCACGCGGGGGAGTGGGCCAGCCGGGTGCTCTTGCTGGTGGACCCGGAGTGCCGCATCGCGGCGTACGACGTCCGCTCGCGCGAACACGGCATCATCGAGGGAACGGGCTACGGCTTGTGCCGCATGAAACATGTGCCGAGGGACCGCGATGTGCGCGCGGGCGATCTGATCGTGACGTCGGCGATCGGCGGGACATTCCCGGCTTCGCTGCTTGTGGGGCAGGTGGTCGAGAGCAAGGCGCCGGAGTCCGGGCTGTTTCGGGAGATCTACGTGCAGCCGAGGGTCCAGTTCTCCCGGCTGGAGAGCGTGATGGTCCTCCAGAAACCGCCGCCCCGCGAACGCGCCTCCGAGCCGAACAAGCCAAAGGCGCAGCGGGCAAAGACGGCGCCCTAGAGGGTCGGCCATGCGCTGGATACGAGTGTTGATCGCCGCCTTCGCCATCGTGCTGCTTGAGACGACGGTCTTGAGCGCGATCGCCGTTGAGGGCATCCGGCCCGACCTGGCCTTCATCTTCGTCTTTTTCCTGGCGTTGAACACCGTCCCGGAAGAAGGGTTTCCGGCCTTCTGGCTGGTGGGTCTCATGAAGGACGCGTTCAGCGCGGGGACCTTTGGGGCCTACGCCCTCCTGTACAGCGCCTGCGGTTACCAGGCCAGCGCCATGACGCAGGGCCTTTTCAGAGACAATCCCCTCATACAGATCGCGGTGGCCGCGCCAGCGGCCGCCGCCGTCAACGTCCTGTATTGCGCGGGCGTGATTTTCGCTTCTCCGCACGTGTCGCCGGCGGCGCTTGCGGCGCCCGTCCTCGTCTGCGTCATTTATACCCTCGTCCTGACCCCTCCCCTGCTCTACATCATGGGCAAGATGAAGTCCCTTCTGGGCATTCGGCCTCGGCGCCCGCCCTACACGCCCGAAGGCGCGGCCGAGACGTCGTGACTTATTCCTCCCGGGATGCATCCGGCGGCGGTTTTGTGGTATTATATATATAGACTGTCGTAGTCCATTATAGCGCCGGCGGCGCGGAGCGGCCGGCGCCGAGGATTCGAGCGCTGAACAGGAAGATGCAGATGACCGGGACAAGCGCAGGGGCCGCTTGCAGAAAAACGGCAAGGAGGTTATGACATGACGACCAAGGCTATCCTTGATATCCCTTATCTCCAGATTGATGAGGTTCTCAGGCTGGCGGCTGACAGCTACGCGGGACTTCTGTTTTCGACCCGCCACTTCATCCGTTCGCGGTGGGGCAATGAGGCCATTCGCCTCTACGATGAAGCGGTGGCGCATGACTATGCCCTGTGCCTGAAGGGGCGCGGGATCACGTCGCCGATTGATTTCGTGAGGACGCTGGCGATCCATGCGGTCAACGTGTATGGAAGCCAAGTCGAGATCGAGGGCGACGATACCCACGCCACCTTCGAGTGCAAGTCGTGCGGCGTCTGCTGGGCCGCCAAGGACATGCGGGACGTCGCGAAGAAGCAGGGGCGAGACATATGGACCGGAGTGGAGCCATTGAAACACTTTGAGCTGATCTCCAAGGACCTGGGCCTCGATTTCACAGGCGAGGTTGTTGGAGACGGTTTCCGGTTCACGGTCAGCAGGCCGGTCGAAACCGGCGAGGGCTACCAGAGTCTCGACTGAGGAGGAGACGACCGCAGGACCCGCCTTAGGGGCAAGGGCGGGTCATTCTCTCTCCGCCGTGCGTGACCGTCGTCACGGAGCCTCAAAAAGCAAGCCCTGCCCCGCGGAGGCCAGGGAGACGGCCCGGAACCCTTCCCTGACCAGATGTGTGCGAGCCTCGTCCGGCCCATGTGTAGTGATCACGACGCGGGGGTTGACGCGGCGGATATACTCCAGCCACTCTGTGAAATCCGCATGGTCGCTCAGGGGAATATAGGCGTCGGCCCTGTAGATGTACATGGTGCGCTTGTCCAGGGCGAAGCCCGAAAGAAACGCCGTTCGTTTTGGGCCGATAGCGTTCAAACCCTCCCACTTGCGCAGTTGGGGGGGCACGAGTATGGCGCGCGGCCGCGCCGCCCGGGCGGCGTTCCAGTCCTGCGGACTGAACCGCCGGAAACGCCCCAGGGCCACGCCTTGCTGCACGTAGAGTTTCGCAATACGCCAGATCGTCTCGTGGACCCAAGACTCATAGCCCAGGTCGTTGACGATCCGCATGGTCTCCTGGGCCTTGCCCAGGGAATAGACGTACAGGACGGGTGTGCGCCGCAGCCGGAGCGTCTCGTCAAGGAACTGTTTGAGCTGCGCGATGACTTCCTCCCGACATGGAAAGCGGTAGTGCGGGAGACCGTAGGTGCTTTCGACGATGAGGATGTCGGCGTGCCGGGTCTCGATTTTCTCGGCCGTCGCGGAGTCGCGAAGCTTGAAGTCGCCTGAATAGAGCAGCGAAAGACCGTCGCGCTCAATGAGGATTTGCGAGGACCCCAGGATGTGGCCCGCCGGGAGCAGCGTGACTCGCACGTCGTCCACTGAGAAAGGCGCGTTGTAGTCCTTCGCTATCGCGTCAGTCTCCCCCGTACGTTCCCTGTACAAGGGGAGGCAGTTTTTCGACACGACCACTTTGGCGTGTTTGACGGCATGGTCGGAATGGGCATGAGAGACGAAGGCGAGGTCTTTCCGCCGGCGGGGGTCCAGCCATAGCGAGGTGCGCGACACCTGCATCTCGCCATTAACGACCTGCAACAGCCGGAGAATCTCGTGTGCGCTGACCATTACCCGCCGCTCACAACGCTGAAGACAATGCCAGTGATTCTACAGCACAGCGTCGCCCGTTTCAACGCCTCGCGCCGCAGGACGGCGGGAACCGTCCGACGGCGAAAACCCTTGACCCGGACGCGGAAAAATATAAGATTTACGCAGATCCGGTGAACACATGAGGGCGAACCGTGGGTGTCAAGCGGGCGGCGCAGAACGACAAACGATGGCACCTGGGACACCGCGAGCGGCTGCGCGCGCGATTCGCGCGGGCCGGCATCGAGGGGCTGCACGATTACGAGGCCCTTGAGCTCCTGTTGGCTTACGCCATCCCCCGCCGCGACACCAAGCCCCTGGCCAAGCGCCTCCTGGCGGAGTTCGGGTCCATTGCCGACGTCCTGAACGCGCCGAGCGAACGCCTGAGCCGAGTCAAGGGCATCGGCCAACAGACGGCGCTCCTGATCCGGTTGGTCCGCGATTTCCAGAGAGAATCCCTCCGGGGGTCCCGAAAGACCGCACCTCTTCTTGATTCGACGATCAAGGCCGCGAAGTATTTCCGCTCGGAGTTTGCGACAACGTCGGAAGAGTGTTTCGGCGCCCTGCTGCTGGACACCATGTCCCGATTGCTGCGCTTCCTGCTCTTGTCGAAGGGCACAGTTGACCGAACGTCGGTCTATCCGCGCCAACTCGCCGAGGTCGCGATCCAGTCGGGCGCCACGGCGCTCATCATAGGGCATAACCATCCGCGAAACGACCCCCGCCCTTCTGAGACCGACATGATCATGACACGGCAACTGATCTCGGCCCTCGGCACGATCGGCGTGGACCTGCTCGACCACATCATCCTTGGGGCAAAAAGCCACTACAGCTTTGCACGCAGCGGTGAACTGGATGCGATTCAGGAAAGGCACAGGGCCATGATCGGGGGGCAGGCATCAGGACGAGGTTTCGTTGCGGCCCGTCCCGGACAGGGCCTGCGGGGGAAGGTCTGCGGCCTTTTCCATCTCGGCGAGGGACGCAAAGGACTTCAGCCCCTCCCCTGCCGGCGAGAGGTCCGCCGTCACGTCCGCAAAGGCAAAGGCATCCATCGCCGCGCCAAAGTCTCTCAGCGCGCTTGAATCCTGGAAACCCATCGCCTCACCCGCAGCAGGGAAAAGGGACAACGCGCCTGACGGGTCGAACGGAACCCAGAGGCCGGCAAAAGGACTCGGGTACAAGGCAGGCCTCCCCATCGCGCTCGAGCCGAGAAGGATGCGTCCCGCTCCGAGTGACGCGCCCCCGCCCGCAGACGCCCCAATCCCGATCGATTGCAGCGGCCTGCGAGCACCCCACAGGGCCTCCGAAGGCGCCATCCTATCCACACATGACACCGGCGCAAGCACGGAACCGCCGGCGGCCGGGGCAGGTCGGCCAGGGTCTCCAAGGAAGAGGACTACGTCGCTCATGCTGTAAAAACGCGCCGGCGAGGCGCCGGCGGGTCGGGCTGAGGACCCAGCCGCCACGACCTTGCCGCCGTCCAGAGACGGCAGCACCTCGACGCCGAAGAACTCGGCGAGTACGCGACCCACGCCGTTGGTGGGCTGGCGCATCTTGGCCAGGAGGGCCTTTGCGGAGGTCTGCGCGGGGGCGGGAACGACGGGCTGCCCGGCAACACTGATGGACCAACTGTTCAAGACGCCCGAGTCGAGCACCGTCGTGTCGCTAATCCACAGGGTCCACGTCCCCTGCAAGCTCTTTCCATCGAAAGCGCTCAGCTTGCCTTGAGGCCGGTACGTCCCGCTGAAGGGAGCGGAACCGGACGAGATCGGCCGGGCCGCCTCATCGTCGAGGGTCGTGTTCGTGAAGTTGTCCCCACGCCCCCCCACCCCGGCAAAGAGCTTCACGGAGACGCCGCTGGGGCCGATCAAGAAGACGGTCAGGTCCGCGTCATAGGTGTGGGAGATGTTCACGGTCACATCCAGGTCGGAGATGGCCAGCGAGTCCGGAATCTCCAGCAGAGAAGTGATCGTGAAGAGGTCCGGAATGGTCCGCGGCACATCGCTACTGACAAAGACGCGGCGCTCGGAATCGTTGTCTGCAATAATGACGGTTGCGGAGTCGCGGGGGCCAACGGTGTAGGCGGCGGCGTCGGCGATCGTGAACACAACCGTCTCATTGCCTTCGACAAGAGCGTCGTCAATCGGCTTGATGGTTATGACGGCGGACGACGCGCCGGCGGCAATAGTCACGGCTGAGGGAAGGCTCTGGTAGTCAACGCCGTGGGTGGCCGTTCCGGAAAGGGCGTAGTAGACGGTGAGGGCAGACGCGGTGCTTCCGGTGCGGGCGATGGTAAAGACACCGGGTTCGGCGCCCTGCTCGGAGGCGGAGGGGTCGGTGGCTGTCACGGTGACGACGGGTTTGGCGGACAACGCATCGAGCGCGCCGCGCGCATTCAGGCGTCCGCCCGTGGCGACCTTGCCGGCCAGAGACGAGACCGGGTCCGTCCCCGCAAAAACCGCCGCTCGGATCGTCTGGGCGGCGGCGTCGGGCGCAGCAGCCCAGGCCAGGGCGACAACACCGGTAACGTGAGGCGTAGCCATGCTCGTCCCGCTCAGATAGCCGTAGGCGCCTTGAGGTCGGGTGCTGTAAATGCTGACGCCGGGTGCGCCCAAGTCCACGGAGGTCGTGCCATAATTGCTGAAACGCGCCAAGAGGTCATTCTGGTCGGTGGCGGCGACCGCGATAATGTTGTTAAGGTTATAACCTGATGGATACAAGGGAGTAACGTCGTTGTTGAAACCGTCATTGCCGGCAGCGGCGACAAAGAGAATGCCGGCGTTGCCGCTGGAAGCGATAGCATCTCGAAGCGATTGGCTGGACGTGTAGCTGCCCCAACTGTTGTTGGTCACGTGGACATTCACGCCATACCTGGTCTGCATCATGGTCGCATAGTTGATTGCGCGGACGGCGTTGGAAATGGTCCCGCTGCCACGGGAGTCCAAGAATTTGAGCGCCATGATGGACGATGTCCAGTTGACCCCTGTCACACCGATGCCGTTGTCGCCGACGGCCGCAATCGTCCCCGCCACATGTGTGCCGTGGCCGTTATCATCCATCGGGTCGCCATTGTTCCTGGCGAAGTTATACCCGTGCACATCGTCAACGAAACCGTTGCCGTCGTCGTCAACTCCGTTACCGGGGATTTCGCGGGGATTTGTCCAGATGTTGGCGGCCAAGTCGGGATGGGTGTAGTCCACGCCCGTGTCAATGACGGCGACGACTATGCCGGGACTGCCGGTGGTGACGCTCCAGGCCTCCGGAGCGTCAATGTCCGCATCGAGCGTTCCGCCCGTTTGACCCGTATTGTCCAGCGCCCACAGCTTGGCGAAGTTCGCGTCGTTCGGGAGAACGTCAAACCGTGAAAGCCCGTTAGGCTCGTAGTAAGCAAAACTGCCGCTCGACCTCAACCAGTCCTCGGCAACCGAGAGACCGACCTCCGCGCTGCGCAGGAGCATCTGCCCCGCCATCCCCAAACCTTCGACGACCGTAAAGGGGGCACTCTGGGCGGCCAGGAACGCCGCGGCATCTGAGACCGAACGGACCATGCCAAGAACATCGCCGCTGAGCTGGACGATCCACTCAGAGGCAAGGCCGGCACTCAGGGCATCCGACAAACCCTCGAGACCGTCCGTCTGTTGCGCCATCGGCGCGGACGCCCTGCCGGACGGTTGTAGAGTCTCAAACCATTGAGGGGAGATAAAGGAAGCTCCCGCGTCGTAGAGGAACGCGACGGCGGGGGCGACACGCGGCTCCAACTCCTCAAGTTTCAGGCGGCGGTGCGCACGACTGACGGCCATGTTGCGGCTCCTTCAGTGTTCTACTGGAAGATACCCCCCATTTGGGCCGTCGTCAAGCAAGAAATGGCGGCCTCTCGCCCGAAACGGCCTTTCAGTCCGGTTTAGGAGGGGGAAACCCCGCATACGACCGCACCATTGCGGAAAAAATCCCGATGCCCGCTTCAAACAAGGCCTGCTCAGACCTTGGTCCAGTCAAACACCACGCCCAGGAACTCGTCCTTCTTGTTCAGCAGGCCATCATAGGCCGCCTTGCACTCGGTTGGAGGGAGGACATGTGTGAGCAGGTCCTTCACCCGCAAGCGTCCGTCCGCGATCAGGCCGAGGAGAATCTCGATGTTGCGCATAATAGAGTGTTTGATGTGGCCGTTGGGGTCGCGGTCCACCGGGTAGCGCCACTCATGCGCGCCCTTGAAACTGATGCACCCGTTTCCCCACAGGTGAATGGAGTTCAGGAGCGGGGTGACGTCGCTCTTGTGCTCCCCGCGCGGAGAGCCGACGAGGATGACCTCGCCCAGCTTGGCCGCGTACTGCGCCGCCGTTTCGGCGACCGCCGGCACACCGGAAGCCTCCACCACGACCTCGCACATGCGGCCGCGCGTGATCTCGTGCACGCGCTTCCTGGCGTCTTCTTCAGCGGGATTGACGACGTGCTTCGTCCCGCACTTCCGGGCAAGATCACGGCGGGAGGACGAGGGGTCAATGCCGATGACCTCGCACCCCGACAGAGCGAACAATTGGGCCGCCAGATTGCCGACCAGTCCCAACCCCAACACGACCACGTAATCGCCCAACTCCGCCTCGCTTGCCCGCAGCGACGTGATAGAGACGCCGGCCATGCGCGCAAAGGGCGCAAGCTTCTTGTCCAGACCGGCAGGCAGACGCGAGACCAGCCTGTTCGACTTGACGTGGCTGGCGTGGCCGGTGTAGGAGAAGACCATGTCGCCCGGCTTGACGTCCTTGACGTCCTTGCCGACGGCCAAGACCTCCCCGCAGGCGGCGTAGCCCGGCGTGTAGGGGTACTTGCGCCACATGTCCAACCCCACATAACCAGCCAACTCCGTGCCCGGACTGATGAGGCTGTAATGGGTCTTGACGACCACGTCCTTCGGTCCCAAAGTGGCCAAGTCGAGAGTAACGTCCTGCAGCTCGATAGAATGACGACCGGTAACGACCACTTGTCTTGCGTTCACTGTCGGTCCTCCAAGGGGGCAAAAACCGTTTCACCCGTGAAACCGCGCCAGACGGCGTTTCAGGTCTTCGGCAAAGGCGCTGCGCCCGGTGCGGCGAAGGCGGTCAATCATCTTTTCCGGGGGATAGTAAAGGAAGGCCCCCTCGCGCGTCATCGCGTCCATGGGGTCGGCGCCGGCGCCCTTGCGCATCTGCTCGTGACGCCACTCGGCCATATGGCTGTTCAACTGTGCAACGATTTCGGGGCGTTCGGCGGCCAAGTTGCGGGTTTGATGCGGATCGTTCCTCATGTCGTGCAGCATGCACGGATCGTCGTATGGATACAAGCCCGGATGCAGTACGTGAATGAGAAGCCACTCCGGCGTGCGCACGGCGCGCGTGAAGGTGTAGATTCCGTGATCCCAGACCTGATAGGACCAGCCGGCGAAACCTTCGCCCCGCAGGGCCTTCGCAAAAGAACGGCCGTCCCAACCCGAAGGCGGGGGAAAACCGAGAAGCTCGCAGAGCGTCGGGGCAAGGTCCATGCCGTAGACGAAGGCGTCGGAGAACCCCTTTTTCGTGAGGCCCGGCCAGCGCACAATCATGGGAATATTGTGAACCGCTTCGTTTGCGATACCGTGGTCCATGTATTGCCCGTGCTCGCCGAAAGAATCGCCATGGTCGCCGCTCACGATGACGGCAGTGTCTTGCCAGATGCCCATCTCCTCCATGGCGTCGAGAACCTGGCCCACGTGATGATCGGCGTAGGCGATGGCGCCATCGTAGCCGTCAATGAGTTTCTTGAAGTCGGCGACCGAACGAACGGCATCGGGCATGCAACTTACGGGCGGCTTGTCTTCGTCCCTATAGTTCGTGTAGAGGTCGAGAGCCGTGCGCGGACCGTAGATGCGCTGGTGGGAATCAATGGCCGCCTGGTCCGGCCACGCCGGAGGCGGCGAGTCGGCCCACCGTTCGGCCCAGGACGGCGGGATGCGATAGTGCGAATGGATGTCCCAGTAGTGCAGGTGGATGAACCAGTTGTCCTCCCGACCGTGTCGGCGGAACCAGGGCAGGAAGGCAGTGTTAACCTCGTCAGCCGTCTCCTGGCCGCGCTTGCGGGTGAAAGTATGCAGTTCCTGCCAGCCGTGGCAGAACCAGTAGGCGTTATGGCGATCATGAAAACAACTGAAGGAAACCGTTTTCATGCCGCGCTGCCAGAGCACATTCTGGAGCAGGGGACGGCGCGCGTCGCGGTCATGACTGCGCCACATGGGCCGGAAAACCTCGCCCGAACCGTGATGGGAGACAATGCCGTTGTTGATGCCGAAGCGACCGGAAAAGAAGCTGGCGCGCGAAGGCAGACAAGGCGAATTGGCGCAGTAGCAATGCCGAAAGCTCACGCCGGCAGAGGCGATGCGTTCCAGGTTGGGGCTGGTGGGCCGATGGTAGCCGTAAACGGACAGATGGTCCGGACGGCAACAGTCCAAATCAATATACAGGATACGCATCGAGGATCCTCCGGATTCGCCGTGTGCGAATCAAGGCAACATAGCCGACAGGCCCACGCCCGTCAGCGCTTGGAAGGCGCAAGCCAGGCCTTGATCTCGTCTACCGAGGCCACTTTGCCCGCGCACTTGACGACGCCGTCCACGCACAGGGCCGGCGTGAACATGACGCCGCGCTTCACGATCTCGGTGATCTCCTTGACCTTCTTCACCTCCGCCGCAATGCCGGCCTGCCTCACGGCCTCCTCGACGTTCTCGGCCAGGCGGGCGCACTTGGGGCAACCCGTGCCCAGCACCTCGATCAACACCATACACCTCAGCTTTCCTTTCGCG
>CAYPFP010000149.1:0-11447 GCA_964409935.1 uncultured Planctomycetota bacterium | reverse complement strand
TAGACCACTCGGAAGGAGCCGCTTCAATTTTCAACTAAGAATAGCATAGACTCCGGCCCTTGAAGCCAGAGGGATTAAAGGGGGCTTCTACTCCACACCCGCCACGGCGGAACATCACAAGAGAATTTTGCGCGATCTTGCCGGACAGGGATTCGAGATGGGCCTCCAGTTCCATTGCGACAGCTTCCGCAACGGCGAGTACCGGAAATACCTCGGCGAGTACGGCCGGGATGAACAGCACGAGATCCTGACCCTCGCCAAGAGCGACTGGGAAGCCGCGCTGGAACTTCCCCTCCGGACCTTCCGCTGCGGCTTCCTCTCGGCAAACGATCACACATTTCCCGTGCTGGCGGACCTCGGCGTCAAGCAAAGCAGTTCCTCGAAGGCCGGACGCTACCAGCCCAAAGTCGCCGCGCTGTGGGCGGGGGCATGTCCTTTTGCCCATCACGCCAGCGCTCAAAACCGCCTCATCTGCGGCGGCCTCGATCTCTACGAAATTCCCGTCACCCGCCACCCACACAAAGGCTCCGACCCTCAGGGCAACGAACCGCACGATCTGCGACCGGACCGCGGGGCGCCCATCCCCCTCTATCGCGAGATACTCGACGAGGCCATTGATGAGATGTGCAAAATGGACCCGCCTGTCATGACCCTCGTCGGCATCACCCACAATACTATTGACTACCTCGACACAGAAAATCCCAAACGCAAGATCCTCGAAGCGCAGATTGACCACGCCCGCGAGGTCGCCGCAAGGCGTGGCCTTGTCCTGGTCCCCGCGACCCTGGAAGACATCCACCACGAGGCGGACAAAATCAGCGCTTTCTAGACCCGAACGAGAGGAGCCAACATGAAGGCGGATAGTCGTCGCGCCATCTTGTCTCAGGGCAAGCGCCACTTTCCGCCGCTACCGTGTCTCGGCGGATGGTTCACGGAGGACGAGGTTCAGGCATTGAACACGTGCCTGCGCGGGTCCATGGACTGGAAAAAAGGCTTCACCAGCCCCGACATCGCCCAGTTTGAGGAAGAGTTCGCCAAGTATTGCGGCACAAGATATGCCATCGCTCTGAACTCCTGCGGCACCGGCTTGGACATCGCCATGATGTGCCTCGACCTGCAGCCCGACGACGAAGTTATCAGCCCCGCGATCACGTTCCGCGCCACTCACCTTGCCGTGCTCGGACAGCGCGGCCGGCTCGTCATGTGCGAGATTGATCCCAAGACCTTCAATATTGATCCGCGCGACGTCGAACGCCGCATGACCCCCCGCACCCGCGCCATCCTGGCCGTCCACAACAACGGACTTTCCGCCCCGATGGAGGAACTGGAGGACATCGCTCGGCGTCATCCCCACCCCCGTTACGGGCCGCCGAAAGTCATCGGCGACGCGGCGCGCGCCGTCGGCGCCACCTACAAAGGCACGCGAGTCGGCAAGATGGGTTGGATGAACATCTTCAGCTTTCAGACCACAAAAAACATGACGACCCTCGGCGAAGGCGGCATGATCACGACCGACGACCCTGAGGTGGACCGGCGCTCGCGCGCGTACCGCTCGTTCGGAGCGAACACGGAACTGTGGGGAACCAACTACCGCATGACAACCCCCCAGGCCGCCGTCGGACGCGTACAGTTGCGCCGCCTCGACGCCATGAACGCTCTGCGCGTCGAGCGCGCGCGCCGCTTGACCGCGCTGCTCTCGGAAGTCCCCGACCTGACGCTTCCCACCGAACCGGCCGGGTGCGGCCACATCTATTACGGTTACACAATCATGGTTCCCCGCGAGTGGGCCGGCAACAGGCGGAACGGCGTCGTGAAAATACTGATGGAGCGATACGGCGTAGGCGCCGTCGTCATGAACGAGGTGACGCCCAAGGCCTCCATCCTCATCAAGCAACTCGGTTACGCGCCTTCGGATTCCCCGATCTCCGATGAGACAGGCATGCGCCTGTTTTGCCCCTCACTGCATCCGCTCATGAGCGACGACGACCTCCACTACATTGCCGCCGCCATAGCCGAAAGCATGGATGAGATTCGCAAGGAGGCCTGACACAGGGAACACATACACATGCCCCAGCCGATCCTCTTGATCATTGACAGCGGGTCCAGGAACGCGCTCTCCGGATACATCTGCGAAATCCTTGACGTCGAGGGCATCGTCTGCCGGGAGACGCTGGACCTTGCTTCAGAACCGCTCAAAGACTCACACCTTGCCGGCCGCGACATGGTCATTCTCGCCCATGTGAACCCCGAGGCAAAGTCGCAGTCGCTCCTGGCGGAGTTTGTGGCTTCGGGCGGCAACCTCATCGCCTTCCGCCCACCGCCGGACATGCTGGGCATCTTCGGCCTCAAGCCCACATCCGGCATCGTGAGGCATTTTGCCGAAGGTTATGTGACGCTTGCTCCGAAACCGGCGCTGCTTGCACAGATTCAGGCCGACTGCCTTCAGTTCCACGGCGACGCCGACCTTTACGAACCCGATAGCGCGACCGTACTCGCAGCCCTGGCCGGGAAACCCGGCGTCCGCACCCGCTACCCGGCCATTGTCCTCCACGAACACGGCAAGGGTCTGGCCGCCGCCTTCGCCTATGACCTGGCCGCTTCCAACGTCCTCTTCCACCAGGGCACCCCGCTCAATTCGAGCCTCGGCCCCAACCCCGACCCCGACCGCGACCTGGCCTACAAGACTTGCGATCTTTTCTACCGCTACCTCGACGAACGCCTCAAGACGATCCCCCAGGCCGACATCCACCAGGACATCCTGGTCTGTCTCATCCGGCGAATGACCGAGCGCCGCCCCATGCCGCGCCTCTGGCACTTCCCACACGCCGCTCCCGCTGCGGCCTTCCTCGACGGCGACAGCGACTCCATGCCCACCGCTGATCTCGAATCTGTGATCGAGATCATCGAGCGTTTCGCTGGAAAGTACACCTTGTATCTGATGACCAAGGACTTCAAAGCGCTCACCCCCGAGCGGATGCGCGAGCTTCTACAGCGCGGGCACGATTTAGGCCCGCATTTGTTCGCAGGCCGCATGCCCTCCCCTCAAGAAACCCTCGCCAACATGCGCGTCGAGCTCGCCGAACTGCGCAAGCACTACGAGTACCAGCCTGTAGCCCATCGCGGCCACAGCGTTGTGTGGGTCGGGTGGACCGAACATGCGAAGTATCTCCACGAGAACGGCCTCCGGCTGGACTCCAACATCTACCCAGGCGCCGGCTACCAACACGGCTACTGCAGTGGCAGCGCGCTGCCCGTCAAGTTCATGGACGAGAAGGGCCGCCTCGTTGACGTGTACGAGCAGGCCACCTTGAGCAGCGAAGACGTTCTACTGTCTGACAAAGCGCTCCTGCCGGCTATGACCCTGGAGCAGGCCATCGAGCTGTCGCTCGGCCAGATTGACGACCTCGCCGACAAGTTCCACGGCGTTTACCACCCGTGTTTCCATCCGGTCTATGTCAACCACAAGTCGAAGTGTTCTGCGCCCTGGATCGAGGCCGTCGCCCGACGCGCGCACGAGCGCGGCCTGCCCTTCGTCAATGGCCGCGAGTGGGTTGAGTTCAATGACGCGCGGCGGGGCGTGCAGATTCAGAATCTCTCGTTTGACAATCAGACCGGCGTCTTGCGCTTCGACATCCGGTCCTTGCGCGCCGTCTCCGGCCTCACCCTGCTGCTGCCCGCGAACTTCAAAGGCCGCCGCGTCCGCCTGGAAGGCTTCGACCAGACCGCCATCGTGCTGAATCTTGGGGCAGACGAAACCTCCTCGATCACCGTCAAGTGCGCTTAGGAGCGCCGCAACATGATAAGACTCGACCTCCACGGCTCCCCTCACGAGATCGGACGCCGCCACGGCATGGCCGCGGCCGCCGTCATCCACGACCGCTTCAAAGTCTGGTGCCGATTCCCCGTAAAACCCGAACAAACCGACACCGTACTCCAGGAACTGATCCGGTACCTTTCCAACACGTTTCCGGCGGTTGTGGAGGAGATGCGCGGAATGGCCGAAGGCGCCGGACTGAGCGTTCGCGACGCACAGCTATACAACCTGTTCTCCGCCGTCAACCATGTTCTGCACCACACGTGCAGCAATGTCGCCTTCCGGCGGACCGACCGCGGCCCCATGCTCGGCAAGAATACCGACCTTGGCGAGAACGACGACCGATACCTGGAGTTGAAGCGCGTCCGTCCCACTGAAGGCCATGCCTTCGTCGCCTACTCGTACGGCGGCACCACGTGGGCGCAGGGCCTCAACGAGCGCGGCCTTGCCACAGGCGGTTCCTCCGTAAGCCCCAGAGACTCGAAGGCCTCCGCCACCGGCCTGTCCGACTGCATCCTGACCCGCCTGGTCCTGCAGTACTGCGCCAACGTTGACGAAGTAGTCGCCCTTTTCGCCAAGCATCCTTTCGTGGGCAAGGGACTCAACATGATCGTCATGGACGCCACCGGCGACACCGCCGTGATCGAGGCCGCGCCTGGCCGCCACGCCGTCCGACGCATCGAGGGCGACACGCTCTTCTGCACCAACTTCTATGTCTCCGGAAACATCGAGATGCAGCCCAACGCGGCGTATCTGGCCAACGCGCGCGGGCGCTATGACATCTTCACGCGCAATCTCTCCGGCGCCGCGTCGCTGGAAAGACGCGCCGCGTCGCTGGAAAGACGCGCCGCGCCGCTCACCTTCGACTTCATGAAGGCCCTCCTGCGCCATCATGAGGAACCCGTCTCGATGTGCCAGCACGTCAAAGGCGGCATGAACTCCGTCCTGTCCTATATCGCGGTGCCCAGCGAACGCGCCCTCTGGTTTACCGAAGGCCACCCCTGTTGCCACGAGTACGAGCGTTTTGCACTATGACTCTGGCCCCTTAGGCGGGGCATGCGGACACTTTTTCGGTTGACTCCCGCCGCCAGCGCCCCTATACTTTGGGTTTGGACGCATTTGGCGCAAGGAACCGGGAATTCGGCCTGCCCCCAGGAGGTATGAACGTGAGCGTGGACGCCAGACCCCGCAGCCAGGATGACGTCGAGGCAGTAGAGCGCTTGGCCAAGGCCAGGCAATTGCTTCTGCGCGAGATCCACAAGGTCGTCATCGGGCAAGACGTCGTGATAGACCTCATGCTCACCTCGATGTTCTGCCGCGGCCATTGCCTGGTCGTGGGGGTGCCCGGCCTGGCGAAGACGCTCCTCGTCATAACCATGGCCAAGGTGTTGAAGCTCACCTTCAGCCGCATCCAGTTTACGCCCGACCTTATGCCCAGCGACATCACGGGCACACAAATCATCGAGGAAGACCCCGCCACCGGCAAGCGCAACTTCCGTTTCGTCGCCGGCCCCATCTTCGCCAACATGCTCCTGGCCGACGAGATCAACCGCACCCCGCCCAAGACGCAGGCCGCGCTGCTCCAGGCCATGCAGGAATACAAGGTGACGGTCTCCAATGAGACTCACTCGCTCGACCTGCCGTTCTTCGTGCTGGCCACCCAGAACCCCATCGAGCAGGAAGGCACCTATCCGCTCCCCGAAGCCCAGCTCGACCGCTTCATGTTCAATATCTACATCGGCTACCCTACGCGCGACGAGGAAAAGACCATCGTCAAGACCACGACCTACGAGTCCACGGCCGAGCCACAGCCGGTCCTTAGCGGGCGCGACATCCTCGCCATTCAGAACATCGTCCGGCGCGTGCCCGTCTCCGACCACGTGGTGAACTACGCCATCGGGCTTGTGCGCGCCACAAGGCCCGAACTGCCGGAGGCGCCCGATTTCGTGAAGCAATGGCTCTCCTGGGGCGCCGGTCCCCGCGCCGCGCAGTACCTGATCCTCGGAGCCAAGGCTCGCACCGTCATGTCCGGACGGTTTAACGTCACTTGCGACGATGTTCGCGCGGTGGCCATTCCGGTGTTGCGCCACAGGCTTTTCACCAACTTCAACGCCGACGCCGAAGGCATTGACTCCGTCAAGGTTGTGCACGAACTTCTGCGCACGATCCCCGAACCGCAAGCCGCCGAATACCGCCAGGCACGCTAGAGCACGCGAACCTTGGAAACAAAGGACGACAAGTTCAGGGAGTTTCTCACGGCTCGCGGGTTGCGGATGACTCGCGAGCGCCTCCGCATATTGGACAAGGTCTTTTCCACCCACAAGCACTTCGAGGCCGACGACCTGCTTACCGAGATGCGCGCCAAGGGGC
Organism: uncultured Planctomycetota bacterium; assembly: GCA_964409935.1. Taxonomy (GTDB): domain Bacteria; phylum Planctomycetota; class Brocadiia; order JAADGH01; family CAYPFP01; genus CAYPFP01. The sequence continues at coordinate 5,263 of CAYPFP010000149.1, read as the reverse complement.
TGCGCGTCTCAAAGGCTACCATCTACCGCACCCTCACGCTCCTGGTGGAAAGCGGCCTTCTGCGCCGAGTGATTACCGACGAGAAACATGCCCATTACGAGCATGTTTACGGCCATGAGCATCACGATCACATGATTTGCGCCCAATGCGGCGACATCGTGGAGTTCTGCGACCCCGAGATCGAGCGCCTTCAGGACAAGATCTGCGAAGAGAAAAAGTTTCGCCCGCAGGGACATCGTATGCAGATCATCGGCCTGTGCGTCCGCTGCGCCAGGAGAAAATAGAGGCGAATGCCTTTGGCTGCCTTCTCGCGAACACGGCTTATTCGTCATGCGGTACGTCTGGGAATTTGTTACGGTTTGCGCGTCTCTGTGGCCCATTTCAGGAGACTGTCATGAACTTCTACGAACTCATCCAGTCCCGCCGCAGTGTGAGAGCCTACAAGCCCGACCCGGTGCCTCAGGAGGCCATTGACCGCATCCTGGAAGCTGTGCGGCTGGCCCCCACCGCCGCCAACCGCCAGCCCTTTGTGTTCCTCGTCATCCGCGAGGAGAAGACCCGCCACGCCCTCAAGATCGCGTACAACCAACCTTGGTTCTACGAAGCGCCCGTGATCATCCTGGCCTGTGCCAAGCCCGGCGAAGCCTGGCGCCGAACCGACGGCCGCAACTATGCCGACGTGGACACCACCATCGCCCTCGACCATCTCATCCTTGCCGCCACGGCGGAAGGGCTTGGCACCTGCTGGATCGGCGCCTTCAACCCTCCTGCGCTCCGGAAGGCCTTGAATCTGACCGATGATCTCGACCCCATCGCCATGACGCCCCTGGGCTTCCCGGCCGATAGCCCCAAGCCCAAGAACCGCAAGCCGCTCCATGACCTGGTGCGCTACCTGGGTTGAGATGCAGGCGCGAGCATTCGTGATGTCCCGACAAGCACTGGTCATTCTCCTTCTCTTGATCTGCCGACTCGACGGCTATTACGCCCATGCGCAGCAGGCCGTCACCGGTCAGCCGCCCGGCGCCCATGCTCTGCCCGAACCGGAACCGTCGGCCACCGACCCTGCCTCCGGTTTTGCGGCAAGAGTCTGCCGTTGGGCGGACGACAAAGCCGCCGCCGTCGCCTTGCGCTTCGACGATTCCTCCCCTTCCCACATCCTCATCGCCGTACCGCTGCTCACCAGGTACGGCATGGTGGGCACCTTCCTCATCAACCCCGGCAAAGACGCCTACAAGAAGTACAAGGACCGATGGGAAACCGAAGCCATACAAGCCGGCCATGAGTTCGGCAATCATACGCTGCATCACCGCGGCGCGAAGGACGACGACGATGCCGATTACGAGATCGGCGAATGCAGCAAGTACATTTGGGGCTTGTTCCCCGGCAAGAGCAAACTCCTTGCCTTCCGCTCCGGCGGCGGAACCACCTGGAACACCACCAAGCCCTGGCGCTACTACGAACAGAAGTGGCAATTGATTTATGATGAGAACAGCGCGGGCGTTGCCACATCCGGCGGCAAGAACTATGTCACAGACATGGACCTCTTCCGGCAACGCCTCGCCCACGCGATCCAGAACAGGAAGTGGATCACTTTCTACTACCACCAGATCGGCCCCGCCCAAGGCCTGAATATCACGGAGGATTTCCTCCGGCAACAGGTGGAATGCCTGCGCCTTGAGCGGGACCAACTATGGTTCGGCGGCATAGCCCAGATTCACAAGTACCAGGCCGAGCGCCGGGCGTCGGAACTCCGCTGCGTCCCTCGCGACCATAGAACAATGGACGTCCATCTTGCCTGCACGGCCGATCCGAAGCTATACGACCAGCCGCTGACGATGCAAGTCGTCCCTCCGCACGAGTGGACGGTTTCCGACGTCAAGGTCTATGACGCCGAAGGCAACCGGATTGCGGCCCGCCTCGTGTCCGCCGGCGGGCGACAATCGCTCCGGTTCGAAATCAAGCCCACGAACACAAAGTTGACGGTGTGCGCCCAGTAGACCTCCCTTGAGCACCGTCATTGGCGCGCCAGTTTGTCTTTCGGTCGCCTGGTAGGGAAGCATCGGAAGTCATTTGGCACTTAGACCGACACATGACTAAAATAGCGTGACGAGCCGCAACTGAACAACCCTTGCGTGGTTCAGGACACCAAGCAGCATCATGAAAACGCGCGCCATGCAGATTCTCGACGACCTCGGCATCAAGTACGAAGTCAAGACTTTTGAGTTCGGCGAGGTCGGCACCAAGGAAGTCGTCGAAAGGCTGAAGATCCCCCACGAGCAGGTCTTCAAGACGCTCGTCACCAACGGCGACCGCACCGGCCCCCTGCTCGCGTGCATCCCCGGCCCCAAGCAGTTGGACTTCAAGCTGCTCGCAAAGGCCTCCGGCAACAAGCAATGCGCCATGTTCCCCAAGGCGGAAGTCGAGAGAATCACCGGCTACGTCACCGGAGGCTGCTCCCCCCTCGGCAGCAAGCGCAGGATGCCGCTTTACATTGACAAGGCCTGCCAGGGCCTCCCCTTCATCTCCGTCAGCGCGGGCATGCGCGGCATGCAGATTTTCCTGGACCCGCAGGATCTCATTCGCGCCGCCAACGCCGTGCTGGCCGAGCTTACCCGCTGAATTTCCTGGGCGCCTCCGCATTCGCCCGGCCATGCCGCCCTTCACTCCATTGACTGCTTGCCCCGGATTTGCCATACTCTTGTAGAGGCGCAGGAAAGCAGGAAATCCCAATGCCCGCTCACAAACACAAGATCCTCGTTCTCGACAACGTGCAGGAGATTTGCGCGAAGCTCCTCACCGCCGAGGGCTTTCCCGTGACGCAAGAAGCCACGCTCCCGCCCGACAAGCTGGAGGCGCGAATCGGCCGATACGCGGCCATCGTAGTCCGCAGCGCCACGCGCCTCGACGCCCGGCTTCTGCGCGCCGGCGCCAAGGGACTGCTGAAACTCGTTGTCCGCGCGGGGGCCGGCACGGACAACGTGGCTGTTCCCGACGCAACACGCCTCGGCATTATCGTCGAGAACACTCCGGGCACCAACGCCCAGGCCGTCATCGAGCACACCCTCGGCGCGCTCGTGGCCATGGCCCGCAACATCATCCCCGCCCATAACCTGCTGAAGGCGGGCCGGTGGGAGAAGAAGGGATTTGAGGGCGCCGAACTTCACGGTCGCACTCTGGGCATCATCGGCCTCGGCCGCATCGGCCGCGGCGTCGCCGCCATTGGCCAGGTGCTGGGGATGCGTGTCGTGGCCTTCGACCCGCTCGTCAGTTCCGACAAAGCCAAGGAACTTGGTTCGGAGTTGCATCCTCTTGAGAAGGTCTTCGAGCAGGCCGATTTCCTCACCCTCCATGCCGCTCTCACCGAACAGAGCCGCGGAATGGTCAATGAAAAGGCCTTCGCCCGAATGAAACAAGGCGTCTGCATCGCCAATTGCGCTCGCGCTGAACTCATGGACAAGGCTGCCCTGCTGAAGGCCCTCGAATCGGGCAAGGTCAAATATTATTTCACCGACGTCTTCGAGAAGGAGCCGCCTCCGGCCGACGACCTCCTGGTTCGTCACCCGCGCGTTCTGGTGACGCCCCACCTGGCCGGCGCCACGGAAGAATCCGGCATCGAAGGCGCTCGCATGGCCGCCGACCAGGTCGTGGCCTTCTTCCGCGACGACCGCATCGTCAATGCCGTCAACTTTGCCCCCGGCGACCCCTCCCTCAAGCCTTGGGAACGCCTCGCCGAGAAACTTGGCCGACTCGTCTACCAGTACCTCGCCGACGGCGAGTTCAAACACGTGACCATCACGTACAATGGCAAGATCGCCTCCCTCGATACGAACCGCGTCACCGCTTCCTTTTACGCCGGATTCATGAGCAACGTGTCCGACTCGGTGAACCTCGTCAACGCCAAGAGCATCGCCGCCGAACGCGGCATCCGCATGACCGAAGCCCGCGGGAACAGCGACACCGAACACATGGGTATCACGGTCGTCTGTGAAAGCGACAGCGTCACTCTTTCGGGTACCTGCATCCTCGGCAAGCCTGTTCTCCAGAAGGTGAACGACTACACCTTCGACCTTCCCCTTGTGGAAGCCAACTTCCTTATCTCCATCCACAGCAACGTTCCCGGCATCGTCGGCATCATCGGGACCGTGCTCGGCGCAAACAATATCAACATCGAGAAGATGGGGCTTCAGGACATACCCAACAAGCCGGCTATGGCGGTGATCTCGACCCGCGAGGAGATTTCCGAGGTGGTCATCTCTCAGATCGAGACCAAGGTCGAGAGAAAGGGCGGCGCCATCACGCTGAAACGCGTTAAACTATGAAGCCCTGCATGCGTTCCCTGCAGGGCTTTTGAAGTCTGCCCGCCACCCCCTATGGCGTCTCACCGATTGCCCAGCACGCCTTTCAGCGCCCCGCACAACCGGTCAATTTCGTTCTGCGCGTGCCCCGCTACGACCGTCAGCCTCAACCGGCTCGTCCCTTTGGGCACGGCGGGCGGCCGCACCGCCGCCACCAGAAACCCCTCTGCCAGCAGCGCCTCCGAGACCTCCATCGCCCTTCTAGGCTCTCCCACGACCACCGGAATGATCGGCCCGTTGCCGGCCGGCGCCACCCCGATGCTCTGCAGACCGTTCCGCAGGCGCTTCACGTTCTCCCAGAGCCGCTCTCGCAAGGCCGGCTCCCTGCGTATGATCCGCAACCCCTCAATCGAGGCCGCACAGACCGCGGGCGGCAGGGCCGTCGAGTAGAGGAACGTCCGCGCCTTGTTCACGAGGAGGTCAACGAGCCGCCGTTCGCCCGCCACGAACCCCCCAATGCTTCCGACGGCTTTGCTCAGCGTCCCCATGCGGACATCCACAGCCTCCTCCACGCCCAGATGCTCGGCCGCGCCGCGACCGTGCCGGCCGAATACGCCGGTTCCGTGCGCCTCATCCACCATCAACACAAACTCATACTTCTTCTTCAGCGCCGCAATCTCCCCGAGCGGCGCAAGGTCGCCGTCCATGCTGAAGACCCCATCGGTCACAACCAACCGCCGCCTGCTACGCGCCGCCCGCGCCAGGATTCTGGCCAGCGCCTGCGTATCACCGTGAGGATAGACACGGAACTGCGCCCCCGACAATCGGCAGGCGTCAATTATGCTGGCGTGGTTAAGGCGATCGCTCACCACCAGATCACCTTCACCTGCGAGTGCGGACACCGCCCCAAGATTTGTCATGTAGCCGGTTGAGAAGACGATCGCGGCCTCCGTGCCCTCGAAATCCGC
>CAYPFP010000148.1:0-11544 GCA_964409935.1 uncultured Planctomycetota bacterium | reverse complement strand
GGTTTTTCCGTGCTGACTACTGAATTTTCCAGACTACCCAGAGATTTGACTTGACTACCACATAACAGTATTCTAACAATACGCGAACAGGTTCTTTCGGCGCGTATCTTAGGAGAGCAGCCATGACGGTCAAGCCCGAAGCCCAGTCTGTCGCCCTCTCGGATTTGCTCGTTGAGACCCGAACCTTCAGCCCGCCCGAGGAATTCAAGCGCCACGCCACCGTAACCGACCCGGATGTCCGGCAGAAGGCGGCGCAGAACTACGAACGGTTCTGGGAGAATTTTGCCAACGAACTCGATTGGGCGAAGAAATGGGACACCGTACTCGACTGGAATCCTCCTCACGCAAAGTGGTTTGTGGGCGGCATGCTCAACGCCAGCTACAACTGCCTTGACCGCCACATTAAGAACGGCCTTCGCAACAAAGCCGCCATTATCTGGGAAGGAGAGCCCGGCGAACGCCGCACCCTTACGTATTGGGACTTGTACCGAGAGGTCAACAAGTTTGCCAACGTTCTCAAGCATATGGGGGTGCAAAAGGGAGACCGGGTCGCCATCTACATGCCCATGATTCCGGAACTCGTCGTCGCCATGCTCGCGTGCGCCCGGGTCGGGGCGGTCCACTGTGTCGTTTTCGGAGGCTTCAGCGCCGAGGCGCTTCGCGACCGCATTAACGACAGCCAGGCCAAAGTCCTGGTCACGGCGGACGGCGGCTACCGGCGAGGCAGCATCATACCGCTGAAGCACGATGCCGACTACGCCCTGCGCGAGACCCCGAGTGTCCGCAACGTCATCATCTTCCAGCGCGGGCACTTCCCCCTTCGCGTCCGCGAAGGCCGCGACCGCTGGTGGCACCGCCTTATGCAGGAAGCGCCCAAGTTCTGTCCGCCGGAGCCTATGGACTCCAACGCTCCCCTATTCATACTTTACACTTCGGGCACGACGGGAAAACCCAAAGGGATCATGCACGGGACGGGCGGCTACCTCACCGGCGTCTACGCGACCACCAAATGGGTCTTCGACCTGAAGCCCCAGGACGTTTACTGGTGCACGGCCGATATCGGCTGGGTCACCGGGCACAGCTACCTGGTCTACGGCCCCCTGGCTGCGGGGGCAACCGTGGTGATGTATGAAGGGGCTCCGGACTGGCCGGACCGCGACCGCTTCTGGCAGATCGTGGAGAACTTCGGCGTAACCATCCTCTACACGGCGCCAACCGCCATCCGAGCCTTCATGAAGTGGGGACTTGAACACGTGAAACCGCATGATTTGTCCAGCCTGCGACTTTTGGGTACAGTGGGCGAACCGATCAACCCCGAGGCCTGGATGTGGTACTACGAGAATATTGGCCAGAAGCGGTGTCCCATTGTTGACACGTGGTGGCAAACCGAGACGGGGATGATCATGATCACGACACTGCCCGGTTTGGACCCCACCAAACCCGGCCACGCGGGCAAGTCATTCCCCGGGGTTGAGGTCAATATCCTGACGGAGACCGGAAAACCGATCCCCACCGGCGGCGGGTTGCTCGCCATTACACGTCCGTGGCCGGCTATGCTGCAGGGCATCTACGGCGACGCAGACAGGTACGTACAACAGTACTGGTCGAAATGGGATCGCAAGACCTATTTTACCAGCGACGGAGCCAAGCGCGGCTCCGACGGGTACTACTTTCTCCTGGGCCGCGTGGACGACGTTCTCAATGTCGCCGGCCATCGGATCGGCACGATGGAGGTGGAAAGCGCCCTCGTAGACCATCCGGCGGTTGCCGAGGCGGCCGTGGTCGGTATCCGTCACGACCTCAAAGGCCAGGCGCTCGCGGCCTTCGTCACCGCCAAGGAGTCCCACGCCACAGGCCAGGGGCTTGAGGCCGACCTCAAGGAGCACGTCGTGCGCAAGATCGGCGCTATTGCGCGTCCCGACCGGATCATCTTCACCGCCGAACTGCCCAAGACGCGCAGCGGCAAGATCATGCGGCGTCTATTGCGCGATATCGCCAACGGCAACGTCGTCGGCGATGTAACGACGCTGTCCGACCCCGACGTCTTGGGAGCCCTGAAAGGGCAATACGAAGACAAGGAATCCCAGTAACGGGCTGAATCCCCAGTCTCATTTTCCGGCAAACTCGTCCATCTCGATTCGCCGGCCTGTCCTGGACGATTCGAACGCGGCCAGCGTGATCGCCTGTGCCTTGCGGCCGTCCTCCGCCGAGGCGCGCGGCAGTTCCCGGCCGCGAATCGCCTCAATAAAGTTGTCCATCTGCCCCTCGGACCAGAACTTCCCCTTGCGAACCAACGTGAACGGATAGCTCGTTTGCGCACCGCCCTCCCCGACCACGACGTACTTGTACTCGTCGCCCTGAACCCTCTCCGGCCCCTTGAGGAACCCCTCCGGCCCGACGACGTCCAGTCCCCCAAACGCGCCCGAGCACTTCGGCGGCAGCGACCAGGACCACATACACACCATCTGGTCGCCGCTCTTGAAGTCCACGATCGTCGTCGTTGCGTCCCGCACATCGCCGGTGCGTCCCATATGCCAGCAACTGGCGGTGACGGCCTTCACATCTCCGAAAACGTAACGAACGAAATCGAAATCGTGGCTTCCGCTCTCGTTGTGCGGGCCGTCGCTCATCTTGCTCTCGGTGTACCAACCGCCGTACGTGGGCCCCCCGGGCGCCGGTCCCACCACGATTCGCCGCCACAGACACGGACGTCCGACCCTTCCCGCCTGCACCAATTCGCGAATTTTTCCCCAATCCGGGTCAAAGCGACGCACAAAACCAATGGCCAGCACCAAGTCATTGCGTCGCGCCGCGTCCGCCATTTCATCGCATTCCTTGAGCGAGCGCGCCATGGGTTTCTCGCACAGCACATGCTTGCCGCGCTCCAAGGCCTTGATGCAGGCATCGGCATGGAACTGCGTCGGGATTCCGACCACAACGGCATGGATATCGTCCATCCTCGCAAGTTCGTCGTAGCCGGCCACATAGCGTTCGGCCTTATACTTTCCCGCCTGGGCCTTGGCGCGTTCCAAATTGGAATCAGCAATACAAACAATCTTCACGTCGCTGCGATTGGCCAACGCCCCCAGGTGCGCATTGCTGATCGCCCCAGCACCGATCATCCCAAAACGAATAACCTCGCTCATCTGCCTCTCTCCAAAACAAGACCTCATTACCAGAACGAAAGAGCCGGTATTGTTCCATGCAGCGCCGCAAAAGACAACTAAGAACGCTTTTTTCTTGCGGAGTTTGGCCTCCGCAAGTAAAGTGGCAAAGGGAATTCCGTGATCGTCACCTTTCAGGACGACACCCAGGAGCGTAGATGAACGGTCTTACGATTGTCATTGCCGGCGCCTGCATCTTTGCGCTGGCTTATCGTTTCTATGGCGCCTTTCTGGCCGCAAGGGTACTGTGCATTGATCCCAACCGGCGCACGCCGGCCATCGAGCTCAACGACGGCCAGAATTATGTGCCCACCAACAAGTGGGTGCTCTTTGGCCACCAGTTTGCGGCCATTTCGGGCGCCGGCCCGCTCGTCGGGCCGGTGCTTGCAGCCCAGTTCGGATATCTGCCGGGGCTGCTGTGGATTCTCATCGGCGCAGTTATCGCCGGCGGCGTTCACGACCTCGTTATGCTCTGGGCATCCACCCGCCGCCGTGGCCTCTCCGTCTCCAACATCGCCAAACAGGAGGTAGGCCCCGTGACCGGCCTGGTGACCGGCATAGCAACCTTTGCCATCATCAACCTGCTGCTCGCTGCACTTTGCGTGGTGATTGTGAACGCCCTGTATGAAAGCTCCTGGGGATTCTTCACGCTCGCCGCCACGATTCCCATCGCGCTCTTTGTTGGCGTTTACATGCGCACCCTACGCCCCGGCCGCATTCTCGAAGGCTCGTTCGTCGGCTTTGGGCTTGTGCTTGTCGCGGTCGGCGCGGGGCCGATGGTGCAAAACTCCTGGCTCAATGCCGCACTCCTGTTCAGTCCCCAAGCCATTGTCGTGATGATCGCCATATACGCCTTCTTCGCGGCGGTTCTGCCGGTCTGGCTGATGCTCGTCCCGCGCGACTACATCAGTTCCTATATGAAGGTGGGGGTGGTCGTCGCCCTGGCCCTTGGCACCGTGTTGGTGGCGCCCCAATTGCACATGCCGGCCGTGACGGAACACGTCCACGGGGGCGGCCCAATTATCAAAGGCTCGGTCTTCCCGTTCGTTTTCATCACCATCGCTTGCGGAGCGCTCTCCGGCTTCCACTCGCTCATATCGTCGGGCACAACGCCGAAGATGATCGCCAGCGAGGCCGACCTGCGCTTCGTCGGCTATGGGGCGATGCTCCTGGAAGGCTTTGTGGCCCTGATGGCCCTGGTTGCCGCCACCGTTCTCTACCCCGCCGATTATTATGCGATCAATGTCAACTGGAGCCTCAGGCCGGCCAAGGTCGGCATGGCGCAGGAAGCCGTCGCCTCGCTTCCGGCCGCGGACCTCGCCAAGGTCGGCCTCGATGGGGCGAAGATTCGACTCATGGATCGCGCCCAGTATGAAACACTGGCAATTCCAATGGATAAATTCCAGGCATTTTCCGGGGAATCGTTCAAGCAACTCGGCCTGAGCGCCTCCCGGCCCATGGACTTCAGCAAGGAGGACTTCGCCAAGCTCGGCGTGCCTGTGAACGAACTGCATGAACTCGACGACCAGGTGAAGGAGCACATCGTCTCGCGTCCCGGAGGCGCGGTCTCCCTGGCGGTGGGCATGACCCACATTCTTGGGCGCGTGCCGGGACTGGGAGGCTTCATGGCCTTCCTGTACCATTTCGCCATCATGTTCGAGGCCCTGTTCATCCTGACCGCGATGGACGCCGGCACGCGCGTCTCGCGCTACATCTTGCAGGAACTTCTGGGCATGGCGCATCCCCGCTTCAAGGAAACGGCCTGGCTGCCCGGCGCCCTTCTGTGCGGGGGGCTGGTCACGGCGCCGTGGGCGTATTTGGCCTACACCGGAACCATCAAGACCATCTGGCCGCTCTTCGGTATCTCCAACCAGCTACTGGCCTGCATTGCGCTGGTTATCGGCACAACGATCCTCATCCGTGCCGGGAAGCTCCGCTACATCTGGGTCACGCTTGTCCCGACCATTTTCGTTCTGACCATCACATTCAGCGCCGCCATCATCAGCATCACCCAGCAGTACGTCCCCGACGGTAATTACCTGCTTGCCGGGCTGGCCATCCTCTTCCTCGCCCTGGCAACGGTTATCCTGTGCTCGTCGCTCGCCACGTGGTGGCAGTTGGTCTTCAGACGCGGCGCGTCGTTCCAGCGACGCGAGCACGCCGCGTCCGCCGCCATGCCAACCCCAGTTGACTCGGAGAAATGATATGGATTACACCTGCGAGCAGATCGCGAAGATGATTGACCATTCGCTCCTCAATCCCGTTATCCCCGACGCCGAGCTTGAGGCGGGCTGCCAGACGGCCCTGCAGTGTGCCGTCGCCTCGGTGTGCATCAAACCGTACTACCTCAAGCGGTGCGCCGAAATCCTGCAGGGAAGCAACGTGGCCCCAACCACCACCATCGGGTTTCCGCACGGCAGTCACACTACCTCCGTAAAGGCCGCCGAAGCTCGGCAGGCCCTCGACGAAGGCGCGCGCGAACTGGACATGGTCGTCAACATCGGGAAGGTCATCAGCGAAGACTGGGGTTATGTTCAAAACGACATCAAAGCCATTGTGGACCTCGCCCACGAGCGCAAGGCCCTGGTAAAGGTCATCTTCGAGAACTGCTACTTGCAGGACAAGCACAAGATCAAGCTTTGCTCAATCTGCGGGGAACTGCGCGCCGATTTTGTCAAGACGTCCACGGGCTACGGCAGCGGGGGGGCCAATATAGTGGACATCAAGCTGATGCGCGAACACTCTCCGGCGCACGTGCAAGTCAAGGCCGCCGGCGGCATCCGGACCCTCGCGCAGTTGCTCGAAGTTCGCGCCCTCGGCGTCACACGTGTTGGGGCCACGAAGACCGTGGAGATTCTGCAGGAGTGCAAGAAGCAACTCGAGAAATCGTAGCAAGCCCCAACCCGCCGTTCGCGCCCGCCGGCCTGTGTTGAGGGCGCCTGCAAAGATGCAGGCGCCCCCGACCCATCACCTTATTAGCGCCGAGATGCGGCACGCCCTGAACGGGACTCGTTCAGGGCACGTCCCTTCCCGCTTTGGCCGTCAAGGGCCGTCCGTACTTCGGTCAGCGCGAAGACAGCGCCCCGTAGATCTCGGCGTTCGTCTCACGCGCCGCCGCCCGGAGTTCGGGATATGGCGTGTCCGTGATCGTGACGAAGCCGATGTTGTAGTTCTCGCCGTCGAAGCGGCCCGTGAGGGGCTGATCCACGTACTGGAACCAGTGGCACCCGACGAAGGCCGGCAGCGCCAGAACGCTGCGCACATATTCCTGATACGCACTTGCGCGTTCGACCTGATCCCTGGTCGGACCCAGGCCCGGATGGAACATCCCGCGGTCTGTCGCCCCAAAATGGAACTCGCCAATCATCACCGGCTTACCCAACCCCTGCGTGAACGCCCAGTCCTGCGCGTCAACGGTACGGCTATAAATGTTGAAGCTCACGACGTCACAGTACTTTGCCGCCACCCGCACCACCTCGGCCGGACGGATGGCGAACCGACATCCCAGATACAGATGCTTCGGCGCGTGCCTCCTGAGCGCAGCCGAGACGGTCGAAAAGTATCGTTCAGCCAGCGCCGACATGAAGACCGAGCAGTCCTCACGACTCGCCTGGTTTAGCTGTGCGACGCCAACATGGATCGGCTCGTCCCAAGAAGACGCTTTGATTCCCCAGGCGGCATTCAACGCCGCAACGCTCTCATACTTGCGCTGCAACTGCCCGACAAGGACCTGCCGCGCAGCCAGCGAGGCCGGAGCGCCCAGGGCCTCACGCGCGGTCAGATACTCGCCACCTTTGCCCATCTGCGCCCAGGAATCCCAAGCCAACTCGTTGTCTACAAAGAAGCCGACACACCACGGGTCATCCTTCCACTCGGCCGTGCCTTTCGCAACTGCCCCGTCCACGCTCTGCGGAAACCTCGGATCGAAAAAGTCCGGCAGACGTCGATGCGCGCCGGGCTTATGCCGGTACTCCTCTGCGCTGATGTACGGCAGCTTACCGCCGGATTGCAGCGGAACGGTGTACGGAACGCGCCGTGCGCGGAAAACACACGGATCGGACCAGTTCCCAATGGTGTTGAAGCCCCAGGCAAGCAGACGCCTGCACGTCATGTCCGTCCACTGCCTTTCCCGCCCTTCGCCATACTTGCGTCTGAGGTTGGTCTGGTAGAAATCGGCCCACTTGGACTTCCGGCTGTCCTCCGGCAGCCACGTGAACATGAATTCATTGCCCTGAATCGGCCCCTCTGAACGGGGACGGACACAGGTAATACCGACGCTCCAGAAGAGACGTCCCGTCGGTGTCACAAGCCACCATCGCGCGCCGGCTCTGTACTCCGCGACCTCCATCCCTTGCGCCACGAGCGCGGTCCGGAAGAAGCCCGTCGCCCTCACTTCAGGGCCGTCCTTCCATCCGCCGAATTCGTCGCGATCCGAGGGGACGGGGTTCCGCCGCAGCCAATCTTCCTCCTGTTCCAGCCGTTGTGCAAACTCTCCTTCCTCAGAAAGCTTTCCCGGCCAGTCCGCCCGCGCATACTGGCCGAACCTGTCCACAATCCCGTCAAGGCGATCCTTCGCCACCAGCCGCAGATTCGCTATCTCAATTTTCTGCGGAACAGTGGGTTTGTGCAGAAAGACTTGAGCGGCAATGATATGCGATCTGTCCAATGGCACGCCATACATGTTCATGAACCGAGCGCCTGGCGCCGAGTGCGCCGGCGGCCCCGCCCGCATCATGCCCGGCGGGTCCTCAATGGAGACCACAAGAGTGACGTGTTCGCCCGGCGCCAGCTCTGCGCGTCCCGTCCGACAGTGTACCCTCCCATCGGCCTTCGGATCATCATCCACTCGGACGCATACACTCACCGGCTTCGGGTCAATGTTCCTGACATCCAGCGCCAGGCCGCCAAACTCGCGCCAGTCCTCGCGATCGTACGCCTTCTTCGCCATAAAAACCACCGTCGGCCAGTCCGCCACGCCGTACTCCACCCGCACCGCCCCGGGACGAATCCATTCGACCTTCGCGTTTCTGGTCTCAAGGCGACCGATATCCTCGACGCTATCCAGCCCCGCGAGCGGAACAGTGCGCATGTCTTCACCTGCTGTTACTGCCGTGTTCATCACAAACACAAACCCAATACCAGCCAACAAGCAACAGACGTTCTTGTGCATCCCACACCTTCATCATCGGAAATTGACCGCTGGTAAGCGCCTGACATCCGTCATCAATACCACATCGTCCTGTCGAGACTGCGGTACTGAACAGCCTCGGCGATGTGTTCGCTCTTGACATCGGCGCTGTCGGCAAGATCGGCGATCGTGCGAGCCAACTTGAGGATTCTGTCGTGTGCGCGCGCTGACAGGCTCAACTCGCTAAGACAAGAGCGCAGCAGGAACTCAGCGTCGTCCTCCAGCTTGCACCACTTGTTCAGTTGCTTGCCCGACATCCGGCTGTTCGTCAGGTACTTCTCGCCGGCAAAGCGCTGGCGCTGGCGCTCGCGCGCGGCGATTACGCGTTCCCTAATCTGCGCCGAAGACTCCCCGGTCCCGCGCGACCTCAACTCAGTATGCTCAACGGCCCGTACGTCCACGTGAATGTCAATGCGGTCCAACAACGGTCCGGAGATGCGAGACCGGTAACGCTGTATCTGGTGAGGCGTACAGTGGCACGCGCGACGCAAGTCGGTGTGGTAACCGCACGGACACGGGTTCATGGAACACACAAGCATGATCTGCGCCGGGTAGCTGACGCTCGCCCTGGCCCGGGCGATGGTGATGCGCCCGTCCTCCAGCGGCTGCCGCAGGACTTCGAGCGTGTGGCGGTCGAATTCGGGAAGCTCGTCAAGGAACAGAATGCCGTGATGGCTCAGCGATATCTCGCCCGGACGCGGGAACGTGCCGCCGCCCACAAGGCCGGCATCCGAGACCGTGTGGTGAGGGGAACGGAACGGGCGTACGGCAATAAGGCTCTGCCCGTCAGTCAACATGCCGGCCACGCTGTAGATTTTGGTCGTCTCGAGCGACTCCTCCAGGCCTAGCAGCGGCATGATGGAGGGGATACGCTGGGCCAGCATGGTCTTGCCTGAGCCGGGCGGACCGACCATGATGACGTTGTGGTGCCCGGCGGCCGCCACGGTCAATGCGCGTTTGACGTACTCCTGCCCCTTGACATCCGCAAAGTCCAGTTCATACCGTGTTGCCGCCTTCGCAAAGACCTCCGCAATGTCTACCTTGTGGGGCGCGATCGGGTGCCTGCCGGTATAGAAACCCACGGCCTCGGTAAGGGTGGTAACCGGTATCACTTCAAGACCGTCAACCACCGCCGCTTCCGGCGCATTCCGCGCCGACACCACCAGGCCGCGGTACCCCAGCCTCTTACACGCAACCGCCATCGGCAAACAGCCCTTTACGGACCGTATCCTCCCATCCAGGGCCAGTTCTCCCACCACCGCATATTGGTCAGACCGAGCCGGAACGATCTGGCCGGTGCCGGCCAGCAGGCCCAGCGCAATCGGCAGGTCGTAGGCAGGCCCCTCTTTCTTCAGGTCGGCTGGGGCCAGATTGACGGTAAGATGCCCCATCTTGGCGGAGTAGCCGTTGTTGGCAAGGGCCGAGCGGATGCGGTCCAGGCTTTCCTTGACGCTCGTATCGGGGAGTCCGACGATCGCCAGGTGCGGGAATCCATGCGTGATGTCCACCTCGACCTCGACCGGGAGGGCATCAATGCCCTGAACGGCCATGCTGTTGACCCTGGCCAGCATACGCCCTCCGCATGGATTGCGCCTCTGCGCAGCACCGATGGGACTGTATCAGATGGCCCTCTCAATGTCAACCCGGCGCACAGGTCTGGGCGTACGCCAAGGCAGGCGCGGCAGAAAAAAAAGGACCCTACGTGGGACGTAGGGTCCCTTGTTCCGTTTGACTAAGACAAAGCCCGCCTTACTTCGCCTCGCCTTCCTTCTTCTCCTTCTTCACTCCCGGCCCCTTGGCCTTAAGCGCGGCCTCAAACTTCGGCTTTTGCTCGTCCGTGAGCAGGGGGAGAATCTTCTGGACGGTCTCGTCATGAAGTTTCTTGCGGTCCGCGATCTCCTTCGTCGCCTTTGTCTTCTCCTTGTACTCCGCGACGATCGGGTCAACCTTCCCTTTCTGCTCGTCGGTCAACTGCACCTGCGCCAGAGCCTGCTCGATCCTGGTCATCCGCTTCCCGGCCTTTTCCGCCTTTGCGGCCTCCGGCTTAGCGCCTTCCGGCTTTGCTCCGCCTTCACCCGCCGTCGCGAGCGAAGCGGCTCCCAGTACCAGCATGCCCACCAACAGGGCCAAAATGCTCCTCTTCACCATGTGTCTTCCTCACCTCCTCTCCAATTGTACGTTAACCTTGCAATCCCGGTCCGATAGCTTACACCATCAACGGTGTGAAGTTTATCAAGCCGCACAGCTCAAGTAAATCAAATTCCGCCCGTTGGTCAGCCAATCAGCGGCTTGAGGAATCCGATACTCTTTCGCAACGCCTCAGTCCCATTGACCTCGATTGAGAGACATCCCGAGTAGCCATGCTTCTTGAGGATACCGATGCACCCCTTGATATCAACGTCGCCGTCGCCGATCGGCACCCCGGCGGGAGTGCCCGTCTCATGCCCTTCGATCACCCTGCCCCGCTTGATGTCCTTGACGTGACAGTGAACCACACGACCGGCAAGGCGCCTCAGCATCTTGACAGGATCGCTTCCAGCCAGGAAGGTGTTGCCGGTGTCGAAATTAAGACCAAGCCACTTCGAGTCATTCAGATCCAGAATCCTCTCGAGGCCATCAAGCTTTGTCGTGTAGTAACCGTGCGGCTCAATGGTCAGCTTGATGCCATAGTTTTCGGCCGAGCACAGGAGAGTGTCCAGATTGAGCTTCATGATGCGGTAGGCATCAGCGTCGGTCATCCAGTCGGGCTTCGGCCCTTCGGACGTGTTCACGATGGGCGCCCCAAGTATGTAGGCAAATCGGAAGGCCTTGCGCAGATAGTCCACCCCGTATTCCGTGTTGAGCAGATTTGAGTGGGCGCTCAGGCAGGCGACCTTGAGACCAGCCCTCTCAATCGCGCGGCGCATGTCCATCGGATCGTCTTCCAGACTCGTGATGTTGCAGTACCCGTACACGTTCAGCAGACACCGCCCCGTCATCACCTCAGGCTCGATGTATTTCAGGCCCAGAGCCTTTGTCATCTTCACGGCATGATCGAAGCCCTTCTCCTCCGTGCGGAAGGCGTCCGCCTCCGCGCAAAGCTTCATCTTTCCCATGTCACAGTCCTTTCAAAGGATGGAAGCCGCACCAAAAGCAGCATAAGAGGGTACATCCCTATCGGACATCTGTCAACGACTTTTGGAGCGAGTCCAT
>CAYPFP010000147.1:0-11629 GCA_964409935.1 uncultured Planctomycetota bacterium | reverse complement strand
TGGGTTGGGGGCGCCTGTGCCCTCGCCTTTGCCCTGCGAATGCTGCCCTTCGGCCAGGTCTTCACGCCGGAGGGCGTCTTCTTCTTCGACGCCGATCCCTACTATCATGTTCGCCGCATCCTGCTCATCATCCGAAACTTTCCCGCCGTCCCGATCCTCGACTCCTACATGGCCTACCCCGAGGGCGCCTATTGCTTCTGGCCTCCCCTGTTCGACTTCTTCATCGCGACCGCGGCGCTCGCGGCCGGTCTGGGACATCCGAGCCAGCGCCTGGTCGAGACTGTTGCAGCAATGACGCCGCCCGTTCTGGGCGCCCTCACGATCGTGCCCGTCTACGTTCTGGCCCGAATGATATTTTCGCGCGCGGCGGCTCTCATCGCCGTCTATGCGCTGGCCGTCATGCCCGCGCACGTCGCGTACTCCACCGTCGGACGCGTTGACCATCATGTCGCCGAGCCTTTGCTCTTCGTGCTTGCCTCCATCTGTCTACTCAAGGGCGCCGCGAGCAGAACAAGTCCTCAGTCGTCATCCTACGTCAGGACTCTTCTGCGCGAGTGGCCCCTCTTCGCCGGGGTGGCCATCGCCGGCCTGTTCATGGTGCAAACGGCGGCCACCATCTACGTCGTCGTGCTTGTCGCCGTCATCGTCATTCAGAGCGCCCAGTTGACCGTGCGGCGGCAGGACCCCACGCCGATGCTCAGCGACGGTTCCATCGCCCTGGCCACAGCATCCATCGTCCTGCTCATCTTCGGCAACCTCGATCCGTGGATCGGCCCTGAGGCCATCCTGCGACTCTCCTGGTTTCACCTGGCCTCGTGCGCCGGTCCCGCAGCGGTTCTGGCCTTCTGGGGCATGACCTGGCGACCCGGCGCCGCCCTGAAACACCTCGTGCTCGGACTGCTGTTCGCCGTCCTTGTGGTGGCTATCGCCACCGGCGGCATGATGCCCGGCGTCAAAGACGCGCTCACCGCCGGTTGGGGCTTTCTCACGCGGGCTGATGCCTGGACACAGACGCTTATCGAGTCGCGGCCCCTTTTCTGGGCGCCGCCGGGACTCCCCGCCACGGCCTTTGCAGACGTTGCACTGTCCTGGGGCCTCTACCTGACGCCGCTTGCCCTCCTTCTTGCCGCCTTACGCGAAAAGCCTATGTCCCGCTTGCCCGTCCTGTATTTCCTCGCGGCAACCATCATCTTCGGCATGCTGGCCGTGACGCAACGCCGATTCGCCAATCCGTTCTCCGTCTACGTCAGTCTCTCGATCGGGTACCTGCTTGCCTTGACACCGGCAGCCGCGCAACGCCTGTGCCGGGCGCGGGGAGACTCGATCATTTTCCGGTGGGCCGTCCCGGCCTGCGTCCTTGCCCTTCTCCTGTATCCCACCTTCAGCCACTTTGTTGCGGTATCGTCGGCCCGTTTTGCCGCCGCGGACCGTTTTCGCACCGTGCCACGGGAGTATTTCCAAGCCCTGAAGTGGATGGGCGAATCCACGCCCCGGACATCACACTTCGACTCCCCCCGCGCGATGGCCGAGTACGGCGTTCTGTGCGAATGGGAGGCCGGGCACTGGGTCCAGTACATAGCCCGGCGGCCGGTACTCAGCAATAGCTTCGGCTCGCATCTGGGCCGGCATGAGTTCGTGGACTCGGTCCGCTTCCTGACGGCGACCAAAGAAGCGGAGGCGCTCGCCATCGTGCGCCGCTACAACGTGCGATACGTCATCACGACGCCGTTTGATCTGAAGGCCCAGGACTACGCGCGGATCGCGGGATGGCTGGACCCCAAGTACATCACTTACGGCGTAACTCGCGAGGGCCGGGCGGTCCCTGAGAGAACGCCGGCGTACTATTCTCTCATGGCGGTTCGGTTGCACGAATTCGACGGAACGGACTTCGAGCGCCTGGGCGTGCGGGGCAATCGTCTTGCGCCCTTCCGGCTGGTCTATGAAGGCCCCCCCTGCGGCGCGAGCAGTCCCTCCGAGGCATCCGTCAAGATATTCGAGTTGATGCGGGGCGCAAATGTGACCGGCACGGCGCCGCCCTCGGCAACCGTGACGGCGGCAACAAACATCCGGACCAACCAAGGCCGCACCTTCCGCTACGCGGCCACGACCACGGCCAATGCTCAGGGACGCTTCGAGCTACTGCTTCCCTATTCCACGGAAGGGAGCGCCATGCCCGTGCGCACCGAGGGAGCCTACACGCTGACTTGCGGATCTGCCCAGACCAAGCTGGCCGTACCGGAGCCCGCGGCACAGAGGGGGAAGACTCTCCAGACGGCTCTCCCTGCCGGAGCGCCGCGCTAGCTTCCTTGAACGATTCTGGGACTCTGCTGATTCGCATCGCACTCGGCGATCTTCCTGAACATCGCCGCCAGCAGCGCCTTCAGGCCCCGGCCCGTGACGGCGGACACGGGGATGACCTCGATGCCGATTTTCCTGCGAAGCTCCGATAGGTTCCTGCGCGCGCCGGTCAGATCCATTTTGTTGGCCACAACAATCTCCGGCTTTTCGGCCAGCGAGGCGCTGTACTGGCGCAGTTCGTTACGGATGGTTCGATACGCGTCCGCCGGCTTCGCCCCATCCAGAGGCGCAATGTCAATCATGTGAACGATCATGCGCGTACGCTCAATGTGGCGCAGGAATTCGTCGCCCAGCCCCACGCCCTTGTGCGCGCCCTCAATAAGTCCCGGCAGATCGGCGAGCACCAGACGCCGGTAATCCGGCCCGCCCACAATGCCAAGTTGAGGCTCCTTCGTCGTGAACGGATACGGCGCGATCTTCGGCCGAGCCGCCGACAGACGCGACAACAGCGTGGACTTCCCCGCATTGGGCAGACCTACCAGGCCCACATCGGCAATAAGCTTCAGCACAAGATGCAGATGGCGACCCTCGCCCTCCTCGCCCTCCTCGGCGTAGCGAGGCGTTTGATTGGTGGCCGACCTGAAGTGCGTGTTCCCGCGCCCGCCCCGACCGCCCTGCGCGACGATGACGCGCATCCACGGTTCAACCAAATCCTTGAGCAGCCGCCCTGTGCCGGCATCGTGAATCATCGTGCCCACAGGGACATCAACGAGCAGGTCCCGAGCGTCGCTGCCGTTCTTCAGCCCCCCCTTCCCGTGCAGGCCATCCTTCGCACGGTATTCGCGCCGATGAGCGAGGTGCACGAGTGTATTTGCGTCCGGGCACGCGCGCAGGATGACGCTGCCCCCCCGGCCGCCATCGCCCCCGTTAGGGCCGCCCTTCGGCACGTATTTCTCGCGCCGGAAGCTCACACAGCCCTTCCCGCCGTCCCCGCCCCTGACAACGATGTCCGCTTCATCCACAAACATGGAGACACATCTCTTCCACACAAAGATGGGTTCAAGGCACGTCCGCCATTGGCGGGCCGCCGTCGCCGAGGGGACGCAGCAGCGCTGACACTTCGGCCGACAACCATTATACCAAACCCTGGATCACATCCAGGCGTCCACACAGCCTGCCAAAACAGCATCGGCGGCGGTTCTCACGCCGGGCACTTCACAAAGCGCACCACTCCCCCACGCTCCATGGTCTTAAAGAAGTCCACCAAGAGACCAAGAGGGTAGGTTCGCTTGTAGCGCAGACGACGCCAGATCTCGTAGATGGAACGCCGCCCGTCGGCCCAGGGCCAGACGTCGTGCAAGTTAACGCCTTTGGCGTCAGACCGCGCCCGAAGCTCGGCCAGGGCCTTGCGAACCGGGGCGGGGAGGAGTTTGTCCTCCGGAATTCGCCAGGCATCGCGCTTTGGGGTGAGCGCCCTGGCCGCGACGGCTTCGGCGTTCTCGTTCTCGGTCGGTGCCGCGGGCAGCTCAGCGCCCAGGAGCGCACCCAGCAGATGTCTGGCGTTTTCCAACTCGATGCTTGTCGCCACAGCGACCGTCCGGGCGGACTCTTCCACCGCCTCGCGAGCGGCACGGTCCGCCGGGGCAACCCGAAGCGGCTGCATTGCCGCTTCGCGCTCGATAAGGCCGTAGTATTCGGCGCATTGGTTCAGTTTCACCGCTGCGTCCAGCAGCGCCGCCCGGGAACGCTTAGCCGACAAGGCAGATTCCCGGCGAAGGACTTCGCCGTTCAGTTCGTCGGCAATGCGAGACTTGGCCTTCGCGGCGGCCAGAGCCGAGAGCCAGGCCGCCTCGCGCGGGCCGGCATCGGCCAGAAAGTACAACAGCGTCGCGCACATGACGCCCGTCCGCGCCAGATTGTCAGGGGAGATGAATTCTGGCAAGTCCATGGAGGTGTGATAGAAGCGGTACGGCCAGCAACTCAACTGAGGGGTCGGGATGTCGAAGTAGGCGTCTGAGATGAAGGCGTCATTGCCCCAGTAGGGGGCCAGCCGCCAGGGCCAGAGGGCGTAGTTATTCTCGCCGAAGCGATCGAAAGGCATGTTGTGCACGGCCTCAGCAACCTCGGCCGCGAGGTGCTCCATAAAAGACGGCGCGCTTTCAGGGGCGCGATAGATAATGAACTCCCCGCCTATCTTACCCATGTCCACCCCGACGGAGTCAATGCAGAGACCCGCAAGAACCCTGGGCCAGGCCCGCTTGCGCTGTTCCAGATACGGAAGGAACCCCGATACCTCTGTGGAAAAGAGGAAACGAATCGCGCGTTTCGGACGGCGCAAGACCCTCCGACGAATCAAGGACTCCAGAGCGCGCGCAATCTCGATAGAGAGGGCCACGCCAGAGGCGTTGTCATAAGCGCCCGGCTCCGAGATGTGCGCCAAGGCCCACACCTCGCCCTGGCCTGTTCCGCGAACGACCGCGTCAACGACGTCGGAATGACCCGGATAAGAACGGACATCCACCTCGGCCTGAAGGACGACAGGTCCCGGGCCGGACTCGATGAGCTTGCGCAGGCGCGCGCCCATGCGCGGCGAAAGCACAAACCCAAACAGATGCCGCGTGTCCGGGGCGCCACTCAGACACGACCACTGAACAGCATCCGGACCGTCGAAATTCTCGCGCACGGGCGGCTCCTGGCCGGGCATACGGGGACGGTCGAAGGTATCCGATATGATCCCGATCGCGCCGGCTTTGGCCGACAAGGCGGCAACGGCGCTGGCCTGCCGGTCGGTCATGACCATCCTGCCCTTGATATTCAGCCCCCGGTAGTGCTCGGGCCTCGTGCCATCTTTCACGATCACGACCTGCGCCCGGACTCCCCCCTTCGGCACGGCCCCGCTGCGGCAGGCCAGAGAAAGAGGCTGCTCCCCATACGACGTCAGGCGACGCGCCTCGCCGGCGGGTCGCACAATGCTCAGGGACGCGCTGCGCGCCTCCCACTCGAGCGGCAAGGGCGGGTGGAAGCCGCAGCGCGACTTGCCGTCGGCGCGATACGGGATCACGCGAGCCGCATCAATCCCGTTAGCCTTGAACCGCTGTACGCAAAAGCGACACGCTTCACGAAGCCCCGGCGCCAGAACGGTGTTGCGGAACTGCCAGAGCCTGCTCACGTCCAACCAAGCGCGTTTGCCACTCAGCTCCCGAGCGATAGGTTCCAAGAGATGACGATACACATCGGCCTCCTGTCACAAGAAATGCCATGGGGTTGAGAACGCAAGTTCAGTATGGTAGAAACGTAATCCCCGCGGAGACAATTATCAAGGCAATTTGTCGGAGAACAGTCATGATACGCATAGGAGCCGTCGGTTGCGGCCGCATCGGGCTTCGACATCAGGAAGGCTACCTCTCGCACAAGGAAGCGCGGCTTGTGTGCGTGTGCGACCTTGACAAGGCAAAGGCCGACGAGCGCGCCAGGCAACTCGGCGTCAAGGCCTACTACACGGTCGCCGACATGCTGTCACAGGAAGAGCTTGACGCAGTGGACGTCGTGACGGCGGACCACCTACACTTCGAACCGGTGATGCAATGCCTCGAGGCGGGCAAACACACGCTGTGCGAGAAGCCCCTATCGCTCGACATCGGCGAGGCGGAACAGATGGTCGCCAAGGCCAAGGAGAAGGGGGTTCATCTGGCCATCAACTACAATCGCCGGTTCGCGCCGGGATACGTCAAGGCCCGCGAGTGGTTCAGCGCGGGCGCGCACGGCAAACTGGCGTACATCCGACTTCGTGCATCCGATCGAGATGATGGAGATCACAGGAGACAAGGGAACCATCCTGGTGGACAACATCATGAGCGGGGCGCGCCTGCTCAGGCGCAACGACCCGGTTGTACAGCACTGGCGACCCAGCATTTTCAGGCCGGAGCTTCTAGCGTTCGACGGGAGTTTCCAGCATCGCGTTCACGCCTTCGTGAACGATCTGAACGCCGGACGCGCCCCCGCGCCCACCGGCCAGGACGGCCTCCAGGCCTTGCGGGTGGCTGACGCCGTCGTCAAGTCGTGGCAGGATGGAAAGACACAACCGGTGAAGCGCTCCCCGTGGGAGTGACACCGAGATGCGGCACGGTTCAGGGGTTAAAGTACAGAGGGGCGGCTGGCCGCCCCTCTGCGACGAGTGCATGCTGTCTCAGCGACAAAAACATCCCGACCTTCGTGCGGCCGGAAGCGGGCTGTGAGGCTCAGGTCTTCGGCTTCTTGGGGGCCGGCGCCGCGGGGGCCGCTTTCGCCGGCGCACCGGCCGGGGCCTTGACCGGGGCCGGAGCGGCCATACCGCTCAGAAGGATCTCAACGCGGCGGTTCTGCTTGCGACCATCGGCCGTATCATTGGAGCCCTTCGGCTTGATGGGGCCGTAAGCGGCGACATACATCCGCTCTTCGCCGAGGCCTTGCTCATTGAAGAAGTGGAAGACCGCCAAGGCGCGAGCCGCGGCCAGATCGTGATTGGACTTCCACCCCGACTGAACGATTGGCTGCGAATCGGTGTGCCCGTCAATGCGGAACTCGACGCCCGACTGCTTGAGGGCCTGAGCGACCTTCTTCAGGGTCTCTTCCATAACGCGCTTGATGGTAGCCTTGCCGGAGTCGAAGAAGACCTCGCCGGCCAGACTCACCTTGCCGCCCTCGACGGTAACGCCTTCGAGGCCGCGGAGCTGCTGCTCCAACTGACCGCTGAGCTGCTTGGTGCGCTCCATGGCGTCGCGCAGGGCCTTGTTGTCGGCGTCGAGGCCTTCGGCGAGCCTTTGCGTGGTCGCCAAGGACCCGCGGGCCTGATCTACGTCCGTCTTGAGCCTGTCTCTCTCCTGCTCCGTCTCATTCAAGATCGCCGTCAACCGCCTGTTGTGGTCCAGCAACGTCTGGTACTGCTGCTTCGTGTAGCATCCGCTTGATACACCCACCAAGACCGCCAACGCACACGCTTTGCCCAGCCAGCCTAGCCCTTGCATGCGACCCTCTCCTTTCAGTCAATGGTTGCGACCAGAGAAAACGGTTCACGGAACGGAAGCCGCCGACGCATATAAACAGCCATCACGGCAATTGCGAGGCGCCGACAGAGCTACGACCAGAGTACACGACGATTGATCAGGATGGAAGACCCCACAACCACTCGCACATCACCGAGTCCCAGAACGCTTGCGCCACTTACTGACCGAAGGCCGTTGCCAGGGCGTCCGTCAACCAACGCGTCAAGGCGGTGTTCTCGCCCACGTAAAGGTTGTAGACGATGACGGCAGAATAGACCAGCACGACACTGGTCAAGAGGAGCGCAAACTTGACGGCCACGCCTTCCGGCTGAAGGGTCTGCACATAGTCTTCGAACATCAGGCCGCCCTGGGCCATCGCGCCGACGGCGCCAGGCATCGCCTCCGCGGCGTCGGCCCCCGGCGCCAATGCTTCCTCCGCGGCCTCCATGGGCACAGTCTCCTCCACTCCGCCCATGGCCTCGACCGGCTCGATGGCGACCGTACCCAGTTCGGACTCGGACGCAGGCTCCAAGCCCACGGTCTCGGCGGTAACGCTGGGCTTGGTGCCCGTCTCCTTCTCGGCGGCTGCAAGAAGATGAGTAACGCCCTTCTTTTTCTTCTTCTCCTCCTCGACGATCTCCAGGAGACTGCTCGCCACATCGGTGTCGGAGGCTCCGGCGCCCCCCTTGTTCACCGCGGCCAGATCAATTCCGTGGTCGGTCTCGGCGGCCTTCTCGTCCAGAACACTGGAGGCGATGTCAGCGACGGCGCCCTTCTTGCCCTTGGGCCGATCCAGCGTCGGGGCCTCCTCCAACACGGCGGCCAGCGACGTACCCTCAACGTCCTTGTCGGCTTCGGCCTGATCCAGATCGAGCGCGGCGACCTCGTCCTTCTCGGCGGGGCTGTCGAGCGGAAGAATGGACGTCTGGTCCGACTCGTCCGCTTCGCTTTCGACCTCAACGGAATCCAGATCTACCTCGCTGGTCTCATCGTCTTTGGATTGGTCCGCCGCTTTGGAGCCACCAAGGACGATGGTGGATTCGGTCTCGGCGCGCTTTTTCAGGGCCTCCACGTCGTCGGCCTTGAAGCGGATGGTGCCGGCGTCGCGGAATTGGCGCAGTTCGCCTTCGGCCACGAGCGCGTCAAGCTGCTCGCTCGACATCTGGAGCCGCTTGAGCGCCTCTTCCCTGGTGATGAATTTCCCGTTCATGGAACAACCTCCGTCCCCGGACACACACCCTCTGGCTGCCAGGAGAACAACAACGTCGCCTATGGGCTGTTCACGGTGCGCGGAGGGCCTTTGTCACACCGCAGGCCTAACTTCACACGCACGTTCCACCCTTCAGTTGCGTATTATATCACCCCCACGCAGTCAAGCAACATTTTTTTGAATTTTTCCGCAACGGGCCACAAGGCCATGGTTTGGCGGCAGGCCGCCAAGGGACGCATACGCGGTCATACAGGGTCGGGGAACACAAGGCATCACTCGACCTTGAGGAATTGCGACCCCGGAGCGCTGCAGATGGGACATTCCCCGGGGGCAGTCTTCTCGACGGTGTTGCCGCAAGTCTGGCAGACGTAGTAGACCACCGACCGCAGCTTCTTCCCGGCCTTCAAGGCGTCGGCCGCGGCGGCATAGAGCCGGTGGTGGATCTCCTCCACTTTGTTGGCCAGGGCGAAACTTCCCAGGGCCTGTTGCTTCTTCTCCTCCTTGGCGTCCTTCATGAAATCGGGGTACATCTTGGTGTATTCATACTTTTCCCCGGCCATGGCTACACCGAGGTTTTCGGCAGTGGACTTGACGCCGCCCATGGCCCGCAGATGGTTGTGCGCATGGACGGTCTCGGCGGCCGCCGCCGCACGGAACAGCCTGGCGATCTGCGCCTGCCCATCCTCGTCGGCCTTCTTTGCGAACGCCAAGTACCTGCGGTTCGCCTGACTTTCACCCGCAAACGCAGCGGCCAGATTCTCGTTCGTTTTCCCCATGACACCTCTCCTCTCACAATGCGCAGGCACGCACGTTCCACAAGGAACGGACGCGACCTACGGATTCAGTACTCTGCGAAGGACCGGCAGAAGCCCTTTGGCCATCGCCTCAAAGCCAAGATCATTGGGGTGCGTACCGTCAACGAACCCCTCATGCCCCTCGGGTCCCAGGAGGTCGGCGCCCTCAACCAGCGAAATCCGCCGATCGCCATTGGACCTGCGAGCGGCAACGGCCTCCCTGATCACGCGGCGCAGGCCGCTCCACTTGTCGCGACTTGCGGGCACAAACATCTCGACCGTCGCAAACACCGGGGTGACGCACAACATCGGCGTCAGGGGATGCTTCTCCCGGATAATCGCCAAGAAAGGGGCGTAAACACTTCGGCACGCTTCGACCGAATCACAGTTGACGCCAAAATCCATGACGAAGCAGGAGGCGTCAATTTCGGCCATGGCATGAGCCACTTCAGGGTCGCCCTTGCCGTTGCCGCTGAAACCTAGATTGACAAAGTCCACATTGGCCATCCGGCCGAGAAGGGCCTGGTAACTCAGACCCGGACGACTCGAGCAGCCGCCCTGGGTGATTGACGACCCGTAGAAGGCCACGGGTTTTTCAACAGCAAACGGCCGAGGCGGCCAGAGCATCGCCGCCTCATCAACGCCGACGCCCAGCACCTGCACGGGATGATACAGCGGCAGGTACAGCGATATCTCGCGACGCTTCCGGGGCAGATTGCTGAAATACGTCCCGACGAGGTCGCCGGCCTCGGTCGGGAAAACCGTTTTCCAATAGACGTTGTCCACGTAGAGGTCAACGCCCATCTGGCCGACGGCGCACATGTTATTCATGCGTCCAACGGACCTATAGTGAAGCTTGATGCCCAGCGAAACCGTGTCGGCGGCGAAGCGGATACGGCCGCCGCTGGGGTGAGTGGCAAGCCCCCATACGGGTTCGCGCACAGCGCCCTTCAAGCGCTTGGGCAGACGCCACAACTCCGGCGAATTCTCGCGAAACCACGGGAGACCCGCAACCGGCAGTTGAGGGTCTGGAAACTCAATCCAGCGCATGGCGCTCAATAGAAGCCTCGATGGCTAAAAGGCTCGGGTATCCACGTCCGGAGCACTGATCGAGTATGGATTCAGTGCTCACCAGTGGGAGTGGTAGATTTTGTCCACCAATTCCATGGTCTTGACGGAATCCATGAAATTGCTGCAGGGCTGCGTCTTGGCCCTGACGCAATCAATAAAGTGGCGGTTCTCGGCCTTGAAACCGGCGAACACGTAGTTGTCCTTGCTCTGCGCGATATCCTGCGAGGTGATGCGCTCGTCAATCTTGCCGTCGTTGGCGCAGAAGCGTCCGTCGGCATCCACGTCGGCGTAGAAGCTGGCGCCGGGGGAATGGAGTTCGAGCTTGAAGAAACGGCGCCCGGTCCGCCAGTTGGCGAGCAAGATACCGTCGCAGCCGTTGTCGAACGTAACGAGGGTGTTGAAGCTGTTGTCGTACTTCACGGGGCCGACACGGCGAACGCTTGACGCGACCTTCACCACGTTTCCGCCGGCGTAGTAGCGCATGGCGTCCACGGCGTGGATCGCATCGCTGGTCAGGATGTCAATGGCGCCCTGATAATAGCCGTTATACTCGTTGCGGGCGTCCTTGTAGAAGCAGGCGACGACCTGATGGACAGGCCCGAACTCCTGGCAACGTTTGCGGCCCCAGGTGAAGATGGGGGCAAAACGACGCTGGAAGCCGCTCATCGTCAGGCAGCCGTTGCGCTCGGCGTGGTAGGCAAGTTCCTGCGTCTGTAGTTGCGTCACCCCCGGCGGCTTCTCGATAAAGACGTGGAGCTTTTTCTGGAGACACCATACGACGATGTCGTAGAGATGGTGGGGCGGCATAATAATATACACGGCCTCGGGCGCCTCGGCCTCGATCATCTTGCGGTAATCCGTGTAGACCCTGGGGATTTTAAACTTGTCGGCGAGCTTGCGCGCCTTCTCCTCGACCAGGTCGCAGTTGGCCAGGAGCGTTACGTCCTCGAAACTCGCAAGGGAGGGGTAGTGCTGGCTGCTCGCCAGCGATCCTGCTCCGATAAAGGCCACTCTCGTCTTGTCCGCCATTTGTGTCTCCTCGTGTCTAATGCCTGTTCGCGCTGCTGATGAATTAGGGTAAGGATTCGCCACGGCACGGTCAATACAAAAATTCGGCGCCTTTCCCCTTGCGCCTCCATCGGATTTCGGTAACGATGTTTGCGACTTTTCGGCTGCCACTTAGGGGAAACCCAGAGCACTCAGTTACACGAAAGGCAAGCAATGAAAAAGCTCAG
>CAYPFP010000146.1:5317-11754 GCA_964409935.1 uncultured Planctomycetota bacterium | reverse complement strand
CGCGCATCGTCGAGGGCGCGCGGACCGGCGCGGGCAAAGTCGTCAAGTCGCTGGACGACCTGGGCGGCTGGCCGGAGTACCGCAAGGCCGACCCGCCCCCCGACAGCGACTCCGACGGCATGCCCGACGAGTGGGAGAAAAAACACGGCCTCAACCCCAACGACGCCTCAGACAACGTCACCGATGCCGACGGCGACGGGTACACTAATATCGAAGAGTACATTAACGACACGGACCCGCGCGTGCCCGAAAAGCCGGTCTCCCGGAATTCCAGATGACCAACATGCCGTTGAGAATCCGATGGCGCGCCGAAGGCGGCGAGCGGGAAGTCCTTAGTGTCGCCCTGCCGCTGATACTCTCGTCGTCGTCGTGGACGATCCAGCACTTTCTGGACCGCGTCTTCCTGACGTGGTACTCCCCGCAGGCCATCGCCGCCGCCACGCCCGCCGGCATCCTGCTCTTCACGTTCATCTGCTTCTTCCTGGGCACGGCCAACTATGTGAACACGTTCGTGGCGCAGTACGTCGGGGCGGGCCGGCCGCAGCGGGTCGGGGCCGCCATCTGGCAGGGCGTGTATTTCTCGCTGCCCGCCGGCGCGATCCTGTTGTGTCTGATGCCGGCGGCCGAGCCGATGTTTGCGTTCATCGGCCACGCGCCGGAAGTCCGCGCCGAAGAGGTGACGTACTTCCGCATCCTGTGCCTGAGCGGAGGCCCGACGGTCCTTGCGGCGGCCCTCGCCTGCTTCTACACGGGGCGGGGCTGCACCTGGCCCATCATGTGGGCCAACGCCGCCGTCACCGTCGTACACATCGTCCTGGACTACCTGTGGATCTTCGGCAAGGGCGGGTTCCCGCGGGCCGGCATCGCGGGCGCGGCGTGGGCCTCGGTCGTCTGCAACGTGCTTCTGGCCGTCATCTACGCCCTCCTGCTCCTGCGCCGCGAGCACCGCGAACAGTTCGGCCTGCTTCGCGGCTGGCGCCCCGACTGGGACCTTTTCCGGCGGCTCCTGCGCTACGGCGCGCCCAACGGCGTGCAGTTCATGCTCGACCTGGCCGCCTTCACGGCCTTTCTGCTGCTGGTCGGCAAGATGGGCCAGAAGGAACTGGCCGCCACCAACGTCGCGTTCAGCATCAACACGCTCGCCTTCATGCCCATGATCGGCATCGGCACGGCGGTCTCGACGCTCGTCGGCCAGCGCCTCGGCCAGAACAACGTCCGAATCGCCGAACGCACGACGTGGGCCGCCCTGCGCCTGACGTTCCTGTACATGGGCCTGGTCGCCGCCGCCTACATCCTTTGCCCCTGGGTCTTCGTCTGGCTCTTTGCCGTCGGCGACGACGCCGCCGCCCTCCATGAAATCCTGCCCCTGGCCGCCGTGTTGCTGCGCTTCGTGGCCCTGTACACCGTCTTCGACTCCCTGAACATCGTCATGGCCGCCGCCGTCAAAGGCGCGGGCGACACCCGTTTCGTCATGTACGCCACCGTGATCCTCGGCTGGACGATCATGGTCGTCCCGACCTATCTGACGTGCATCGTCGGCGAGCGCGGTCTTTACTGGGCGTGGGGGTATGCCACCCTCTACGTCGTTTGTCTCGGATTCATGTTCCTGTTCCGGTTCCTCGGCGGAAAGTGGAAGAGCATGCGCGTCATCGAGGCCGCTCCGCCCACCGCGCCCCCGCCGTTGCCGGAAGTCCCCATCACCGAACCGTAAGTCTTTCACAGGAGGAACGGCAATGAAGTACGGCGTGGTCGCAGGAAGACTCAAGGACGCTCAGAAGAGCGAATTCCAACTTGCCCGGGAGATGGGTTTTGACGGCGTCGAACTGGTCTTCGGCGCGCAGAATTTCGAACAGAACCCCCTGTGGACTCCGCAGGGCGCGGCGGACCTTCGCGCCAAGGCCGTGGCGGCCGGCGTCGAGATCCCCTCCGTGTGCGCCGTGTACTACAACGAGCGCGGCCTGGCCGCCCCCGACCCCGAACTGCGCCGCACCGGCGTCGAGGTCCTGCTCTCGCTCATTGACCGCTGCGCCGACGCCGGCATGCAGAACATCCTCATCGCCAACTTCGCCAAAGGCGAGATCAAGGAACCGGCGCAGGAGGATCACCTCGTCGCCGCGATGGAGAAGTGCGCCCCCCAGGCCGAGGCGCGCGGCCTCATGCTGGCCCTCGAGACCACCCTTCCCGCCGAGCGTTTCCGCGCCCTTCTCGAACGCATCGCCCATCCCTACGTCGGCATCTACTACGACCTGGCCAACCCCGTTATGTGGGGCGAAGACCCCGCCGCCGGCCTCGAAATCCTCGCCGACTTCGTCGTGCAGCTCCACGTCAAGGACCGCGCCGCCGACGGCCGCGTCGTCATGCTCGGCGAGGGCAAGGTCAACTACCCCGCCGTCGTCAAGACCATCCGCAAGATCGGCTACGACGGCTGGCTCGTGCTCGAGACCCCCGCCGGCAACGATCAGACCAAGATCAACCTGAACTTCATCAAAAGCCAGATGGAAGTGTAAGAACGGTTTGGAATGCGGGAGGCGTTCACATGGCGCATCGGCTCAACATCCTTTACATCTTTACCGACCAGCAATCGGCCTTCGCCCTGAGTTGCATGGGCAACCGCGACCTCGCCACGCCGGCCATGGACCGGCTCGCCGCCGAGGGCGCGCTTTTCGAGACCGCCTTCTGCACCCAACCCCTGTGCACGCCCTGCCGCGCCAGCATGTTTACGGGACTGCTGCCCCACGAGTGCGGCGCCCCCCGCAACGGCATGTCCATCCGCGAGGACCTGCGCCCACGCGGACTGGGCCGCGTCCTGCGCGACAACGGCTACGAGTGTCTCTACGGCGGCAAGTGGCACATCCCCCAATCCTCCATGCCCGCCGAAAACGACCACGGCTTCCGCACGATCTGCGGCTTCAACGACAACCAGCTCGCCGATGCCTGCGTCTCCTATTTCCGGGAGCATGTCGGGCAGAACGCAGGCAGCCGCAAGCCGTTCTTCATGGCGGCCAGCTTCGACAACCCCCATAACATCTGCGAATGGGGCCGCAACATGGTCCTGCCCTGGGGGAACATCGGCGAGCCTCCGCCGCCCGATGAGTGCCCCAACCTCCCCGCCAACTTCATGCCCTCGCCCTTCGAGCCGGAGATCGTGCGCCTGGAGCAGGAGGCCCACTGGGTCATCTACCCTTATCGCGGCCGCTCTCCGGAGGAATGGCGGCAGTTCCGATGGGCCTACTATCGCCTGGTCGAGAAGGCGGACAGGGAGGTCGCCAGAATCCTCGACGGCCTGAGCGCCTGCGGCCTCGACGGCGATACCGTCGTCATCTTCTCCAGCGACCACGGCGACGCGCACGGCGCCCACCAGTGGCAGCAGAAAAGCGCCCTTTACGAGGAGATCGTGCGGGTCCCCATGATCGTGCGGGCGCCCGGCGGCGCGCCGGGCGTTCGCGACCGCGACCGTCTGGTCTCGATCGGGCTGGACCTCTACCCCACCGTGTGCGACTACGCCGGAATCCGTCCCCCCGACGGACTGTCGGGCCTTTCGCTTCGTCCGCTGGTGGAGGGCCGCGCCCCCGCCGCCTGGCGCGAGCGCCTCTTTATCGAGACGGTCTTCGACGGCGGACGCGGCTACGACACCCCGGGACGGGCGCTCCGGACGCCCCGACACAAGTACGTCGTCTACGACCGAGGGCGGTATCGCGAACAGCTCTTCGACATGAAAGAGGATCCCCTGGAGACCGTGAACCTGGCGGTGGAAGCGCGGCACCGCGCCACGCTGGAGGAGTGCCGCCGCCTGCTCGCCCGCCACGTCCGCGAGACGCGCGACCCGTTCCACGTGCCGGGCTATTCCGACAACCATGAATGGAAGTGGAAGATGCGGGACGCGTAGGCCGACGCGGCCTTTGCGGTTCGCCTAGCGGGACCGCCCGTCCGCCCACACCGATGCGCCGCGGGCCGCGGCCCAGGCCGTCATGCGGCGCGGGTCGCCCTGCCACAGCCGATGCGCCGCCCACGGGCGCGGCTTGGGCGGGCCGTCGCATTCCAGCCGGATGACGGGGAAGAGGTCCGTCGGCGGTCTGCGGGGCAGGCCCGAGATCGTCAGGCGGTCTTCGTCCTGCGTGAAGGCCAGCCTCCTGCCGGTGGTCAGGAGCGTCGCCGCTTTCACACGGGTCTCCAGCCCGGCCAGCGTCAGCGAGGGACGGCCGTCCCAGAAGCGAATGATCAGGTAGAGGTTGTTGCCCTTCTTCGTCTGGCGTCCGTAGGTGATGAACTCGCAGACCTCGCCGGCCTCGCTGCCGTAGACGCATTCGCCGTGCGCGGCCAGCCACTTGCCGATGGCCCTGGCGCGGCGCACGAACTCCCCGGGCAGTTCGCCGTCGGCCGTCGGGCCGACGTTCAGGAGCAGGTTGCCGCCCTTGCCGGCCGCCTCGACGAGCATGTCGAGCAGGTAATCCGCCGGCCGCCACCGCTCGCCGAGGGTGTGGCCCCACAGCCGCCACGTGCTCACCTGACACGACTCCCACATGCGCCCGCGGTCGGCCGTGATGTGGTGTTCGGGCGTGCCGAAGTCGCCGAGTTCCTTCAGTTCGCCCGCCCCCGCGCCGCCGTCGGCCGACGGCGCCGCCGGCTCCGCCGCGCCGAGACGATTGTTGATGAGAATCTCCGGCTGCAGCGCGCGCATCATGCGGACCAACTCGCGGCTCCGCCACGTCGCGGCCGAGTGCGGCCACGCCCCGTCGAACCACATCACGTCTATCTTCCCGTAACCGGTCAAGAGTTCGCGCACCTGCTCGTGCACATACCGGCAGAAGGCGTCCCAGCCTGTCGGGTCGTGCTGCGGGCCTTCCCAGTACGCCGGTATGCGCCAGTCCAGCAGCGAATAGTAGAGGCCCACGCGCAGACCGGCGGCGCGGAACGCCTCGACAAACTCCCG
Organism: uncultured Planctomycetota bacterium; assembly: GCA_964409935.1. Taxonomy (GTDB): domain Bacteria; phylum Planctomycetota; class Brocadiia; order JAADGH01; family CAYPFP01; genus CAYPFP01. Next base: position 6,824 of record CAYPFP010000146.1, on the reverse strand, counting down.
CACATAGTCGCGCTTCGCCGCCTGCGCGGCCGCCGAGTAATCCGTGCATTTCGTGTCCCACAGGCAGAACCCGTCGTGATGGCGCGTGGTGAGCACGGCGTACCGCATGCCGCCCGCCTTCGCCACAGCCGCCCATTTCCGGGCATCGAACTTTCTGGGCCGCCACGCGCAGGCCGTCTTGGCGTACTCGCCCTGGTCGAGGTGTTCGCGAAAGAGCGACTGCTCCCCGCGTCCTATCGCCGCGTACGGCCCCCAGTGAATGAACATCCCGTACCGCGCCTCGTAGAACCACCGCCAGCGAGCCGGAATCTGAAGCATCGTTTTCTCCTTTGGGTCTGGACGCAAGACAAACATTTTAGTCCCGCCGCTTCGCTTTCCACAAATCATTTTCCGAGCGCGCGGCCTCATGTTGTATAATGGCTTCCCACTCGGTCCGACAGGAGAAGATCATGGGCTTTCTCGAACCAGAGGATTTCCTCAAGAAGGAAGTCTTTCCCGGCGTGACGATCCGCGTCGTGCACGGCGAGCGCATGACGTTCATGTTCCTGGCCTTCGCGCCGCGCTCCGTGCTCAAGACGCACCGGCATCCGCACGAACAGATAGGCCATGTGCTCGAAGGCGCTTTCGAACTCACGATCGGGGACGAGAAGCGGGCCGTCAAGGCCGGAGACTCGTACCTCATCCCCCCCGACGTTCCGCACGGCGCGGTGTCGGGCGACCTGCCGGCGAAGGTCATGGACGTCTTCTCGCCGGTGCGCGAAGACTACAAGTGAAGTTGAAGAGGAGTCTGCATGGAAGTGTTGAAGGCCATCAAGGGGCGTCGCAGCATCCGCAAGTACCTCGACAAGCCCGTCGAGAAGCGGAAGCTGGAAAAAGTCGTCGAGGCCGGTCTCTGGGCGCCGACCGGCCAGAACAACCAGCCGTGCCGTTTCGTCGTCGTCACCGACCGCGCCCTCATCGGCGAGATCGAGGCCGAACTCCACGCCATCGGCAAGTTCTTCAAGCGCATCCGCCCGTTCGTCGCGCTCTTCGGCAAGGAGATGCGCGGCGAGGGCGGCCGGAAGGTCTTTCGCTCGCTCAAGGAAAAGGGCCTTTACAACGCGCCGGCCATCATCATGGTGGGCACCTTGCGCAAGTCCTCCGCCACGCGGTTCAAGGACTGCTCGCTCGCCGCGCAGAACATGATGCTCGCCGCGCACGCCCTGGGCCTCGGCTCGTGCTACATCGGCTGGATGCGTCTGCTGAATTACTGCCTCAACCGAAAACTCAACCGCCGCCTCAACCTGCCCAGGGGCTTCGAAATCTGCGACGCCATCATCCTGGGCTACTCCGCCCACACCCCGCCGCCTCCCAAACGAAAGACCGTTGCGGAGTCCGTGACGTGGGTATCCTGACGTTTCGCACAGCCCTTCTGCTCGCGCTTTGCGCCGTCGTTCTTGCGCGCGCGGCCCCCGCGCGCGCGGCGGACTGGTGGACGAGGACGCGCTGCGCAAGGCCCTCGATTCCG
>CAYPFP010000146.1:0-5307 GCA_964409935.1 uncultured Planctomycetota bacterium | reverse complement strand
CCTCGCCGAACCGGATCGAGAACCTGGACGCCGTAGACGCCGGCGCGCTGCGGGCCGCCGGCTACTTCGGCGGCTGGTACGGCTGGTGGTTCACGGACCAGCAGGAGGCCTCGGGTCAGGCGCCCCGGATGTGGGCGCGCAGCGGCAAGACCGGCGCGAAGCGCCTCATCTACTTCGACGCCGGCGAGGTCGGCGACTTCGCCGCCTTTTTCACGGCGGACGGAAAGCTCGCGCATACCGGTTGGTCGCTACCGTTCTGGAAGGGCGAGCCTGTCACGGCGCGATGGTTCGGCCTCGAAGCCTTCATGCAGAACGTCCCCTGGGCGCCCTATCCCACGGCGGCGCGGTACGCCCTGGCGCCCTTCACGCTCCCCGACGGCGGCCCCGTCGAAAGCCTCTACGACGTCGTGACCCGCCGCGACATTGACGGAAAGTGGGAGTATCACTGCTTCAGCAACGCCAATATCACCGACGACGACGCCCGCCGGTCCGGCCTGGCCGCCATCAGCGAACGCCAACAGGCCCCCGAAGAGGTCCAGGGCAAGACCGGCTGGAAGACCGTCCGCCTCGTCCACGTGGACCACAGCAACACCCAATTGCGCGACTACCACTGCCGCGAGATCGAGCGGCTGGCGGAGACGTTCAAGCCCGACGGCTTCCACGTGGACAACTTCGGCGACGTGGACCTTTTCTTTCCCTGGCGCGCCGCCTTCGGGCTGTGGTCTCAACACACCTTCCGCCGTTTCATGGAACGCCGCTTCTCCGGCGAACAACTCAAGGCCCTGGGCATCAACGACGTGAAGGCCTTCGACATCCGCGCCTACCTCATGGACAAACCGTTCGAGACCCGCGGCAAGAAATGGCCGCACTTGAAGAACCCGAAATGGACCGAAGACCCGGTCTGGATGTGCTACCTGCTCAACAAGGTCGAGACCGACATCGCGTATCATCGCGCCATCCACGACTCCGTGAAGCGGGCGGCGGCCAGGGCCGGCTTCTCCTGCGCCGTGACCGGCAACCTCATCCCGCTCCTGCCCACTGCCCCCCTCATGAAAGGCGCGTGCGACATCGCGAATTTCGAGTGGATGACCGTCGGCCGATTCGGCAACCTGCCCGAACTGGGCCTGCCGCCCCGCGCGCGCGCCGGCTACGTCACCCGTCTCGGCGCCGCCGTGAGCGCCGCCGGTTATTGCTGGCCGAGCCTGTACGTGCCGCGCAACCTCAGCGGCGCCGGCCGCGAAAACCTGCACAAGACGCTCGCCTTCGACTGCCTGGCCAATCGCGGACTCCTGGATTACGGGCAGTGGTATCTGGCCAATTACTCCCCCGGCGTCCCGGAGAGCGCCGGATTCGTGAATCGCTTCATCAAGGCCAACGCCTCGCGGCTCAGCGGCAGGCGCTATCTGGCCGACGCGGCCCTCGTGTACTGCCCGTGGTCCGGACTTGCCGCCACCACCGTCTGGGGCACAATCCCCGACATGTTCGTTGACGAATACGCCGGATGGGCCGACTACCTGAGCGCGTCCCATCGGCAATGGGACGTGGTCCTCAGCGCGGATGTGTCTTTCGACGCGCTGCGCAGGTTCCCCATCGTCGTGCTGCCGTCCGTGATGGTCCTGACCGAAAAACAAATCTCCGAACTGGAGAAGTATCGCGCCGCAGGCGGGCGCCTGATCGCGACGGGTCTTTCGGGCACGCGACGCGGGCCGGAAGAATTTCTGATGCCCCGGAAGGCGAACATCCTGGACCCCCTGGCCGCAAGGCCGAACGTCAAGGTCGTTCCGGACAAGCCGGGCGCCGCCGGCCGCAATGACGACGCGGCCGCGGCGAAACGAATGGACGATCTCCTGTCGTTCGAGGGGTTCGCCCCGCGTCTGACGACCAACGCCCCTTCGTCCGTCGGCGTGAACGTGAACATCCGCGAACGCGGCGGCGCCGCGGCGTTGTCGCTCGACCTCAACAACCATGCGCTCGACGTCGAGACCGACGCGCTCGCGCCGACCCCGCCCCTGTCCGTCACGCTTCGCCTGCCGGAGGGGCTGGCCGCTCGCGATCTGCGCGTGTCGTGCGCCGCGCCCGAAACGCCCCCTGGGAACGCCCCTGCCCCCATGTCGCCGGGTTCGCTGACTCACGACAAGAAAAAAGGGACCCTCGAAATCCAGGTCCCTTCGTTCCGGCATTACCTGATCGTCTACGTCGAGTAAGGCGGCCTCGCCTCTAGCGGCGCTTGGGCTTCCTGGGCGATGTCGGCGTCGAAGGCTCCTTGCCCGTCGCGGGACTTTCCGCGCTCTTTTCGCCCTTCTTCAACTCCTCCTCCGCCTTGGCGGCCAAGGGGCTGTCCTTGTAGTCGTTCATGACGGTCTTGAGCGCGTTGGCGGCCTTCTCGGTCTGCCCCATCTTCCTGTAACATTCGACCGCCAGCATCAACGCCTCGGGCGCGAAGTTGCTCTTGGGGTTGGCGGCGGCGAACTCTTCGAGTTCCGCCGCGGCCCTCGGGGGTTCTCCTTTCGCCAGGTGGAAGCGGGCCTTGTAGATCGTCGAAGGCCCCTCGATCCGTTCGAGGGGGTACTCCCATTGCCAGGTCCTCAGGAAGTTCTCGGCGTCCGTCAGATTGCCCTCGCGCAGGTAGGATTCCACGGCGCGCGCAAAAGCCCCCACGCGCACCGCCTCGCGCTTGTACGGCAGGTCCACCAACTGCATCTGCTGCGCCTTCTCGTAATGCTCCCTGGCCTTCTCGTAGTTGGCCTTGCGCTTGTACACGTCGCCCATGCCGATGTGGGCCTTGCGCCGCGTCTCGTCGTCGGCGGCGCCGTACTTGCCGATGACCTCCTGAAACTCCTTCATCGCGGCGGCGTCGTTTCCGCGTTCGGCCAGCAGTTCCTCCCCTTCCGCCATCGAGAGCTGCGCCTTGAGCTTGACGTTGGCGATCTTGGCCTCCGCCTCGCGGTAGGCCGCGACGACCTTCTCCGTGCCCGCCTTGGCCGCCTTGAGCAGCCGGCCCAGCATCAGGGCGGTGTCGTAGAAGGTCTTCTCGTCCAGGTCGTTGCGCTTCAGCGCCAGTTGGCAGACGGCGGCGGCCGACTCGGGTTTCTGGGCCGTGTCGAAGAGCTTCGCCGCGATCACGAGGTCCGTGGACCTCATGGCGGCGAAGTCGTACTTCGCAATGAAGGCCGCGTACTGTTCCGGCTTGTCCTCCGCGGGCTGAAGTTGTTTGGCCCAGTTGCGGTCCACGGCCACCTCGTGCTCGACGGTGCGCTTGTCGCCCCCGATCCTGCCGATCATCTTGACCGCGTAGACGCCCGGCGCCAGGTAGACATGGTCAACAATACGCCCTTCGCCCCGGTTGCCGTCGCCGAAGTCCCAGTCGAACACGGCGCTCAAACCGCCCGCGACCCGCGTCGAGTGCTCGAAGTGCATCTTGACCAGCACGTGCGTTCCCGCCTCCGAGTCCATATAGATCTCGCTGACATGCGCGACCGAAAAATCGTCCGCCGGCTCGCCCTTCTGCTCGTAGTCCGACAGAACCGCCGTGGCCGCCTTCGGGAACGCCGTCTCCGGGATGACCTCGTACTTGTTCAGCCACGGCGGCTGCCACGCCGCCACGGCCGCCGCCGCGTCCATGGCCTTGAGATGATAGTAGGCGAACTTGTGCAGTCCCGGTTCGAGCGAAAGGGTCTTGGTAAAGCGGGCCTCCGGGATGGCGCGGTGGTATCCGGCCCACTGCACGACAAGCTGGTCGTTGATCAGAAGAAACGACCCGTCGCTGGACGTCGTCGCAAAACCGTAGTTGCCCTGCTGCTTGATGTGCAGCCAGCCGGTGTAAACGCTGATGTAGTTCTCCGACGGCCCGAAGGGGTTGAAGCCGAGGAACACGTTGGGCTGATAGCCGACGCCCAGGACCTGCCCTTTGCTGCGGGCCAGCGAATCCTGCATCTGGCCCCAACTGGCGCAGCCGCCGCCGACGTACTTGCGGGTCTCCAGCAGCAGGCCGCGCTGCGGTTCCCACTTCGTTTCGCCGGCTTTCGCGGAGGGGTTTCCGTAGTAAATGTAATACGACGTGACCCCCGGCTCCATCTCGAAGGCGACCTTGCACAGGTCGCCCGGCCCGCAGTGGAGCACCTTGTGCGGCACGGGCTTCCCGCGCGAGATCACCACGACGTCGGCCCCGTCCTTCTGCGCGAGGCCGCCCGTCCGGAACTCGGCGTACCCGACCTCTTTTCCCGGCAGACCGGCGTTGGCCGGCGGCGGCTCAACCGTCGCCTTGCGCCGGCATTTCCATGACGAGTTCCACCACTGGGCCGAAGCCTCCGCCGGCAACAGCGCCGCCAGCAGAACCACAGCCAGGGCGCGCGCCCAAGACCGCTTCTTCCTCACGGCAACCTCACAGAATGGACTCCGCATTACGGCCCTACTTCAGTCCCCATTTCTTGAGATTTCGCAGGCTGATCGCCAGGCTCTCAAACGGATTCCGCTGGCACGTGTCCTGCTCTACGATATGCCACCGCACCCCCGCCTCCTTGCACGCCTGCAGGATGGAGGGCCAGTTCAGATTGCCTTCGCCGACCTCGGCCATGATCTGCGTGCTGCCCTTCATGGTCATGTCCTTGAAGTGCACGATGTGAGCGCGGCCCTTCAGGCTGCGTATCCACGCCGCCGGGTCGCCGCCGCCGTGCTGTACCCAGTACGTGTCTATCTCGCTGGTGAAGACCTCCGGGTCGCTCTCTTCGTAGAGGATCTGCAGACCCGTCCTGTCCCCGAACTTCTCCAGCTCGAAGCTGTGGTTGTGATAGCCGAACGTGAGGCCGTGTTTCTTCAGTTCCCGCGCGACCTCCGACGCCTCCTTGGCGAACTTGCGATACCCCTCGGCGTTGCGGTACGAACCCGGCAGCCCGCCGATGGCCGGGAACTTGCATCCCCAGAGGATATGCTCGGCGGCGACGGCCTCCGTGTCGTCGCGAAGCCGTTCGTACGGCACGTGCGTCGCGCAGATGGCCAGGCCCTCGCCGTCCACGATCTTCTTGAGTTCCTTCGGGTCAATCGGCCCCAGCGCCGAGGTCTGCACGGCCTCGTAGCCGATCTCCTTCACCTTCTTCATCGTTTGCGCGATGTCGGCGGGCGTCTTGGTGTACTCGCGGACCGTATACAATTGCGCGGCAATGACGGAGTTGGTCATTGTGATCTCCTCTGATACCGGTAACCCGTTCCCAAAACCGTATCTTACTGCAAGGCCAAAAGCCCGGCAACAGAAAACGCCGCCCGCCCCTGCCCATTGACCTGCGCCCGGCTATGCCCTATAGTATCGGTTTA
>CAYPFP010000145.1:0-11880 GCA_964409935.1 uncultured Planctomycetota bacterium | reverse complement strand
CATGTGCATTGATCGTCTTCCGACAGGTAATCCCTATTTACGGATAAGCTCTTAGTCAGCGCAGAGGACACAAGAGGACCGGGATCATGCCTTAGGGTTCTGCGCACCGGCGCCGGGGCTTCGGGATTCAGGTTTCAGCTCATAGCGCAGGAAGCGCTTCTGCATCCAGCGAACGGCGAGGCAGTCCACAAGACCGCGCAGGGCGCGATTCCACACCCCATACTTGGCTGTTCCAAACTTGCGTTCGTGATGGTTCACCTCGATCTGGGTCACCGTGCAGCCCCGCATTTTCATGAGCGTGGGCAGGAAGCGATGCATGCCCGCATAGAGGGTCAGGCCTCGGAGTTTGTCGCGCCGGAACGCCTTGAGAGAGCAGCCGGTGTCAATGATGGTGTCCTTTGTGATGGTATTGCGCACCCAGTTGCCGATCTTGGAGGAGACGCGGCGCACAAGGTTGTCGTGACGCTTGCGGCGGATTCCACAGGCGACATCGTATTGGTCAATGAGGGCCAGCAGGCGCGGTATGTCCTTGGGGTCGTTCTGCAGGTCGGCGTCCATGGTGACGACCACGTCGCCCGTGGCGGCTCTGAAACCGGCGTCGAAGCCGGCGGTCTGGCCGGCATTCTTGACCATCTCCAGGACGCGCAGGCAGGGGAACCGGGTTTGGAGGTCCGCCAACACCTCGGCGGTGGCGTCGGTGCTGCCGTCGTTGACGACGATGATCTCGCGGTTCTCGTCGAGAGGCCCGACGGCATCGCTGAGGGCCTGCATGAGAAGGGGCAGGTTCTCGGCCTCGTTGTAAGCAGGGACGACTATGGAAACTCTCATCGGTCAGCCCTCTCAGGGACGGATTTCAGAGAGGAAATGTTACTTGAAGCAGGGGAAAACGTAAAGCGCAAAGTGGGTCAAGGGACAAACTTGTAGCGGCCCTTGTTCTCGTCGGCGATGCGTTTCATGATGCGTTCGCCGGAGCGCTCCTTGAAGCAGATGGTGTAAATCTGGGCGCCGTGAAGGCGATTGATGGCGCGAATCTGGTCGGCGGGGTTCTGGCCGGTCGAGAGGAGTTCGCGAAACTCGGCGTCGCTGAGGAGGAAGATGACGTCGGGGTTTGACTTGACGGCATCGGCGGTGGCCTGAAGGATGTCGGTACCAGCGCCGAAGGCAAAATTACCCGTGTCAGCCATCTTCCGCAAGCCGCGCATTTCCTGGTCAAACCGGTCAATAAAGGCGAGGGCGTCCTCTTTGTTGGCGGGATTGGTGAGGACAAGCGTGTTCTTCCAACGCTCGTAGAAGGTCTGCTGGCCGGGCAATATTCGGGCGAAATAGATATTGAAGAGATGGCCGAAGGTGAGTTTGTGTATGGAGGTGCGCAACTCATTGACGGCGGCGTCCCAGCGGGTCTTGCCTATGTCGCCGGTGAGCATGCTGCCGGAGGCGTCCACGATGAACACGACGCTGCGGGCGCCGCCCACCTGGAAGCCGTGGTAGTTGACGTTGCTGCCGGCGCCGCCGGGGCCGAGCACGCCGGTCCCGCGACCGGTGCCGGCGGCCACGACGTTGGCCAAAGGGTCGCGAACGCTTATGGCGGCGGGGGATTCGCCTGAGCCGGCGGGTCCGAGGAAGTCGTCCTGTGCGGTGCCTTTGGGGGCCCGGCTGGGGTTGGTGTAGAGCAGCACGTCGGAGAAGTCGGGGGTGGCGTCGCGGTCGAGGTTGACGTCCTGCATCTGTTGCGGGAGGTCTGCGATGACGACATGACTCTTGACGGGGATGATGACGCGTTTTGCGATCTTCTGGGTTGTGAGAGCGAAGACGCCGATGGCCGTCAGTGCGAGGAGCACAAGCAGATGGAGAGCGAGGGACACGCCCCAGATGGGGATGGCGCGCAGGACGTCGGCGACGCGCCATTGAAGAAGGGCGCGCAGAGTCTCGCGGACGCTGCGAGGCACCAGGATGTCTTCCGTAATGTACAGTACGGGGCGGGAGTCTGCCTGGTAAGGTTCGGGGCGGCCAAGGGCTTGCGGCCACTGGGCCGGTTCGGCATCCTTGTGAACAATCCCGATGGCGGCGCGGTCGTCGAGGGCGGGAACGATGAGGCGGTTCTTGCAGTGGGGGCAGCGGCTCATGCGGCCGACAAAACGAGTCTCCGCCCGCAGGACTTCATCGCAGTTTACACATCGGAACTCGAACAGCATACTCTTGACCTGCGGACCTCGTCGTTCGGAACGCCTGGGCCGATTGCGCGCATAGTCGCGCCCGATTTGTCCTCATTATAGGCATGTAGGGAGAATGGGTCAAAGGATTTTGAGGGACGGGGAGACGGCGCGGGGGAGGAGATTACTTCTTCTGCTGGGCCGTTCGGGTAAGTTTCAGGTCTCCCCATGCGGCGCTGCCCAGATGCCAGCGCGCGCCGCTGGCGTCGGCGACAAGGCGCAGCCTCTTGACGCCCGAAACGTTCACGTCGGCGACGGCGGGCTTTGAGAACCACTTGAGGGATTCCGACCGGAAGAGTTGCTTTCCATCGCCGAAGACGGAGAAGACGACGGCCTCAAACTTGGTCCGCGCAGGGGTACCGACGTCGCGGTCCTCGAGGTCTATCCCGGCGACAAGGCGCAGGGAGTCGAACCGGCCCTCCAGGTCAAACTCGACGACCGAGGGCGCGCGGATGCCAAGCCCGCGCTCAAACGTCTGCCCGCCGATGCGGATGGCGCGACCTTCGAAGCTTCGATCCATGTTGACAGGCCCCTTATGCTGATCAATGGCCGCTGGCAGCAGGTCGGAAAGGTGGAGGGTCGAGGCGTTTGGGGGGGGCGCGAGGGCCTCGGGCACCGCCCTGGGGAGCACCGCGGATCGTTTCTTGGAATCTCCGCGCCAGACAAAGCGCTCATCCAGATTCCAGTTACGGTCGAAGAACCCGACGGCAACAGATGTGTCCGTGGAGACGGAACGGTCGTCGAAGACAAAAAAATCGGACCAGTTGCGGTTGTCGTAAACGCCCCAGTTGAACCAATTGCCGAAGCGGTTGTTGATCTGAAAAAGGGCGCGCCACGTGGTCCCCGCGAAGACGACGACGTAACGCTGTTCGTTCAACGGGTTGGGGTAACAGAACTTCACGCCGAGATTGTCGCCGGAAAGTGTTTCCTTGCCGAATCGGACACGCGAACCTTCCAGGCGGATGGGGAGCTTGGGCATAACCTGCGCGGTGAGGACGTTGTCATTGGGGCCGCCGTAGAGAATGAGGTTGTAGTTGGCGAGGTCTTCCTCGGAGACCTCGACGTCGGCCTTCATGCGCGGCGGCTGGGTGTACATGCGGAACCAATCGGCGGCGAGGCGGTCGGCCTCGGACTTCACGATCCACCGGGCAAAAGCGGTGTTGGACGTCGTACCGTAGACGAGAAGGAAAGGCGACATGAAGGCGTCCTCGACCGGACCTTCGAGGCCCGCGCGCTTTAGTCTCCCCGATGGTGGCGTGGCGGTTTTCCATAGGCCGTTGGCGTCCAGGGCGAGGCGCAGGCGCGTTCCGGCCCCCACCCCTGGTGGGGGCGAGGACGCGGGCGAGGACGCTCCGGGGCCGATGTCGCCCTCGTAGGCCACCTTGCCGTCCACCTTGACCTGTCCCTTCTTCCCGACAAGGGGGCAGCGCAGCAGGTCAATGCTCAAGGCGTGCACGTTGCGCGTGCTGACGTCGAGCAGAGAGCCGGAGGCGCGGGCCTCAATGTGGGCGAAGGGCACAGGGGTTTGGAAGGAGTCAATGTAGAGCCAGTAGGCGCCCGGGTAGCGGAGCTTGTTGGTGCGGAAGCGGACAGAGGCCGGTTTGGGATTGCGAACCTGCTGGAGAAGCCATTCCCTCTGCTTCTTGATCTCCTCGGACGGGAAGCCGCCATGCCCGATGGTGGGAAGCTCGACATAACGGACGGGGTACTTGAGCGCCTTGAGCCTGCTTGTCATGCTGCGTGCGTGACCGACGGGGACGATCTCGTCGGTGGCGCCGTGGATGCAGTAGGCGGGAAGATTACAGAGGTTCTCGGCATAGGTTGCGGGGTCGGCGGAGTCGGCGATGTAGCGTTCCAAGTCGCCCAGGTCGCGGACTTCGAGTTGCCGGTCGGAGTTGGGGTTGGGGAAGAAGGCGTTGCCCAGAGCGGAGAAGAACTTTGCGATGTCGGGCGGGGGGTCCGGCTCGCCGCGCCACTGCCATTCCCGCCGCCACACCTTGTGATCGGCATTGCCGGCGTTGGGGGCAATGGCGGCGAAGACATCCGGGAAGCGGACTCCGAGGCTCCATGATCCTGTCCCCCCCATGGAGTGGCCCAGCAGGTAGACGCGGTTAGGGTCAATGTTGTAGTCGCGCTGAACATCGTGAATGGCCGAGAGCACATCGCTTTCGGCGATAAAGAAATAGTCAATGCTGCCTCGCCCGTGGGGGCTGAGAACGATTGCGGCCGGGATGGCGGGGGCCGGATGCCCTTGAAAGGGCGCATACCAGCCATGTCCGTGAAGGCTCACCACCAGGGGGTAGGCCTTCGAGCCGTCGTAGTCTGAGGGGACGTTGAGCGAATAGGGCTGGAGCGTGCCGTCCGTTTCGGACAGAAAGCCCTTGAGAACGACGCCTCGCCTGGCCGTAAAGGGGTTGCGACCTTCCAGGAGGGGATCGAGAAGCTTGCGGAGTTCGTCAAACTCGACCTGGATGCCGCGCAACCGCGTGCGTACGGCGCGAAGGGGCGGCGTGGGCAGTCGGCGTTGGATGTGTTGAAGCTGAAGCTCGACCCAGCGAGACTCGCGAAGGAACCGGGCATCCTCCCCTGTGCCCAGAGAGTGTAGAGCGGCCCGGATCGAGGCCGCCTGGGCCTGAAGGGCGAGGAACAAGGCTTGTTCCTCCGTGAGGATGGAGGCATAGGCGCGAGCGGTTTCCTCGGCATAGAGGGCGCAGTGGTACTGGAAATGATGCGTTAGAAGCGTCATGGAGAAGATGTGAAGGTTCGGACTGGAGGGCAGAGTGATCCGTTTGAGGCAGCGCGCCGGGTCAACCGAGACCTCCTGTATCCAGAGGTGGGTTCTCGTGTTCTCGCGTACAGACTTCTTGGTTCGAGCGTCCCATGCGACCCGGAAGGCAAGCGAGAAGGCCGTGAGCTCGCCGAAGCCGGGGGGTTCGCACCAGTCCGAGAACTTGAGCGGGGCAGAGACTTCCGTCTTGTCTTCGTAGGAAAGAAGGAGCGATTCTTCGCGGCGGCCGTTCTCGGCCGCGCCGAGGACATAGAGTTTGTCGTAAGAAGCCGGGGGGACGTCGAGCTTCTGGCCGGAGCAGGAGATGTTGTTGAAGGCGCCATCCATCTTGTTGGGGAAGAGGAAGCGAACGGAGGGGAGCGACTTGCAGGTAAACACCGCACCGCTTTCCGGCAATGGTTCGGCAGGAAAGGAATATCCGAGGTTATCGGCAGGTGAGTGGAAGAAACCGTCGGCCGCGTTGGCCTCCCATGCAAAGCCATCGTTGTTCATGGCTTCAAGCAGGTTAAGGGGCACCTGTCGTGAATACGGCCAGAGGCGTGGGCCGAACCAGCGGTACAGCCGGAAGTGCTGGGCAGCGAAAACGAGTCCTGCAAGCAGGGCGAGCGAGAGAGAGAACTTGATGACCCTTGCAGACATCCCGAAACCGTGGTGGAGATGAAGGAAACGTCAACGGCGCCCTTGTCCCAAGACTGAGTTACTCAATAGTTTAATTCATAAACGCCTGCATCTCAAGTTTCAAATTTGCTTGATTGCCCCGGAGGGGTGTTCTATAGTAGGTGCGTGCGTGCCCCGTCTGACGGGGCGTGTCGCGAAGGCGTGTTGAGGATGGCCGGCAGATGAGGAAACAGGGATGAGGAAAGGGGTCGTGTACCTCGTAGGGGCGGGGCCGGGTGACCCGGGCCTGATCACCGTTAGAGGGCTGCGACTGGTGCGCGCGGCGGACGTGCTGGTGTATGACCACCTGGTGGGAGAGCGCCTTGTGAGGGAAGCGCCGGCGGGTTGCGAGAAGATGTACGTCGGCAAACAGGGGGCGCGCCATGCGATGGAACAGTGCGAAATCAACCGTGTGCTGGCGCAGAAGGCGCGTGAGAGAGGAGACAGGATCGTTGTCCGGTTGAAAGGAGGAGATCCTTTCGTGTTCGGCCGGGGGGGCGAGGAGACGTTGTATCTGCATGAGCAAGGGATTGCGTTCGAGGTGGTGCCGGGGGTAACGGCGGGGGTTGCGGCGCCTGCGTACGCGGGGATTCCGGTGACCCATCGCGAACTGACGTCCAGTCTTGCGTTTGTGACCGGCCACGAAGACCCGACCAAGCCGGATAGCGCCATTGACTGGGCAAGACTCGCGACGGGTGTCGGCACCATCGTGTTCTACATGGGCGTGAAAAACCTCCCGAGGATCGTTGAGGAACTGGTCAAACACGGGCGGCCAGCGGAGACGCCCGTGGCCGTGATACGCTGCGGGACGCTACCGGAGCAACACACCGTTGCGGGGACGCTCGGCAACATTGTTGAGAAAGCTAAAGGAATCCGTCCGCCGGCCATCACGCTGGTTGGCGACGTCGTCAGGCTGCGAGAGGCCCTGAACTGGTTCGAGAAGAGGCCGCTCTTCGGCCGCCGGATTGTCGTGACAAGGTCGCGCGAACAAGCCAGCGAACTCAGCCTGGAGCTTGAAGATTTGGGCGCGGAGGCGATCGAATTCCCCACCATTCGGATCGGGCCGCCGGACGACTACGGGCCTCTGGACAACGCGATGCGCAGTGCTTCGTCATTTGACTGGATTGTTTTCACGAGTCCGAACGGCGTCCAGCACTTTTTCGAACGGTGGCGCGCACTGGGGGTGGATGTGCGGGAACTGAAGGGGCCGCGTTTGTGCGCGATTGGCCCCGGCACGGCGGCGGCGCTGGAGGCATTGCTCTTGCGGGTGGAGATGCGGCCCGCGCGGGTCGTCGCGGAGGCGGTTGTGCAGGAGTTCAGGAAGCTTGGATCGCTTGGAGGGAAGAAGATTCTGCTGCCCCGCACGGACATCGCGCGAGAGGTCTTGCCGGATGAACTCCGCGCCATGGGGGCGGAAGTGACGGAGGCATGCGCCTATGTGACGCGGGTTGAAGACCCGCCGAATGCCGAATTGCTTACGGAACTGAGCGAGAAGCCGGTTGATTTCGTGACGTTCACGAGTTCCTCGACAGTGAGGAACTTCGTGGCGTGCCTTGGCAAAGAGCGTGTGCGGCAGATCATGGGGCATGCGCGGGGCGCGAGCATCGGGCCTATTACGACGCAGACAGCGAAGGCGCTTGGCGTCGGGATTGCCGTTGAGGCGAAGGAGAGCACGATTTCGGGTCTTGTGGAAGCTCTTGTGAGAGCGGCCGCGGGCGAAAGGGGATAACGTGGGCCAGGTTGCCCTCTGCCTGATCCCCGCCTTTCTGTCGTCGGCGGTGGGATGGTGTGCCTGGGGCGGGGATTTTCTCCCGGCGGAGCGCGTTCGGGAAATCCTGGCGTTTGGGGAGATGCGGTACTCGTACGGCTGTCCGAAGGGGATGGACTACGTGGAGTACCTTGAGCAAATCGGAGCGAACGTTTCCCACGGTTATGGCGGCGTCGGAGGCGCGGTTTCATGGGGGTTTCCCGACCGAGCTACATTCGACAGAGAATGCGCGGAGGTGCGCAAAGAGATCGCGCGCCTGCACGCCAAGGGCATTCTGGTCATCACGTACATCAGCCCGATCCTGTGGTACGGCGACCCGCAGACCCGTTCCGGCGTTCTCGACTTCTACGACAAGCGTTGGAAGGACTACGCGGATTTCCTGGGGCCTCGCCCGGACGACCCCATGACCTGGGTTCAGGTGCGCGCTGACGGCGCTCCGCAGCCTTACGAGTACAAGGGGCAACGGGGGTTTTACTGGTGCCCGAACCATCCGGCGGTCCGGCAGTATGTTCAGGGCGCAGTCAAGATGGACGTCGCCAACGGCGCGGACGGTGTCTTCTATGACGGCCCGGCCTTCTATCCGCCGACGTGTTATTGCCAGTGGTGCAGAAAGCTATTCCAGGAACAGTGCCGGAAAGCCGGCGTGGATTTCGAGTTGAAGCAAGGTCATGCCGTTCCTGGAGACGGCCCGGTTCTTGTGGAATGGAACAAGTTCCGAACCGCCTCTCTGACGCGCTTCATGTGCGAGACGCGGGCTTTCGCGCGCAACCTGAATCCGAACTTCGTGCTTACGGTCAACTACAATATGGGAGGCGACCCCTATCGGGTGTTGTCGGCTTGCGGCGAGGACCCGGTGGCCTATCGCGAGGCTCAGGACATTCTGTTCAACGAGACGGCGCCGAAGTCGAGTCCCCACTGGCGGGAGGGACAGCGGGTGAGCAATACGCCGGCCCTTCAGTTCCTGAGGGCGGCGGCGAAGAGGCAGCCGGTGGTATTGACGAACTACCTTGTCGAGGCAGCAAAGCCCGAGGCCTACACGAACCTCACGCGCCTTGCGATGGCCGAGGGGCTTGCAAACGGCGTCTATGCGGCGCCGTGGTTCCCGCACCATCCGGATCCGGCGGTTGTTGAGGCGTATAGCCGGTTCATGGTGGAAAATCGCGAGGTGCTTGTGGGGTCAGGCCCGGCCTCCGACGTTGGTCTGCTTTGCCTGCTACAGCCGGCATACGCTGGCCTGCGGTCAGGCGCGATGCCGGTGTCGCGCATGCTGATGGACATGGGCGCGACCCATGACGTGATTCTCGACGATGATCTTGTCCGAGAGTGTGACAAGGACGAGGCCGCAGGGGGCCTTAGGAAATACCGTCTTGTCATTGTGCCGCCCACGCCGGCATTGGGCGACGCCCAGATAGGAGCGCTGAGATCATATTTTGCGGGCGGCGGGAGTCTGGTGGTCATGGGCAACTGCGGCATGTTGGATGAGTGCGGCCGCCCGCGTCCGGACGGCCTTATGCGACTGGTCGGCACAGCGGTCACGTCCACCGAAGTCTTTCGGGGCGAGTCTGGGGGCTGCAGGATGGCGTATATTCCCGAAGCCAGGCTCCCCAAGCTGCCGCCGCACGGGCGCGAGGCGGTGCCCGGCGATGTGGACGAGATTGAGAAGGCCATTCGCTGGGCCGCGCACGACCTGCTGCCTACAAGGCACCCTTTCCCACGCCACGTTGAAGTGCATCTGGCCGAAAGGAAGGCGAAGACGGGGCGAATGCTGCTCGCCCATGTCGTGAACTACCAGGTGGATAGCGAGGGCAAGGTGACCGTGATCAAGGACCTTGACATCAAGGTGCTGGTCCCGAAGGGATACCGCGTCACCGGGGTGCGCTTGTTGTCCCAGCCCGACGCGCCCAAGGCCGACATCGAGACGGCAGGCGACCGGTCGTATCTGGCCGTGCGCCTTGCGCGGCTCTCGATATACGAAGTTATCGCCATTGACCTGAGGAGATAGGAGGGGACATGGCCGAGGAACAATTCAGCGCGTATCATATGGCGCGGCAACAGTTGGATGCCGTTGCGGCGAAACTCAACCTGGACCCCAACATCCACGAGGTCCTTCGCAACGTGCGGCGATGCGTGGAATTGTCCTTTCCGGTCAAGATGGACGACGGCCGCATCCGCATGTTCACGGGTTATCGGGCGCAGCACAACACCAGCCGCGGGCCCGCCAAGGGCGGAATCCGTTACCACCCGGATGTGACGGCGGATGAGGTGAAGGCGTTGGCGATGTGGATGACGTGGAAGTGCGCCGTGGTGGGGATTCCGTATGGCGGCGCAAAGGGCGGGGTGGTGTGCAACCCAAGAAAGCTTTCTGCGGGGGAACTGGAGAGGATGACGCGCCGGTACGCGTCGGAACTGATCCCCATCATCGGGCCCGAGCGGGACATCCCCGCGCCGGACATGAACACCAACGCGCAGATCATGGCGTGGATCATGGATACTTACAGCATGAATCACGGCTACTCCGTGCCGGAGGTCGTTACGGGCAAGCCGGTCAGCATTGGAGGAACGGTCGGCCGCGTCATGGCCACGGGACAAGGGGGGCTGTATGTGCTGTTGAAAGCCCTGAAGCTGCTGAGGAAGCGCTTGCGGGATGTCCGGATCGCGGTGCAGGGGTTCGGGAGCGCGGGGGGTGCCTTCGTCAAGCTTGTGGATGAGGCCGGCGGCAAGGTTGTGGCCGTAAGCGACCTCAGCGGCGCTGTTTACAACGGGAAGGGATTGGATATCGGCCGGCTGTGGGCGCACAAGCAGTACGACAACACGGTGACGGACTTCCCCGGCGGCGAGAGAATGACGAACGCCGAACTGATCGGCTGCTCCTGCGACATACTGGTCCCCGCTGCCACAGAGAACCAGATCACCGAGAAGAATGCAGACACCGTTCGCGCCAAGATGCTCCTGGAACTGGCGAACGGGCCGACAACGCCCGAGGCCGACGACATCCTGTGCGACAAGGGCGTAATCGTCGTGCCGGACGTCGTAGCCAATGCAGGCGGGGTCACGGTCTCGTACTTCGAGTGGGTGCAGGATATCCAGTCATACTTCTGGACCGAGAAAGAGGTCAACGCCAGGCTGGACAAGATCATGACTCGGACGTATGAGTCCGTGAGCGCGTTGGCGGCCCAGAAGAAGGAAACGCTGCGAACAGCCGCATACATGCTGGCGGTCTCGCGAGTGGCCGAGGCGACCGTGACAAGGGGAATCTACCCCTGACCGCAGGTCAGGCCTGACCGAGGTTAGGCCGAACGATGAAGACGCGGCCGGTGTCACGATGCAGGTCGGCGCCGGACCTGCGTCAGGGGCACTTCACGATCCTGACCAGCGGTAGGAGTCTCTCAACATCTTCGATGGCGAAGGTTGCGGCATCCCATACGGCGGCATTGGCGGCTCCGGCGGCAACGGCCATGCGCAACGCCGTCTCCAACGGTTCTTTCTGGACGAGGCCGGCAACCAAGCCCGCGAGGAACGAGTCTCCAGACCCCACGGCATTCACGGTCTGAATCTGGGGTGGAAAGGCCCTCCAGCGTTCTCGCCCGCAGATGACGTAAGCGCCATTACGGCCCGCGGTGAGTGCAACGATACGGTCGGTGGGCGACGGGTCCGACGGCGAGGATTCGAGGAGACGCTGAGCCGCGCGCCAGATGTCCGATTCCGTGGCCGGCGGTTCCCCCAAGGCGGCTGCGGCTTCCTCGATGTTGGCCTTTACCAGGTACGGGGCGGCCTGCAGCCCCCGGCGCAAGGCCTCGCCGCTCGAGTCGAGCACGGCGCGGCCTTGGTACTGGCGCAGGGCGCACGTGAGGTCAAAATAGATGCCGTCCAGGGGGGCGCAAGGCACAGAGCCGCTGAAGATGACCCATTCGTATTGGGCCATGAGCATGCGAAGCATGGTCTGAAGTCCGCGCTGTTCCGGGGGAGTCAGGGCGCCGCCGGGTTCCTTGAAGGCTACCTGGCGGTGAGAACCGACCTCGACGACGGTGACGACCTCACGGGTGGGGGCCTGAGTCCAGAAGACGATGGGCGTGAGACGGTCTTGTTCGCGGACCATGTCCTCTACCATCCGGCCGCTGTGCCCGCCTGCCAGAATGAAGGGATCGGCGGCGAGGCCGAAGGTCGTCAGGACGCGCGCGACGTTGTTGCCCTTGCCCCCCGGAATGCACTTTGACCGCTCGGCGCTGATAATCTTGTCGAATTCCAGTTTCCTGACAAAAAGCGTTCGATCAACACAGGGGTTGAGCGTGACGCAGAGGATCATGGATAGGCGCCCTCAAACGCCAACATGGAAAGCGGATATCGGTCGTGCGCGGTCTCAGTTTAGGATATCAGGAAGCGCGGCCGGCGGCAAGGTTGTTCGCGGAGCGAGAGTGTTGTACAATGTGCGAAAGGCCAGCAAGAGAAAGGGCGCAACC
>CAYPFP010000144.1:0-11970 GCA_964409935.1 uncultured Planctomycetota bacterium | reverse complement strand
GTCGGCGATCTCGCCGTTCGCGATGCTGTCGGCGATCAGCGGACACTGGGCGCGCGTGGTGGAGACGGCGCGCGACTGCGAGTCGGTGGAGTGGACGTTCACCGACGACAAGCACACCCCGGCAAGCATCAAGGCGAGGGTGCGGTACGACGCCAACGAACGGCCGGAGGTGGAGGTGGATGTGAGGTATGGGGGAGATGGAAGGGAGAGGTGAGGGGGCTGGTTTCGGGTTTCGGGTTTCTGGTTTCGGGTTTCTGGTTTCGGGTTGGGGGACGGAGAGATGCGCGTGTTGATTCTGGGCGGGGACGGGTATCTGGGCTGGCCGCAGGCGCTGTACTTCAGCGCGCGGGGACACGAGGTGGGAATCGTAGACAACTTCGCGCGGCGCATGTACGACCTGGAGTTGGGGACGGAGTCGCTCGCGCCGATCTCCACCTTGTATGAACGCATTCGAGCATGGCGGGCTGCGAATAGCCACAGAGACATAGAGCGCACACGGAACCGCCGATGCGCGCCGATACACGCCGATGAGACGAATCAGGCAGATGCTTTTCCGGGAAGTCGGCCCTCATCGGCGCTTGTCGGCGGTTCATTGGTTCCGTTCATCGGGGACCTGTGCGATTACGAGTTCACGGCAAACGCGCTGCAGGGGTTCGGGCCGGACGCGATCGTGCACTTCGCGGAGCAGCGGTCGGCGCCGTATTCGCACATAGACGCGGCGCATGCGGCGTACACGCAGCGGAACAACGTGATCGGGACGCTGAACGTGCTTTACGCCATGCGGGAGGTCTGTCCGAAGGCGCACCTGATCAAGCTGGGGACGATGGGCGAGTACGGGACGCCGAACATAGACATCGAGGAGGGGTACATCGAGATCCGGCACAACGGGCGGAGCGACACGCTGCCGTATCCGCGGCGGCCGGGGTCGTGGTATCACGCGTCGAAGGTGCACGATTCGGTGAACATTGACCTGGCGTGCCGCATCTGGGGGCTAAGGGCGACGGACCTGCATCAGGGGGTGGTGTACGGGGTGGAGACGGAGGAGACGAGTTCGGAGTTCGGGAGAGAGACCCGAAATCTGCTCGCGACGCGGTTCGACTATGACCATGTGTTCGGGACGGTATTGAATCGGTTCTGCGTGGAGGCGGCGGCAGGACATCCGTTGACGGTGTACGGGGAAGGCGGGCAGACGCGGGGGTACATTGACATACGCGACACGATGCGGTGCATCGAGCTGGCGGCCCTGAACCCCCCCAAGGCGGGACGGCTGGAGGTGATGAACCAGATCACGGAGCAGTTCAGCGTGAACGAGCTGGCGGAGATGGTGCGGCGAGCGGCCAAGAAGGAGTTCGGGATAGAGGCGGAGATCGAGCACCTGGAGAATCCGAGGGTCGAGGCGGAGCGACACTACTATAACGTGAGGCATGAGAAGTTTCGGATGATGGGGCTGGAGGGGCGGCGGCTGGCGGAGGCCGTGGGGGGGCTGATCGGGACGGCGGCGCGGTGGCGGGAGAGGATTCGGGCCGACGCGATCCGGCCGGGGGTGAGGTGGCGGTAGGGGCGGCGTGAGGCCGAGGTCTAGGCCACCTGTTCGGCGGGTTCGAGGAGGGCGACCTCTTCGACGTGGATAAGCTGAGGCTCGTAAAGGGTGCGGTAGAGGCCGTCCACGGCCATGAGTTCCTCGTGGTTGCCGATCTGCTCGATGTTGCCCTTGTTCATCACGATGATTCTGCTGGCGTTGCGTATGGTCGTGAGGCGGTGGGCGATGACGAAGGTGGTGCGGTTGACCATGAGGCGGTCAAGGGCCTCCTGGATGAGAAGCTCGGAGGCGGTGTCGAGGGAGGAGGTCGCTTCGTCGAGGACGAGGATTCTGGGATTGCGCAGGATGGCGCGGGCGATGGCGATGCGCTGGCGCTGGCCGCCGGAGAGCTTGGTGCCTTTCTCGCCGATCTCGCTCTGGAAGCCTTTGGGCAAGAGCATGACGAAGTCGTAGCAGTTGGCCTGCTTGGCGGCGTCAACGACCTGGTCGTCGGTGGCGTCGGGCTTGCCGTAGCGGATATTTTCGTCAATGGTGCCGCTGAAGAGGAAGGTTTCCTGGAGGACGGCGCCCATCTGTTCGCGCAGGGAGCGGAGCTTGATCTTCTTGACGTCCACGCCGTCAATGAGGATCTGGCCCTTCTGAACGTCGTAGAAACGGGCGAGGAGGTTGGCCATGGTAGACTTACCGGAGCCGCTGGGGCCGACAATGGCGACGACCTCGCCAGAGTTGACCTTGAAGTTGAGGCCGTGGAGGACTTCGTCGCCGGTCTTGTAGCTGAAGCAGACGTCCTTGAACTCGACGTCGCCGCGGATGTCGTCGAGGGCGACGGCGTTGGGGTCGTCCTGGATTTCGGGCTTGGTTTCGAGGACTTCGTAGACGCGGGAGACGCCGACCATGGCGGGGATGAACTGGTTGGTAAGACCGATAAAGTCGAGAACCGGCTGGAAGAGACCGCCGGCCAGGGTGGTGTAGACGATGAAGTCGCCCATGGTCATGGCGTTCCACTTGATGACGGCGAGGCCGGCGATGATGAAGATGAGGATGCGGCCGATGTTGTGGAAGAGGGTGGCGGTGATGCTCCACCAGTTGGAGAGGCTGGACTGCCAGAAGCTCAGTTGGAAGAGGTCGCGCAGTTCGCTGACAAAGGCCTGGTGTTCGCGCATCTCGGCGGTGAAGGACTTGACGATCTTGGTGCCGCTGAGGACCTCGCTGGCGGAGCCGAAGATGGTGGCGGACTTGTCGCGGAGTTTCTTGCTGGCCTCCTGCACCTTGCCGCTGAAGATGATGTAGGTGAGGGAGTGGAAGGGGAGCATGATGAAGGCCAGGGCGGTGAGGTACCAGGGGAAGTAGCAGATGATAACGATGGCCGTGGCGAAGAAGCCGAGGATGTCGGAGAACAGTTGGATGGCGCTGCCGGTGATAAGCTGCTGGACGGCGCCGACGTCGGACATGAGGCGGGCGAGGATTTTGCCGGTGCGGCGTTCGTCGTAGTAGCTCATGGACAGGTGCTGGAGGTGGCGGAAGACCTTGCGGCGCATGTCCATGATGACGCGGCCGGAGACGAAGCGAAGGATGTAGCTCTGGACGTAGCCGAGGATCTGGTTGAATTCGGCGATGAGGAAGGAGGCGCCCATGGCGACGAAGAGGAGGCTGACATCCTTCTGGGGGAAGACCTTGTCGAAGAGGAGCTTGCTGGTAATGAAGGGGGCGACGAGGCTGACGGCGCGGGTGATCACCATGATGAGAAAGCAGTTGGACAGCAGGCCGTAATAGGGGCGCGCAATGTCCTTGACGCGGCGTATGTTCTGCCGCTTGTTTATTTCAGGGAGCGGCTCGTCGTCGTTGACGCTCCTTTTTTTCCAGACCATTTTTTGAACAGCTCCAAAGAGAACACGGCACGGCGGCGCAGCCGAGAGAGGCTGGGACGCGGATCAGTCGCCTTCGATCTTCATCATTTTGTCCACGCGGCGCTGGTGACGGCCGCCTTCGAACTCGGTGGCAAGCCAGGTGATGACGATGTCGTCCACTTCGTTTTCGGGCACGACGTCGCCGCCGAGGCACAGGACGTTGGCGTCGTTGTGGCGGCGGCTCATTTCGGCGCCCCACTTGTTGTGGCACAGGGCGGCGCGGACGCCTTTGACCTTGTTGGCGCTGATGGACATGCCGACGCCGCTGGCGCAGACGAGGATGCCGCGCTGGCATTGGCCCCGGCCGACGGCCTGGGCCGCCGGCGCCGAGAAGTCCGGGTAGTCCACGCTCTGGTCGCCATGGGTTCCATAGTCTACAACTTCGTGACCCCTCTTGCCAAGAAGGGAGATGATTTTCTGCTTGGTCTTGACGCCACGGTGGTCGCAAGCGACGGCGATTTTCATCTCGCACCTCTCATGTGCGGTCCCCCTGCAAGGGGTCAGCACACGTCTTGTCAATCTCAGTGCGCGAGACCGCGCCTTCGCGGAGGATCTCGCAGCGGTCCGGATGGACTTTGACGACGGTCGAGGGCCGGCCGATGGGGACGGGGCCGGCATCGAGGATGAGGCGTATACGGTCGCCGAGCTGGCGCTGGACGTCCTGGGCGGTGAGAGGTTCGGGAGAACCCGATAGATTGGCGCTGGGAGCGAAGACACGGCAACCGGCGGCGCGCAGGATGCGGCGGACGAGGTCGTGATCGGGAAGGCGGTAGCCGCGCCACAGGTCGTTCACCCGCAGGACGAGCGTGAGGGGGCCGGGCCAGTATCTAGCGATGAGCTTCCGGGCAAAGAGAGTGACGTCGGCGCGGTCGGCCTCGACGGCGGAGACATCGGGTATTAAATAGGTATAGGGGCGGTCGGCGGGACGGCCCTTGGCGCGGTTGAGGCGTTCGACCGCCTGGGGCAAGTCGGCGTTGGCGAGCAGGCCGTAAACGGTCTCGGTGGGGACGGCGACCAGTTCACCTTCGCGGAGCAGCGTGCCCGCAAGCCCGACAACGGCCGCCGTGTCCGGATGCTCGCGGACGTCAATGATCTCCGCCGACTGCCCCATCGCACCAGCCATGGACGCACAAGGCCTCAAAGCAACGCCACTCTCAAGCGCAAGTGTATGGCGCATGGCCACCACTGCCGAAAACGCAAGAAGCCCTTCCGTATCGGCCTACGATAACGGACGGGCCCCTACCGAAAAAGTCATTATAAACGGGTGTTGTCGGATTCTTCAACTAGATTTTTCGGAAAGGCCGGGAACTCGAAGAGCCGGGCCAGCGACGGATTCTGGGCCATTATACTCCATGTTTTTTCTGTTGACCGCCGCCGCGCTCAATGTTATAAGAAAAGTAGAGCTATTATAGCGGCTCAAGGGCGTCGTGGCCAGCCGCCAGGCCCGTCGAACGGCCAAAGGGCGGCTGCCGGGACGACGAGGAGTAGAAGCACAGATGAAGGAGAACCGAATGCCGCAGGAGACCGAAAAGGGCGGGATCAAGGCCGAGGTGGAAAAGGCGTTGGGCGAGATTCGGCCCATGCTGCAGGCCGACGGCGGAGACGTGGAGCTGGTGGGCATCGAGGACGGCACGGTGAAGGTGAAGCTGCGGGGGGCGTGCGGCAGTTGCCCGATGTCCCGCATGACGTTAAAGGCCGGCATCGAGCGCCGGCTGAAAGAAAAGATTCCCTCGGTAAAGGAGGTCGTCTCCGTATAGGGGCGCCGGAAAGCTAGCGGAAATGCACAAAACGCCGAATTTCGAATACCGGGCAGCGAATGTCGGATGACGAGGCGGCGGCGCTTCGGCAGGCGAGGTTCAATGATCCGGATTCGGAATTCGGCGTTTATTGTGAACGGCTGGGCGCGGAAGCGGGTCCCGAAAAAAACCGCAGAAAAAACTGTTGACAAACGGGCGAAAATTCACGATATTGCCGCGTTTTGAAAAGCAGGTCGTTGCGGACGGCGGGCCTGAGCGCGCTTCGAGGAGTGCGACAAGCGGGCCGGTGCGCGCCGGGCAACCATTAGCAGAGGAGAAAGGATGCCAATCAAGATTAATGCAGAAGAATGCACCGCGTGCGGCGCATGCGCGGAAGTGTGCCCCGTCGAGGCGATTACGGTTGACGACGTGGCGGTCGTGAACGAAGACGACTGCACGGAATGCGGCGCGTGTGTTGAGGAGTGCCCGACCGAAGCCATCACTCTAGAGTGACGGAAGGACCGCCGGCCGTGGCCCGGCAAACCGGGCCACGGACGGTTGCGCGCCCGGCGAAGGGCATCGCCGGACGACCGCCTCGGCGGTCGCCCCCCTCTTGCCGAACCATCACGCCGCGCCCCATCATCCGGGTCGTATGTTCGCCCGTCGCGTTCCGCGCACGCCAACGCGGTTGGAGAGGTGACTTGTGGATCGCGCCCTTGAGAGATATTCCCGCCAGATGCTCTTTGCGCCCATGGGCGTCGAAGGGCAGAAAAAACTCGGGTCGGCGCGCGTGCTCGTGATGGGCTGCGGCGCGCTCGGCACGTCGCTGGCCGACCACATGGCACGCGCCGGTGTCGGGAAGCTCCGGATCGTGGACCGGGATTTCATCGAAGAGAACAACCTCCAGCGACAATGTCTCTTCGACGAACAAGACATCGCCGCCGGACTACCCAAGGCGGTGGCGGCCGAACGCAAGCTCCAACGCGTCAACTCCAAGATTCAGATCGAAGGCGTCGTGGCAGACGTGAATTACACCAACGTCGAGAGGTTCGTGCGCGAGGCCGACCTTGTACTCGACGGAACCGACAACTTCGAGACGCGGTTTCTGGTCAACGACGCGTGCGTAAAACACCGCGTGTCTTGGATTTACGGAGGGTGCGTGGGAAGCACGGGCATGACGATGAACATCCTGCCCGGCGAAACGCCGTGCCTGCGGTGCGTATGGGAGGATGCGCCGCCGCCGGGATTCGCGCCCACGTGCGACACGGCCGGCATCGTCGGGCCGGTCGCGACCGTGGTGGCCGCCTTCGAATGCGCGGAGGCGCTGAAGATCTTGACCGGAAACCGGCAGGACATTTCGCGGGACCTGGTGACCATAGACGTGTGGCCGATCTCGGTAACGCGGCATCCCCTGACACGAGTGCGCGAGGCCGCCGACTGTCCGGCGTGCCGGCGCGGACGATTCCCCGCGCTGGACCCAACGGAGGCCGCGCACATCACGACCCTGTGCGGGCGGGAGGCGGTGCAGATCACGCCGCGCGCGCCGGAAAAAGTGGACCTGGCGGCGTTGGCCCAGACGCTGAAAAAATCAGGGCGCGTCATGAGCAACGCCTTCATGCTGAAGTTTTCCACGAACGAATTCGAGTTGACGGTTTTTCCCGACGGGCGAGCCATCGTGCAGGGAACAAAGGACACGGCCGCGGCCCGCACCCT
Organism: uncultured Planctomycetota bacterium; assembly: GCA_964409935.1. GTDB lineage: Bacteria > Planctomycetota > Brocadiia > JAADGH01 > CAYPFP01 > CAYPFP01. The sequence continues at coordinate 5,074 of CAYPFP010000144.1, read as the reverse complement.
GTACGCCAAGTACGTCGGCCACTAACGCGCTGAATGACCATGATATACCTCGACAACGCCGCCACTTCGTGGCCCAAACCGGAGACGGTCTATCGCGAGATGGACCGCTTCTACCGGGAGTTCGGGGCGAATCCCGGGCGGTCCGGACACCGAATGGCGTTAACGGCGGAACGAAAGATCGAGGAAACGCGCCACCTTCTCGCCCAGCTCTTCAACGCATCCCGCCCGAACCGCATCATCTTCACCCTCAACGCCACCGACGCCCTCAACATGGCCATCAAGGGCACGGTGCGGCCCGGCGACCACGTAGTGACGAGCATGATCGAGCACAACTCCGTCTCGCGGCCGCTGCTGGGGCTTGAGCGGCGGAAGGCGGCGGTAACACGAGTGCGGCCCGACCAGAACGGGTTCGTGCAGGTCGAGGAAATCGAGAAAGCCCTGCGCCCGGAGACGCGCCTCATCGCCCTCACGCACGCCTCGAACGTCTTGGGCACGATACAGCCGGCGCGCCAGGTCGGGCGGCTCGCGCGGGAACGAGGGATACTGTTCCTGCTCGACGCGGCGCAAACAGCAGGAGCGCTGCCGGTAGACGCCGTCGCGGACTGCGTGGATTTGCTGGCGTTTCCGGGACACAAGTCGCTCCTCGGGCCGACGGGAACGGGGGGGCTGTACGTGGGCGAAAGGGCCGATGTCGGTGTTTGGCGCGAGGGCGGGACAGGGGCGGAATCGGCCTCGGCCGAGCAACCGGCGGAGCTTCCGCATCGGCTGGAGGCCGGCACACCGAACGTCGCGGGGATCGCGGGACTCTGCGAAGGGCTGAAGTTCATTACAGAAAAGGGCATGGACGCGATTCTCGCCCACGAACGGCGCCTGCTCGCGGCGCTGATCGAAGGGCTTCAGGGAGACGAACGGTTCACGCTGTACGGCTCGCCCGACGTAAACCGGCGCATGCCGACGCTGGCGCTGAACATCAAGGGGTGGGAGCCGACGGAGGTCGGCGCCATACTGGACCAACAGTTCGGGATCGCCGTGCGGACGGGCCTGCACTGCGCGCCCACCACGCACCAGGTTCTGGGAGCGTATCCGGCGGGGACCGTGAGGTTAAGCCCGGGCTACTTCAACACACCCGAGCAAATCGAGCAGACCATCTCGGCGCTGAAGCAGATCGCGGCAGCCAAGGCGTAGCATCCTCACTCGATGCCCGAACGACCGATGCGCAGGCATCTGAAGAGACTAAGGTCGGCGGGCGGAGCCAGCACGCGGAGACGCCGGTCTTCCGCGTTCATCTCCTGCACAATCCCCAACGCAAGGCACCGGCCATGCCGGTCCTCCAACCCCACGAGAAGGTCCGTCATTGCCGTGCGGTCGAGCGCGGGCTGAAGAGACACAATCCGGTCGGGGGCGAAGCAGGGGGCGAGATTCGCGGGGCAGTCGGCGACGACAAACCGGTCGAGGGGCAGATCGAGGGGACGGGCATCCCGGAAATATTCATGGAATTTATCCAGGCGGAACCGGCGGCGCGCGGCAGGGGAGCGGACCACGGCGGCCTCGCACCTCGACAGCCGAGCGACCGGCTGGCCGAGGCTCTCCAGCGGGCGCAAGATGTGCTCCAACTCATCGCCGCGCGCGATCCCCACCACCAGATCCGGGGCGAGCAGTTCCACCTTGCGCATCTTCAACTCCCGGCCGATCTCGCCGGCGACAAGACCCGTGGTGTCCACGATGACGGTCGCGGCGCCGTTGGCGACGGCCCAGTCCACCGCGCGGCGCGCGGCAACCACGCAAGAGAAGATGCGCCCGGCGGGAGAAGCGCCGCCGACAAAACGCAGGCAGGGCGGGCGAACATCATCGTCAGAGGCGTCGCGCAGGTCGCGGCAGATCTTCGCCCCGACAACGCCCGGCGGACCGAGGGTGGGCTGCCCCATGTCGGCATCCACAAAACCGACCGGCCGCCCCGTCCGGCAGGCGCGAGCCACCAGAAACTTGCAGAACGTCGTCTTGCCGGAGTCCACGCCGCCGACGACCAGGACGGAAAAAAGAGGTCCCCTGCCCTTTTCCAGGGCTTCCGCAAGCCGCTCCCAGTCGGCGGGAATGATCAGGCTGCCTGCCGATGCCATGTCCGTGCGCGCCTCAGAGTCCAAAGGCATCCAACAACGCCCTGCACGTATTGTAATGAATCTGGATGGTGTCCTCGGTGTGAAAAGCGTAACCGCCGGCCACGACCACGCAGACAGGAACGCGGCGGGCAGCGCACTCGCGCAAGACGACGTCGTCGCGGCGGCGAAGCCCGCGCATCGTGAGCCGAAGGCTGCCGAGCTGATCGCCCTCGTAGGGGTCGGCGCCGGCGAGATAGAAGACGATATCCGGACGGAAATCCTGCATGATCCGCGGCACATGCTCTTCCAGGTGGGCAAGGTACTCGGCATCCTCCGCACCCTCGGCCAGACCGACGTCCAGGCCGCTCTTCTGCTTGAAGGGATAGATATTCTCCTGGTGGATGCTGAAGGTGAAGACGCCGGGGTCGTTGCGGAAGATGTAGGCCGTGCCGTTGCCCTGGTGCAGGTCGCAGTCCACGATGAAGGCGCGCGCGATCTTCTTTTCAAACTGCAGTTTGCGAACAGCCACCGCGACGTCGTTGATGTAGCAGAAACCCTCGGCGCGGTCCGGGAAGGCGTGGTGAAAACCGCCGGTCAGATTCATGCCGGCGCCGACGCGCGCCGTCTGCGAAAAAGCAATCGCCTGTTCCGCCGCCAGGATCGTGCCGCCCGTACCGACGAGGTAGGAGTTGATGATCTGGTCGGAGATCGGCAATTCCGAGTTGCGCGTCAGCTCCGTGTGACGGTGCGAAAGAATATCGCGGACGTAGTCTCTGGTGTGAACGAGACACAAATCCTCGACAGAGACAGGACCGGGCGTGAGGAACCTCGCCTGCGCGAAAAGAGGATCGCGGCGTATGCGGTCGTACAACAACTGGAACTTGACGGTCGGAAAGACATGACGACCGATGTCGCAGTAATACGCCGGAGAGTAAACGAAGGTGACCATATGACCTTCACATAGCCTTTGGGATACACATGACCCGAACGCAGACTCGCCTTGTTTGTACAAGACAGCGATGGAACTTTCAAGTCTCTCGCGTTCCGAGGGAATGGGCGCGGATTGGTCTACGCATTTTGCGGCGCTCCATTTTGCTGTTGACAAAGCGGGAAATGCTGCTACACTTCCCCGCATAAGCTTAGATAAAGGAGTCTAAAGGAAGATGGCGGAAGATAAACACCTGGACATTCTGACGCTCCGTGAGGCGGCCAGATTCATCCGTGTAAGTGATAAGACATTGGGTGAAATGGCGCGGGAGAAGCGTATACCAAGCCAGAAAGTGGGCCGAGAATGGCGATTTCTGAGGGCGGCACTGGAAAGATGGCTTTCATGTGAAAGAGCGACTCCGGCTCAAGCATCAGATTCAGGGGGGAACAAGACCTCCGAACTACTGCGTGTGCACGAGCCGCAAGTCCAGTACGAGCTCAATTTCGCCGGATTCCGCGATACGGCCTTCAGCGAGAATCACAACCGCGCCCTTCATAGATGGGTGCCCTGGATCGCGGGGTTCTCGGCATCCTTTGTGCAAGACGTTTTGGGGAAAGTGGCCGCGCGGTCCGGGGGGCGCCTTCGCGTTCTGGACCCCTTCGCGGGTGTGGGCACAACACTGATCGAGGCCATGAAAACGGGTCACAATGGTTATGGTTTTGAGATAAATCCGTATGCCGCCCTCGCGTGCCAATGCAAGGTAAGGGCCGTTTTCTATGATGTCGCGATGCTGACTAAACGCCTTGCGGCATTCGAGCGACATATGAGCAATGGGGTTTCTCCAAAGTATCGCGCCCCTGAAGGATTTAAAAGCCGAACATCTTTTTTCAGCGCTCGCGTCGAACATCAGGTCCTCTGTTCTCTAGACTTCATGGAGAAGGAAAAAGTCGGGTGGATTCGCGATCTGTTCCGAGTGGCCCTGGGCTCAGTCATGGTGAGCTTTTCAAACTATTCCTATGAGCCGAGTTTAGGCACACGATCAGCGGCTGGAAAGCCAGACATCGAGGACGCAGACGTGGCCGACGCTATTAGCTCCAAGTTGCGGATCATGATTGAGGATATCAGGTACTTCCAACGTGTAACAAGCGAGTTCGATCCTCCACCGAGAGCCAAAGTGCGGGCAGGATCGTTCTTCGACCTATCAAGACACGTTCCGGCGGATAGCATTGACGCGCTGATTACTTCTCCTCCCTATCTCAACAATTACCACTACATCAGAAACACGCGCCCACACATGTTTTGGCTTGGCATGGTCAAGAGGTCTCAGGACCTCAAGGAAATGGAGTTGAAAAGTTTCGGAAATTTCTGGCAGACTGTCCGGACAGGACCGGAGATAAAGTTGGAGCCTGATATCTCAGAGCTGTCGGACCTTATCCGAACGTTGCGCATGAGAAATTACGAGAAAGGGCCTTATGGCGGCCCGGGCTGGGCCAATTATGCCGCCTCCTATTTCAACGATTGCGCCAGATTTTGCCGGTTGGCCATCGGGCTGATGAGGCCGGGGGGAACAGCGTTGGTCGTTATTGGGAACAACATACTTCAGGGGATCGAGTTCCCGACCGACAGGTTTTTCGCAGAGATCGCCAAGCAGGCGGGTTTCGACGTGGTTGACTTGCACACAGTTCGGGAAAAGCGGACCGGAGACAGCATTGTTAATTCGTCGGTTCGCGTGGGAATAGTGAAGCAGCGAACGCGGCTCTACGAAACGGCCGTGGAATTGCGTGCTCCTAGGTAGACCGTCTTGGAACCTCAATAAGTTTGATTACATCGGGAAGCGTTTCCAGGGCCTTGAGTTTTTCGGCCCACGGACGGCCCGGGTGCACAATGTCCCATCTTGGCCGCCGCATGTCCCTCCTTCCTGCGCCGGGGTCATGATTACCAAACCCATCCACAACCGTATTCCAGATGGGTGTGAAGTGCTCGATAAGAAACCTTTCGGAGTCTATGCTATTCTTAGTTGAAAATTGAAGCGGCTCCTTCCGAGTGGTCT
>CAYPFP010000143.1:0-12299 GCA_964409935.1 uncultured Planctomycetota bacterium | reverse complement strand
CCCCCCCCCCCCCCCCCGCCGCCCCCTCTGGCCAGACGCGTCGGTTCGCTCCCCGCCGGGCACGCGCCGTCTCAGCCGGGTTTCGCCCGCCAAAGCCTGTCTCAGGATGAGTTCGTCCGCCGGATCGAGGCTCAACTGCTCATCCAAGACCTGGAAATGCCCACGACCCCGCGGACAATGCACCACCGCCTCCGCCCGAAGCCGACGGGCTCCCGCAACCTGACCATTGCGCTCTTGGCGGCGGGGGTTCCGTCCGTCCTCCTCATAGCCGGCCTGCTGTCCTGGCTGGCCACTGGAACGACGTCTTCCCCCGCCCCAGCCCCGCCGCCCGCAGCTCCGGCCAAGACGGCGCTTCCGCCTCGCGAACACAGGTTTGTGACCCAGCCCAACACTCCCGCGCGCGCCATAGAGCAGGCCATCGCCAACCTTCCTCTGCGGTGCGACCTCGAGAGTCTCGTCATTGATGCGAAGGACATCCGCCAGACTACCGTCTCTCTCGTGCGCGAGGTCTTCTGGGACAAGAACGAACTGGGCGCCTCCATAGCGCACGACAGCGTCGCCATCGTCCGGCGGATATTCGACACCCAGCCGCATATCAGCAAGGTTGTCGTCATTGCCCGCGCACGGCTGAGCCGCCAACCCGCTGAAGACAAGTTGGAGGAAGCCTTCAGGATGACGGCCGAACGATCCGCCCACGAAGCCATTCGCCCCTACTACGACACCCTTTCCGCCTTCGGCATTGTTGAGAAGTATCGCGGGCGATTCAGCCCGAAGCTCGTGGACTGATTTCCGGCCCGCGATATCCCGTTCCCGTTTCGTCTCCGAACCCTCGGATATCTGCAACGGAGAAAGGCTTATGTCATTCGGACTCACGAACCTTGCCGTCAACCTGGCGATTGCCGGCGCCCCCTTCTCGCCCCGCCCTGTGGAGAACATGCAGGCCGCCGGCATTTACACCACGGAGTTCCCCCTCAACAAGACATACATCAACTATGACGACCCCGGCGCCGTGGCCGACGCCGCCCGACGCCTTCACAGTGGCGGCATCCGCGTGTGGTCCTGCCATCCGCCTTTCGGGGGCGAATGGGACATCTCGCAACTCGATGACGCCAGACGCCGCCGCGCCGTCGAACTGACGATCGCGACCTTTCCGGCCACCCAGGCCATCGCGGCGGGACTCATCATCATTCATCCCAGCGCGGAACCCATACCCGACGCAGAGCGCGCCGCCCGAATCGAGCAGGCGCGGCGGAGCCTCCGCGAGCTTGCGGCGGCCGCCGCCCCCTTCGGCCTTCGGCTGGCCGTCGAGATCCTCCCCCGGACCTGCCTCGGCCGCACGTCGGAAGAACTCATGAGCATCATCGGGGATTCCGACGAACGTCTCGTGGGGGCCTGCCTGGACGCCAATCACGCCAACCTGCGGGAAGAACTGCCGCATACCGTCAAGACCCTCGGCAGGCGATTGCTCACCCTGCATATCTCCGACAACGACGGCGTGGATGAGCGACACTGGCTCCCCGGAAAAGGCGTGATCCGCTGGCGGGAGTTTCTGCAGGTCCTGAGCGAACATGGATACGGCGGCGCCTTCGTCTATGAGACGGCGCCGCTCAAGGGGGATGAGGTGAAGGGGCTTAAGGAGGTCCGAGAGAACTTCCAACGCCTGCTGGACGACACGACATGAGGCCGGCGGAGGCCGGCAGCACAATCACTTCCCCTCGCTGCCCACGCCGGACTTGGTCGCGATGGGAGAGACGGATTGCTGTTCGGACTGGCGCGAATGATGGCGATGCGAGCGGCGATGCCCGCCCAGGTGCCTCCGAATGTCTGCGAGGAAATCCCGCCTCGCCCGAACATACTTGTAGACCCCCCGAACCACGACGCCAATGCCCAGCCCAAGCTGCGCCAGCGCAAACCACACCAGTCCCGCTTCAGAATAGGCATGAATAAGCAAGGCATTCACGGCAAAAAACGCGAAGAACAGACCCGTGATCACCTGCAACTGGGGGTCGGCCCCGACATACTGTATGTGTTTCTTGGTGAACTCCGCTCCGCAATACGGGCACCGGATAAGCTTCATCGTCGCTCCATCCTGATCAACCAGCCGTTTGTCGTGCGACTATTCTTTTCATAGCGCTCGGCATACAACCCAAGCTATACTACCATACACGTGAGAAGATAGGCAAAGCAAATATTAAAAATATTAATGAAGCCCTCAGCCCGTCCCAGACAACAACTCAGGCGGCCGAACCGCCCTTGTAAGGCCCCAAGCCCTTACAGGCCTCGCGGGACACCGCCACGGCTTGACCACGCTGTAGCCGACATTATCCGCAAGCTCGGCGTCCTTGCCAAGGGGGACTTCGTCGTTGCGGTCTCAGGCGGGCCAGACTCCGTAGCCTTGGCCATCGCTCTAAAGATGTGCCAGGAGCAGGGCATCGTCTCCGGCACGATGCACGTCGCCCATCTCAATCACAGGCTCAGAGGAAAAGAGGCCGATAAGGACGCCGGCTTCGTGCGCCGCCTTGCCAGGCGTCTTGGCGCGACTTACCACCTGAGCGAACAAGATGTCCGCGCCCTGGCCAAAGCCCGCAAGATCGGCATCGAGGAGGCGGCGCGCGAGGCGCGTTACGCATTCTTCTGCCGGGTGGCGCACGAGGTTGGCGCCCGATGGATCGCCATCGGCCACACGGCCGACGACAATGTCGAAACAGTCCTTCAGCGAATCCTGCGCGGAACCGGGCCGGCCGGACTGTCCGGAATTCCCCTGCGCCGACCCGCCGTGCCGCGAACGCCCGTCGAGATCGTACGCCCGCTTCTCTCCGCGACGAGATCGCAGGTGCTGGCCTTTCTCCGCACACACAAGACCGGCTACCGCCGCGATACCACCAACCGCCGCCTCGATTACACCCGCAACCGCATTCGCGGCGAATTGCTCCCGCTCCTGCAGGCCCGCTATAACCCGCAGGTGCAACAGGCCATCCTGCGGTTGTCCCGAGCCGCCGCCGCAGAACACGAATTCGTCATGGAGCACGCGAAACGCTGGTTGCGCCGGGCGCGCCCCCGACGTCGGGGGCGCCCGCGGCGGGAAGACGCCGGCTTCGCGGCCGACCGCGCCGCCTTCCGCCGGATGCCGCCGGCCCTGCAACCCCTCTGCGTCCGCGAACTCCTCGCCGAGGCCGGCGTCGGTCTGAAGGCCATGACCCTGGAGACCTACGAGCGGGCGGCGCGCTTTATCGGGGACGGACTGCCCGGCCGCCAGATTCATCTGCCGTCCGGCATTTGCCTCCGCCTCACGCCCTCGCGAGTCCTCATACCACAAGTGCCTGGCTCGCGGCAGACGCATTGCCGCGTGCCTGGCACTCTTTGCCACATGCCCATCCCCGTTCCAGGACAGGCGGCCCTGCCGGGAAACCGAGCGCTTCACACACGAATCCTGCCAGGCGGCACGAACGAACTGCGCTCTTTCCTCAAGACCAAGAGCGCATCGGCGGAGATGCTCGACGCCGACAGGGTCTCTCTGCCTATCGCAGCCCGCGGCCTCAGAGCCGGGGACGCTTTTCGCCCACTTGGCTCACCAGGGAGCAAGAAGGTCGCCGACCTCCTGAGCAGCGAGAAGGTCCCGAGGCAAGAACGTCCCCGCATCCCGATTGTCTGCGACCGTGAGGGGATCATCTGGGTGGCGGGACTGCGCATCGCCGACCGAGTCAAGGTGACGCCCAAGACCCGAAGGCTTCTCGAATTGGCCCTCCTTGACGCCGCCCCGGACCGCAACGCTTCATAGAAGCCCCCCTGCTCGCGCACAGACCGGCGCTATTCGGCCTCTTTCGGCGCCGGGGCGGGGGCCTTCGGAGCTCCCTTCTTGGCCGCCGGTTTTGGCCCCGAAGCCGCCGGCGGGACGTAGCTGCGCAGCTTCGCGCCCTGCTCGGCAATGGCTACCACCCGGCCATCCTTGCTCGCCAGGATGATGGGACTGGTCCAACTGTTTGCGAGTACGAAGTCATAGCGCGTATGCGCCAGGGTCCAAAGCGGGTTACCCGTCTTCTTGTCGAGCGCGACGATCTTGTCTTTGAGGTTCAGCAGATAGGCGTTGGCATTGCCGGCGGCGGCCACAAACCCCGCGCCTTCGTCATGCTTCCAGAGCAAGGCCCCCTTGGCCATGTCATACGCCTGAATACCGGCCTGCATGGGCGCGACATAGACGATACCCTCGACGCACACCGGCGACGTCAAGACCATGCTGCCCGTGGACGTCTGCCAGACCGTAGCGCCGGTGAGCTTGTCGAGTGCGTAAATCATGTAATCCTTCGCGCCGACGACCAAGACCTTCTCGCCCAGAGCCGCGGCGCTTACAATCCCGCCCCGCGCCTGCTTTTCCCAGAGCAACATCTCCTTTTCCGGAGGCTTCTTGTAGTAGGGCGACTCCTTCCTCTCCAACAGCACCGCGTAGACCGTGCCGCCCTCGTCCGTGAAGTAAACAATATCGTTCTCCGCCACGGGCGGGGCCGCGATGTTGGCGCGGGTGTGGAACTCAAACTTGCGCTTCCCGTCGGACACGCCGTAGCCGTAGAGGTTCCGGCCCACCAGCGGCACGTACACGGACTCTTCGGACGCGCCCAGGCCCGCCGACGGCATCTCAAAGATCTGCGTCCGCCATGCCACCTGCCCCGACGCCTTCTCAATGGCCAGCAGCCAGGGCCACGACGCCGCAAAGACAAATTTCGAATTCTCGCACGGCGAAACCCTCAAAGGCACCGGCAGCTCCATTTGCCAGCGAATCAAGCCGGTTGCGGTGTCAATGGCGTAGAACTGCCGCGAGGCCGACTCCAGGCAGATCAGGTCCCGGAACAGATACACCTTCACTATGCTGGAATCTTCGACCTCGGCGTGCCACAGCATCTCGAAGGCGATGCGTTCGAGCGTCTCCGCACTGGGAAGGTAGGGGGTCTTGCGTTTGGGTTTCGCCTGCGGCGGGGCCGAGGCGCAGCCAAAAGCCATCAAGCCCACAACGGCCAGCGTCACAACAATCGCTCTTCGCTGAGTCATGGTCGGGCGTACTCCCCTCCTCAATGGTTGGAGAACCGGCGAACGACGCTCGCAAGCTCACACTTTGACATTGGGACTCTATCAACTGACTTTTTTCAAGTCAAGCCAAAAGTCCAAGGTCTCCGCAAACAGCGGACGGACCGAGGCGAATCTACCTCCGCCATACCGCCGCCGCACGGAGGTCGCGTGATTTTTGCCGTTGTAGACCAGTTGCCCATCGGCTAAGCTAGCCCTATGCCCAAGACCCAACTCAAGATGCTTCGCCACCTCCACGACGAACTTCCTCCCCTCATCGTCCCAGAAGGTTACAGTCTGAGAACTTACGAAGGCCCCGACGACGACGACGCGTGGGTTCACATCATGAACAACTCGCTCGGCAACCGCCACACCGTGGAGAGCTTCCGCGCCGGAATCCTCAACTGCCCCCAGTTCACCGCCGACATCCTTTTTTTCGCCTGCTTCAACGGCTCCCCCGTCGGGAGCGCGTGCGCCTGGCGGCGGACCGTCACGGAACACCGCGCAGGCTACGTTCACATGGTCGGTCTCGTCCCCGAACACCGCTCCAAGGGGATCGGCCGCCTCCTGGTCTTGCGCACCCTCCACAGTTTCAGGCAACGCCGGTTCGAGGCGGCGGAGCTGAACACCGACGACTTCCGTCTTCCCGCCATCCGCACCTATCTGGGCCTCGGATTCCTGCCGGTCATGACCGACTCCGACCATCCCGAACGCTGGGCGGCTGTCTTCAAGAACCTGACCTCGTCGTCCTTGCGATGATGTGATCTTGCAGTTCGCGGCTGAGGGCCGTGAAGTGCGCGCTGTAGCCGGCGACGCGGACGCTGAGATGGCGGTACTTTTCCGGTTCCTGTTGCGCCGCGCGCAGACGCTTGGCGTCGGCAATCGTGATCTCCACATGGGCCCCGCCTAACGACATATACGTGCGCACCAGCGCCTCAATCGGGTCCGTCCCGTTGGCCTTCTTGACCATGCTGGGGTGCAGGTCCAGGAGCATCGAGGTGCCGCCCGTGGCCTGACGCTGGTTCAGCTTTGCCGCCGACTTGAGCAGGGCCGTCGGCCCCTCGGCGCCGTGGCCCTCGGCGTGAACGAGGCTGTTGGCAAGCGGCGCGCCGGCCAGGCGGCCGTCCGGCGAGGCCCCCGTCGCCTTTCCCATGCCCACGCACGCCGTGAAGGAAAAGAAGCTCGGCGCGATCCTCCCGCCGCGCGGGTCGCGGTACTTCCTGCATTCCTCGCAATACTGCGTGCCCACCGCCAAAGCGATCCCGTCCACATAGTCATCGTCGTTGCCGTACTTCGGCGCGTCGCGCAGGAGCATCTGACGCAACGTTTCCTGCCCGTCGAAGTTTCGCCGCATTGCCTCGACGACGTCATGCAGGCTGCACCTTCGCTCCTCGAAGACCAGTTTCTTCAGCGCCGCCAGCGAATCGGCCGCATTCGGGATTCCGACCGCACAGTACATGCTGGTGTTGAAGCGCGCGCCGCCCGCCGTAATGTCCCTGCCCCGCTTGAGGCATTCCTCGGTCAGCATCGAGTACAGGGGCATGGGGAACGTTTCGTGCTCCCGCCTCTCCGCCGCAATCTGCGACGCGACGGCGTTGCGCAACACCTCCGCCACTTGGAGCCGATACCGCAGGAACAGGTCTTCGTACGACGCGATCTCCCGAACATCGCCCGTCCGCAGTCCCGTCGGCTTCCCTGTTATGAGGCACACGCCGTCGGTCAGCGCGTACTCCAGGCACTTGGGCAGGTTGGAGTAGTGCATGACCGCGCGCATGTCGGCCTCGCCCGGCACCGTCATCTCGATGCACCCGATGATCGAGTACGACCGGGCCGCCTCGATCGGCAGACCCAGGTCATGCAGCGCCGGGATCAGGACATCGTCGTTGAAAATCTGCGGCACCCCAAGCCCTTCGTGCAACACGTCGCACACCCGTCTTACGAACTTGCGCGGCAGTTTGCTGTGGTACCTGACGGAAAGTTGGCGATGAAGCCCGACTTGCGACTGCACGTCGAGCAGCATGTATGAGAGTTCGTTTGTCGCGTCCGAACCATCCGGCTTCAAGCCAGCGATGACCGTGTCGTGCACGTCGTAGGGCGCCCAGAGCTTCAACCACAGACAGCACAGCAGCTCCCTGGCCTTTCGTCTCGTGATTCGCCCGCTGTTCAGGTCCGCCTCAAAATACGGCAGCAGTATCTGGTCAATGCGCCCGGGACTATGCCCGTTCGGATGGTCCTCGGCCTCGGACAGAAGTTCGCCAAACCACAGGGCCTGCACCGCCTCCCAGAACGTCCTTGCCGGTCTTGCGGGGACTTGGTCGCAAACCTCAGCAATCTTCAGGAGTTCGGCCCGCCGAGTCCGCTTCCGCCAAGCCGTCGGGCGGGCGCGCCGCGTCGCTGGAACGACGCGCCGCGTCGCTTTTTCGGCAAGCTCGCGAGCGAGCCCCGCGAACCTGCGCCCGATCCCGCCGCAACTGCGCGCAAGCAGAATCTCCGCCTCCAGGAAATCCTTCTTCGCCGCATAGTCCGGATCGTCTCCTTTGAGCGCCGCCAGCGATGCCTGCGCCTCCGCCGCCAGTCCGTCAAACCCCACGGCCAGCAACTTCCCATACCCGGGCACGCAGTGCCCTTTCACGCACGTGCAGGTCGGCGGCGTGACTTTCGGGTCCAGCCAATAGCTCCAGACCTCCTTCAACGCCAGCTCCGCGTTCTGCGGGCAGTTCCGCGGCGCTTGATCGGGAAAGTTGTGCCCGTACGGCTGCACCCACGACCGATCCCCAACCAGAAGCTCCTCTTCGAATATCTGGATCGGCGCATTTTCAATGAAATGAGCAAGCGCCTTGGCGCGCCGCAGGATGATTGGTTCTCCCTCGGTCTTCCTGTAGCTTTCGGTGACCAACCGCGCCCGGTCCCAGTGCGCGTCCTTCGTCCGGCGCAACGTGGCTTCCTTCAGTCTCTCAATCCGTTTCATGCCTTACCCTCGACAGGCCCCCAAAGAGCCAAAACTACTCTACCACATCGGCGACCTCGGCGGATACCGTAAACCTCTGGACATGGTCCCGCTAAGTCGTCACAATGTTGGTCGCTGCAATGCCCCACGATCTAAAATCAGGAGGCCTGTATGAGAATATCGTTCATGACGTTCGCCTGTCCCACGTGGCCCCTCGCCGAGGTCCTGGCCGCCGCCAGGAAGTACGGGTACGACGGCGTGGAGCCGCGCTTCGACGCCAAACACAACCACGGCATCGAGCCAACCGCCACTCCGGCACAGCGCGCAGAGGCGCGCAAGGCGTTCGCCGACAGCGGTATCGCCTGCTGCTGTCTGGCCACCTCGCTCCAGTTCATCGGGGAGCAGGCCGTGACGGATGCTCCCGCGCGCATTGACCTTGCCGCCGACGTCGGCGCGCCGGGCCTTCGCGTCTTCTGCGGCCCCATCCCCAAAGGGCAACAGATGAGCCTCGACGACGTCGTCGCGCGCGTAGCCGACAACCTGCTGAAGGTTGCCGACTACGCGAAGCAGCGCAATGTCGAGATCTGGATCGAAACACACGACACCGTCCGCCACGGCAAGCCCGTCGGCCAGATTATTGACCGGTGCAACCACCCGTTCATCCTCGCCAACTACGACGTTATGCACCCCTACTGTAACGGCGAACCCCTGGAGACCACGACCCACGCCCTTCACGGCAAGGTGCGCCACACCCACTTCCACGACGCCGCGCCTCCCGGGGTCGCGCCCTGCGCGCCGCACCAGAAGACCGACGGTTTCAACATCGTTCATATTGGGGAAGGCACGTTGCCGCTTCCCCAGATAATCCGTTTCCTGCGCGCCGAGAACTACCAGGGATTCCTCAGCGGCGAATGGTTCGAGAGCCTCGGCCCCGCCGAGGTTACCCTCCCGAAGTTCGCCGGCGGCATGCGCGCGCTCGTGGCGTATGCGTGAGACCTCACAGGACCCATAGCACGGAGAACCACCATGAAACTCGGACTCGTCACGTACAACATGGCCAAGGACTGGGACGTCAAAACCCTTATCGCCAACTGCAAGGCCGCCGGCTTCCAAGGCGTCGAGCTTCGCACGACGCACGCGCACGGCGTCGAGCCTACGCTTTCGGCCGCCCAACGCGCCGAGGTGAGAAAGGCGTTTGAGGACTCCCCCGTCAAGCTCTGGGGCCTCGGCTCCGTCTGCGAGTACCACTCCGCCGACCCCGCCGAAGTCCGCAAACACATCGAGATCACGCGCGACTTCGCCAAACTGGCCAGGGACGTGGGCGCGGTGGGCGTCAAGGTGAGGCCGAATGGATTGCAGTTGGACAAGGGTATCCCCAAAGAGAAGACGCTGGAGCAGATCGGCAAGGCCCTCATCGAGTGCGGCAAGATTGCGGCCGACGAGGGGGTCGAGATCTGGTTGGAGGTACACGGCAAGGACACCTGCCTGCCGCCCAACATCCGCACCATCATGCAGGCCTGCGGCCATCCGAGCGTCGGCGTTTGCTGGAACTCAAACAAGACCGACATCGCCTGTGATATCACAGGCGTCAACGGTTCCGTCAAGGAGAACTTCAACCTCCTCAAGCCGTGGATACGGTCGTCGCATATCACCGAACTGTGCGACGAGGCGTACCCGTGGGCGGAGCTGTTCGGCCTCTTCAAGGAGATGAACTACCAGCGCTTCACGCTGGCGGAGATTCAGGGCAGCGCCGACCCCCTGCGCGTCATGAACTACTACCGCGCTTTGTGGAAGCAATTGGTCAAATAGCGTTGCGAAAAGGGGTCTGGCCACTTTACCGGCCATACCGCCAGTAAATTAGGAACGCCGGTAAAGTCGCCTGACCCCTTTTCCGAACGGAGTGCCAGGCACCCGCCAGGACGTCGGGCGGGAGCCAGGCACTATTTCAGAAGCCCCGCGAGGTCCACTATGGGTAACGGTTGGAACGGTAAGATTCTCAGAGTAAATCTCTCCGAGAGCAAAATCGAGACACAGGAACTGCCGGAGGTCTTCTATCGGACCTATCTCGGCGGCAGCGCCTTCTCGATCTATCATCTCTTGAAGGAATTGCCGCGCGGGACCGACCCGCTGGGGCCAGAGAACGTCCTCATCTTCGCGTGCAGTATCATCACCGGCTCGATGCTTCCCGGCGCCACGCGATTCACGACAGCCGCCAAGTCGCCACTCACCGGCGCCTTCGGCGAGGCCGAGGCCGGCGGCTACTGGGGGCCGGAACTCAAGAAGGCCGGATACGACGCCGTTATCGTGAAGGGCAAGTCCCCGAAACCCGTCTACCTGTGGATTCATGACGGCCAGGTCGAGATTCGCGACGCCGGCCGCGTCTGGGGCAAGGACAGCGGCGAGGCCCAGGACCTCATCCGCGCCGAGCTTGGCGACGAGGCGCGTCGTTCAGCGACGGGACGCGTCCGCATCGCCCAGACCGGTCCCGGCGGCGAAAAGCTCGTCCGCTTCGCCAACATCACCAACGACCTCAAACACTTCAACGGCCGCACGGGCATGGGCGCTGTCATGGGCTCGAAGAACCTGCGCGCCATCGCCGTGCGCGGCACGGGCAAGGTATCCGTGGCCGATGAGGAGGGGCTGCGCAACGTCATCCGGTGGCTTCGCGACAACTGGAAGCATCAGCCCGGCGACCTCCACGACCTGGGCACGCCGCGCCTTGTGCGCCTCCTGAACGCCGACGGCATCCTGCCGACGCGCAACTTCAAGTCCGGCGAGTTCGACAAGGCGATGGAGATCAGCGGCGAGCGCATGAAGGAAACCATCCTCAAGGGACGCGGCACCTGCTACGCCTGCCCCGTCGCCTGCAAGCGCGAGGTGGAGGTCCCCGGAAAAGTCCTGCGCCGCTACGGCGGACCGGAATACGAAACCCTCGCGGCGCTCGGTTCGTGCTGCGGCGTGAGCGACCTGGAAGCCGTATCGCTCGGCAACCAGATATGCGGCCAGTACTGCATTGACACCATCTCAACGGGCGCCTGCATCGCGTTTGCAATGGAGTGTTACGAGAACGGAATCCTGACAAAGGAAGACACCGGCGGTCTTGACCTGCGTTTCGGCAACGCCGACGCCATGCTCCAACTCACCGCCATGATCGCGCGACGGGAAGGGCTTGGCGACATCCTGGCCGAGGGCGTCAAGCGCGCGGCGGAGAAGATCGGGCGTGGCGCCGAAAAATTCGCCTTCCACATCAAGGGGCAGGAACTGCCCATGCACGAGCCGCGCGGGAAACGCGGCAACGCGCTGAGCTTCGCCACGTCGCCCACCGGCGCCGACCACGTGGAGTCCCCACACGACGTAATGTTTACCAACCTTGATCCAGGCGGCAAGCACCCCTTTGCCATGTACGGGCTTCTCGAACCGCTCAAGCAGCTTGACATGTCGCCCAAGAAGGTGCGCGCCTTCTTCTGCGGCCAACTCACGTGGTCCATCTACAACTCCCTCGGCATGTGCAACTTCGCCGGCGTTCCGCTGGGGCCGCTGCCGCTGGACCAACTTGTAAGGGGCGTGCGCGCCGTCACGGGCTGGAACATGACCCTCTTCGAAATGACCAAGGTGGCCGAACGCGCCAACGCCATGGCTCGCATCTTCAACTTCCGCGAAGGCTTCACCAAGGCCGACGACCGCCTGCCATCGCGCCTGCACGAGCCGCTCGCAGGCGGCCCGCTCAAGGGCGTGGCTATTGACAAGGCCCAATTCCAGGCATTTATGGAGATGTACTACGAGGCCATGGGATGGAACCCCCAGACCGGTTATCCCACGAAGGGCAAACTCGCCGAATTGGGTCTTGATTGGTTGATCGCCGACTGACAGGCTCTCCCCAACGGAGACACCCATGAAGGGCGGTTAGTGCCTGGCTCGCGGCGGGCCGTTAGTGCCTGGCTCGCGGCGGCCGTTGGCCGCGTGCCTGGCACTACGTTGGCACCGCCGACAAAGACCGATAAACGCAGATACTACGTAAAAATACGTAAGCCTAGTCGTCGCGGTCTGGGGGCATGATGCGCCTGCCGCGCCTGGGCACAACCCGGGCGGGTAACCGTGCGTTGTGCTGATTGCACGGCAGGCACAGCCGATTTTGCGGGCCTGCGCTGCGGAACGGCTTGCGGTAGCGCAGGCAGTTACGGCGTTTGGCCGTTTTGCGGAAGGCTCCGAGTTGGAGGGCGATGGTTTGCTCGTATTCCAGGCTTAGAGCTTATCCGCAAATAGAGATTATTTGTCGGAACACGATTAATGCGCACGC
>CAYPFP010000142.1:8224-12337 GCA_964409935.1 uncultured Planctomycetota bacterium | reverse complement strand
TAGACCACTCGGAAGGAGCCGCTTCAATTTTCAACTAAGAATAGCATAGACTCGCCTCGCGGCCAAAACCAAAATAAGGAGCCGCGCATTAAATGAGGAGAGCAAACTGAACAAGTCCTGAGCGTTGCCCCGGCGGTTGTCGCGCCCCGCTCGGATTATCACCGTCGGACCTTCTTCGCCACCCAAAGCCCTTCGTATCCGTTGGGGATCACGAGGGTCTGGTTGTGGAGGACGAGGCGGCCGGGATTGCCGGGGAGAGTCCGGCGTTCGAGAAGGCGCGGGGCGCGGGGGGCGGCGATGTCGAGGACGTATATCTCGCCCGTCGCCCGGTTCACCATATAGAGGCTGTCGGCGAGGCGATAGAGGTTGCATCCGGCCATGTACTTCTGGCCGCGATAGACCTTCAATTCGGCGGGCGGGCGCGATTCCGGCGAATCGAGGAAGATGAGGCCGTCCTCGAAAGAGGCCAGGATGTTCCTGCCCGCTGCCGCCGCGCCGTGTCCGAGGCGAAAGGCGTAACGCTCGCCGGTTGGGGCGGGCGTCGGGCCGCCGTAGAGGTCGTACCACACCAGTCCGCCGAGTTGCCACAGCGCGCAGACGTAACGTTTCTCAATGAGTTCTTCGGCTAGCTGATACAGAAATCCCTTTCCCTCATCGCGGAAGACGCTCCTGGGCGCGGCCGGGTTCGCCACGTCCACGATGTCCAGTCGGGAAAGTTGCACGAGCAGGAGGGCATACTTTCCCGGCGGAGGGATGGCGACCTCCCGGACGTTCCGGCCATTCGGCTGATAGCGCCCGGCCGGAACGAGTTTCGCATCCGCCGAGCGGCGCCATATCGAGAGGCCGCCTTTGTCTTCAGCCACGTAAACGAAGTCCCCGCTCACGCGAACGTCCATTGCGAAGCCTTGCGTCTCGTATCGGTTCAGCCGTTTGAAGTCCGGCCACACCTGAACTACATGAAGGCCGTCGCTTCCGGCGGCCACGAAAGCGATGTCGCCCGCGAAGTCCACGGCGCGCACCTGCCCGTCGGTCTGATACACGCGAAAATCGGGATTTGGTCTTGGCGCGGCGGGCGGGATGAGGGGCGGCGCGTCGGGTTCGGGCGCACACGGCTTCGCCAGACCCGGCGCGGCGACCACGTGAAGATCGGTGCGCCCGCCGGCCACGTAAATGACGTCTCCGGCAAGCGCAAGGCCGCCGACGTAACCGGGCAGTCCGGTTTCCTGCACGACGGGCAACCGCTTGTGCGCGACGAAATAGGGCCTCGCGGGGTCCGCCACGTTCACGACGAAGATGCCGTTGTACGTGTCGGCGACGAAGGCGTGATCGCCCGCGACTTTCACGCCCCACATGTCCTCGCCGATTCGATAGAAGACGGGGTTCTTCACGCGCGAGACGAAGACGGGTTTGGCGGGGTCGGAGATGTCGAAGATTTCGAGGCCGTGCCCGCGCCCGAAGCCGGGGTCGCCCTCTTTGGCGCGCGGCTGCACGCGCGAGTGGTGGCCGGTGGCCACGAAGACATGGTTTCCCCTCACCGCGACGCCGTCGCCGAAGCCGTCCAGCGGACAGCGGGCCGTGATGTTCGGCTCGCGCGGGTTCTTCACGTCCACCACGACAAGTTCCGAAGTGCCCCAGACGCCGGTGTAGGCGTAACCGTTCCGCACGGCGACCGACTGCGCCTCGCCGGTTCGAACGGCGCTCAGGTGGCGGGGCTTCTCCGGGTTCGACACGTCCACCAGCTCCACGCCGTGCAGCCGGCAGGCCACAAAAAGGACATCGCCGGAGACGTCCACGCCCGTGGCGACCTCGATGGAATCATAGTGGCAGAGAAGTCTGGGCGCGGCGGGGTCGCGCACATCCACGATAAAGACCCCATTTTCGCGCGCGGTGATGAAGGCGATGTTCCTGGCGACCTTGATCTGTCGGGTGTTTCCGAGACCCGCGAGGCTTCCGAGGATTTTCGGTCCGGCGGGATTCGATATGTCGGCGACATGAAGTTTCCCGCGCCCGATGACGTAGAGCTTGTCGCCCGCGACCTCGGCGGCCATCGCGGGGCCGATGCCGATGTCCTTGACGAGGGCCAGTTCCCTGCCATACGAGCTTTCAGGCGTATCCGCACCGGCGCGGGGAAGGTCCAAGGCAGTCCCTCCAGCAACCAAGACGAGAAGCAGCACGACCGGAATACGTGTATTCATGGCGGTATCACTCAGGCCCCGTTCCAACCCAGATGCAATCGGGTCCGTACAGGACCGGATAACAAAGGCGGCTCGTTGACCCAGGTTGGAACGGGGCAGGCGCAGAGACGCCAGGCGACGCTTTTCAGCGCAGCACAATCTGCCGCGCATCGTCGAGTCCTTGATCAATTCAGTTTGAGCAGCCGGGCTTCCTGGGGCGCAAGCTCCAACAGCCAGGGGTCGCCGGAGAGGTTCAATTCCACTTTATTGACGGAAGCATCGCCGAGGATGGCCCACCCCGCGGCCTTGCAGGTCCCCGGCAGGACCGGCCTCAACCGGATGCGGGCCGGCTGGGCGAGGTCCCAGTTGATCAAGAGCAAAACCGGACCGCGCGGTCCGCGCAGCAAGGCCGCTTCGACGTCCTGCGCGGGCTGCTCGGCGAACAGGGACGCGGGCCTTGAGGCGCACTGAGAGAGGAGTTTCTCCAGATCCGCTGCGCGCGCCTTGTCGAAAGGCGGCAGAGGCACGACGGCCTTCGGGCCTTTCACGGGGGGCGTTTCCTCAAGAAGGCCGACGGCGAAATCGTCGCCGAGGAATCTGACGTTGCTCCGCGCCGTCAAACCGGCGAGGCGGGGTTGTGGCAGAGAGCGCCCCATCTCGTCCACGGGCGAAAGTTCGGACATGAGGATGACGGATTTGCCGGCGGCGGCAAGCCGCTGAATCGCCGCAACTTCCGATTCCTTCAGTGAATATGGAAACGGGACAATAACCGTCTTCGCCTCCTTGAGGCGCGCCGGATCAGGATTGTCGAGGAACGTCATTCGGAACGAATACCCGCGGCGCAAGAGCCAGTAAAGGACGTTGCGGTGCGCGATGAAACCGCGTTTGCGGTTGGGCTTGGCCGTGTCCGACGCGGCGCGTCCGCCGGACGGCTCGGCGGACGCGGCCTGAGCGTTCGCCAGCCAGTCCCAGGTGTCCTCCGAGGCGCGCGAATACAAGACAAGCAGATCGCCCGGCACGTTCGCCCCCGCAAGGTCGCGCTCCATTTCCTGCATGACCTTGTAGGCGGCCGCCACGCGATCGGCGGGGGGTTTGGGGTCGAGCCACTTCGCCTTGCCGGACACGTAGTTGAAGTGCCACCAGAAAAATTCGCGCGAGCCGCGCGCAAGACACGAGAGCGCAGAACCGTAGACCTCGGCCGCCTCCTTCTCGCGCTGGTCTTCGCGAAGCTTGCACGACTCCAGGGTCACGCCGGACCCGCCCTTCCAGTTTGCGGCGGCCAGGTGAAGGGCGGTTTCGGTCGTGTAGTAGTGCGTCGAATCGCCGAGGTAGTTATGAAGCTGGATGTACGGGTCGGTCTGAAGGCAATCCAGGCCGGTCTCGACGCCGATCTGATCCCACGCCGCGCCGGTGTGGAGGCGGTTGTCGCTGCAGACCGGCAGGACGCATATCATCGTGTCGGTGACGATCCTGGGGTTGATCTTCTTGACCGCCTCGATCGAGCGGCGAATCCAGGCGGCGGTGGAATCGTACCGGAAACGCGTGAACTGCGCCCACACGGCGTCTGGCGTCTTCCAGGCGTTCCGGGTGTCGGGATATTCCAGTCCCGTTCTCTCCTTGAACCTCGACCGGCAGACATCGCAGGCGCAGTAAGACCTGATGCCCTTGTAGAAGGCAGCGACATCGGGGTCGGGGTGTTCGGCAAACCTGTGCACGGCGCTGTTGTCGTAGTTCCATTCGTCGGGCACCACGCCGATGCCGTCCACGCCGTAGCGGGCGAAGTACACGAGGGCGCGGGTGTACGCCTCGCCCCAGCGGTTGTTCACGCACGGCCAGAAGGGGAATTCGGGCGATTTTGCATTCTCGATTCTGGGCAAGCCCAGACCGGCCGTCAGCCATACCTTGAAGCCTCGACGGTGCGCATCCTGCACAAAATCCA
>CAYPFP010000142.1:1539-8124 GCA_964409935.1 uncultured Planctomycetota bacterium | reverse complement strand
GTCGTCGAACCAGGCCGTGCCCTTGCGCTCGCGGAGAAAGACGTGCACGCGCGCGGACTCGATGGGAGCGGGCGGCGTGTGAATCTGTTCGGCGTACTGCCAGCCTTCCTTCGCCGGGTCGAAGGCCGCAATTTTCATGGGCCACGCTTTTCCGCCCTTGAGCGCGAGGTCGAGGTACACCGAGCAATGATAATCGGCGGGGCCGGAGACGCCTTCGAGTCTCGCCCATCCGGCCACGACGATGGGACGCGGCTTGTCCTGGTCGAAGCGGATGTGCTGCGATGCGCCGTGAGCCTCCTTGTCCGTCTCATTGACGCAGCGTATGCTCACTTTTCCGCCGTGTTTGACGGCGGCGTCGAACTCGTAGCCGCTGCCGAAAGCGGCCCAGATACGGTTGTCCACGGCCGGCCCAGGATTGGCGTAAATGCCGCGAACGATGCCCGTCTTTTCACGCGAAGCGCAGCCCGCCGCCAAAGCGGCCACGCCAAGAAGAAGGCAGAAAAGTTCTCTCATTGCGGCCTCCCATTCTTGTGCATCGCGCCGTCACCAGCGGAAGAAGCGATAGGGGTCATCCCACTCCTCAGGTTGGTCGAGGTACAGGCCGTCGAGCCAGCGCTTCTCCTGCCCGGCGGCGTCCACCGGATTGCGAAAGCGGTCGAGGAGCGGCGTCGAAGCCGCCGCGCCCATGTTTGCCAGCAGCCGCGTCACGACGAAGGACGCGCGCCGATACGTCCGCTTGACGTTGAGGCGTTCGTTTTCATAATTGAGCTGCCACGGCGCAATCTGGCAGAAGACGACGGGGGCCTCTTCGGCCAGCGCCAGGACGCCGTTGCCGACCGGCCTTCCGGACAGCACGAGCGGCAGTTCGCGCGGGTCGCGGTTGTGTACGTCCGCCGACCCGACCCCCGCCAACGGCGAACCGGCGCGGAAGGTCTCGAAGTACGATGCAATGTGCTCGCCTTTCCCCATGCGAACCGCAAAGGGGAGAAACGCCTTTGCTTGCTCCTCGTCGAGACCGATCGCGAGCAGACGGCCCTGCGCCTTCAGCCAGGCCGCCAGCGCTTCCGCGCGGGGGGCCAGTTCGCGGCCTCCGCCCGGGCCGACGACAAGCACGCGCCCGGGCCGCAGCGCGCCGCCGTCGAATTCGCCCGGCGAGAAGCCGGCGGCGTCGAGGTGGCGCCTGCCGGCGGGGTCGCCGACATAGACGGCCTTGCGGCTCTCCGCCGGCTGCCATGCGGAAACGTACTGCAGAATGTTCCGCGCCAGCCGTTCCGCTGCGGGGTCGTTCTCCGTGCGGCCCGTGACGTCCATCTGGCAGAACAGCATCATACCCCGGCCCTCGCGGTATTCCAAAAGAGGGGCGTATTGGAGGCTGAAGCCGCCATCGGCGATCGGCATGAAGTCGCCGCGCGCGGGTTTCTCGATCAGCACCGAGGCCACATTGCCGAGGTTTCCGCAGCGCCACACGCGCGGCACATCCAGACCGCACCACTTGACTGTGGGGACGTAGTTGTAACGAGTGTTCAGCTCATATTTCAGACGCGGCGGGAGGAGCGTGGCCTCGCCGCGCCAGTCGCGAAGATTGTCGCCGTCCAGCCCCGCCAGCGCCGGATGGCCGGCCACGCGCGGAAAGACCTGGCGCAGGCCGTATTCCTGGACTCGGAAACCGAGCCGTTTTTCCAGCGCGTCGGATGTCTGCTCAAACACGAGAACCTTCAGCCCCTCGCGCACGCGGGCAACGTCGGGCGCCGCCGCGTCGGGGGCAAGCGCCCCCTTGCCGATGACGAGCACATTGAACGGCGACAAGTCCGCGCCGGCCTCAACGGGCCGGCAGGCGACGCCCATGCCGCTCAGAAGTTTGGCGGTCTCGCCCTTCGGGTCGAAGAGCGCTATCTGTGCGGCTGGCTTCGCGCCCGGCTCACGCGGCAGGACGTGGATGGCGAACGAGTCCTTCTGGACATCGCCGGCGGCGAGTCTGACCGTCGCCCGGAGTTCGTATCTGCCCGGCGGCAGCGCGGCCGGCAGGTCGAAGCGCAGGGCGATGCGCTCCTGTGCGCCCGTCGCAACGCGGACTTTGCGACTGCCCGCGACGGCCTCCGGCAGGCCGAACGACCATTCGCACTCGCACTCCACCGTCTCGCGGGAGTTGTTGATGAGGATAATCTGTTTCTCGACCGTCTCGCCGGGAAGGAAATTGTGATCCTTGCTCGTGAAGCGCGCCGGTTTGCCGGCGATGTACGCCAACAGCGGCATATTGTTGCGGTAAAGGGCTTCTGCGGCCGGCGTGGCGACCCAGTCGGAACGCTGATAGGCTAAGTCCATGCGTTCGTAGCGATCCTGTAGATAGTCCGCGCTGAAGCCGGGCCGCTGCAGGTTCTCCCAATCCGTCTTGAATTCCTCGCGTCTATTGCGATCCAACCCGTTGCGCTGCTTCCAGTATATCCCGTGTTCCCACGGCGAGTTGGCCGACATCCCCCACGTGCGGAAGGCGCGCCAGTTGTCCGTCAGGTACATGGCTAACACCGGGTATCGCTCGTCGAAGTCCCTCGACCCGAGTTGATGGGGATAATCCCAGCGATGCCATATCCTGCCGGCCTGGAACAGTTTGGCCTCCCACCGCAGATTTTTCTTCTCCGCCTCGCTGATCTGAAAGGCCGTGTCTCCCAGGAACTGCGCGTTCCACTCGGCCAGGCAGAACTCCCAGGGAACTCGGGCGCTCCCGAACTCCCGCTTGCCCTTGTACCATCCACGGTACATGGCCCAGTCCCACGTGCAGGGGGCGGCGTATTCGCACGTGAAGAGCGGCTTGACGCCGTTCGTCGCCCAATGCTCAAACCAGTCGGACATCTCCTGCATCGGAACAAAGTTCGGGTAAAAGTTGCTCGTGTGCATCGAGCTGAGGTTGCCGGAAGAATGGTGGTACACGACGCGGATGGGGTCGAGGCGCTTCACAATGGCCTCCGCGCGCAGGGCCTTCGCCACGTTCCTGAGCGACCAGCGATCCCGCTTGTCGTAGATGCCGTCAATCAAGTCGGGGTTCATGTCCTCCGCGTAGCCCGTCGCGTTGTGGCTCGTGGCGTACGCGACGACCGACGGGTGATTCTGCGCCACGCGAACGTAGAACTCCGCGTGGCTCGCGTAACCGTTGGTCTGGTCGGCATCGGCGGCGTCCCACTCGTAATGACCGAAGTGGGGTTGCGAGAGCGCCACGAGTATGCCTGCGTCGTCGGCGGCCCGCAGAATCTCCGCAAAACTCAGATGCGACCCCGGCTCGCAGCCGTAGTTGTGCGTGTAGACGAAGTTGATGCCGAAACTCTGGAGCCGCTGCAGGCTCTCCCGCGCGGCATCATAGGACGCCCACGCGGCCCCGACCTGGGCGTTGTCCAGCGGGACGGACGACAGGTAGATGCGGGAGCCGTTGAGGTAGAAATCGCGCCCCTCGATCCAGAACTCGCGGAATCCGAAACGCACGGGAAGCGCGGTGTCCAGCGCCCGGCCGTCGGCGTCGAGCAGCGAGACCTGCGCCGTGTAAACGTGTCGGGGCGTGTGGACATCCCAGAGTTTTTCAGGCCGCCAGGTCTCCGTGAAGGCGAAACGGCCGTCCTTGATGTCGCCCGTTTGGAGCGGCTTGCTCGTGAACGTCTTGATGGTTGTCGGCCCGTCGAGAATCTCGGCGCGCAGGGCGTGCGGCCCCCGGCCGAGGCCCTTGATGGCGGCGTCGAATGTGATCTCCCACCGGCGCGTGGACGTGTTCACCGCCACGTCCCCAAGACGCGCGCCCGCCGGCTCGCCTACCAGAAAGACATCGCCGCACAAGCCGCGCCGCCGCACAGTGCCTTTGACCTCCCGCGCCGAGGCGGTGTCGTTGTACGAAAGCATCACGCCCTTGAGCGGCATCGCCACGACCAGCAGCGACAGCGTGTGCCGTTCCCCCGGACGACAAACCGAGGCGAGATCAACCTCGCCCTGCGGATATCGGATTTCTCCGACCTTCTTTCCGTCAATGTACGCGACGGCAAAGGAGTTGATATATTCCACGTGTAAAGCGATGCGGCGTCCAGTCCACTCGGCCGGAACCGAGAACTCGCGCTGATACCACACGGCCGTGAGTTCGCGCATTTTCACGCCCTGCCATGCGGGATGGGCGTGTACCGTCTGGCATTCCTTCTGCATGTAGTCGGTGACACCCGGCCAGGAGCCGGGCACCTTGAAGTAGCCCCACTGCGCGGCGGGCGGCGCGTCCGCAATGTCCTGCGCCGGCTGCCACCGCCACAGCCCATTCAGGCAGACGCGCTCGCGCGTGGACGTCTTCTCGCGGGCGGCTTTGCCGAGGTCCCACACCGCCTTGACGCCGTCGGGCAGCGGGGCGTCCTGCTCGGCGGCCAGGGCCGTGCATGCGGCCAAAATAATGATCGTGAACATGGGTATCGTAAAATGCATTCCGCTTGCAGCCATTGACAAGTTCTCCTTTCATGCACGGCTTGCCGCTAAGTGACTCTCATCAGGCCCCGCCCTTCTTTCACCAACTTCGCCACATATTCCTCCGTGAAGGCGGCGTCGCCGAGCAGGCGTCCTGTAAGTTCGAGCGGGGCATCGGCGATGAGGTGAATGGCGCGCTCGGCGGCCTGGTCCGGCGGCGAGTCTCTATGGGCCTCGAAGGAGCCTTGCATCGAGGGCAGGTACTTTTTGCCTTCCTCGCTGTAGACGTGGTGCTCGGTCAGACGCGATCGGACGAAGCCGGGGCTTACCATGAAGACGCGGATGTTATGGCTGCGGACCTCGTGGGCGAGGCACTCGGAGAAACGGAAGAGGGCGCACTTCGAACTGGCGTATCCGGAGCCGAGGGGAAGCGGATTGCCCGCGCCGCCGCCGGTGAGGTTGA
This sequence comes from uncultured Planctomycetota bacterium, assembly GCA_964409935.1. Taxonomy (GTDB): domain Bacteria; phylum Planctomycetota; class Brocadiia; order JAADGH01; family CAYPFP01; genus CAYPFP01. Next base: position 3,242 of record CAYPFP010000142.1, on the reverse strand, counting down.
GGATGCAGCCGTTCTTTTGGGCGATCATGGCGGGCAGCACCGCCTGCGAACAAAGAAACGTGCCGAGCAGGTTGACCTTGACGTCCCACCACCACTTCGCCGCGTCCACTTCGGCCACGGGGCCGAGGGCGTAGAAGGAACCGGCGTTGTTGACGAGCGCGTCAATGCGGCCCCACGTATCGAGCACCTTTTTCGTCATCGCCTTCGCGGCGGATTCGTCGGTCACATCGGCGGGCACGACGAGCGTTTCGCCGGCGGCCATCGAGGCGGTTTCGCGCAGGTCCTTCTCCGTGCGCGAGACCAGGGCGACCCTGGCGCCCTCGGCGGCCATCTTGATTCCCATGCAGCGTCCGATGGCGCTGCCGGCGCCGGTGACGATGATGACCTGGTCTTTCAGACGCATGTCCGACTCCTCCGAAGATAAGGGTTCAGGGTTCAGGGTTTAGGGTTCAGGATGACTCATTGTACCGTTTTTGTTTCGGGGATACACGCTTTCGTCCGAAGTCGCAATAGTCTTGAGTTCGGGACGAAACTTCACGGATTACGGGGAGGTCTGCGACAGAGCGGCAAGTGGCCGGGGGCAAGTACCGAGGCCACGCCTTGACAAGCCATTCGATTGGTGTATAATCTCTGAAAGACGAAGGAAAAGTTGCATTTGCGGAGCAGCGGCCATGACCATTACCGAGTTTCGCAACAAGTACAGCGCTCAGCCCTTCAAGCCCTTTACCCTCTTTCTTGCCGACGGCCGCAAGATCTCGGTACTGCATCGGGAATTCGTCGCAATCTCCCCCACGGAGCGCACGGCCACCATCTATCAACCCGATGGCTCATCGGAGGTTGTTGACCTCCTGCTCGTGACCAGCCTGAAGACAAACGGGAAAAAGGCATCCGCTCGTAAACGGGCATAAGTGCTTGCCTTTCTCCCGACGAACTCATCCGGCCCCTTGCGCCTTCTTGCGGCCAATCAAAACCATTCAATCAAAGGCGGCTGCCGCAGTCTGGCCCCTCGCGCCCGCCGTTGGGACAGGGGCATGAAGGAAAAGGCCAGCCGCAGGAATGGCCGGGGGCACTGTGGTTTGCGGAGAGGGGAAAGCTGTGATATGCCCACACATGACACCCGGTGGGACGGGCATCGTGCTCAGGCTACTTTTGCAGGTTGGTAGTGAAGGAGAATGAGTTGCTCCGCGCCCAGCGAGACCATCGCATAGGTCCGCCCCGCGTCGTCCGCGAACTCTACCTCGAAGACCCCGGGCGAGAGCAGTTCGACCACAGTGCCCACCTGTCCGCGGACCAAGCCGTGCTGCGGGAGGTCCTGCGTTAGGGCAACAACATCAAGAAGTCCTATCTCCTTGGGCATGGTTCACCGCCTTTCAGAGCACATAGCAGCTTGCCAGTCGCGGAAAGCCTTCGCCGCGCCGAATGATCCAGATACTGCGGACGGTCCCCGATCCCCTCCGCCCCGTCATCGTGAAGTCTACCACAAACCGAGCGCCGTAGTCATCCACATTTACCGGAGCGGCCTCCTGCGAAGCGGCGGCGGCCGGCGAAGCGGCCCGCAGCTTCCCGGCATCTTCATCCGTGAGTCCAATCACCCTTTCAAAGACACGAGCCTTGTGGCGGCCTCGGGGATGTCCCACGCTAAGGCAATAATCGCGCAGCTTCCGCAAGTCCACCATCGCGTTTTCACCGTTCGGCAGCCGCAT
>CAYPFP010000142.1:0-1439 GCA_964409935.1 uncultured Planctomycetota bacterium | reverse complement strand
GCCGCATTGCCCCGCCGTCGGCACAGGGGCATAGAGGAAAGGGCTATTCACAGGAATGGCCGTGGGGGCTGTGCCTGGCGGAGCGGGAGGGAGAGATCGGCGATATGGTCGCAGTCTCCCTGGGAATAGCCCACGGGTATCAAAAAGGAATATCATCTTCCCTAGGCCGGGGCCTCAATCGCGATATGATCCCTCTAATCTTCGCCGGAACACCGAATGCGTCTCTGACATCAACATTTGCTCTGCAAGCCGCCTCCATCCGGGTGAGTTGTTCTGGGGTAAATCGGGCAATGGATTCTAGTTTGGGCGCAATGAGTTTCGAGACAGCAAAGGACGCGGATTTCTCTAAGGCCAGCACCAAGGAATCGCGCATTATGGCCGCAGTGGCTGGTTGGCAAAGCAGGGCATCTACTATTGCGGAAGCTAGGAGTCCGGGCGTCTCAAGCCGCCCTGACAATGCCTGCTGCTTGCCAATAAAGCCGTACGGATCCAGGCCAAGACGAACCGAAACAATTGGAACCCCTCTGCAGAGAGCGAACCCGACCTCCTGGTCCGTCCAGTTACTTTGATGAAATTCCGGCGTAAGCAGCGCGACCAGCACATGCATTGAACGGAGCGCCAGCTCTATCTCGCATTGCCACTCACGGCTTGGCTCAATGTCCTCGTGAGCTACGAAAGGGGAGATGCCGAACTTGCTCAGTTCCTGCTTGAGCTGGGATATGGATGCTTTATGCGCGGAGACGTGGCTGAGAAAAACTCGAACTACGCCTGCTTCCCAAAGATGCTCTACCTCCACGCCAGGCACCTGAGTCGCGGCACTCACCGGGGCCTGCTGCAACGCGGGGGTGATCACTACATTCGTGAGCACTTGGTTGCCGGTCTCTCGCACAACCGAGCCTATCTTAAGTCTAATGGTCTGCTCAGTTTGTGTCAGCTTTGGCTCGATCTGCGCGAAAAGCCTTACCGGGATCTCTAGAGAGAGCGTGTAGTAATACGTTCCCCCGTTCCAGTTGTCGTAGGTGGACTCGCTGATCTTTGCCTTTGCGCTTTCGAGCACTTCCACAAGGGCGTCATTACCTTGATATCGAAACACTTTGGCAAGTGTTGCAACGACCGCTGTCGTACTGAGAGGGAAGTCTTCTTGCTCACTCACTGAATGCCCCTCTTTGGGCTATTTCCCACACATTATCACTCAATTGCCCAATTGCCCCATTGCCACGGATACAACCTACTCGCAGACGCGACGGCATCCTATCCCCGCGACATGGACCTGTCAAGGGCCTTTCACGTGTGAGTGGCAAGTGGCGAGTGGCCCTGCTTCGCTGCAGCTACGCAGGGCAGGCAAGTGGCGAGTCGAAGATGCGCCAACGCCGTTTAGTGCATGACGAACGGCAAGGGTTGGTCAACGCCAACGGCGTGACGGCTCTTGGGCCACTGAA